>NZ_LMCO01000001.1:0-584474 GCF_001424825.1 Ensifer sp. Root31 | reverse complement strand
CACCAGCTTCTCATTCGGTTTGCCCCAGCTAAGGGCAAATCTTGCGCTTTGCCGACCTGGTGGTTCTGGCGGGGTGGCTGCACCCGTTCCCATTCCGAACACGGCCGTGAAACGCCCCAGCGCCGATGGTACTTCGTCTTAAGACGCGGGAGAGTAGGTCGCTGCCAGGTCTGCAAAACGCAAGATAAAAAAACCGCCGCTCCCCTTCGAGGCATAGCCGAGAAGGACAAGGCAGCGGCGAAAACAAACCGAAAATCTTCTCTGAACAAACGCTCGGCCAAGCCGAAACGCAAGGGCCGCCTACAAGCGGCCTTTTTGCTTAGTCTTAAGACGCGGGAGAGTAGGTCGCTGCCAGGTCTGCAAAACGCAAGATAAAAAAACCGCCGCTCCCCTTCGAGGCATAGCCGAGAAGGACAAGGCAGCGGCGAAAACAAACCGAAAATCTTCTCTGAACAAACGCTCGGCCAAGCCGAAACGCAAGGGCCGCCTACAAGCGGCCTTTTTGCTTAGGTAAAATCAGAACGTCCCTTACGCGAGACAAATCCGTCGGATTTGCTCGGCACAGACCGTAAATCCCAAAGGGATTTACCTTATCGCGATAAACCGCACAGCGGTTTACGCACCGGATAAACCGCATAGCGGTTTACCGAGATGGCGCGGGGTGGAGCAGCCCGGTAGCTCGTCAGGCTCATAACCTGAAGGCCGCAGGTTCAAATCCTGCCCCCGCAACCAAATCAAACAAAAAGCCCGCGAGACCGAAAGGTCSGCGGGCTTTTTGGCGCGATAAACCGCACAGCGGTTTACGCACCGGATAAACCGCATAGCGGTTTACCGAGATGGCGCGGGGTGGAGCAGCCCGGTAGCTCGTCAGGCTCATAACCTGAAGGCCGCAGGTTCAAATCCTGCCCCCGCAACCAAATCAAAAAAAAAGCCCGCGAGACCGAAAGGTCSGCGGGCTTTTTGGCGTTCAGGGGCAAAGAAAACAAAACCGGCTAACCGCCAAGCGCGCCCAGAACAAAGTCCAGGACCTTCGGTCTAAGAAGACGATGGCCCACGATGGCCCACGGCAGCCTGCAATATGCAACGAAGGCCTACAGTCCGCTATCTCTGGTTTGCCCTCATCCGCCAGAGGTAGGCCATGCCCTTTTCAAGCATGCGGAAACGACTCCGCAAGGCAGCATTCGGCGAAAAACTTCGCTTGGTCGTGCAATTTGGCCTTGCAGCTCTAGTCACTAGAGGTCGTAGCCTTGCGTCAAGATATGCAAGGAGCAGGTCATGGCAGCAAATATTCGCGAAAACCGATATCGGGTCGAAGGCATGGATTGTGCTTCCTGCGCATCGAAGATCGACACCGCCGTCAGGCGCATGCCTGGTGTTGAAGATGTCTCGGTTTCCGTTGCCGCGGGCACGATGTCGGTCAAGCATGCCGACGACGGCGATCTTGCCGCGAATATCGTCAGCTGGGTCGGAAAGCTCGGTTACCGGCTGCATCCGATTGCCGCCCACCAGAAGCCCGCGGTTGTCGCCATACACACTTGCTCGGGCGATCACGACCATGACCATCCTCACGATCACGATCACGATCACGATCATGGGCACGGCGACAAGCATGAGAAGCACGCGCATACCAACGACCACGAACATCAGCACAGCCACACCGCGGCCGGGGCAGCTTCATCGCAGCAGCCCAGTTCCCATGCCCATGATCACGGGCCAACGAACGGCCCCTGGTGGCGCTCGGCCAAGGGCCGGCTGACCATCGCCTGTGGTCTGGCTCTGGCCGCCGCCTATGGCCTTGGGCATCTTGTTCCGGCCACCGAGCCCTGGATCTTCACGCTTGCCATGCTGGTCGGCCTGCTGCCGATTGCGCGGCGCGCCTTCGCAGCGGCGACCTCGGGCACGCCGTTCTCGATCGAGATGCTGATGACCATTGCGGCGGTGGGTGCCGTCTTTATCGGCGCGACGGAGGAAGCGGCGATGGTCGTGCTGCTCTTCCTCGTCGGCGAACTGCTGGAAGGCGTCGCCGCCGGCAAGGCGCGGGCCAGCATTCAATCGCTGACGGCGCTCGTGCCGAAGTCGGCCTATCTCGAGCGCAGCGGTCGGGTCGATGAGGTCCCGGCGGATAGCCTGGCGGTCGGCGCCGTCATTCTCGTCCGACCCGGCGACCGCGTTCCGGCCGATGGCATCATCCTCTCTGGCGAAAGCGCCGTCGACGAGGCACCGGTCACTGGTGAAAGCACGCCGGTGCACAAGGCAGTGGATGATGCGCTTGTCGCCGGAACGGTGAATGGCGACGGGGCCTTGCGCGTACACGTCACGGCTGCGGCCTCGGACAATACCATTGCCCGAATCGTGCGGCTCGTCGAGGAGGCGCAGGAGAGCAAGGCGCCGACCGAACGCTTTATCGATCGCTTCTCGCGCTACTATACACCGGCCGTCGTTGTTGTCGCCGCCCTGGTCGCGATCCTTCCGCCACTTCTGGGCAGCGGCGTCTGGAGCGAGTGGGTCTACAAGGGGTTGGCGATCCTGCTGATCGGCTGCCCCTGCGCCTTGGTGATCTCGACTCCGGCTGCGATCGCCGCCAGCCTTTCGGCCGGTGCCCGCCGCGGCCTGCTCCTGAAGGGCGGCGCCGTGCTTGAAAATGTCGGCAAGATCACCGCCGCAGCATTCGACAAGACAGGTACGCTCACCGAAGGCAAACCGCGGGTGACTGATATCGTCGGCTTCGCCCGCGCCGAGAACGAGGTGCTGGGCTTGGCCGCAGCTCTTGAGCAGGGATCGAGCCATCCTCTGGCACGGGCAATCCTGCAGCGCGCCGACGAGCTGAAACTGCAGGTCCCGGGCATCACGACGGTCAAGGCTATCGGCGGCAAGGGTCTTGAAGGCGTCGTTGGCGCCGCCACCCTGTTCCTCGGCTCGCCCCACGCTGCCGATGACCGCGTGCCGATGTCGCCTGATCAGAAGGCGCGCATTGCGGCTCTGAACGACGAGGGCAAGACGGTCTCGGTGCTGATCTCCGGCAATGAGATTATCGGCGCCATCGCCATGCGTGATGAGCCGCGCCCGGATGCGGCAGTCGGCGTCAAGGCGTTGACCGACGCCGGCATTCATGTGGTCATGCTGACTGGCGACAACCGCCGCACGGCGGAGGCGATCGGCCGTCAGTTCGGCATGGAGGTGCGCGCCGAACTGCTGCCGCAGGACAAGCAGCGCATCGTTGGAGAATTGAAGAAATCCGGCTTCAATGTTGCCAAGATCGGAGATGGCATCAATGATGCGCCGGCGCTCGCTGCAGCCGACGTCGGCATCGCCATGGGCGGCGGCACGGACGTGGCGTTGGAGACCGCCGACGCGGCGGTGTTGCACGGCAGGGTCAGCGATGTCGCCGCGATGGTCCGGCTTTCCCGCTCTACAATGCGAAACATTGTCCAGAATATCACTATTGCGCTTGGCCTGAAGGCTGTTTTCCTCGTCACCACGATTGCGGGTATCACCGGTCTGTGGCCGGCCATTCTCGCCGATACCGGCGCCACGGTGCTTGTGACCATGAATGCGCTGCGCCTGCTGCGGCCCGTCCAAACCGCTTGAAGCAAAAGCATAAAACTGAACCGGCGGCATCGAATGCCGCCGGTTTTTTGTTGCGATTACGGCCGATCTGCCTGTGTATATTCACGCTGGACTCTCATCAGCGATCCGGTGAGAGTATAAGGAGATCTCGATTGAGGGCTTCCGTGCCGGGAAATCGATGATAAACTTATACCAAATGGTAAAAAAATCGCCGGCACGGTTTCTGGGAAGAAGACCGAAGCGGGCCAGTTTGGGGATCGTAAGGCCAATATGGACAGTATTGCCATCGAACTGCGTGGGATCGACAAGAGCTTCGGTCCGGTTCACGCCAACAAGAATATCAATCTGAAAGTCCGCAAGGGTACGATCCACGGCGTCATCGGTGAAAACGGTGCGGGAAAATCGACCCTGATGTCGATCCTGTACGGCTTTTACCAGGCCGATAGCGGCGAGATTCACGTCGATGGCAAGCAGGTCTCGATCCGGGATCCGAATGCGGCGATCGCTGCCGGCATCGGCATGGTGCACCAGCACTTCATGCTGGTCGAGAACTTCACCGTTCTCGAAAACGTCATGCTCGGCGCGGAAGAGAGCCAGATCCTCAACAAGGGCATTGCCAAGGCGCGCATCGAGCTGAAGCGGCTGGAGCGCGAATACGCGCTCGAGGTCAATCCGGATGCCGTGATCGAGGAATTGCCTGTCGGCTTGCAGCAGCGCGTCGAGATCCTCAAGGCGCTCTATCGCCGGGCCGATATCCTCATTCTCGATGAGCCCACCGGCGTGTTGACGCCGGCCGAGGCCGATCATCTCTTCCGCGTTCTCGAACAGCTGAAGAGCCAGGGAAAGACCATCATTCTCATTACCCATAAGCTCAGGGAAATCATGGCGATCACCGACGAGGTTTCGGTGATGCGCCGCGGCGAGATGGTGGCAACGCGCACGACGGCGGAAACCTCGGTCGAGGAACTCGCCGAGCTGATGGTCGGCCGCCGCGTGCTGCTGCGCGTCGAAAAGGGCGAGGCCAAGCCCGGCGATGTCAAGCTTTCGGTCAACGGTCTGACCGTCAAGGACGGCCGCGGCGTCACCATGGTCGACAATGTGTCGTTCAACCTTAGGGCCGGCGAGATCGTCGGCATTGCCGGCGTCGCCGGCAATGGCCAGTCGGAACTCCTGGAGGCGATCTCCGGTATCCGCCGTGCCGTTTCCGGCGAGGTGCACCTCAATGGCAAGCCGATCGACGTCACCGGCCATGCCGACCCCAAGGAGCTGCGCGATCGTGGCCTCGCTCATGTGCCGGAAGACCGGCACCACGTCGGCCTAGTGCTGAAATTCGAGGAATGCGAAAACGCCATCCTCGGCTATCACCATGACAAGCGCTACCTCAACGGCGTCTTCCTGAATGTCGACGCCATCCGCAAGGATGCCGAGCAGCGGATCGCCGAATACGACATCCGTCCGCCGAACGCCCGGCTGAAGACCGCGAATTTCTCCGGCGGCAATCAGCAGAAGATCGTTCTCGCCCGCGAGATGGAGCGGGGGCCGGACGTGCTGATCATCGGCCAGCCCACCCGCGGCGTCGATGTCGGCGCCATCGAATTCATCCACAAACGGATCATCGAGATGCGCGACCAGGGCAAGGCTGTCCTGCTTGTTTCCGTCGAACTCGATGAGATCCGCGCCCTGTCGGACCGTATCCTGGTCATGTTTGCCGGCCGTGTCGTCGGCGAGCGCGATCCCGATGCGACCGAGGGCGAGCTGGGCCTGCTGATGGCCGGCGTCGAAGGCCGCAAGGAGGCCGCAGAATGAGCAATCCCTATGCAAAGCTTCCAGGTTGGGTCGAATACGGCCTCGTCCCGCTGGTCAATCTCGCCGTCGCGTTTCTGGTTGCCGGCCTCGTGGTTCTGCTCGTCGGCGAAAATCCGTTCGAGGCGGCCTATCACCTGATCAACGGTGCCTTCGGTCGCGGCGAATATATCGGCTTCACGCTCTACTACGCCACCACCTTCATCTTCACCGGCCTTGCGGTCGCGGTCGCATTCCATGCCGGGCTTTTCAACATCGGCGGCGAGGGCCAGGCCTATGTCGGCGGCATCGGGGTCGCGCTCGCGTGCCTCTGGCTCGACCAGACGATGCCGTGGTTTGTGGTCTTCCCGCTGGCGATCATCGGTTCGGCCGCTTTCGGCGCTGCCTGGGCGTTTCTGCCCGGCTGGCTGCAGGCCAAGCGCGGCAGCCACATCGTCATCACCACGATCATGTTCAATTTCATCGCGTCGAGCCTGATGGTCTATCTGCTGACGCGGGTGTTGAAGCCGCTCGGCTCGATGTCGCCGCAGACGCGCACCTTCGCCGAAGGCGGTCAGTTGCCCAAGCTCGATTGGCTTCTGGGGATCTTCGGGCTCGATATCGGCACGGCGCCATTCAACGTTTCGTTCCTGCTGGCCCTTGTCGCGGCCTTCGGCGTCTGGCTCCTGATCTGGCGCACCAAGCTCGGTTACGAGATGCGCACCATGGGCCACAGTCCGTCGGCCGCGCGATATGCCGGCATGAGCGAGAGCCGCATCACCGTCATCACCATGATGATCTCCGGCGCGCTTGCCGGCATGATGGCGCTCAACCCGATCATGGGTGAGCAGGGCCGCATGCAGCTTGATTTTGTCCAGGGTGCAGGCTTCGTCGGCATCGCCGTCGCCCTCATGGGCCGCTCGCATCCGGCAGGCATCATCCCGGCGGCCGTTCTCTTCGGCGTGCTCTACCAGGGTGGGGCGGAGATCTCGTTCGAAATGCCGTCGATCTCGCGCGACATGATCGTCATCATCCAGGGCCTCGTCATTCTGTTTGCTGGCGCCCTTGAAAACATGTTCCGGCCGGCGATCACCCGGTTGTTTTCCACATCCAGCCGGCGCGCCGCGGTCGTTGCCCAGACCAAGGGAGCTTGAAGCCATGGATTTCTTCCACGTCATCGTGGTGCTCCTCGAGTCCACCATCCGCGTCTCCGTTCCGCTGATCTTCGCAGCCCTCGCCGGTCTCTTCACCGAGCGTGCCGGTATCTTCGATATCGGCCTTGAAGGAAAAATGCTGGGCGCCGCCTTTGCCGCCGGCGCGGTCGCAGCGATCACCCAATCCGTCTGGCTGGGACTGCTTGCGGGCATCCTCATCTCGATCGCCCTGTCCCTTGTCCACGGCTATGCGTCGATCACCCAGCGCGGCAACCAGATCGTCTCCGGCGTTGCCATCAACTTCATCGTCGCGGGTTCCACCGTCATCCTCGGTGAGGCCTGGTTCCGTCAGGGCGGGCGCACGCCGGCACTGGCCGAAGGTGCAAGGTTCCAGACGATCACTTTTCCCTTCGCGGACGCCATTCGCGATGTTCCCTTCATCGGGCCGATCTATGCCGATCTGCTCTCCGGGCATTTCATCCTGACCTATGTGGCCTTCGCCATGGTGCCGCTCAGCTGGTGGATCCTCTACCGCACCCGCTTCGGCCTGCGGCTCCGTGCGGTCGGGGAGAACCCGGGTGCCGTCGACACCGCCGGCATTTCGGTGGTCTGGATGCGGTACCGCGCCGTCATCTGCTGCGGCATCCTGTGTGGCTTTGCCGGCGCCTACCTGTCGCTGGCGATGACCGCCGGCTTCGTCAAGGGCATGACCGCCGGCAAGGGCTACATCGCGCTTGCAGCGCTGATTTTTGCCAAATGGCGGCCATTCAACATCATGCTTGCCTGCCTGCTGTTCGGCTTCCTCGATGCGTTTGCGATCCGCCTGCAGGGCAATCCCCTGCCGCTGATCGGCCAGGTGCCGGTGCAGCTGATGCAGGCATTGCCCTATATTCTCACCGTCATCTTGCTTGCCGGCTTCATCGGCAAGGCAATCCCGCCGAAGGCCGGCGGTGTCCCCTATGTGAAGGAGCGGTAAGGCTATGGAAAACGAACTCTTCGAAGCCGCACGCGAAGCGATGGCCAAGGCGCATGCGCCCTATTCCAAGTTTCCGGTGGGCGCCGCGATCCGTGCGGAAGACGGCCATATCTACACCGGCGCCAACATTGAAAACCTCTCCTTCCCGGAAGGCTGGTGTGCCGAGACCACGGCCATCAGCCACATGGTCATGGCCGGCCAGCGCAAGATCATGGAAGTCGCCGTTATCGCCGAGAAGCTGGCGCTCTGCCCGCCTTGCGGCGGGTGCCGGCAACGGCTTGCGGAGTTTTCCGGCGCCAGCACGCGCATCTACCTCTGCGACGAGACGGGCGTGAAGAAGACGCTCGCCCTGTCCGATCTGCTACCGCACAGCTTCGAGACCGAGATCCTCGGATGAGCAGCGCTGCTGAATTCCTGAGGGGCAGGCTCGGCGGCCTGGCTCCCCGCTATGGTATTGTCCTTGGTTCAGGGCTTGGGACGCTCGTCGAAGCGGTCAGTAACCCGACACGCATTTCCTATGCCGACATCCCGGGTTTTCCCGTCAGCAGCGTTTCTGGCCATGCCGGCGAACTCGTCGCAGGTTTGCTCGGCGCCGTCCCGGTCGTCATGCTGTCCGGCCGGGTGCATTACTACGAGAGCGGCGATGCCAACGCGATGCGCGTGCCGCTGCAGACGCTGAAGAAACTCGGCGTCGAAAATCTCGTGCTCACAAACTCCGCTGGCTCGCTGCGTGATGATCTGCCGCCGGGTTCGGTCATGCGGATCTCGGATCACATCAACTTTTCCGGATTCAATCCACTGATTGGCGTCGAAAGCGACGATCGCTTCGTCGGCATGACCAACGCCTATGACACCGAGCTTGCGACGCGCATGCGGCGCGCGGCCGACCGGATGGGCATTCCGCTGCAGGACGGCGTTTACATGTGGTTCTCCGGGCCGAGCTTTGAAACGCCAGCGGAAATTCGCATGGCGCGCGTGCTCGGCGCCGATGCGGTCGGCATGTCGACCGTGCCGGAAGTCATTCTCGCGCGCTTCCTCGGCCTCAAGGTTGCTGCAGCGTCGGTGATCACCAATTTCGGCGCGGGCATGACGGGCGGCGAACTCAGCCATCACGAGACGAAGGACATGGCGCCGGTCGGCGGCAAACGCCTGGCCGCCATTCTCAAGGAGATGATTTCCACGGACGCGGCGGTTCAGTGACCATGCTTCCCCAGGAGATCATCCGCCGCAAGAGAAACGGCGAGCGCCTCGAGGCGGCAGATATCACGGGCTTCGTCCGCGGCCTTTCCGATGGTTCGATCTCGGAGGGTCAGGTCGCTGCCTTCGCTATGGCTATCTGGTTTTCGGGCATGAGCCGGGACGAGACGGTGGCGCTGACGCTCGCCATGCGCGATTCCGGCGAAACCCTCGACTGGAGCAGCATCGGCCGACCCATTGTCGACAAGCATTCCACCGGAGGCGTCGGCGACAACGTCTCGCTGATGCTTGCCCCGATAGTCGCAGCATGCGGTTTGGCCGTGCCGATGATCTCGGGACGGGGATTGGGGCACACGGGCGGCACGCTCGACAAACTCGAATCCATACCCGGCTATGATATTCAGCCGTCTGCTGCGCTATTCCGAAAGACGGTCGACGAGGTCGGCTGCGCCATCATCGGCCAGACCGCCAATCTGGCGCCCGCCGACAAGCGGCTCTACGCCATCCGTGACGTGACGGCGACCGTCGATTCAGTTCCGCTGATTACCGCATCGATCCTTTCCAAGAAGCTTGCCGCCGGGCTGCAGTCGCTGGTGCTCGACGTCAAGCTCGGCAATGGCTCGTTCATGGGCGATGCTGGCGAAGCCGAGGCACTCGCCCGGTCGCTAGTTGATGTCGCCAATGGTGCCGGCGTTCGCACGTCGGCATTGCTGACGGATATGAACGAGCCCTTGGCCGATGCGGCTGGAAACGCGCTTGAAATCCGGAACTGCGTCGCCTTTCTCAAGGGCGAGAAAAGCGGCACCCGCCTTGAAACCGTGGTCATGGCTTTCGCCGCGGAGATGCTCGTCGCGGCCGGTGTGGCAGTCGACCCGGTAGCCGGCGAAGCATTGGCGCGCACGGCGCTTGCAAACGGTGCAGCGCTTGAGCGTTTCGCCAGGATGGTTTACGCGCTCGGTGGTCCCGCCGATTTCGTCGAGCGTCCCGAACAGCACTTGGCGCCTGCCCCAGTTATCCTTCCGGTGGAAGCAGAAAGAGACGGCTATCTACAATCCTGCCGGACCCGTGACCTTGGCATGGCCGTCATCGCTCTGGGTGGCGGTCGGACACATCCGAACGACAGGATCGATCATCGGGTCGGCTTTGCCGAGCTGAAACCGTTGGGAACGCGAGTTGCCGAGGACGAACCGATCGCCTTCGTCCATGCGGCGGACGAGACCGCGGCCGAACATGCGCGGCAAGAGCTGCTGGCGCTCTATACGATCGCCGACGCTCAGCCTGAGGTGCGCTCGCCAATCCTTTCAAGGATCACCTGACCAGATGCAGCGCGCCGTTTTCGACGCGGTAGGACGATAGTCGGCCGAGGAAGCTCATGCCGACGAGCATGCCGGCAAGCGCCTTGTCGGGCAGCACCAGGGCGTCGACGTCGCGCAACGATATGCCGCCGATTTCGACCCTCGTCAGCTTGGCCCGCGCTGCATCGACATCGCCATTGGCCGTTCGAACGCGTGCGTTGAAAGTAAGCGCTCCGGCAGACAGGCCGAGCCTGCGCGCGGTCGAGACATTGATCGCGATGGTGCTGGCGCCGGTATCGACCATGCCCCGTTCGGTGCGGCCGTTGATGCGGAACGCTCCGAAGAAATGGCCCGAGCGGTCGGCTTCGAGCACCACGCCTTTTCCCGAAGCATATTTCGCCGTCGTTGCCGGAAGGGAGTTGTTCACCGCCGGTTTGTCCGTGGCGGCAGTCTCAGCGCTCGAGAGATAGGAACTCGCGAGGTCAGGAATGACCAGGGCCGCAATAGCGATACCGCCGGCGAATGTCAGCAGACGGACGAACATGACCTGACCTCCCGCGCATCGGGCCGCAGACGCCCGCGCCGATGAAGTCCAGTAGAGCAGGGGATGGCTAATGCGATACAAAAAAACCGCCGGTTTGCCGGCGGTTTTTCATCAATTTTGCGCTCTGGTTAAGAAACGGAAAATTACTTGGTTCCATACATGCGGTCGCCGGCATCGCCGAGCCCGGGCATGATGTAGCCGAGTTCGTTCAGGTGGCTATCGATCGACGCCGTGAAGATCGGCACGTCGGGGTGGGCGGCCTGGAAGTTGCGAATACCCTCGGGCGCTGCGAGCAGGCAGAGGAAGCGCAAGTTCTTCGCGCCACGTTCCTTCAGCTTGTCGATGGCCGCGATCGAGGAGTTGCCGGTCGCAAGCATCGGATCGACGACGATGATCAGACGCTCGGATAGGTTCTCGGGCGCCTTGAAGTAATACTCCACCGGCTTCAGCGTCTCGTGGTCGCGGTAGACGCCGATATGGGAGACGCGGGCCGACGGCACGAGTTCGAGCATGCCTTCAAGCAGGCCGTTGCCGGCGCGCAGGATCGAAGCGAAAACGAGCTTCTTGCCTTCGAGCACCGGTGCGTCGATCGCCTGCATCGGCGTCTCGATGCGCTCCATCGTCAGTTCCAGATCGCGCGTCACCTCGTAGCAGAGCAGCGTCGAGATTTCCCGAAGCAGCCGCCGAAAACCCGCGGTCGAGGTTTCTTTCTTGCGCATGATGGTCAGCTTGTGTTGCACAAGCGGATGATCGATCACTGTTACGCCGTCCATGGCCACCTTCCCCGAAGTTTATGTATCCGCCCTTTTTCCATGGAATGCTCCGCGGCCGCAAGGGCGTTGGGCGGCTCGTTGTGTTCATCCCCAACCGCGGCCACCCGCGCTACTGCATAATTCCTTAAATCGGAATCGATTTAAGGAGAAAATTATGCAGCAAGCTTAAAGCGCTACCGCGTCCTTAACGCGTCAAATTTGACGCGCGGCGCTGTAGGTGAACGCAAGGCTCGGTCAGATTAGGGCAAGCAGTTTCTGGCGGGTCGCCTCGTCGACGAAAGCCGCCTGGATCGCCGTCCTGGTCATGCTATTGATGTCGTCGTCGCCAAACCCCATCACCGAAGAAGCTATGTCATATTCCTGGGCTAGCGAAGTGTGGAAGAAGGGCGGGTCGTCGGAATTGAGCGTCACCCGCACCCCGGCGCCATGCAGGCTCCGCAAGGGGTGCGCGGCGAAGTCCGGGAAGACCTGCAGGGAAATGTTGGATCCGGGGCAGACCTCCAGAACGACGCCGTCGTCGGCAAGCCGCTTGACGAGATCGGCGTCTTCGATCGCCCGCACGCCGTGGCTGATGCGCGACGGCCTGATATGGTCGAGCGCATCGCGCACACTGAAGGCGCCGGAAAGCTCGCCTGCGTGAATGGTCAAACCCAGGCCGGCGTCACGGGCGATATCGAATGCCCGGGCAAAATCGGCGACGCGGTGCATGCGCTCCTCACCCGCCAGATTGAAGCCGGTGACCAGCGCATGGTCTCTCCTGGCGGCAAATTCGGCCGTCTTGGCGACCGATTCCGGCCCGAGATGACGGATGCCGGTTATCAGCATGCGCGATTCGATCCCGGTCTTTGCCTTGGCGGCCTCCATGCCGGCGGCAAGCCCCTCAAGATAAGCGTCGGCCCCGAGGCCGATCGTGTTGCCGTGATCCGGCGAGACGATGATCTCGCTGTAGATCGTTCCGACCTCGGCCAGTTCCGTCAGATAGGCTTCGGCCAGAAGTGCATAGTCTTCCTGCGTGCGAAACAGCGAGGCGACACTGTCGTAGCACTTCACAAAGCTGGTAAAGTCTGTCCAGACATAGGCTCGGTCGGCGATGATCTCGCTGGTGTCGAGCCCGTACTTCTCCGCCTGCAGCAGCGCCAATTCCGGCGGTGTCGCGCCCTCGATGTGGCAGTGCAGTTCCGCCTTCTTCAGATGTGCGGTCAAATGAGGCTTCTCCCATGTAGGCCGGGTGCGATCCCGAGATGTCTGGCGACCGTTTCGCCGATATGCGCAAAGGTGTTGGCAACGCCGAGCGAACGGCTGCGCACAGCCGGGCCGAACATCAGCACCGGCACGCGCTCGCGCGTGTGGTCCGTTCCGCGCCAGGTCGGGTCGCAGCCATGGTCCGCCGTGAGAATGACGATATCGCCGGGTTTCAGCCGCCGGTCGAGATCGGGCAATCGTGCGTCGAAGGCTTCAAGCGCCGCGGCATAGCCGGCGACATCGCGGCGGTGGCCGAAGAGCATGTCGAAGTCGACGAAGTTGGTGAAGACGAGGTCGCCATCCTCCGCCTCGTCGATCGCCGCCAGGCTGGCGTCGAAGAGCGCCATGTTGCCGTCCGCCTTGGTCAGCTTCGTCACGCCCTGATGGGCGAAGATGTCACCGATCTTGCCGATCGCATGCACGGTGCGCCCCGCTTGCGCCAGCCGGTCGAGGACCGTCGGCTCGGGCGGCAGCACCGAGTAGTCGCGCCGGTTGCCGGTGCGGGCAAAGGTCTGCGCGTTGTGGCCGATGAAAGGACGGGCGATAACGCGGCCGATATTGTAGTCGTCGAGCAGGCGCCGGACGACCTGGCAGAATTCCAGCAGGCGCTCCAGGCCGAAGGTGTGCTCGTGGGCGGCGATCTGAAAGACGCTGTCCGAGGAGGTGTAGCAGATCGGCTTTCCCGTTCGCATATGCTCCTCGCCGAGGCGAGCGATGATATCAGTACCGGATGCATGGCAGTTGCCGAGAATGCCGGGAATGTCGCCCTCGCGGCAAATCGCTTCGATCAATTCGGCGGGAAACGCGTCGCCCTCGGCCGAGAAGTAACCCCAGTCGAACATGACGGGCGTTCCCGCGATTTCCCAATGGCCCGATGGCGTGTCTTTGCCGCGCGAGACTTCGCTGGCAGCGCCATAGGCACCGTAGACCCGGCCCGGAACCGGCATGCCCGCCGGCACGCGGCCCGTGGCCAATTTCGCCGCATGCACGAGCCCGAGCGCAGACATGTTGGGAAGGTGCAGCGGGCCTTCGCGCACACCGGCGCGATCTGCGGCGCCCGTCGCGCAAAACTCGGCGATGTGACCAAGCGTGTCGGCACCCAGGTCGCCATAGGTTTCGGCATCCGGCGCACCGCCTATACCGAAGGAATCGAGGACAAAGAGAAACGCGCGCGCCATGAAAGTTCCGGTAAGCCGAAGCGCGGGGCAGGGCCTGCGGTCCGGTGCTGCAACGAGCGCGGACGCAGATGCCGCCAGCGCAATCCCGAAGGAATACCGCCGGCGACGCCGCAATGCAATGCGTCTTATTAGACGCGCAAAGGTCGCTGTAGCACTTTGAATGGCTGCATGTTTTGATCCTTAAATCGAATAGGATTTAAGGAAACATGCAGTAGGCGGTCAGCAATCCGGGCACTTTATGGTTTCGGCCTGGCGTGAGCGGAAATACGCGGTTTTGGACAGATTTACGATCTTCGTGCTGGATGCAAGGCTCGGCGCGAACATCAACAGTTCATGCTGAACGACCAGCTCCGTACGGATGATGAAGGCCGTGGTTGCGGTAAACTGGCTCGGAACGGTGGTGGTTGAGTTGACAGCATACGGCACGGCGCCGTTTTGGTCGCGCGACCAGACGACGGTTCCCGTGTTCGTTCCGCTGACCTCGATGCCGGTGATCTTGAGCGTGTATTTTGAACCCTCGTACGGGGCGAGGATGCTTTTCACCACATTCGACATGTTTCCCAGATAGGTCTTGTTGACCTCGCTTTGCTGGGAAACCAGATCGGCAACCGCGCTGGAGGCGCGCGCAGCCTTGCCCGCTACGGTAAAGCCGAGCGATAATTCGAATGCGCCGACGTAAATCATGATCAGCAGCGGCGTGACGATGGCAAATTCGACACCGCCAAGCCCGCCCCGGTCTTTGAGCAGCGAGCGGAAGCTTGCGAAGGTCAGGCGGATTGTCGTCATCCAGTGCATCGCTAAAGTCTTCACGACGCGCCTCACTCGTTTTCTGTGCGGAAAGTGGTTGTGGAAACCATGAGATAGTCTTTAGGCATGCTGGATCCGGCCGGGCGCAGGTTGGTCACAAATGGCCTGATCAGATCGGTCGTCACACTCCAGCGATAATACGCGCGCATGACATTGAAGGATCCGGGGCCGCCCGGCGCAAACTTCAGTTCGGCTGTCTTGAGATCCGACGACGACGAGGTGTCCATTCGCGGGACGAGCACCGGGAATTTGGTGAGATCGGTGACACTTCTGACGTCGATATAGAGCTTCGAGGCTTGGGCAGCCTCCGTCGCCGAGCATGTCATCAACACCGAGATTTCGTTGCAGAATGCCTGGCGAAACTTGACCTCGTCCATATCAGTCGCCGGCTTGCCGCGGTTGAAGGTAATTTCGCCGGTGCGGATCTTGCGTGCCAACGTCTCCGTCGCGTTGGCCAGGAGCTGGTCGCCATAGAAGGCGAGGAATGTTTCGATGGAGGCGAAAATCACTATGAAGAAGGGAAGAGCCAGTATCGCGAACTCAATGCTCGCGGTGCCCTTTCTGTCGCGCCGGAAACGCCTCAATACGCCTCTTGGAGGCTTTGCGGCTTTTTGGGGCTGCAGTGTTTCCTGCTCGATGCTCATCGCGCCGTCCCATCATGTTACGCCTGACGGAAAGGGAAGATAGGGAGCAACTATTGATATTTCGTTTGCGATAATCGCGGGTATTTTAGTGAATTCCCAGTGTTTCTCGCAGTTTGTTCAGCTCCCACCACTTGCGGTTTTGCGCTCGACATGCCGCTCGCAACTTGGCGTACAGGAAAGGACTGTGCGCGACGTCTGTCGATAGACGCGCAGAGTGTTTGCTTCGTCGATCGACACGAGAATTTGCTCATCGACGATGGCGTTTCCGTCCTGATCGAGAATGACAAGATTTGTCGTGCCGAAACTACGGCCGGTAATGACGATCGTGCGGGCGTCGGCCACAGTTGCGTCTGCAACTTCCGCGTTGCCGATGATAACTTTGGCGACCGGCCGGTCGAGCTTGAGCACCCGTGCGTGGTCCATGTAGACGCGCATCATATCGTCCTGCGCGTTTGCGACCGACGCCGCCATGAGCGAAAGCATGCCGAAGATCGCAACTGTCAGCGTGGCGGTCCGGTTGGCCGCGAGGGGCAAAATCATGGTAGGTCCCTGATATGGCGTTCTCCCCATCATCGGCACTCTTGGTGAATGAACCGTTAAGCCGAGTCGGCGCATCCTAAGCCGGCACATTTCCTATTCGCTTACCCAAAAATCAGCGGTGGGCCGTTAATCTTTTGGTAGCTGTCTTCCTTAAGCCGATAGCAATTCGCCAGGATTAGATTGAGTTCATCCGATCAACGGCAACAGTTGGCGGACGTGCTGAACAACAAACGTGAAGTTAGGAGAATCATCATGAAGAAGATTTTTGCCCGTCTGATGAAGGACGAGTCCGGCGCAACCGCCATCGAATACGGCCTGATCGCCGCTCTGATCTCCGTTGCCCTCATCGGCGGCGCGACCGCCCTGGGCAACCAGCTTGATCTGCTCTTTAACGGGCTCTCGACTGAAATGTCGACCGCCGTCAAGAGCATGCCGTAATAATTCGGACTATCGTCCTTTTCTTCTGAAGGCCGTTCCCGTGTGGAGCGGCCTTTGGTCTTTATGGCGCCGTTCGATCTCTCCGCGAGATTATTCTTCGTTTATAAATTCACTGCAATGTATCCATTCCACGAATAGGAAAGTGTTATGAGTAGCGCTGCGGTCTTTATTGTATTCCCTCTTTGCTTGGCATTCGCTGCAATGTCGGATTTGCTCACGATGACTATCCCGAATCGTGTGTCAGCCGTTCTCCTAGGTACATTTTTTGTCGTTGCCTTGATGTCCGGCTTCGATTTTTGGCAGATCGGTTTGCATGTCGCTGCCGCGGCGGCTGTCTTCGCGGTTTGTTTTCTTCTTTTTGCGTTGAATGTCATGGGTGGCGGTGACGCCAAGCTTTTGACCGCGTGCGCAGTCTGGTTTGGCCTCACCAACGCCTTGGTAGCGTTTCTCATTTATGTATCGTTGTTCGGCGGCCTTTTGACTGTAGCCATCCTGTTGCTCAGGACGCAGGAGACCAGAATATTGGCGGCTGGGATTCCGCTTCCGCGCCTCCTGTTTACGGCCAAGAAGATTCCCTATGGCATTGCAATCGCACTTGGAGGATTTGTTGCCTATCCGGCGTCGCCCCTCATGTTGCAGGCATTTTCTCAGCTAAAGGGCTAGACACGAGCCGCTTGTCTTGCTGATCAAGGCAATGAGTGAAGGTTGTATAATAATTGTTAACCATGCCCGTAAGAGGCTTGTTAACTATAATTACACCAATTCCTGATCAATCTGACCCCGGCATATCTGCGGGGCTCAGAAACGATCATGAAACCGGTTCGCATCATCATACTGGCGGTGGCCGTCGCCTCGGCGGCGATGGCCGGGTTGTTGGCGATGAAGCTGACCCGTGGTCCCTCGCCACAAATGGCGGAGCCGCTGATCGAGCGAGCGCCGACCGTCAATGTCCTTGTTGCGAGCAAGAGCTTGCCCGTCGGGTCGCGGTTGGGTGGTGATGCTGTCCATTGGATGGCATGGCCCAAGGACGGTGTCGTCGACGGGCTCATCACCGAAGAAAACCGTCCTTCTGCCGTTGAAGACCTAACCGGCGCAGTCGTTCGCCTGCCGATCTTTAACGGCGAGCCCGTGCGCAGCGAGAAGGTCGCGGACTCCTCCAGCCGAATCATGTCGTCGCTATTGCCTGCTGGCAAGCGCGCCGTTGCCACAGAGATCACAGTGGCGACCGGCGCCGGCGGCTTCATCCTGCCCAATGACCGCGTCGACGTCATCATGGTCCGTAAATCGGACGGCGATCTCTACCTGACGGAAACCGTGCTCAGCAATGTTCGCGTGCTGGCGATTGATCAGCAGGTCGAGGAGAAGGATGACGGCTCAAAATCCGTTGTCGGTACCACGGCGACGCTGGAACTGACGCCGGATCAATCAAAGGTCATGACCGTCGCGCAGCAAATGGCTGAACGCATCTCACTTGCCCTTCGCAGTGTCGCGGATGCTCAAGAGCCGGATACGAACGCCGCGGATTACCTTCTGAGTGGCGATGGCCAGCCCAGCATCCAGGTCATCAAGTCGGGCTCGATCGTCAAGAACGACGGTGCCATCAGCCAAGGCCAGCAACAATGAGCGATCGAGCGGAGCGCAAGGTGAAGCGGAGCGGGAATAAATTTCGGACGTCTGTTGCAGCCGGTCTGTCGTTTTGCCTGACATTCTCGGGCATGGCGCTGCCAACGCTCCCGTTCGCCCATGCGGCCGCCTCGTCGGTCGTCAGGATCGTTGAAAGCGGGCCCGGGGTGAAGAAGAAGATCAGCCTGGGGCTGAACAAGGCCGTCGTCGTCGATCTACCGGCCGATGCCCATGATATTCTCGTCGCCGACCCATCGCTCGCCGATGCCGTCACGCGCACGTCCAGGCGTATCTATCTCTTTGGAAAATCCGTTGGGCAGACCAACATTTTTGTCTTCGGGCCGAATGGCGAAGAGATCGTCAGTCTTGACGTCGAGGTTGAGCGCGACATCGCCAATCTGCAGTCAAACCTGCGTCGTTTCATTCCCGATGCCGAAATCAACGTTGAGATCATCTCCGACAACATCGTGCTGACGGGTACCGTGCGCACACCGCTCGATTCGACGCGAGCCGTCGATCTCGCCAAGGCCTTCCTGCAGGGCGGTGAAGCGACGACACGCAACATCACTGCGCAGGGAAACAATGGTGATGCCGATATCTTTGCCGAGGATCGGCAGGTCTCGCAGATTGTCAACCTGTTGACCATCGAAGGTGACGATCAGGTCACGCTGAAGGTGACGGTTGCCGAAGTGAGCCGCCAGGTCTTGAAGCAATTGGGCTTCAACGGGCGTGTAGGAGACGGCGAGAGCGGTATCGGCTTCCGCAATCCTGCAAACCTCGGTGATGCGATCAGTGTCGGCGCAAACGCGCTGATCAAGGGATCCATCGGCGGAACGACGATCTCGAGCTACATCAATGCGATGGAGCAAGCCGGTGTCATGCGCACACTGGCAGAACCCACCTTGACGGCAATTTCGGGACAAGAGGCCAATTTCTATGTCGGTGGGGAATTTCGGCTCGGCGGCACCCAGGAAGTCAAGGTCGACGACAAAACCGGCGACCCAACGGTTACGCGTGAGATCAACGACGTCGAATATGGAATTCGCCTGAACTTCAAGCCGGTCGTCCTGGGACCGGGCCGTATCAGTCTGCAGATCGAAACCAACGTTTCCGAGCCGACCTATGAGGGCTCGATCGTCACCGGCAACGGCGTCACCTCTGTCCCTGGCAACACCTTCCTCGGCATCCGCAGGCGCGAGGCGTCGACCAGTGTCGAGCTTCCCTCGGGCGGCTCTATCGTCATCGCCGGCCTCGTGCAGGACAATATCCGTCAGGCGATGTCCGGCCTGCCGGGAGCGTCGAAGATCCCGGTCCTCGGAACGCTCTTCCGCAGCAAGGATTTCGTGCGCAACGAAACCGAACTTGTCATCATTGCGACGCCCTACCTCGTGCGCCCGGTTGCCAGAAGCGCGATCGCCAGGCCCGACGACAATTTCAACCCTGCCAATGATCTCGACAGCTTCTTCCTTGGTCGCGTGAACCGCATCTACGGGCGCCCGGAAGCATCCGCACCGGCGGGTCAGTACCATGGCAATGTTGGCTTCATCTACAAATAGGGCTGGGTCATGCAAACGCGAAGCAGCTTCCACGAGAATTCTGAAAGGCCGAGTGCCATGTCCCTCAACAGATCCGGAGTTCCCGTCCGTCATTTGCGGCGTGCTGCAATCCTCCTCGTGGCTGCCGGGCTGCTTGTCGGCTGCGGCACCAAGGATAA
This sequence comes from Ensifer sp. Root31, assembly GCF_001424825.1. NCBI lineage: Bacteria > Pseudomonadati > Pseudomonadota > Alphaproteobacteria > Hyphomicrobiales > Rhizobiaceae > Ensifer > Ensifer sp. Root31. The sequence goes on along the minus strand of NZ_LMCO01000001.1, from coordinate 565,000 downwards.
TCTTTCGACGGGCTCCATCCCCGATGATTACCGGACACGGCATCCGATCGTGCTTGCCGAGGGCGAGCGTACGATCGATATCCCCATTGCCTCCGGTGACCGTCGGCTGACGCAAGGCACGCGCGACGTCATCAGCGGCTTTGCTGCCGATTATCGCAATTCATCGACTGGCGTCGTCCAGATCATGCTGCCGCGCGGCTCGGCAAACAGCCATGCCGTGCAGGCCATGCGCAAGGAGATCCGCAGCGTTCTCGTCGCGGCTGGCGTCCCCGCGAAGCGGCTGATCGAGGCCGGCTACGAGGCCGGTCCCATGGGTGATGCCGCTCCGGTTCGCTTGAGCTATGTGGCGATCACCGCCCAGACCGGTCCCTGTGGTGAGTGGCCGGAGGACGTTGCACTCAACACGATCCAGAACCGCAACTACTATAATTTCGGCTGCGCGTCGCAATCCAATCTGGCGGCCCAGATCTCCAATCCGACCGATCTGCTCGGCCCGCGCCAGATGTCGCCGATCGATGCGGAGCAGCGCGGCCAGGTCATCACGGACTGGCGCGGAACCGAAAAGAGTGACGGACCCGTCATCATCGTCAATTGATATCGTTGGGATCAGCAGATGAGCACCATTGAGTACAGGATCGAAACGGGGGCCGGGGCGGGCGATTCCGTTTTCGATACGGTGCAACCGGGCGACCTTGAGCAGGTCCGTCCGCTGCCGCGCATTTCTATCCATGCCTTTTGCGAAAGCGAGGCGATGCAGCGGCTGATGGAGCGTTGCGGCCAGGACCGCCGCATGGCGAAGGTTAGCCTGCGCATCAACAGTGGCGGCATTGATGCTGCGGCAAACATGTTTGCGACGGTGTCGACGCCGAATCTGATCATTCTGGAAACGGCAACAGAGCCGCGGTCGCTTTTGACGGAGCTAGCACCTTTGGCTGCGGTCTGCGACCCAAGCACCAAGGTCGTTCTCGTCGGCAAACACAACGATATCGCCCTTTATCGCGATCTCATCCGCAACGGCATTTCCGAGTATATGGTCGCGCCGGTGGCGATGCCGGATATTCTGTCGGCGGTTTCATCGATTTTCGTCGATCCCGACGCCGAGCCGCTGGGGCGCAGCCTGGCCTTTATCGGCGCCAAGGGCGGCAGCGGTTCCTCGGCTATCGCGCACAATTGCGCCTGGGGCATTTCTAACCTTTTTTCGACCGAAACCATTCTTGCCGATCTCGACCTGCCCTACGGCACGGCCAATATCGATTTCGATCAGGACCCGCCAACGGGCATCTCGGAAGCGGTTTTCGCACCGGAGAGGCTCGACGAGGTCTTTCTCGATCGTCTTCTGACCAAATGCTCCGAGCATCTTTCGCTGCTGGCGGCGCCGTCGATGCTGGATCGCGCCTATGACTTCGAGGGTGGCGCCTTTCATCCGATCCTCGAGATCTTGCAACGCAGTGCACCCGTTTCGGTGCTCGACATCCCGCATATGTGGACGGAATGGACGCGCGCGGTTCTCGGCGAAGCCGATGAGATCGTGATCACAGCCGTGCCTGATCTCGCAAGTCTTCGCAACACGAAGAACCTGCTCGATGCCTTGAGGAAGCTTCGGCCGAACGACAAGCAACCTCATCTCATCTTGAATCAGGTGGGCATGCCGAAGCGTCCGGAGATTGCGGTGAGCGAATTCTGCGAGTCGCTGGAAATCGAAGCGGCCGCCATCATCCCGTTCGACGCCGTTCTCTTCGGCAACGCGTCGAACAGCGGCCGCATGATTGCGGAGATCGACAAGAAGTCGGCCGCTGCCGAAACCTTCTCCCAGCTCGCGCACCTGCTGACCGGCCGTGCGTCGATGAAGAAGGCGCGACGCGGCGGTCTCGGCAAGGTGCTGGCCGCACTCGGCAAGAAATAGACGACGCATACTGCATAATTCCTTAAGTCGGATTCGATTTAAGAAAAAAATTATGCAGCAAATCTAAAGCGTTACAGCGTCCTTAGCGCGTCATGCTTGACACGCGGCGCTGTACAACGGACGGATCAGGAACATGTTCGGCAAACGCGGAAACGAAGGCTTCGGCAAGAGCGGCACGACAGGTGCTGCTCTGCCGCCGATCGTCCCTGCCACGCAAGCGGCCGTCATCGAGCGCGCCCACGTGCCGGTGCTTGGCGATGCTCAAGCACCGGCGTCGCGTCCGCAATCGCCAGCTCCGGCACAAAGAAAGCGACCCGCCCGCAACGAGGACTACTACGATACGAAGTCGCAGGTTTTCTCCGCGCTGATCGATACGATCGATCTTTCGCAGCTGGCGAAACTCGACACGGAAAGCGCTCGCGAAGAAATTCGCGATATCGTCAATGACATCATCACGATCAAGAACTTCGCGATGTCGATCTCCGAGCAGGAGGAACTGCTCGACGATATCTGCAATGACGTCCTTGGCTATGGACCGTTGGAGCCGTTGCTCGCGCGCGATGATATTGCCGATATCATGGTCAATGGTGCCGGTCAGACCTTCATCGAAGTGGGCGGCAAGACGATCGAATCCGAAGTCCGATTCCGTGACAATGCCCAGCTCCTGTCGATTTGCCAGCGGATCGTCGGACAGGTGGGGCGGCGCGTCGACGAATCCAGCCCTATCTGCGACGCGCGTCTTCCCGACGGCTCGCGCGTCAACGTCATTGCGCCGCCGCTTGCCATCGACGGCACCGCTCTGACGATCCGCAAATTCAAGAAGGACAAGCTGAAGCTCGATCAGCTGGTGAAATTCGGCGCAATCACGCCCGAGGGGGCAGTCCTTCTCCAGATCATCGGCCGCGTCCGCTGCAACATCGTCATCTCCGGCGGTACCGGTTCGGGCAAGACGACGCTTCTGAACTGCCTGACCGGCTTCATCGACCTCGACGAGCGAGTGATTACCTGCGAAGACACCGCCGAACTGCAATTGCAGCAGCCGCACGTGGTTCGCCTCGAAACCCGACCGCCGAATATCGAAGGCGAGGGTGAGATCACCATGCGGGATCTCATCAAGAACTGCCTGCGTATGCGGCCCGAGCGCATCATCGTCGGCGAAGTGCGCGGACCTGAGGTGTTCGACCTGCTGCAGGCGATGAACACCGGCCATGACGGTTCCATGGGGACGATCCACGCCAATACGCCGCGCGAATGCCTGGCGCGTATGGAATCGATGATCGCCATGGGCGGCTACACCCTGCCGGCCAAGACTGTGCGCGAGATCATCTCCGGATCCATCGACGTCATCATCCAGGCCGCGCGTCTGCGCGACGGTTCGCGCCGCATCACCCACATCACCGAAGTGGTCGGTATGGAAGGCGACGTCATCATCACGCAGGATCTGATGCGCTACGAGATCGAAGGGGAAGATGCCAACGGCCGTATTGTCGGCCGCCACGTATCGACCGGCATCGGTCGCCCGCACTTTTGGGATCGCGCCCGGTACTTCAACGAAGACAAACGCCTGGCGGCGACACTCGACGCTATGGACAAGGGCTAGGAGCCGCGATGTTCGGCATAGGCATCCCCGTCCTGGCGCTGGCCTTCCTCGTCGCAATTTCAGCGGCGGCCCTTGCCTATGTTGTCCTGTATTCGCGGATAGAAACCGAGAAGAAGGCGGAAGGTCGAATTCGCAAAGTCGGCGCCGCCGAAACAGATCGGGTCAAGGTCAAGGCAGCTCGCGATCGTGTCAACGAAATGTCGAAGCGACGCAAGTCCGTTCAGGACTCGTTGAAGGAACTCGAGAAGAAGCAACAGGAAAAATCGAGCAAGACGGCGCCATCGATGAAGGCCCGCCTGGCACAGGCAAACCTGTCCATTTCCCTGACGCAGTTTTATCTTTTCAGTGCGGCTTTCGGCTTCGTCGCCTTCATCATAACGCTCATGGCTGGCGCCGGTCTCGCGATCTCGGCTGGCATCAGCCTGATCGCCGCCGCTGGCCTGCCACGCTGGTTCATCGGCTTCCTGATCAAGCGTCGCTGCAAGAAATTCCTTGAGGAGTTTCCGAACGCGCTCGACATCATGGTTCGCTCGATCAAATCGGGTCTTCCGTTGAATGATGCCCTGCGCCTCATCGCCGGTGACGGCCAGGAGCCGGTCAAAACCGAATTTCGCCGCGTCGTCGATTCTCAGCAGGTCGGCCTCAGCGTCACCGAGGCATGCGCCCGCATGATCAATAGCATTCCACTGGCAGAGGTGAATTTCTTCGCCATTGTTATTGGTATTCAGGCGCAGGCGGGTGGCAACCTGTCCGAAGCGCTCGGCAACCTGTCGAAGGTGTTGCGTGAACGAAAGAAGATGAAGGCCAAGGTCAGCGCTCTGTCGATGGAGGCAAAGGCTTCGGCTTGCATTATTGGCGCCCTGCCATTCATCGTGTCGTTCCTCGTTTACGTTACCTCACCCGACTACATGATGGTCCTGTTCACTGACCCGCGCGGCCATCTCATCATTGGCGCTGGCTTGGTCTGGATGAGTATCGGCATTCTGGTGATGCGCAACATGATCAATTTCGATATCTGAGGGACGATTATGAGCGAAGGATTGATCAAGACACTGACGGATCCCAATGTCGTCTTTGCCGTTCTTGTCTCATTTGCAGTGCTGGCGACCTTCTATTCTCTCGTGGTGCCGCTCTTGGAGCGCGGAGACCTCGGCAAGCGGATGAAATCGGTGGCGACCGAGCGCGAACAGATCCGCGCACGGGAACGCGCGCGCCTGGCGGCCGAAGTCTCGAGCGGCAAGGCCAATTTGCGCGGTCAGAACAATACGTCCGTTCGCCAGGTGGTCGAGCGGCTGAATCTGCGCAAAGCCCTCGTTGACGACAACACGGTCAACCGTCTCAAGACGGCGGGCTATCGGTCCCAGAACGCGCTCAACACCTTCCTCTTCGCGCGCTTCTGCCTTCCGTTCCTGTTCCTGGTCATCGCGATCATCTATGTTTTCGTGCTCGGCAATTTTGCCGAAAAGCCGTTCATGATGCGGTTCGCATTTGCCGTCGGTTTTGCCTATGTCGGCTTCTATGCGCCGAACATCTTTGTCGCCAACGCCATCTCGAAGCGACAGCATTCCATTCGTCGCGCCTGGCCGGATGCGCTCGATCTCCTGCTGATCTGCGTTGAATCCGGCGTCTCGATGGAGCTTGGCATGCGGCGCGTTGCCGATGAAATTGCCTCCCAGTCGCCGGCTCTGGCGGAGGAATTGGTGTTGACGACGGCCGAGCTTTCCTTCCTGCCCGAACGCCGGATCGCGCTCGAAAACCTCGGCCACCGGACGGGCCTCGATGATGTGAAATCGGTGGTTCAGGCGCTGATCCAGGCCGACCGCTACGGCACCCCGATTGCCCAGGCGCTGCGCGTTCTGGCGCAGGAAAGCCGCGATCAGCGCATGAATGCCGCTGAAAAGAAGGCGGCGGCGCTGCCGCCCAAGCTCACAGTGCCGATGATCCTGTTCTTCCTGCCGGTTCTCGTCGCCGTCATCCTCGGTCCGGCCGGCATCCAGGTCGCCGATCGTTTCTGATCCCGCTGCTGCACAATTCTTCAGAGCGGATGCAATTTGGGAAATTGTGCCGAAAAGTCGGGCCGCCCATGGCGCTCGTCGCGTATTCCATTGAACGCGCGAGGCTGTGGAGGCTTGCAAATCAGAGGCGGCTTGAGATCAGCCTAGCGCATGTCACTATCGCAAAACCGCTACGCACTTTTGCGCGACATGCGCAAAAACAAAGGCTTAAAGCGCAGTCAGCGATTCCTACAGCGCAGCACGTCTTATTAGACGCGCAAAGGTCGCTGTAGCGGGCTTGGGGCGTGCGACAGACACCGGTTCCGTTCCGTGATCTCAGTTGGTGTTGGTTTCGTCCGCCTTGGCCAGCTGCGTCCACGCACCTTGCTGCGACAGCATCGAGCGCAGATATTTCACGTTGGCTTCTGCCTGCTCCCCGGAAAGCTCCTGGCGGGCGATCGTTTCGGCCTCTTGAAAGCGTCCCTGCAGCCCGACGGCGAGTGCGAGGTTCTGCCGTACGCTGCTGTCGGCGCCGGGTTGGCTCGCGGCGGACTTGAGATAGGTCTCCGCCGTGCGCAGGTCCTTGGTCAGAAGATAGGACATGCCGAGGTTGGAGAGCACCGAAGGCTCGTTCGGCTTGAGCTCGAGCGCTTCGCGATAGCGCAGGCGCGCCTCCTGGGCACGTCCGAGTTGGTCAAGGATCGCGCCCTCGGCCGATTTCAGCTTCCAGTCCGGCCGATCCGGCGTCTGCGCGCGACTGATCGTGTTCAGTGCCTGATCCAGTTGTCCGGCCGCTGCCTGCGCCTTGCCGTAGGCGCCGAGGACCTCGCGGTCCCGCGGATGGTTGATGGCGACCTGCTGCATGACGGCAAGCGCCTGTTCGTTGCGCCCGGTCATGCGCAGAAGATTGGCGTAGTTGAGCCCCGCCTCGCGATCCCGCGGGTTCTTCTCATAGGCCTGGCCGATGCCTTCGGCTGCCTGGGACAGTTCCGATGCGGTCATCGATTGAACCGACTTCGACGTGCCCGAAATGGAACCGGTCGTCAGCTCCTTCTTCGGCTGGTTGGCACAGCCGGCGACAGACAGGGCGACGATCGCGATCGCGGCGCCTTGCAGCAGACGGTTGGCGTTTAGGGATGAGATCGTGCGTTTGGCCATCGGCGGTGTCCCCAGCATGCATTCGCGCACCAGAACTCCAAACAACATCGGCGCAACTTTCACTCCAGCAATAATCTGTTAACCCTAACAGAGCGTTAATTGCGCGAATCCATCTCTGTCAGCCGAGGACTTCCATGGCCCCCTATCAGTTCATCGAGCGGCCGTCGCCGTTCAACACCAGCGCAGGCAAGACTCTGCCGATCTTCGCGGTCACGCCGGCGCATATCGAAACGGGAGCCATCGATCCGATCGCGCTTGATTGGGCCCGAAAGGCCGGCTTCAAGGCCGAATCGGGCGCGGTCCTTCTGATCCCATCCGCCGATGGCCATCTCGGCGGCGCGCTCTTCGGCCTGGGCGGCAACCCATCCGAGGCGCCGTTCCTGACCGGCAAGCTCGCGCGCGCCCTGCCACCCGGCAAGTGGCATATCGAAACGGCGCCGCTCACAGCCAACCGGCTGGCACTCGGCTATGGTCTCGGCTCCTATCGCTTCGAGCGTTACAAGTCGGCAAAGGGCGAGCCGCCGACCTTGCTCATCCCGACCGATGCCGATGCTGCCGATATCAAGCGTCAGCTCGCCGGCGTCTTCCTTGCCCGCGACCTCATCAACACGCCGACCAACGACATGGGCCCTGAGGCGCTGGAAGCAGCATTCCGCGCACTTGCGACGCACTACAAGGCGGATGTCTCGGTGATATCGGGCGAGGCTCTTCTGACGCAGAACTTCCCGCTTGTTCACACGGTCGGCCGTGCGAGCGCAGAAGCGCCGCGTCTTCTTGAACTGCGCTGGGGCAAGAAGGGCCACAAGAAAGTGACGCTGGTCGGCAAGGGCGTCTGCTTCGACACCGGCGGCCTCGACATCAAGCCCGCTTCCTCAATGCTGCTAATGAAGAAGGACATGGGCGGTGCCGCCAACGTCATGGGCCTCGCGCTGATGATCATGGATGCAAAGCTCAAGGTCGATCTGCGCGTCATCATCCCCGTCGTCGAGAACTCGATCTCCGCCAATGCCTTCCGGCCGGGCGACATCTATCGCAGCCGCAAGGGCCTGACGGTGCAGATCGACAACACCGATGCCGAAGGCCGTCTCATTCTTGCCGATGCGCTCGCCTATGCCGACGAGGAAAAGAACGAGCTGCTTGTCGATATGGCAACGCTGACCGGTGCCGCCCGCGTTGCACTCGGTCCCGACCTGCCGCCGTTCTTCACCGACGACGCCGAGCTGGCGCAGGATCTCTCTGAGGCGAGCCTCAGCGTCGACGATCCGATGTGGCGCATGCCTCTGCACATGGGCTACGACAAGGACGTCTCCGCGCGCATTGCCGACCTGACGAACGCGCCTTCGGGCGGCATGGCAGGTTCGATCACCGCCGCGCTCTTCCTCAAGCGCTTCGTCACCAACACCAAAAGCTGGGTGCATTTCGATATCTTCGGGTGGGCCCAGTCCGAGCGGCCGCATTCGCCTGTTGGCGGTGAGGCTCAGGCTATTCGCGCGCTCTATCAGCATATCGGGCGGATCGCCAAGTAAGTCTCTGATGAAGACGACCGGCGCTGACCCTGCGCCGGTCGTCCGAAAAAGCAACGCTTGCGTAACGGTCCGCCGCTATGGTGGCGGACTACCGCAGCGCCGCGCTTCCCTTGGAAGTGTATTGGTCGCTGTCGTTCGTTGACTGTCTGTTTGAATCCTCGAACCGGAGAGCGATCGAGGGATTCATGCGGTTGCGCAGGAGTTGCCATTGCCGGTCGAGCTTACGCCCTCCCAGGCCCTCGGGCTCTGGCACATGGTATCGTTGGAACAGGTGCGGGTGGACGGTCGCGATCTGACGCTGCGCCAGATGGCGATCCTCTTGCAGATCTATCTCGTGCCGCCGCCCCACACCGTTCGTGGCCTTGCCGCAACCCTTGGCGTCACCAAGCCGGTGATCACGCGAGCACTCGATACCATGGGCGCCCTCGGCCTTGTCGACCGCGCCCGCGACGACCGCGATCGGCGCAACGTGGTCATCAAAAGGACAGTCGACGGTGCTCTCTATCTTGAAAAATTCGGCGATCTGATCATTGATCAGGGCCGCAAACAGCCTAAGTGAGTTGACATGTCGACACTTCCCGATCGCCGCCTGAATGCCTATCGAGCCGACCTCGCCGAAAGCCGCCTTCGCGGTGTCGTGGAGGCCGAGCGCTATGTCGAGGGAAGCGTTGCCCGCGTCTCCGTGCCGGTAACGCCGCTCAGGGCAAAGCCCGATCTTGCCTGCGGTACCGATACCGAACTGCTGCTCGGCGAATCGGTTCGGGTGCTCGATACCAACGAGAGCTGGTGCTGGGTGAAGGCGGATCTCGACGGCTATGTCGGCTACCTTCCGGAATATTGCCTTGCGCCGGTGGTCAAGAGCCCGACGCACATCGTCTCGGCCCCGCGCACCTTCGTCTATTCCGGTCATGACTTGCGTTTTCCGACTGTTTATCCGTTGTCGATGGGCAGCCGTCTCAGCGTTGTCGACGAGCGCGAGACCCGTGGCACGCGCTACTTCCTGCTCGACGGCGGCCAGGCGGTGATCGCCAACCATTGCATCGAGGTCGGCAGCGTCGTGCCCGGAGACTATGTCTCGGTTGCCGCCCGCTTCGTCGAAACTCCCTATCTCTGGGGCGGTCGTTCCGGTTTCGGCATTGATTGTTCCGGCCTTGTGCAGCTGTCGATGATGATGGTCGGCAAGCTCGCCCCGCGCGACTCCGACATGCAGGCTGCAGGCTTGGGAACGCCGATCGCCCGTGAGGAGCTTAGGCGCGGCGACCTCGTCTTCTGGAAGGGCCACGTTGCGCTGATGGAAGACGACGAAACGCTGATCCATGCCAACGGCCATACGATGACCGTTGCCCGCGAGGGACTGGAAGCGTCGATCGAACGCATCGGTTGGCTCTACGACCAGCCGACGGGCTATCGCCGCCCTTAAGCATTTCCAGGAAAAGTGCGAAGCGGTTTTCCGTCAGGTAATGCGCAAAAACAAAGAGATAGAGGGTTTGGGCGGCTCTCTCGAGGCCGGAAGCGTTCTAAGCGCTCAGTAGCCGGCTAATTTATCGACGACGTGCTGCAAAGGTTGCCCGCTTTCGAGGCGGGCGATCTGCTGTTCGACGTGGCGGAACAGCGCCTTGACGTCGGACGAAGCTGCGACATGCGGCGTTACATAGACATTCGGCATCTGCCAGAAGCGGCTTTCTGGCGAAAGCGGCTCCTGCTCGAAAACGTCAAGGGACGCTGCGCCGAGAAGGCCCGAATCGAGTGAGCTCAAGATATCGGTTTCGACCTGGCTGCCGCCGCGGCCGCCATTGATGAAGACCGGGGCGCCAAAGGGGCCGTTGCGGCTCAGCTTGGCAAAAAGTCCGGCATTGAAGATGCCGCGGGTCTCCGGCGTCAGCGGCAACAGGCCAACCAGGAAGTCCGTGCGCGCCAGGAAGGCGTCCAGCTCGTCACCGCCATAGGTCTCGATGCCGTCGATCGCCTTCGTGCTGCGCGACCAGCCGACGACCTTGAAGCCCAAGGCCGAAAGCTTACGGGCCGCATCCTGTCCAAGCACGCCCATGCCCATGATGCCGACGGTAATGTCCGCCGCCTCGGGTTGGGAAAGGTCGCGCCACTCCCGCTTTGCCGCCAGCGCCTCATAGGTGCTGTGCTGGCGCAGATGCATGAGGCATTGCATCACCACCCATTCGCTCATGCGTGTCGTCAGGCTGCGATCGACGAAGCGCACAAGCGGCACATCCGGCAATCCCGGCAGCGTCAGGACATGGTCGACGCCGGCGCCGCCGGAGAACACCACCTTGAGATCCGGCGCTCTCTCGAAAAGGTCCGGTGCCGATTTCCACACGACGGCATAGTCGATATCAGAGAGATCGCGATTGTCGTGGATGGCATCGGCTCGGTTGATCACCTCCCGGTCCGGGAAGGCGCCCTTCAGGGCTGCCGCAACCTCCTCGGGAATGAACTTCAGATCGATGATGACGGAGCTTTTCGAGGGCATTGTTAGGACTCTACTGGCGGATGGCGGACAGGTTGACGGCTTCGAGGTTGAAGGCTGCCGCCATCAGGGCCTTGGTATAATCCTCCTGCGGCGCATTGAAGATGCGCTCCGCCGGGCCCTGCTCGACGACCTTGCCCATGCGCATCACGATCATCTCGTTGGCAAGCGCCCGCACAACCTTGAGGTCGTGGCTGATGAAGAGATAGGCGAGGTCGTGCTTGTGCTGCAGGTCGCGCAGCAGGTCGACCACCTGCGCCTGGACGCTCATGTCGAGCGCCGAGGTCGGCTCATCCAGCATCACGAATTTCGGCTTCAGTACCATCGCACGCGCAATCGCGATGCGCTGCCGTTGGCCGCCGGAGAATTCGTGCGGATAGCGCCAGCGGGTGGCGGGGTCGAGCCCCACTTCCTCGAGCGCTGCGGCGACGCGTTGATCGCGCTCGTTGTCCGACAGCGCGCTCTCGTGGATTTTCAGCCCTTCGGCGATGATGTCGGAAATCGACATGCGCGGGCTCAGAGAACCGTAAGGGTCCTGGAAGACGACCTGCATCCGGTTTCGAAGCGGCCGCATTTCGCGGAAGCTGTAGGCGGCGATGTCCTTGCCGACGAAGGCGATCCGTCCCTTGGACGATATCAGCCGCGTCAGCGCCAGACCGAGCGTCGTCTTGCCGGAACCCGATTCGCCGACGACGCCGAGCGTCTGGCCGGCGCGCAGCTTAAGGTCGATGCCGTCGACCGCCTTCACGTGGTCGACGACCTTGCGCAGGAAGCCGGCCTTGATCGGAAACCAAACCTTCACATCAGCCGCTTCCATGACGACTGGCTTGGAGGCGTCCGAAAGCGGCGGGTTACCCCTTGGCTCGGATGCGAGCAGGTGGCGGGTATAGGCATGCTGTGGATTGGCAAAGATCTCGGCGGTCGGCCCGGTCTCGACGATCTTGCCCTTGGTCATCACGCAGACCCTGTCTGCGATTTTTCGCACGATGCCGAGGTCATGGGTGATGAACAGCATCGACATGCCGTGCTCGTCTTTCAGCGTTTTCAAGAGTTCGAGGATCTGGGCCTGCACCGTGACGTCGAGCGCCGTCGTCGGCTCGTCGGCGATCAAAAGCTCCGGCCGGTTGGCGAGCGCCATGGCGATCATCACGCGCTGGCGCTGGCCACCGGAAAGCTCGTGAGGATAGGCGCCAAGCCGCTTCTCCGGCTCGCGGATGCCGACCTGGTTCAAGAGCTCGAGAATTCTCGTGCGCGCCGCGGCTCCTTCCAGTCCCTGATGCAGCTCCAGGATCTCGCCGATCTGCCGTTCGATCGGATGCAGCGGATTGAGCGATGTCATCGGCTCCTGGAAGATCATCGTGATGTCGTTGCCGCGCACATGGCGCAGCTCCGCATCGCTGGCCTTCAGCAGGTCCTTGCCGTTGAAGTGGATTTCGCCGCTCGGATGGCTTGCCGAAGGGTAGGGCAGGAGCTTCAGAATCGAGTTGGCGGACACGGACTTGCCGGAGCCGGACTCACCGACAAGCGCAACCGTTTCGCCGCGCTTGATGTCGAAGGAAATGCTATCGACCGCAAGCGAGGTGTTACCGCCCTGATGGAAAGCGACCGACAGATCGCGGACGGAGAGAATGGGATCGGTCATCGTCGCGCTCACCGGAATGTCTTTCTCGGGTCGAAGGCATCGCGGGTCGCTTCGCCGACGAAGATCAGCAGCGACAGCATCACCGACATGACGCAGAAGGCCGTCAGCCCGAGCCAGGGCGCCTGCAGATTGGATTTGCCCTGCGCGATCATCTCGCCAAGGGAAGGCGAGCCCGGCGGCATGCCGAAGCCGAGGAAGTCGAGCGAGGTCAGCGTGGTGATCGAGCCAGAAAGGATGAACGGCAGGAAGGTCAGGGTCGCCACCATCGCGTTCGGCAGCAGGTGACGGTACATGATCGTGCCGTTGCCGACGCCAAGCGCGCGCGCTGCATTCACATATTCGAAGTTGCGTGCCCGCAGGAACTCGGCGCGCACGACGCCGACAAAGCCGACCCAGGAAAACAAGAGCATGATGCCGAGCAGGATGAAGAAGCCCGGCGGCAGGATCGCGGCGATGATCAAGAGAATGTAGAGCACCGGCATCGACGACCAGATCTCGATGAAGCGCTGCATCAAGAGGTCGGTCCAGCCGCCGAAATAGCCCTGCACTGCGCCGGCCGTCACGCCGATGATCGCGGAGGCGATGGTGAGTACCAGCCCGAAGAGCACCGAGATGCGGAAGCCGTAGATCATGCGCGCCGTCACGTCGCGCGCCTGGTCGTCGGTGCCGAGCCAGTTGAGGTTGCCGGCAATGCAGTTGCGGTCGGCGGTGCCTTCCGGATAGGCCGAGCAGCGTTCCTCCGTGCTCATCAGCCAGAAGGGCTTTGTCGGCGCCGAATGCGGAATGTTCGAGTTGACCGTCTGGTAGGAGTAGCGGATCGGCGGCCAGATCATCCAGCCGTTGCCCTCGATCTCGTCGCGAATGTAGTCGGAGCGATAGTCGGTCTCGGCAAGGAAGCCGCCGAACTTCTCCTCCGGATAGTTGACCACCGCAGGAAACAGGATCTCGCCCTTGTAGGAGGCGATGATCGGCTTGTCGTTGGCGATGAATTCGGCAAACAGGCTGAGCACGAACAGCAGAAGGAACAGCCAGAGCGACCAGTAGCCGCGCCGGTTCGCCTTGAAGTTCTGCCAGCGCCGCTTGTTGACCGGCGACAGCCAGCCACGCGGCGGGGCGGCAACCTGGGTGGGGGCAGTGGTTACGGTGCTCATCACACGTCCCTCCGCTCGAAATCGATGCGCGGATCGACCCAGGTGTAGATGAGGTCGGAGAGCAGGCTGACGAGCAGCCCCATCAGCGAGAAGATGAACAGCGTCGCAAAGACGATCGGATAGTCGCGCTTGACGACGGAATCATAGCCGAGCCGCCCAAGGCCATCGAGCGAGAAGATATATTCGATCAACAGCGAACCGGTGAAGAAGGCCGAGATGAAGGCGCTCGGGAAACCGGCGATGATGATCAGCATAGCGTTGCGGAAGACGTGGCCGTAGAGCACCTGACGGTCATTCAGGCCCTTGGCGCGCGCCGTCGTCACATACTGCTTCTTGATCTCGTCGATGAACGAATTCTTGGTCAAGAGCGTCGTTGTCGCGAAGGCCGAAAGCAAAAGCGTGATCAGCGGCAGCGTCATGTGCCAGAAGTAGTCGAGGATCTTCTGCCACCAGGGCAGTTGCCAGAAATTGTCGGAAACGATGCCGCGCAGCGGAAACCAGTCGAGGAACGAGCCGCCGGCAAAGACGACGATCAGCAGGATGCCGAAAAGGAAGCTCGGAACGGCATAGCCGACGATGATGATGCCCGAGGTCCAGATGTCGAAGGTCGATCCATCAGACACCGCCTTCTTGATGCCGAGCGGGATCGAGATCGCGTAGGAAAACAGCAGGATCCAGAGCCCCAGCGAGATCGAGACCGGCATCTTCTCCTTGATCAGATCGATGACCGACGTGTTGCGGAAGAAGCTCTCGCCGAAGTCGAAGCGGATATAGTCCCACATCATCGTGCCGAAGCGTTCGAGCGGCGGCTTGTCGAAGCCGAACTGTTTTTCGAGCTTGGCGATGAATTCCGGGTCGAGCCCCTGGGCGCCTCGGTACTGGCCGCCTTGATCGCCACCGGTCTGCATCAGGTCGCCGCTGCTGCCGCTCAGCCGGTCGGAGCCGCCGGCGTTCGTCAGGTCCGAAATCACCTGTTCGACCGGTCCGCCGGGCGCAAACTGAATGACTGTGAAAGAAATCGCCATGATCCCGATGATCGTCGGGATCATCAGCAGCAGGCGTCGCAGGATATAGGCACCCATCAGGCCAGCCTTTCGATCGACGTGTTGCCGGTGGCCCGGACCCGCGAAGCGTCGGCGTGCGCCCTATGGTGTCTCAATCCTCACGTCTCCTTGCGGCTTTCAGGCCCAAGCCGGGCCTATATTCGTTTTCAGTGATTCGTTTTTCTGCATTTGGAATCGAGACGGCATCCAAGTGCAAGGGCTTCATTTGGCCGTGGCGTTTTTCGACCACCAGACATCCGGGAAGCCGGTGCCGTAATAGGGCAGCTCCTGCGGATGGGCGAGGTGGTTCCAATAGGCCACGCGGACCGCCTTGGAATAGAAGAGCGGCACGACATAGTTATGGGAGAGGAGAACGCGGTCGAGCGCCCGTGTCGTCGCAACCAGTTCCTCGCGGTTCGGCGCGAAGATGATCCTTCGGATCAGCTCGTCGATCGCTGGATCGGCAATGCCGGCATAGTTTCTCGATCCCGGCTGGTTGACCGAGCTCGAGCCCCAAATGTCGATCTGTTCGTTTCCTGGCACCAGGGACTGCGCCCAGATGCCATAGATCATGTCATAGTCGAAGCTTCTGACGCGATTGGTGTATTGCGAATCGTCGACGGTGCGGATGCGGGCATCGATGCCGATTTTCTTGACGCTGTTAATGAATGGCGTGACCGTGCGCTCGAAGGATGGGTTGGACAGAAGCAGCTCGAAGCCGAAGGGTTCGCCGGTCTTGACGTTGACCAACCGGTTGCCCTTGAGCTCGTAGCCCGCCTCCTTGAACAGGTCGAGCGCCTTGCGCAAGTTGCCGCGCACCTTCTGCGGGTCGCCGTTGATGGGGTTCACATAGGGCGTGGTGAAGACTTCGGCCGGAACCTTGTCCTTCAGCTCCTCCAGGATTGCCTTTTCGCGGCCCTCGGGAAGCTTGGAGGAGGCAAGCTCGGTGCCCCAGAAATAGCTGTCGACACGCTGATAGGCGTTGTAGGCGAGATTGCGGTTGAGATCCTCGAAGTCGAAGGCGTAGTTCAGCGCCTCGCGCACCCGCTGATCCCTAAACTTCTCGCGGCGCATGTTCGGCACCAGCGCCTGCATGACCCCGGTTGCGCGCAGCGGATTCTCGATCTCCTCGCGGATCACACGGCCGTCCTTCATGGCCGGAAAGTCGTAGGCGGTCGCCCAATGGCTCGCGCTGCTGTCTCGGTAGAAATCGACGTTGCCGGCGCGAAAAGCCTCGAATTCCACGTTTCTGTCGCTAAAGAAGGCATAGGTGATCGTGCTGAAATTGTATTGTCCGACATTGACGTTGAGGTTCTTGCCCCAATAGTCGTCCCTGAGCTCGAAGCGGATCGAGCCACCCGCCTGGAAAGAGGCGATCTTGTAGGGGCCGGAGCCCATCACCGGTTCCAGCGTTGTGCGGGAGATATCGCGCTTGTTGCCCTTGGCGTCCTGCCCCTCCCACCAGTGCTTCGGAACGATCGGGAACTGGCCGAGAATGTTCGGCAGTTCGTGGTTGTTCTTCTCGTCAAAGCGGAAGGTGATATCGCGCTCGCCGGTCTTTTCCGCTGAAACCACGTGGCGGTAATAGTTGGACTGGAGTGGATTGTGCTCCTTCGCCATGTTGAGGGAGAAGATGACATCCTCCGGGGTCACCGGCGTTCCGTCGGCCCACTTGGCCTCCGCACGCAGGCGAAAAGTGGCAGACGAGATATCGTCGGGATAGGAGACGCCCTCGGCAAGCAGGCCGTATGCGGTGGTGATTTCATCCTCGGCGGTTTTCAACAGCGTATCGAAGACCAGGGACGAAACGCCGGTCGCCGCTTCGCCCTTGGCGAGGATGGGGTTGAACGTGTCAAACGTGCCGTTTTCCGAGAGCCGCAGCTCGCCGCCTTTCGGTGCGTCCGGATTGACGTAGTCGAAGCGGGCGAAGCCATCCTTATGTTTTGGCTCACCGATCGACGACGTACCATTGCGCCAGACGGGCTGTTCTTCGGCATTCGATGCAGGGGGAAGGAGAAGAAGCGCTGCTGTCAGAAGCGAGGCCGCGAGGCCAGGTTTCACGGTCCTGCAGAAGTTTGGCATCCAGCCGGTACCCCTATATTCCAATGTTCTTTTTTGAAAGCATAGGCGAAATCGGGGCAATTGACAGGCACCGCCGCAAATCAGGCGAAATTTTTGCGTCACATCCCGGTGATTCACAAGGCTGAGGCAAAGACCGCGCCTTAGGATGGGGGTTCATCGGACACGGCGCGTCGGCGTCGGGGTCTGCGGGACATGAACGGGACGAAATGACATGGTTGCTCCACTTCAACGTTGCGGCTCGGCGCTTCTGGCGCTGTTGCTCGGAACGAGTTTCTTGATCGCCGATGCTGCCAGGGCCGACGACACGCCGGCAAAGACGCTTTTCGGCGCCAAGACGCTGCCGGCTCAGATGGCGCCTTCGTCCTATGGCTTCTATGCGAAGGGCTGCCTTGCCGGCGGCGTCGCGATCCCGACGGATGGTCCCACCTGGCAGGCGATGCGGCTGTCGCGCAACCGGCGCTGGGGCCATCCCCAGATGATCGCACTGATCGAACAATTCTCCCATGATGCCGCCGAAAAGGTCGGCTGGCCGGGTCTGCTTCTCGGCGATATCTCGCAGCCGCGTGGCGGACCGATGATCTCCGGCCACGCCTCGCACCAGATCGGTCTCGATGCCGATATCTGGCTGACGCCGATGCCGCAGAGGACGCTGACGGGCCGGGAGCGGGAAGACATCTCCGCAACGTCGATGCTGCAGAAGAACAAGTTTCTGACCGTCGACCCATCGATCTGGACGCCGGCGCATGCCCGGCTGATCATGCTGGCCGCCAGTTACCCGCAGGTCGAACGGGTCTTCGTCAATCCGGCGATCAAGAAGAAGCTCTGCGACACCTGGAACGGTGACCGTTCTGCGCTCGGCAAGGTCCGGCCGATCTATGGCCACGACTACCATTTCCACATCCGCATCAAATGCCCGGCAGGCTCGAAGACCTGCAAGGACCAGGCGGCCGTCCCGGCCGGCGATGGCTGCGACAAATCGCTGGCCTGGTGGTTTACAGATGAACCATGGGCAAAGCCGAAGAAGAAGCCGGGCGAAAAGCCGGTGAAGCCCCGGTTGACGACCATGGCCGATCTGCCGAAGGCCTGCACCCTGGTGCTGAACGGACCGGCCCCGGCCACCGAGCAGGATGCGACCTTCGGCATGGCCTATCGCGCTGCGTCGCCAGTGCCTGCCGAACAGGGCATCGAGCAGGTGATCGGCAATGCCGCAGCCGATTTGCCGCCAGCCGACATTCCCGTTCCCCTGGCGCGCCCGACGCTGCAGTAGCCGTCTCGGCTTGCGCCTTTTCAATCTTGCCGGGCTCATGTATACGGCCATCAAATCGATTTAAATTTGCTGGCGGGGATACGGCATGGCGGATCGGAAATGCGTTGCCCTGATCGCTCACGATCAGAAGAAGGATGATCTCGCCGCGTTTACCAAGGCAAACGAAGCGGTCTTCGCGCAATGGAAGATCGTTGCCACGGGCACGACTGGCGGCCGCGTTCTCGATGTTTGTCCCAGCCTCGATATCACGCGCCTGAAAAGCGGTCCGCTCGGCGGCGACCAGCAGATCGGCGCGATGATCGCCACCGGCGATATCCAGCTTCTGATCTTCTTCGTCGATCCGCTGACGGCGATGCCGCACGATGTTGACGTCAAGGCGTTGATGCGGCTTGCGATCGTCTACGATATTCCGATGGCGCTCAATCGCGCAACGGCGGAGCAGTTGATCGACTTCAACCACAACTGATACTGCATGAATCCTTAAATCGGATTCGATCTAAGGATTCATGCAGCAAGTTTAAGTGCTACAGCGTCCTTTGCGCGTCATATTTGACGCGCGGCGCTGTAGAGAATTCGAAACCTCACGGCGACGATCAGGATGGACAGTGTGATGCCCGGTGCGAGTGACAACAGTTTTTCCTTTCCGATCCTGATCGGCGACATCGGCGGCACCAATGCCCGCTTCGCTTTGCTGCTCGATGCCTTTGCCGAGCCGAAGCAGCTGCCGCCGATCAAGACCGGCGATTTCGAGACGATCGAGGAAGCGTTGCAGAAGAGCATCCTCGACAAGACCTCGGTCCAGCCGCGGTCGGCGATCCTCGCCGTCGCCGGCCCGATCAAGGGCGACGAGATTCCGCTGACCAATGCCGGCTGGGTGTTACGCCCCAAGGACATGCTGTCGGGCCTCGGCCTTGAGGACGTCCTGATCATCAACGATTTCGAGGCGCAGGCGCTGGCCGTCGCCGCCCCGGCTGCCGAAGATCTGGTGAAGATCGGTGGCGGCAGCGTTCGCCCGCTGACCTCCCGCGTCGTTCTCGGTCCGGGTACCGGACTCGGTGTCGGCGGCCTGGTCTTCGCGCAGCACACCTGGTTTCCGGTGCCCGGCGAAGGCGGTCATGTCGATATCGGCCCGCGAACCGAGCGCGACTTCCAGATCTGGCCTTTCCTGGAGCCGATCGAGGGGCGCATGGCCGGCGAGCAGATCCTCTGCGGTCGCGGCATCATGAATCTTTATCGGGCCGTTTGCGCCGCCAATGGCGAAGAACCGGTCCTGAACGATCCGGCCGAGGTCACCACAGCAGCACTTGCCGACAACAACCCCGCCGCGGTCGAGAGTATATCGCTGTTTTCGACCTATCTCGGTCGCGTGGCCGGCGACATGGCGCTGATTTTCATGGCGCGCGGCGGTGTGTTTCTGGCCGGTGGCATTTCGCAAAAGATCCTGCCGGCGCTGCAAAAACCGGAATTCCGGGCCGCCTTCGAAGACAAGGCGCCGCATTCCGCGCTGATGAAGACCATCCCGACCTTCGCGGTCATTCATCCGATGGCGGCACTGTCGGGTTTGGCAGCTTTCGCGCGCACGCCGAGAGACTTCGGTGTTGCAACGGAGGGACGCCGCTGGCGAAGCTGATGGCGGCGGCGTGCGCAAAGACTCGCCAAAGCGACATCAAAGCACTATAGAGCCCGAGAAAGGTAGTGTCGGCGTCCGACTTACCGCGCAGGCTCAGGGAAGACAGGCTTTTTGAGCGCCAGAGATAGAAAACAGCACGCTGTCGATTCTGACACGATCAGCGGAATCTTGAAGCGGGTCATCGCAGAAAACGGTCGCGATCATATCCGCGGCTACGTCTTTGCCATTGCGTGCCTGGCTGTCGTCGCCGTGACGACCGGCTTTACCGCCTCGATCATGGAGACCGTGATCAACGAGGCTTTTGCCAACAGAAATGCGGGTATCGTGCTGCTGGTGTGCGGTTCGATCTTTGGCGCGTTCGTGTTGCGCGGCTTTGCCACCTACGGCCAGGCGGTCGCCTTGTCGAAGATCGGCAACAATATCGTCGCGCGCTACCAGCGCCGGCTCTATGCGCATCTGATGGCACTGAGCGTCGGTTACTTCAACGAGACACGCTCGGCGCAGCTCGCTGCCCAGATCAGCCAGAATGTCAGCGGCATTCGGGACGTGCTCAATCTGACCGTCACTTCGATCGCCCGTGATCTCCTGACCCTGATCGGGCTCGTCGGCGTGATGTTCGCCAAGGATTGGCTGCTGTCGATCATCGTCTTCGTGGCAGCGCCGCCGTTGCTGCTGGGCCTGCGCTACGTTTCCAGGCGCTTGCGCTCGGCGACGCGTGAATCCATCGAGGTCAACAGCCGTGTCCTCGGTGCCATGCAGGAGACGATCCAGGGCATTTCCATCGTCAAGGCATTCACGATGGAGCGCGAACTGCGCGGCAAGGTCGAAGCGATCATCGAGCGGGCCGAAAACCGGGCCAACCGGATTGCGCGCTTGAGCGAACGCACCGCGCCGATGACCGAAACCTTTGCGGGTCTCGCGATTTCCTGCGTGCTTGCCTATTCCGCGTTCCGCGCGATTTATGCCGGCGTACCGCCGGGAGCCTTCTTCGCCTTCGTCGTCGCTCTGTTGATGGCCTATGACCCGGCCCGACGCCTGGCGCGCCTGCAGGTTTCGCTGGAACGTGCCGCGGTCAACGCCCGCATGGTCTACGAAATCCTCGACACGGTGCCGCATCAGCGTGACAAGCCGGATGCAAAGCAGCTCGAGTTCCACGGTGCAAACGTCGAGCTGCGCGATGTGCGCTTCCGCTACGCCAATGGCGACGAGATTCTGAAGGGCGTCAGCTTTGTCGCCGAAGGCGGCAAGACCACTGCGCTTGTCGGCCCGTCCGGGGCCGGAAAGTCGACGGTCATCAGCCTTGTTCCGCGGTTCTACGATCCGGCCTCCGGCCAGATTCTGATCGACGGGCAGGACATCGCCGACGTCACCAAGCAGTCGCTGCGCAATGGCATCGCCTATGTCTCGCAGCAGCCCTATCTTTTCGAAGGCTCTATCCGCGACAACATCCGCTATGGCCGCCCGGACGCGACCGATGCGGAAATCGAGGAAGCCGCGCGTCTGGCCTATGCGCATGACTTCATCCTCACCCAGCCGCAGGGTTACGACACCCCGGTTGGCGAAAACGGGGTCACGATGTCCGGTGGCCAGAGGCAGCGTCTGTCGATCGCCCGCGCGTTGGTGCGCAATGCACCGATCCTGCTGCTCGACGAGGCAACCTCGGCGCTCGACACCGAGTCGGAGGCCGCGGTGCAGAAGGCGCTCGACGAGGCGATGCACGGACGCACGGTCATCGTCATCGCCCACCGTCTGTCCACGGTCGTCAATGCCGACAAGATCATCGTCATGAAGGACGGTCTCGTCGTCGAGGAAGGCACGCACGAGGATCTTGCGCGCCGCCAGGACGGTCTCTACGCTCGCCTGCACAATCTCCAGGGCAAGGCCCCAGAGGCGTCGGCCGACGCCGAAATCTAAACATGAGCTGGAAGGAATATCGCCGATGAGCACGACGGACATGAAGCTTGTGGTCGTCGGCGCGGCCGGTCGCATGGGCCAGACGCTGATCCGTATGGTTCACGGCATGGACGGCGTCCGCCTGCATGCGGCCGTCGAACGTCCAGGCTCACCCTTCGTCGGCCGTGACGCGGGCGAACTCGCCGGGCTCGGACCGATCGGCATCGCGATCACCGACAAGCCGCTCGAAGCTTTTGTCGAAGCCGAAGGCGTGCTCGATTTCACGTCGCCGGCCGGCACCGTCGAATTTGCCGGCCTCGCCGCACAGGCACGCATCGTGCATGTGATCGGCACCACCGGCTGCGGGGCGGATGACGACGCGAAGATCCGCGCTGCCGCGCGTCATGCCCGCATCGTCAAGTCGGGCAATATGAGTCTCGGCGTCAATCTTCTCGGCGTGCTGACGGAGAAGGCGGCGCGTGCTCTCGGGCCTGCTGCCTGGGACATCGAAATCCTCGAAATGCACCATAAGCACAAGGTGGATGCCCCCTCCGGCACGGCACTGCTCCTTGGCGAAGCGGCGGCGAGGGGGCGCAGCATTGCGCTGTCTGAAAATTCCGTGCGCGTCCGTGACGGCCACACCGGCGCCCGCCCGCAAGGCACGATCGGTTTTGCGACGCTGCGCGGCGGCTCGGTGATCGGCGAACACTCGGTCATTCTCGCCGGAGAAGGCGAACAGGTGACGCTGTCCCACAGCGCCACCGACCGTTCCATCTTCGCGCGGGGCGCCATTACCGCAGCACTCTGGGCACGCGACCAGAAACCCGGCTTCTACTCCATGCTCGATGTTCTCGGGCTCAACTGACACCATCTCTATCGTCTCAAGGGGAAATCATATGAGCGGCACCCTCGTCCTTGTCCGGCATGGCCAGAGCGACTGGAACCTGAAGAACCTGTTCACCGGCTGGCGCGATCCTGACCTGACCGAGCTTGGCGTCGAAGAAGCCAAGGCTGGCGGCAAGGCGCTCGCCGACTACGGCATCAAGTTCGACATCGCCTTCACCTCGTCGCTGATCCGCGCCCAGCGCACCTGCCAGTTCGTGCTCGACGCCGTCGGCCAGCCGTCACTCGAAACCATCCGCGATCAGGCGCTGAATGAGCGCGACTATGGTGACCTCTCCGGCCTCAACAAGGATGATGCCCGCGAGAAGTGGGGCGAAGAGCAGGTGCATATCTGGCGCCGTTCCTACGACATTTCGCCGCCGGGCGGCGAAAGCCTGCGCGACACCGGCGCCCGCGTATGGCCCTACTACCTGACGGATATCCTGCCGCGCGTGCTGGCCGGCGAGAAGGTTCTCGTTGCCGCGCATGGCAACTCGCTGCGCTCGCTCGTCATGGTTCTCGACCGGTTGACGAAGGAAGAGATCCTGAAGCTCAATCTCGCGACCGGTGTGCCGATGGTCTACAAGCTCAACGCCAATTCGACGGTCGCTTCCAAGGAAGTGCTCGGCGATATGTCGGCTGCCCATTAAGGCAAACTGCAGAGCAAACAAAAGGGGCGCCGGTCGCCCCTTTTTTCGTTCTCAGGCCTTGCCGGCTTCCCATCCGAGGATTGCGCGCTTGCGCGTCAGCCCCCAGTGATAGCCCGTGAGATCGCCGCTCTTGCCGAGCGCCCGGTGACAGGGAACGACGAACGAGATCGGGTTACGGCCGACGGCTGCCCCGACGGCGCGTGAGGCGGTCGGCTGGCCGATCTCGCCGGCGATGGTCGAATAGGTCGTGGCGCGGCCGAGCGGGATCTTCAAGAGCGCCTGCCAGACCCGGATCTGAAAATCGGAGCCGATCAGGAAGATGCGCAAGGGCTCTCCGGCGCACCAGCGTTCAGGATCGAAAATGCGCGCCGCATAACGCGCCGTGGCCGCGCTGTCCTCGACATAGGTGGCGTTCGGCCAGCGATGCGCCATATCCTCGAAACTCTCGTGCTCGCCGCCGCCATCGGCGAAGGCAAGGCCGGCAAGACCTCGATCGGTGATCATCACCAGCGCCGTGCCGAAGGGGGAGGGGTGGTAGCCGTAGCGGATGGTGAGGCCCGCGCCGCGCGCCTTCCATTCGCCCGGCGACATCGCCTCATGGGTGACGAAGAGGTCGTGCAGCCGGCTCGGGCCGGAAAGCCCGATCTCGATGCTGGTCTCCAAGAGTGGCATGTCTTCCTGGCGCAGCAAGCGCTTGGCATGGTCGAGCGTGACCGCCTGCAGGAACGCCTTCGGCGACAGCCCGGCCCAGCGGGTAAAGACCTTCTGCAGTTGCGTCGGCGACTGCTTCAGACGCTTCGCGATCGCTTCAAGCGAAGGCTGCTCGCGATACTCTTCGGTGAGCATCTCGATCACATTTCTCACCGTGTCGTAATCGGTGCCATCAGGCGTGATGTCGGTGGGGAGGGTTGTCGCAATGTTCATCGGTCATCTCCTGTCGTGACACAGGTAACCATGCCGCCAGCGTCGTTGCCACCCGAAACTTGATTGGCCCTAGCGTCAGCGGCGGCGCACGGTGGCAAGCGCCCCGGAAAACGCCGTGGCGAAGGTTTCGCGGTCGTCGCGGTTGAGGAAGGAACCGACATCGGTCCTGTGGCCGCCGCCGCTGATGCTCATCGAGACGATGCCGATCTCCTGATGCCGTGCGATGTTGAAGCGCGCCCAGAACGGATTGAAGCGGTGTTCGATCATCCGGCCCGACGGCGTGAACTTGCGCACCGACACGTCGGTTCGCGAGACGCTGACTTCTTCACGGCTACGCGCCGAGCGGTAGTTCAGCCAGAAAGCACCGAACAGCAGCGCGAAATCCAGCCCGAAGAAGAACACGATCGGCCAGGCGCCGATCACCATGAACACGACCGCATGTACCAGGCTGAGCAGCCCGGCGATCAGGAAAAACACCTTGAACCCCTTAAAGCCCAGGGAGCGATAGGGGGTCAGTTCGGCGCTGAACACCGGCTCTTCGCCGTCAAGCGTCTGATCGTTGCCATCAGTCATGACCATTGACTATAGATGCATCATGAAAAACGTGAAGCCGAAATTGCCGGGCGAGCCCGCGAAAACGAAGCCAGCGACGGGCCGCCGCGCCCCGCGTACCTCAGGCGTCTACAGTCGCGAGGAAATCTCCGAGATCTTCCGACGCTTCTCGATCCAGCGGCCGGAGCCGAAGGGGGAACTGGAGCACGTCAATCCCTTTACCCTGGTGGTTGCCGTCGCCCTGTCGGCGCAGGCGACTGATGCCGGCGTCAACCGGGCAACCCGGGCACTTTTCGCCGTTGCCGACACGCCGAAAAAAATGCTGGCCCTCGGCGAGGAGAAGGTCCGCGACTACATCAAGACCATCGGCCTTTTCCGCAATAAGGCCAGGAACGTCATCGCGCTCAGCGAAAAGCTGATCACCGATTTCGGCGGCGAAGTCCCGCGCACGCGGGAGGAGCTGGTAACGCTGCCGGGCGTCGGGCGAAAGACCGCCAACGTCGTGCTGTCGATGGCCTTCGGCCAAGCGACGATCGCCGTCGACACCCATATCCTTCGCATCGCCAACCGCCTCTGTCTGGCACCGGGCAAGACCCCTGATGAGGTCGAGGCGAAGCTCTCGCGCATCATTCCCAACGAATATCTCTACCATGCGCATCACTGGCTGATCCTGCATGGCCGCTATTGCTGCAAGGCGCGCAAGCCGGAATGCGAGCGCTGCGTCATTGCCGATATCTGCAAGGCACCGGAAAAGACCTGCGATATCCCGGCGCCGCTGGTCGAGTTGCCGCAACAAGTTCTTCCGGTCGCCGGCTGACGCGCGTCTTATATCTGTCTGCGCTGTCGGCCCGAGACTGACTCATGCGGAGATCAGTCGGTCGATCAGATGGCCGATGGCGTCGACGTAGACCTCTGTCGGCGCGCCTTCGGCAATCTCCAGCACGGCGCGGTCGAAGGCGGCTGACAGCAGCGTCGCCATTGCCGTCAAGGCGGCCTGATCGTGGACCTGCGGCGCCATCGCCTCCGCCAGGCCCTCTTCCAGCGTTCTCTGGGCGTTGGCCGCGTCGATCGTCGCCATTTCCCGTGTGCCGAGCACGGCCGGGCCGTCGAGCAGTAGAATGCGGATTCTGCCCGGCTCCGCCATGGCGTCGAAGAAGGCGCGCGCGCCTGTTATCAGCGCCTCGCGCGGCGTCAGGCGGTCGAATGTCGCTTCCTCGATCCTCGCCGCCACGGCACTGGATTCCCGCTCGGCGACGGCGCGAAACAGTGCCCTCTTGTCTTCGAAGTGGTGGTAGAGCGCACCGCGCGTCATGCCGGCGGCAGCCACGATGTCCGGCGTCGACGTTTCTGCATATCCCCTCGCGACGAAGAGACCGTGGGCAGCATCGAGGATCGCGGCGCGCGTCGTGTCGGAGCGCTCGCGATTGGAGCGGCGCGAGGATTTTATTTGCATACATTCAGCCTGTATGTTAATTCAAAAATACATGCAGACTGTATGATGATGCGAGCGCGAGGGAAAGCCCCATGAAATCGAAAAGCTACTATCCTGTGATCATGACATCAGACGTTGCAGCAACCGCGGCATTCTACATCGACAACTTTCGCTTCCAGGCGCTGTTCACCAGCGATTGGTACATGCATCTGCAGTCGACGGAATCCGAGACGGTGACGCTCGCCGTCCTCGACTATCGCCATGAAACCATCCCGGAGCGTGCCCGCGCGCCGGTCAGTGGCCTGCTCCTCAACTTCGAAGTCGAGGATCCCGACGCAGTCTATGCCGATTGCCAGGCAGCAGGTCTGCCGATCCTGAAGGCGATCTGCGACGAAGATTTCGGCCAGCGCCACTTCATCACCGCCGATCCCAATGGCGTTCTGATCGACGTCATCAAGCCGATCCCGCCGAGCGCCGAGTTCGCCGCCGCCTATGAGGCAAGCGCATTACCAGCGGAATGATCGCAGCCACGCGTGTTTTGTCTTCCAAATGGCTGGAAAACCGCTATTAACGAACACCGGCCATTAGGGAAACTGGACGGAGTTCATGACAAAATACGACGTGCTGACGATCGGCAATGCGATCGTTGATATCATTGCGCGCTGCGATGACGGCTTTCTGAGTGAAAACGGCATCATCAAGGGCGCAATGAACCTCATCGATGCCGACCGCGCGGAGCTGTTGTACTCGCGCATGGGCCCCGCCGTCGAAGCTTCCGGCGGCAGCGCCGGCAACACGGCGGCCGGCGTTGCCAGCCTTGGCGGACGTGCCGCCTATTTTGGCAAGACGACCAACGACCAGCTTGGCGAGATCTTTGCGCACGACATTCGCGCCCAGGGCGTCTATTTCCAGACCAAGCCGCTCGAAACGGTGCCGCCGACCGCCCGCTCGATGATCTTCGTGACCGAGGACGGCGAGCGCTCGATGAACACCTATCTCGGCGCCTGCGTCGAGCTCGGTCCGGAGGACGTGGAGGCCGATGTCGTCGCTGAGGCCAAGGTCACCTATTTCGAGGGCTACCTGTGGGATCCGCCGCGTGCCAAGGATGCAATCCGCGAGGCCGCCAAGATCGCCCATGAAAACGGCCGCGAAACCGCAATGACCCTGTCGGACAGTTTCTGCGTCCACCGCTATCGCGACGAGTTTCTGGAGCTGATGCGCTCCGGCACCGTCGACATCGTCTTTGCCAACAAACAGGAAGCGCTCGCACTCTACGAGACCGAGGACTTCGATCTGGCGCTGGAAAAGCTCTCGAAGGACTGCAAGCTTGCGGCCGTCACGCTGAGTGAAGAAGGCTCCGTCGTCGTGCGCGGCACCGAACGTGTCCGCGTCGGCGCGACGCCGCTCGCGCAGGTGGTCGATACGACAGGCGCCGGTGATCTCTATGCTGCGGGCTTTCTCCACGGATATACGACCGGTCGGTCGCTCGAGGATTGCAGCAAGCTCGGCAATCTCGCAGCCGGTATCGTCATCGGCCAGATCGGCCCGAGGCCGATGGTATCGCTTGCCGCTGCCGCCAAGCAGGCCGAGCTCGCCTGAGGCGAGCTGCAGCGCCGCGCACCAAATATGACCTATGTCAGAGCGGGCGTAGCCTTTATTTGAAGGCTTCGCCCGGATAGGCGCCCCAGATCTCGCTCTGGACGATCCAGCCTTCGACGCCCTGGGTTTCGATGTGGCACCAGTCGCCATTGCATTCACCCACACGGATGACCACGCCGGGCTCCATGCGCGCAACGATCCCTGCCGTGCTCTGCGGCTCGCGGCGCAGGTTGACGAAGACGCCTTCGCCCTTGCCGCGCATCCATGGCGCGGTGACGGCCGTGCGGTCGCCCGACAGAAGGGCCTGGTTCACCCAGCCTTCCGTGCCGTCGGCGTCGCGGATACGGCGCCAGTTATCGTATTCCTGGATGATTTCCACCGGTACGCCGGGCCTGAGGTAGCGGAACGCCACCGCGTAGTCGACGCTCGGGCCGATGCGCAGGTTGACGCTCTTGGCCTTCAGGCTGACGAAACGCGGCAGCGGCAATCCGCTGGCCCCCTTTGCGGCCTGGGCATGGGCACCCGACGTCGTGATGACCGCGCCGATGCAGGCGGCGATCAACGCTAACGAGAGTTTGGAAATGACGTGACGCATGACGAAGCTCATTTTCCGTGGCAACTTGCAGGCGCAGTTCACCCAGGGCTCTTGGCCGGGGCGTAAATCGCGGGGACGACGCAGCGAGTTTTGTTTGTCTTCCCGACCGGGTCTGGTAGAAATTGCGGCTACAGGGAGAAAGTATCGCCCAACTTGGTTAAGGACCCGTCAACAAGGCCCATCGCAGCAATGACAAGCAAGAAGAAGCCCAAGGTCTACATCACCCGGAAACTGCCGGACATCGTCGAAACCAGAATGCGTGAGCTCTTCGACGCCGAACTGAACATCGATGATACGCCGCGCAGCCAACCAGAGCTTGTGGCGGCGGTGAAGCGCGCCGACGTGCTCGTGCCGACGGTGACCGACCGCATCGATGCGGCGTTGATCGAGCAGGCCGGCCCGCAACTGAAACTGATCGCCAGTTTCTCCAACGGCGTCGACAACATCGATGTCGACGCGGCCGCACGCAAGGGCATTACCGTCACCAACACCCCGAACGTTTTGACCGAGGACACCGCCGACATGGCGATGGCGCTCATTCTCGCCGTGCCGCGCCGGCTCGCCGAGGGTGCGCAGATCCTGACCGATCGCAAGGGCGAATGGGCCGGCTGGTCTCCGACCTGGATGCTCGGCCGGCGCATTGCCGGCAAGCGCATCGGCATCGTCGGCATGGGCCGCATCGGCACCGCGGTCGCGCGCCGTGCCAAGGCCTTTGGCCTGTCGATCCACTATCACAACCGTCACAGGGTCAAGGCCGAGACCGAGGAGATGCTGGAGGCGACCTATTGGGACAGCCTCGACCAGATGCTTGCCCGCGTCGATATCGTCTCGGTCAATTGCCCCTCGACGCCGGCGACCTATCACCTGCTTTCGGCCCGTCGGCTCGCGCTGATGCGCCCGGAAAGCTATATCGTCAACACCGCCCGCGGCGGCATCATCGACGAGACGGCGCTGATCAAGTGCCTGCGCGAAGGCAAGATCGCCGGTGCGGGGCTCGACGTTTTCGAGAATGAACCCGTGGTCAACCCCAAGCTCATCAAGCTCGCCGGCGAGGGCAAGGTCGTGCTGTTGCCGCATATGAGTTCGGCGACGCTCGAGGGTCGCATCGACATGGGCGACAAGGTGGTGATCAATATCCGCACCTTCTTCGACGGTCACCGGCCGCCGGATCGGGTGCTGCCGGGTCGCGATTGATTCGCGACTGATCAAAGCGTCTTGCGCATCTCGATCGAGGTAGGCCGGGTAAAGCCCGGGTGAGCGGTTCTGTCGGTTTCGACGAAGCCCCAGGCCGAAAACGTCCTGTGGTTTTCGGTGAGTTCGATCCGTGTCAGCAGCCTCAGAGCGGCCAAGTGGCGGTCGCGTGCCGCTGCTTCGGCGCTTGCAAGCAACAGTCGGCCGACGCCTTTTCCCCGGCAGGTCGCGGAAACCGCAAGCTTGCCGATATAGAGGCAGTCGGTCTCCGGCTTGCAGAAGATGCAGCCGGCAAGCACTGAGCCGTCGACGGCGACGAAGCCAATTTCTGCCGAAGCCTTCTCGCTCAGCCCCTCAATCGTTAGCGCATGGGCCGAGGATGGCGGATCAATCCGCCCGTCCATATAGGCAAAGGCGTCAAGGATCAGGGCCAGCAATTCCTTGTAGCGATCGAAGGCAGCGTCGATCCTGATGATCTGCATCAGTCTGCGCTCCTGTCCTTGCGCCGGCGATAGCGGATGGTGCTGAATTGCGCCGAGAGAGCGTCATACATCAACAGCCGACCGACGAGTGGCTCGCCGATCCCGGCGATCACCTTGATGGCTTCCATAGCCTGCAATGTTCCGATGACGCCGGTGAGCGCGCCGATGATGCCGGCCTCGGCACAGGAGGGCACGACGCCCGGCGGCGGCGCTTCGGGAAAGAGATCGCGGTAGGACGGGTTCGGTTCGCCATCCGCGCCCGAGCGATAAGGCATCAGCACTGTAAGCGAACCGTCGAAGCGGCCGACTGCACCGGTGACGAGCGGTATGCCGACGGCTGCTGCCGTATCGGCGGCGAGATAGCGCGTGTCGAAATTGTCCGAGCCGTCGATCACCAGATCATATTGGCGCAACAGCGCCTCGGCGTTGTCGGCTGCCAGACGAAGGGGATGCCTCTCGACCACCACATGCGGATTGAGCGCGCCGATCGCTGCCGAGGCGCTCTCGACCTTTGTCTGGCCAATATCGGCCGTGCGGTGGATCACCTGCCGCTGCAGGTTCGACAGCGACACCACGTCATCGTCGACGATGCCCAGCGTGCCGATGCCGGCGGCGGCGAGATATTGAAGAACAGGAGCGCCGAGGCCGCCGGCGCCAATGACGAGAACGCGCGCCGCCTTGAGTTTCTGTTGCCCCCCACCGCCGAGTTCGGGCAGCATGATGTGGCGCGCGTAGCGGGCAATTTCCGATGATTCGAGGCTTGTACTAGTCATGAGCGGACACTTTCCATGATCGGCTCCATCATCCCGATACGCTTCCGTGCTCCACCGTCAGGAACCGGCCGCGATCGCCGAGCGCGTCGAACATCGCACGGTCCGTCCCGGTCATGAAGGCCTGGCCGCCAAGTCCGTCGACGAGATCGAATAGGGCGGCGCGGCGGCCCATGTCGAGATGCGCGGCGATCTCGTCGAGCAGCAGGATAGGAGCGTGACCGGTCATGTCGCCGACGAGGCGCGCATGGGCAAGAACCAGGCCGACGAGCAGCGCCTTTTGCTCGCCGGTCGAGCAGCGCTCGGCTTCCATGTCCTTTTCGCGGTGGCGAATCAGGAGGTCGGTGCGGTGCGGTCCGTCCAGTGTCCGGCCGGCGGCCGCGTCGCGCGCCCGGCCCTCGCGCAGCATGGTGAGATATTGTTCTTCGAGGTCGAAGGCTGGCTTGTGGCTCTCGTCGTCGAGGAAGCCCGCCAGCGCCAGGCGCGCAGATGGAAAGACGCTGTCGCCGGTGTTTCTCTCGACGAGCGCCGTCAGCAGACCCAGCATCTCCTGCCGTGCGAGCGCCATCGACACGCCGAGCCCCGCCATTTCCCGCTCGATGGCAGTCAACCAGGCCGGGTCGGGACGAAAGTCGCTGAGGAGCCGATTGCGGCTACGCATGGCACGGTCGAATTCGCTGGCGCGCTTCCCATGCTCCGGATCGAGCGAAAGCACCAGCCGATCGAGGAAACGGCGGCGATCGGCCGACGGGCCGGTGAAGAGCCCGTCCATGGCCGGCGTCAGCCACAGCACGCGCAGATGGTCGGTCAGCTCATCGACCGTACTCGCTGTCGTGCCGTTCAGCCGCAGGCGTCGTGATTGCCCCTCACTGGTGCCGGCCGTGCCGGTACCGATCTCGACCGGGCCTTCCATGCCCACGACTTCGGCAAAGACCGAGAAGCCGTCGCTTGCGCCGACGCGAGCGACATCGGCATAGGCCGCACGCCTGAGGCCACGGCCTGGCGACAGAAACGACACCGCTTCCATCAGATTGGTCTTGCCGGCGCCGTTCTCGCCGGTCAGCACGACGTGCCTCTGGTCGAGCGCCAGCGACAGCGCCGCATAATTGCGGAACTCGCTCAGCTTCAGGCGATTGAGAAAGACCTTTTGTGGCATTTCGGGTCCGGATTCGACGTCGGCGCCAGTCGCAGCGCCACGCGTCGAACAGGACGTGCAAAGGACGCTGCAACACTTGCTGCATAGCTCCATAAATCGATGCCGATTTAAGGAGCTATGCAGTAGGACGAAAGCGGGCTTTAAGGCAAGACGAAAGGTGACCTGAGTCATTTCCAGGCAAAATTGCGCGATAACGGCGGGGAAAGCCTTATAATCCCAGTCGTTCAGCGCTTTTCTTGATCGCTTGCGTACAATATGACAGCCGCATGACAATCCACGAACGGATATATTTGTGATGCTGGCTTGGTTCCGCAAACTCCTTCCCCGCGAAGACAGCTTTTTCGATCTCTTCGCGCAACATTCGCGTACCGTCGTCGGTGCCGCCGAAGCGCTCGACAAGCTCCTCGCCGGCGGCGACGATCTCGAAAAGCACTGCGACCGGATCGTCGCGCTTGAAGACGAGGCAGACGGCGTCACCCGCGAAGTGCTTCTGGCCGTTCGTCGCTCCTTCATCACGCCGTTCGATCGTGGCGACATCAAGGATCTCATCCAGTCGATGGACGATGCCATCGACATGATGCACAAGACGGTCAAGACCATCCGGCTCTACGAGCAGAAGACCTTCGATCCGGGCATGAAGGAAATGGGCGTCATCGTCGTCCAGGCGGCGCACCTGATCGCCGAGGCCATTCCGCTGCTCAATCGCATCGGCGTCAACCACGGCCGGCTCATCGCCATCGCCGAAGAGGTCACGCGCATCGAAGGCCGGTCCGACGAGCTGCACGACCAGGGCCTGAAGGATCTTTTCCGCCGCTACGGTGCCAACAATGCCATGGCCTACATTATCGGTAGCGAGATCTACGGCGAGCTCGAGAAGGTCGTCGACCGCTTCGAGGACGTCGCCAACGAGATCAGCGGCATCGTGATCGAGAACGTCTGATGGACGCGACGCTCGCCCTGCCGTTGCTCGTCGCCCTCATTGCAATCGCCCTGTTCTTCGACTTTCTCAACGGGCTGCATGACGCCGCCAACTCGATCGCAACCATCGTTTCGACCCGGGTGCTCCGGCCGCAATATGCGGTCATGTGGGCGGCGTTCTTCAATTTCATCGCCTTCCTGTTTTTCGGCCTGCATGTGGCCGAGACGCTCGGACGCGGCATCATCGATCCCGGCATCGTTACGCCGCTGGTGATCTTCTCGGCCCTGATGGGGGCGATCGTCTGGAACATCGCGACCTGGATCTTCGGCATTCCGTCGAGTTCGTCGCATGCGCTGATCGGCGGCCTCGTCGGTGCCGGCCTAGCCCGCACTGGCGGCGATGCCATCGTCTGGACCGGTCTCTTGAAGACGGTCGGCGCCATCGTGATGTCGCCGATGATCGGCTTCTTCCTGGCGCTGCTCCTGATCCTCATCGTTTCCTGGCTGTTCGTGCGCCGGACGCCTTTTGCTGTCGACCGTACCTTTCGGGTGATGCAGTTCGTCTCGGCGTCGCTCTATTCGCTCGGCCACGGCGGCAACGATGCGCAAAAGACCATGGGCATCATCGCCGTGCTCTTGTTCTCGCAGGGCTATCTCGGCTCCGAGTTCTATGTGCCGTTCTGGGTGGTGATCACCTGCCAGGCGGCGATCGCGCTCGGCACGCTGTTGGGCGGCTGGCGCATCGTGCACACCATGGGCTCGAAGATCACCAAGCTCAATCCGATGCAGGGCTTCTGCGCGGAAACCGGCGGCGCCATCACGCTGTTTGCCGCCACCTGGCTCGGCATTCCGGTGTCGACCACCCACACGATCACCGGCGCGATCATCGGCGTGGGTGCCGCCAAGCGTGTCTCGGCGGTGCGCTGGGGCCTTGCCGGCAACATTGTCATCGCCTGGTTCGTGACGATGCCGGCCGCTGCTGCGATTTCGGCGCTCACCTACTTCGCAGTCGATCTGTTCCTGTGACCCTGTCCGCCTCCGGCTGCAATGCCGGGGGCGGGGCTCGCGGTTGGGGAGAGAGCCTCCGCATTGGCGGTGGGACTGAGCGTCATGAGACGATCCAGTTCAGGGAACAGGCGTCCGACTTTCGGTTGCAAGGCTCGTCCGGGATATCCGGCCCGGTCGTGATCGCGACTTGGGCGGCGCCCATCAAGATGTAGCGAATGGGGGTTGCGCATGAACGGTCGCGCCCACAGCCGCGCAGCGGTTCACGGGTCCCAGTGCGGAGGATCGCCAAAGGTCTTCTTCAGATGATCGGTAATTGCCCGGAGCTTGGCCGACGGCCGTCGGCCCTCCGGATGGGCCATGTAGATGAATTCCGGCTCTGGGCGAAAACCGACATCGATCTCGCGAAGCCGACCGTCGCGCACCGCAGGACCGCAGATGAATGTCGGCAGCAGCGCGATGCCGAGCCCGGCGACGGCAGCATCGTGGATCATGTCGCCGTTGTTGATGCGCAGCGCCATGCGGGCGCGGATAACGGTCGAACCGGTCGGCCCCTCGAACCGCCAGTCGGAAGCGCCGCGATTGGTGTAGAAGATACCGCGGTGATCGTTGAGTTCCGCAAGCGAGGCCGGCGTGCCGTTGCGATCGAGATAGTCGGGCGAGGCGACCAGCAGGCGCCTGCTTTTGGCAAGCTTCCACACGACCAGCCGTGAATCGGCGATGATCCCGTGGCGCACGATGGCGTCATAACCCTCCGAGGCGACATCGACCCGGCGATCGTCGAGATCGAGCGTCAATTCGACCTCGGGATGTGCCGCCAGAAAGGGGTAAAGGGCAGGCCCGAGATGCAGATGCCCGAAACTGACCGGGGCGGCGATCCGCAATGGTCCGGTCAGCGTCCCGCGGCGCTCCGCCAGATCGCTGGCGGCGGCCTGCACCTCGCTGACGATCCGCACCGCGCGC
The DNA here is from genome assembly GCF_001424825.1 of Ensifer sp. Root31. Lineage (NCBI taxonomy): Bacteria > Pseudomonadati > Pseudomonadota > Alphaproteobacteria > Hyphomicrobiales > Rhizobiaceae > Ensifer > Ensifer sp. Root31. The sequence goes on along the minus strand of NZ_LMCO01000001.1, from coordinate 530,510 downwards.
TCGCGAAAGGCGATGCCATCTTCGGTGAGAGTCAGCTTGCGCGTCGTGCGATGCAACAGCGTTGCGTTCAGGTGGCGTTCCAGGTCCGAGACCCGTTCGCTGATCACGGATTTCGACAGCCGCAGCCGGCGCGCCGCCTCGCTGATCGAGCCGGCTTCCGCAACTGCGACAAAGGCAGCAATTCCTTCGATCTTCAGCATCGTTCGGCATTTCCGAATTCGAGTTCCATCATTGGCAGACTAATCCGAACGGCAATCTTCGGCCATATCTATTGGCAACGAAGGACGGCGGTCGATGGAAAGAAGACCGGTCCCAAGCCAACCCAACAGCCAGGCCAACCCAAAAGAAGGAATTCCATCATGCCACGTTTGCACAACAAGACCGCGCTCATCACCGGCGGCACCAGCGGCATCGGCCTCGAAACGGCGCGCCAGTTCATCGCCGAGGGTGCCCGGGTCGCCGTTACCGGCACCAATCCGAAGAACATTGCCGAAGCACGCAAGATACTCGGCGAAGGCGCCGTCATCATCCAGGCCGATGCCGGCAACGCCGCCGGACAGGCGGCGGTTGCCGAGCAAGTCAAGGCCGCCTTCGGCCATCTTGACATCCTCTTCGTCAACGCCGGCATCGCCAAGCTTCAGCCGATCGAAAAATGGGACGAAGCCAGCTTCGACCAGTCGCTCGCGATCAACGTCAAGGGCCCGTTCTTCCTGATCCAGGCGCTGCTGCCGATCTTCTCCAACCCCGCCTCGATCGTGCTCAACACCTCGATCAACGCCCATATCGGCATGCCGACCTCCAGCGTCTACGCGCTCAGCAAGGCGGCGCTCCTGTCGCTTGCCAAGACGCTTTCGGGCGAACTGATCGGCCGCGGCATTCGCGTCAATGCGGTCAGCCCCGGCCCGATCAAGACGCCACTGCATGACGGACACGGTGCCACGCCTGCCGAAAACAAGGAGATCGTCGCATCGATCGCCGCGCAGATCCCGCTCGGCCGCTTCGGCGATGCAAGCGAGATTGCCAAGGCAATTGTCTTCCTCGCCTCAGACGAGGCCGCCTTCACGGTGGGCGCCGAACTGATCATCGATGGTGGCATGGCCACGCTCTGATACTCACCTGTCTGTTGCCGCCGCGCGCGTTCGATCGCGCGTGGCGGCAAAGTCCTGTTCGTCATCGACGGCACGCCGCGGGCGGCGTTGGCAGGGCGCCCGGAGGAGAGTATATTCTTGAAACCTAATAAGTCGTCGAACAGTCGAGCGGAATGAAGCAGATCCCACACCGATCAGATCCGGGAGGAGACGATGACGAGTGTCAATTGGACGATCAAGGGTCGAGAATTCATTCATTGCAATTGCGCCTATGGCTGCCCCTGCCAGTTCAATGCGCTGCCGACCCACGGCAATTGCTGCGCCGTCGGTGGATTTGAGATCGAGACGGGCCATCACGGCGACACGCGCCTCGACGGCTTGAGATGCGGGATCATTGCGGCTTGGCCCGGTGCAATTCATGAGGGCAGGGGTGAGGTCGTGCCGATCGTCGACATCCGTGCCACGCCGGCCCAGCGCGAGTCGCTGCTGCGCATCATGAGCGGCCAGGATACCGAGCCGGGAGCAACCTTCTTCCAGGTGTTCGCCACCACCTTCGAAACCTTTCACGACCCGGTCTTTGCCGAGATCGACTTCGACGTCGATGTCGGCGCGCGGACAGCACGGCTGAATGTGCCCGGGTGGATCGTGGCGCGTGGCGAGCCGATCTTGAACCCCGTGACCGGAAACCCGCATCAGGCACGCATCAACCTGCCGCAGGGCTTCGAATACGACGTCTGCGAGGTTGGACGCGGGTGGGCCGACACGAAGGGGCCGCTGACGCTGTCCATTCCGGATTCGCACGCCCATTTCGCCAGCATGCATCTGTCTGAAAGCGGCGTGGTTCACTGACGCCCATGGCCGACACTGCGCTCGAAACGCTTTTAAGGCACGACCGGCTCATCGTCGTGGTCTCGCTGTTGGCGCTGACCGGAATTACCTGGCTCTATATTCTCTGGCTGGCAGTCGGCATGGAGGCCATGGCGCACGTGCCGGCCTCTGGCGATGGCATGAGCGGCGACATGGCGATGGGCACAGACGAGGGCATGGCCATGGACATGTCGCCGGGTGCCATGGCGTCGATGGCCGACGTCGCCTTCCGTCCCTGGAGTGTGTCGACCTTCGCCTATGCCTTTGTCATGTGGGCGGTGATGATGGTCGGCATGATGACGCCTTCGGCAACGCCGATGATCCTGCTCTTTGCCCGTGTCGGGCGGCAGGCGGCGCTCGACGACAGGCCGTTTGCCGCGACCGGCTTTTTTGCCGGCGGCTATCTCACCGCCTGGGTCCTGTTTGCGGCTCTGGCGACGCTCGGGCAATGGCTGCTGGAGTCTGCTCTGCTGCTGACGCCGATGCTGGCGAGCGGCAGCCGTATTCTCAGCGGCATCATCCTGATTTCGGTCGGACTGTTTCAATGGACGGCGTTGAAGGACGCCTGCCTAAGGCAGTGCCAGGCGCCGCTCATGTTCATCCAGAGCCATGGCGGCTTTCGCCGCGATGCCGGCGGCGCCTACCAGCTCGGTCTTCTTCACGGCCTTTATTGTGTCGGCTGCTGCTGGGCGCTGATGGCGCTCCTGTTCATCGGCGGCGTGATGAACGTCCTGTGGATCGCGGTGATCGCGATTTTCGTGCTCGCCGAAAAGGTGGTGCCCGGCGGCCGGATGCTGTCCCGCGTCGCGGGAGCCGCGGTCGTCATGGCCGGGCTGTGGCAGCTTGCGGCCATGACGTGATCCTACAGCGCCGCGCGTCTTATTGGACGCGCAAAGGTCGCTGTAGCACTTTGAATTGCTGCATGTTTTTATCCTTAGATCGGATAGGATCTAAGGAAACATGCAGTAGGGGCAACCGCTGAGCGTCAGTCGCTCAGCGTGTCGAAGAAATCCTTCATCCGGGCGAAGAAGCCGGCGGATTCCGGATTGTTGTCCTTCGACGAGATCTGCTCGAATTCCTGTAGCAGCTCGCGCTGACGCTTGGTCAGCTTCTGCGGCGTCTCGATCTGCATCTGGATGTAGAGATCGCCGGTCTGGCTGGAACGTAGCACCGGCATGCCCTTGCCCTTCAGGCGGAACTGCTTGCCGGCCTGGGTGCCTTCCGGCACGGTCACGCGCGACTTGGTGCCGTCGAGCGTGGTGACGTCGAACTTGCCGCCAAGCGCCGCCGTCGTCATCGAGATCGGCACGCTGCAATAGAGATCGGCGCCATCGCGCTGGTAGAACTCGTGCGGCTTGACCGAGAGGAAGATGTAGAGATCGCCCGCTGGTCCACCGCGCAGGCCCGCTTCCCCTTCGCCGGAGAGGCGAATGCGAGTGCCGTCTTCGATGCCGGCCGGAATGTTGACGGAGAGCGTGCGCTCCTCGGTGACGCGGCCCTGGCCGTGGCACTTGGTGCAGGGATCGGTGATCGTCTGGCCGCGGCCGCCGCAGGTCGGGCAAGTGCGCTCGATCGAGAAGAATCCCTGGGCGGCGCGTACGCGGCCCGAGCCTTGACAGGTTCCGCAGGTCTTCGGGCTGGTGCCAGGCTTGGCACCGGACCCGGTGCAGACGTCGCAGGTGATCGAGGTCGGCACCCGGATCTGCGCGGTCTTGCCGGAATAGGCCTCTTCCAGCGAGATTTCCATGTTGTAGCGCAGATCGGCGCCGCGCTCGCGGCCACCCGATGAACGCCGCTGGCGCCCGCCACCCATCATCTCGCCGAAGATGTCTTCGAAGATGTCGGAGAAACCGCCTGCGCCACCGGCGCTACCGCCAAAGCCGTTGCCCATGCCGCCCTGCTCGAAGGCTGCGTGGCCGTAACGATCATAGGCCGCGCGCTTCTGCGGGTCCTTGAGCGTCTCGTAGGCTTGGTTGATTTCCTTGAAGGTCTTTTCCGAGGCGGCGTCGCCGGGGTTCTTGTCCGGATGATACTGCATCGCCAGTTTGCGGAAGGCGCTCTTCAGCTCCTTCTCATCCGCGTTCTTGGCAACGCCAAGCGTTTCGTAAAGATCACGTTTCATTCTTCAAAGATTGTCCTGTTGACAAGGCGTGCCAGCGCGGGGGCCCGGCGGCTGCCTGGTTACCTTGCCACAGGATTTAGTAAACCTTGAAGCGCGATACCATAGCCCATCGGGCCGCGGATGCGGTTTTTTGTCGGAAAAATGACGTTTCTGCCGGTCTCGCGCCCGGTAGACCCGCTTTGGGTGGCACTCCTGCCCCCAGGGATGCTCTGTAGCGGCGGTTTCAGCGGCGCGGGCCTCACGGGGCCGACGTCCTTCAGAGGCTGTCTGGCGCAGGCGCCTGAGGGGTAAAAAGGCAACAAAAAAGCCCGGGTCGCCCCGGGCTTTTCCGTCTCTAGGAGAGGGCGACTTAGGCCGACCGCTTGCGATCGTCTTCGTCGTTGACTTCTTCATAGTCCGCGTCGACGACATCGCCGTCGCGCGCGGCGTCAGCGGCGGCATCCGCATGGGCGGCGTCCGTCTGCTGGGCCTCGTAGATCGCCTGACCAAGCTTCATGGAGACTTCCATCAGCGTGTTGGTCTTGGCCTTGATGTCTTCGGCGTCCGGCTCGGAAGCCTCGACGGCGGTCTTCAGCGCGGCAATGGCGTCGGAGATCGCGTTGCGGTCGGTTTCCGAAACCTTGTCGCCGTAGTCCTTCAGCGACTTTTCCGAAGAATGGATCAGGCTTTCTGCCTGGTTCTTCGCTTCCACGCCTTCGCGGCGCTTCTTGTCGGTTTCGGCATTGGCTTCGGCGTCCTTGACCATCTTCTCGATGTCTGCGTCGGACAGGCCACCGGATGCCTGGATGCGGATCTGGTGTTCCTTGCCCGTACCCTTGTCCTTGGCCGATACCTGCACGATGCCGTTGGCGTCGATGTCGAAGGTCACTTCGATCTGCGGCATGCCGCGCGGTGCCGGCGGAATGCCGACGAGGTCGAACTGGCCGAGCAGCTTGTTGTCGGCTGCCATTTCACGTTCGCCCTGGGAGACGCGGATCGTCACGGCCGACTGGTTGTCGTCGGCGGTCGAGAAGGTCTGCGACTTCTTGGTCGGGATCGTCGTGTTGCGTTCGATCAGGCGGGTGAAGACGCCACCGAGCGTTTCGATGCCGAGCGACAGCGGGGTCACGTCGAGCAGCAGAACGTCCTTGACGTCGCCCTGCAGAACGCCGGCCTGGATCGCAGCACCCATGGCCACGACTTCATCCGGGTTCACGCCCTTGTGCGGCTCCTTGCCGAACAGCTGCTTTACGGTTTCCTGGACCTTCGGCATGCGGCTCATGCCACCGACGAGAACGACTTCGTCGATCTCGGCAGCCGAAACGCCGGCATCCTTCAGCGCGGCCTTGCACGGAGCAACGGTGCGCTGGATCAGGTCGTCGACAAGCGCTTCGAACTTGGCGCGGGTCAGCTTCATGGTCAGGTGCTTCGGACCGGAGGCATCCGCCGTGATGAACGGCAGGTTGATTTCGGTCTGCTGCGACGAAGACAGCTCGATCTTGGCCTTTTCGGCCGCTTCCTTGAGGCGCTGAAGAGCGAGCTTGTCGTTCTTCAGGTCGATGCCCTGTTCCTTCTTGAACTCGCCGGCGAGATACTGGACGAGACGCATGTCGAAGTCTTCGCCGCCGAGGAAGGTGTCGCCGTTTGTCGACTTCACTTCGAAGACGCCATCGCCGATTTCGAGAACCGAGATATCGAAGGTGCCGCCGCCAAGGTCGTAGACGGCGATCGTCTTGCCGTCCTTCTTGTCGAGGCCATAGGCGAGCGCGGCAGCGGTCGGCTCGTTAATGATGCGCAGCACTTCGAGGCCCGCGATCTTGCCGGCATCCTTGGTTGCCTGGCGCTGGGCGTCGTTGAAGTAGGCCGGAACGGTGATGACGGCCTTTTCGACCTTTTCACCGAGGTAGGATTCGGCGGTTTCCTTCATTTTCTGAAGGATCATGGCGGAGATCTGCGACGGCGAGTAATCCTTGCCATGCGCTTCGACCCAGGCGTCGCCATTGTCAGCCTTGGTGATCTTGTAAGGAACCATGTCCTTGTCTTTTTGCGTGGTCGGATCCTGGAAGGTCCGGCCGATCAGGCGCTTGATCGCAAAAAGCGTGTTTTCCGGGTTGGTGACGGCCTGGCGCTTTGCCGGCTGGCCAACGAGACGTTCGCCGTCTTCGCTGAACGCCACCATCGAGGGGGTCGTGCGCGCACCCTCGGCATTTTCGATGACCTTCGCATCTTTTCCGTCCATGACGGCGACGCAGGAGTTGGTCGTTCCCAAGTCAATACCAATAACTTTAGCCATGTCGTTCTCTCCTTGCAGCGGACTGTCGGAACCCGGTCAGGCATTCGTGAGACAGTCCCTAACGGGATGGTCTTTGGATTTCTTCGCAGCGGTGGCTGCGCCGATGCGGCGTATATAAGGACCGGCGTTTCGGACTGCAAGGCATTCTGCGGGGCGATTGGGGGCAAAAGCAAGCCTGCGATTGGCGTGCGGCCTACAATAGATGCTCGACCCGCGGCAGGGGCGGCTGCAAACTGCCAGGACGGCGCCGTTTGCGCCGCCTCAGCCGCCCGTCAGGATATCGAAAAGCGTCGTGCGCTTGGTGGCGCCGGTGGTCTCGCCGACGTCTGCCGGCGGCACCATGCCGCCACTGCCCTCAGGCAAAGGCCGGGTCTGCTGCACGGCGGCCGAGCCGTCGACGCCTACAGGCGGCTCAGGAAACGCGTTCGGGTCGCCGGAAAGCATGTCGCCCGCCGCGGCAGGCGCACCTCCGTCATCGAAGACCGGCTGCACCCCGGTTGTGCCGAACAGCGGCGAGGGCGAAAGGCCATCATGTGCGGCCACCATGAAGTCGTGCCAGGCCTTGGCCGGAAGGCCGCCGCCGGTGACCTTCTTCATCGACTTGCCGTCGTCATTGCCGAACCAGACGCCGGTGGTGAGGTTCGAGGTGTAGCCGACAAAAAGCGCATCGCGGAAGGATTGAGTGGTACCGGTCTTGCCGGCCGCCTCCCAGCCCTTCAGACGCGCCTTCTTGCCGGTGCCGTTGGTCAGCACCCGCACCATCATCTGGTTCATTTCGCTGACGATGGCCGGATCGAGCACGCGCGGCGGGTTGTCGTAGGTGTTTTCGTAAAGCACCGTGCCATCGGCCTTCGAAATCCGGCGAATGACATGCGGCGTCGCCTTGAAGCCACCGTTCATGAACGGGGCATAGGCCGAGGTCAGTTCGACCAGGCTCACTTCCGAGGTGCCGAGCGCGATCGAGGCGTTGGCTTGCATCTCGGAATCGATCCCCAGGCGATGCGCCACCTTCACCACGTTCTGTGGGCCGACCTCCATCACCAGCTGCGCGGCGATGGTGTTTAGCGAGTTGGCGAGCGCGTCGGCGAGCGTAACTTCGCCGCGGTATTTCTGGTCGTAATTCTCGGGCGTCCAGTTGCCGATTCTGACCGGGCCGTCGTTGCGGATCGACATCGGCGTGCGGCCGATCTCAAGCGCTGCCGCGTAGACGAAGGGCTTGAAGGCCGAGCCCGGCTGGCGCTTGGCCTTGGAGGCGCGGTCGAACTGGCTCTCGGCGTAGTCCTTGCCACCGACCAGCGCGCGGATGGCGCCGGTGCCGTCGATCGAAACGAGGGCTGCCTGCGAGGCGTCGAGCTTGGCGCCGTCGCCCGCAAGCGTGGCGCTGATCGCCTCCTCCGCCTGCTTTTCCAGATTGAGGTCGATGGTGGTGTCGACGATCAGGTCTTCCTTGACGTCGCCGATCATGCCGGGAAGCTGGTCCATCACCATGTCGGCGACATAGTGTTCGGCACCCGACCAATAGCTCTTGGCCTTGGTCGGCGTCTGCGACATCGCCGTCTTGATCTCGCTGTCGGTAACGAAGCCTTCCTCGCGCATGGCGCCGAGCACGACCTGGGCGCGCTCTTCCGCGGCCTTCGGGTCACGGGCGGGCGACAGGCGGGAAGGCGCCTTCAACAGGCCGGCCAGCAGCGCCGCCTCGCCGAGGTTCACGTCGCGCGCCGATTTGTTGAAGTAGCGCCTCGACGCCGCCTCAACGCCGTAGGCGTTCGAGCCGTAGAACACCCGATTGAGGTACATCGCCAGGATCTGGTCCTTGGAATATTTCTGCTCCAGCCAGAAGGCGAGTAGCACCTCCTGAACCTTTCGTTCCAGGGTCCGCTCCGGCGACAGGAACAGGTTCTTGGCAAGCTGCTGGGTCAGTGTCGAGCCGCCCTGGACCATTCGGCCGGTGGTGACGTTCGTCAGCATGGCGCGCGCCAGGCCCAGAGGGTCGACGCCGAAATGCGAATAGAACCGGCGATCTTCGATGGCGATCACCGCCTGCGGGATATAGGGTGACATGTTTTCGAGCGACAGCGCTTCGCCGCCGGTCGTGCCGCGATTGGCGATGATGTCGCCATTGACGGAGAGAATCTTGACGTTGGGCGGACGCTCGGGGATCGACCAGCTTTCAGCACTCGGCATGCGCGCGCCGTAATAGAGCACCAGGCCGCCGACGCCCATCGCGCCCCAGATGCCGAGCACAATGCACCAGTAAAACAGCGTGCGCACGAGACCGATGAAACCGCCGCCTCCGCCCGAGCCGCGGCGCGTTCCGCCGCGCTTGCTGCGCTGAGCCTTCTTCTTGGGCGCAGGAGCCGATTTGCCACGCGCAGGTTTGCGGCTGCCGCCGGTCACGCGATCGCTGGCCTCGATGCGAAAATCGTCATCGTCTTCGGCGTTGCCGCCGAACGAGGGCTCGATCCGTTGTCCTGACTTGCCGCTTGCTGCCATGCCGTTTGGATTTACCCCTCATGCCGCATTGCGGGCGCCCAGTCGTCCGCCCCAGCAGCGAACGCAATCCTAAAGGCGGGGAAAAATTGATCGCTCGACCCGCCATGGCGATGCGGTGAACTTTAAATGCGGCAATTTAAGGGGGGGTTAAAAACCGAATTGTAAAATATGCATGGTCTTCAACAGCTTGCCGGATTTGAAGCCCCAGGCTTTGCCGCTTCGTTCGCGCACGCCTGCCAGCATCAATCGCGCGGAGCCACGCGCACGCGCCATCATCAACAGCGGAGGAATTGGCCGCAGTTGCCGCCGACGTGCACGATCCGGCATTGTGTCTGTGTCGATGCCGGCCCTATTCGGCGGCCTTTTCGTCCTGAACCACGCGATCGGTCTTTTTCAGGAGCACAATTTCTTCGGACGTCGGCTGGCTTTCCGTCGTGATGCTGGCGGTGGTTGTTGTCGTATCGACCGCTGCATTGGTCTTGGCGTGATAGGCGCATTCGGCAAATGCCGCGGAGGCGGACAGGCCGACGGTGGCCACAGTCACCAGAATGATCTTCATGATCTTCTCCTTCTCGCCCACGCGTGAAATCCTAACCTGCAACGCGAGCCGCTCGAAATCACGATTTTGTTCCGGCGGAGGCTGCGCCAGGGTTATGGAGGTAGATCGAACGTCGTTGCTCTACTCGATCGAACTCCTGAGCGGTGTTTCGCCGACGAGCTTCGCCTGCTTGCTGCGGTCTGGTTCGGTGTACTCGTAAAGCCATTGGCTGAAAGGCAGTCGCAGCAGGACGGTCTTTGCCAGCTTGTTGGTAGCCATCGCATCGCAGTCGCGCGCCGGGTAGGCCTGGCGGGTACACATCGCTTGCGGACTGTCGACCAGGCGGTAGCCGTGACCTTGAAAGACCAGTGTGGTCATCGCGGTCAACCGGTACGAACCGGGCGGCACAACAACGAGGCGCAGGCTGGCAAGCCAGGTCGTCAGAATCAGGAGAACGATGATCGCGGTCGGGACCTGGAGCAATAACTTCAAGAAAGAGCCTGCAATTCCTAGGTGCAATGGCATCTAAGGAACCAAAAACGCCCGCATGTCTAGGAAGATGTGCGCCGTCATATCGGCTATCTTCAGTTGTGGTTTGCAACCTTTAACGCCAATCGCCACTCATATACGCAACCGGTAATAGATTGCGGACATGATTTTGGGTGAAAATTGTGCGATGCAACAAATCCGCCCTTGAAAATATTGCGACGCATGATTATTGTAACACTTATCGAAGCGCTGCACCTCCTCCCGCGGCGCCCGATGCGGATCGGTGGCACTCCTCCTCCTCCCAGTCACCGGTCAAGTTTGAGAGCCCCGTGCACCTCCTCCCGCGCGGGGCTCTTTTCATGTCTGGACCCCCGCGCTCGTAACGAAAGCACCTGAACGGCGACGCAGATTTTGCTGGTCCTGTCGGTGTTGCGGGTGTATCGGCGCGGTTCATGGGCTCCAAGGCAAACGGCTATATCTACGCGCTCCTCGCCATCGTTATCTTTGCGATCCAGGACGGCATCTCCAAACATCTGGGCAGTGTCTATCCGCCGGTCTTCGTGGCGATGATCCGCTATTGGGCCTTTGCCCTGTTCGCCGTGGCGCTGGCCGCCCGCGCAACGGGAGGGCTCAAGCTGACGGCGACGACGAAACAGCCATTGCTTCAGGTACTGCGCGGGCTGCTGCTGCCGCTGCAGATCGTCATGATCATTACCTCTTTCACGATGGTTGGGCTGGCGCATTCGCAGGCGATCCTTTCAGCGACACCGCTGTTCGTAGCGCTTCTGTCGATGCCGCTTCTGGGCGAGCGTGTCGGCTGGCGCCGATGGCTGGCAATCTCGGTTGGGCTCATCGGCGTACTTCTGATCCTGAAACCGGCCGAAGGCGCGTTCGAACTCACATTCCTGTTGCCCTTGGCCGCAGCACTTGTCTTTGCCCTCTATGTCATCGTCACGCGGCTGGTCAGCCGCGACGATCCGGCGATGACGAGCTTCTTCTACACCGGCATCGTCGGCGCCGTGGCGATCAGCCTTGTCGGCCCATTCTTCTGGACGACGCTGTCGCCACCCGATTGGGGTTGGATGCTGCTCTTGTGCCTCACGGGAACCACGAGCCATTATTTCCTCATCCGTGCCTATGACGTGCTGGACGCGGTCGCCGTCCAGCCTCTGACCTATCTGCAGCTGGTCTTCGCGTCGATCATGGGCGTCAGCCTCTTCGGTGAGACGCTGACCACCAACATGGTTGCCGGCTCGGTGCTCGTGGTTGCGGCCGGCATCTTCACCGTCTGGCGCGAGCGCGTCGTTGCCCGCCGCAAGGCGGGCCTGCCGTCGACCTGACGCGATATCGATATTTTGGCGAATCTTGCTATGGCTTCGCCTTGATGTTGTGCTCGGTTGGCTGCCCCAAAAGCCGATCAGGAGGAGTGCCATGACGTTTCCGTCCGCCGCCGTGCTGGTGTTTTCGACGCTCGCTGCCGTGAATTCCGAAGCTCTGGCGCAGGACAACGTCGCCTATATCGACGACCGATCGGATGGTGCAGCAGTCGTTCGCTCGCTCTACAACGCCATCAATCGCAAGGAATATGCGCGCGCCTACGGTTATTTCGGCGAATCGAAACCGGTTGGCGGTTACAGGACTTTCACGCGCGGTTACGACCGCACCGTTTCGGTCGAAATAAAGCTCGGCAAGGTGAAGACCGAGGCCGGCGCCGGCAGCATCTATTCGGCTGTTCCGGTGGCGGTGAAGTCGATCGAAAAACGTTCGCGGGTACGCTTCTTCGCCGGCTGCTACGTGACGCGGATCATCAATCCTTCGCTGCAGGTGCCGCCGTTCACGCCCTATCAGATCGAAGCGGCGCGCCTCAAGGAAGTGAAGGGACCGCTGGAGGCGGCCCTTCCGACCGTCTGCAACGCCCCGTGACGACGACCTCTACTGAATAGGTCCGCGCCGCTCCGCAAGGAATCTTGACCGTTCGAACACCAGGATTACGGCGAGCGCCATGATGAACGGGATGACGAGATAGAGGATCCGGAAGATCGCCAGCGCCGCCAGCACGTCGGCCGGATCCATTTCCGGCAGGGCGGCGATGAAGACGAGCTCAAGAACGCCAAGTCCGCCCGGCGCGTGCGACAAGAGTGCTGCCGAAAACGACGCCAGAAAGATCCCGAGAATGACGATGAAACCCGGATTGCCGGCTTCCGGCAGGGCGAAATAGATGATCCCGGCGGCACCGATCAGCTCGACCGGCGCGATCACCAGCTGCCGCAGCACGATCGAGGGCTTGGGATAATGCAGCTGGAACCAGCGTGTGCGGATCGACGGCAGGCCGACGAGGCTGCCGATCACATAGAGCGCGATCACGACCAGGATCAGCACGCCCGTCGTCAGCGACATTTCGACCGGCAGGAACTCGGCGAACCGCTCGATGATCTCCGGTTTGACCAGAAGCACGATCGCCGAGAGCATCAGGGTGCCGAGCGTAAAGGTGAACGAGCAGAAGGCGACGAGCACGCCGACTTCGCCCGGCGTCAGCCCTTTCGATCGGTAGGCCCGGTAGCGCACGACAGCGCCCGAAAAGACGGAGGCGCCAAGATTGTGCGAGAGCGCATAGGTGGTGAACGAGCAGACGGTGATGAACCACAGCGAGATACGATGGCCGAGGTGATCGAGCGCCAGCTTGTCGTAGCCGGCAAGTGCTGCATAGGCGACCAGCGTTGCGCCGATCGCCAGCAGCCAGCTTCTCAGGGAAATCGCCTTGAAGCTGGCGATGAATTCGTCCAGCGAGAGACCGCTCAGCTCGTGATAGAGCGCATGCACCGAAAAGATGATCGCCGCCAGCCCGACGACGGGCCAGAAATACGCGCGCAGCCTGCTCATACCGGTGTCGCGATCGCTGCAACAATCTTGGCCGAAGGCCCTTTCGACGGCGTCGCCTTTATCTCGGGACGCATCTGTTCATGAAAGCAGCCGCGATCGCGGCTCCAGCCCGTCACAGTTTCGCGTCCGGAACGCGACGTCTCGGTCCTCACACTTGCCAACGATCCAATTTCCCATTCTGATTTGTTTTGCAAAAGGGAAGCATCTGAGGTCGAGCAGGTCAAGGATCGATGCCCCGGCAGGAGCCGGTGTTTGGTCAAGAAATCGCGAACACGACACGGTAAAGCGGAGGCGGGCGGATGCAGAACGATGAGGAAAAGCCGATCGAGCCGGTTTTTCGCAATGGAACGGTGACGGTCGTCGGCGTGGTGCTGTCGTTTTCGCTGGGCTTTCTCACCCAGTGGGCAGCCAATCCGGTGCCATGGAATATGGGCGATCTTCCCGCCGTCATCCTGTTGGCGATCGGCATCCTTTTGCAGATGCATGCGCTCTGGGACTTTCTGCAGCTGCGGTCGCTGCAGCCAAAGGTCTACGGTCAGGCGACGCGCATCTTCTTCATCGGCGTAGTGGTTACCGGCAGCGGCGTGTTTGCAGCGCTTGTCGCCGACTTTGTCGTGATGATCTCGAAAGCGGGGTGATGGTCGTGGCGGGCTGACCCGCCACGACGTCGTTCGATATCAGGCGGCAAGCGCGTTCAGGATGCGGATCCAGGAACGAATGCCCTTGTGATAGGATTGCAGCTCGTATTTCTCGTTCGGCGAATGGATGCGGTCGTCCGAAAGGCCGAAGCCGACGAGCAGCGATTCCATGCCGAGCATCTTCTGGAAGTCGCCGACGATCGGGATCGAGCCGCCCATGCCGATGACCACGGCCGGCTTCGGCCATTCGTCGGAAAGGGCGAGCTTTGCCGTGTTGAGCAGGTTCGAATCGTAGGGCAGCTGGATTGCCGGCGAACCGCCATGGGCGTGAAATTCGACCGTGCAGTCCGCCGGCACCTTCGAGCGCACATAGGCGCGGAAAGCTTCGCGGATCTTCTCCGGGTTCTGGTTGCCGACCAGGCGGAAGGAGACCTTGGCGGAAGCCTGCGCGGCAATCACCGTCTTGAAGCCTTCGCCGGTGTAGCCGCCGGTGATGCCGTTGATCTCGGCGGTCGGGCGGGCCCAGGTGAGTTCGAGGACCGAACGGTTCTTTTCACCAGACGGGATCGACAGGCCGATTTCGCCGAGGAATTTTTCCGCGGTCTGGCCAAGCGTCTCCCATGCAGCCTTGATCTGGGCCGGGGTTTCCTCGACGCCTTCGTAGAAGCCTTCGAGCGTCACGCGGCTGTTTTCGTCATGAAGCCCGGCGAGGATGCCGGTCAGGATGCGGATCGGGTTGGCGGCAGCACCACCGAAATAGCCCGAATGCAGGTCGCGGTCGGCCGCCTTGATGATGACTTCCTCGCCGACGAGCCCGCGCAAGCCCGCCGAGATCGCAGGCGTGTCCCGGTCCCACATGCTGGTATCGCAGACAAGTGCATAGTCGGCTTTGAGTTCGGCCGCATTGGCTTCGAGGAAAGGTTTTAGCGACGGCGAGCCGGACTCTTCCTCACCTTCGAACAGGATCGTGACGCGGCAGGGCAGCGAACCGTGGACTTCCTTGTAGGCGCGGGCGGCTTCGACGAAGGTCAAGAGCTGGCCCTTGTCGTCGGCGGTGCCTCGGCCGGTGATGACCTTGCGGCCGGGCTCCAGCTCCTTGACGCCGGGTTCGAACGGATCGGTGTCCCACAGGTTCAGGGGATCGACCGGCTGGACGTCGTAATGCCCGTAGAACAGCACATGCGGGGCATCGGCGGTGGCGCCGGCGTGATGGGCAACTACCATCGGATGTCCGGGAGTGTCGCGGATCGAGGCGTCGAAGCCGAGGCCGTTCAGTTCCGCGACCAGCCATTCGGCGGCCTTGCGGCAATCGGCCTTGAAGGCCGGATCGGTCGAGATCGACTTGATGCGCACGAGGTCGAAAAGCCTGTCCAGGCTCTTCGGCAGGTTTGCGTCTGCGCGCTCGAGAATGGGGGTGATATCTGCCATCATGCATATCCTTGCTTCAAGTTTTGCCGGAACCTACTGCATGACGCCGCAAATCGGAATCGATTTCAGCAGCGAAATCATGCGGCCGTTCGACGGGCGGCAGCGATTTTGGCGTGTCCGAACGAACCCGCTCAGGTTGTTTAGAACCTCATGCGGGTGGATTTAAGCCAAATTTTTTGATGGAACGATTAGGGAGACGTGTTGCCTGTCACGCGGCACCGCCGTCACGCGCGGCATGGGCAAGCGCCATGCGCATGTATTCGAGCATGAGTTCGCGCTCGAATTGCCTGAGGCCTGATAACAGCGACTGATCGGCGGCAAGCGCTGCCTCCTTGGCCGCCGCCTCGATTTCCCTCGCCCTCTCGGTCAGGAAGATTTGCTGCGAACGCTTGTCCTGCGGATGTTTGCGCCTGACGATGAGCCCGTCGCGTTCCATTCTCGCCAGCGTGTTGGCCATGGTCGCCTGTTCGATGTCGAGCCTGTCGAGAAGCTGTTTCTGGGTCAGACCCTCCTCGGCCCATAGTTCCAACAGGACGGGAAACTGCCCGGGCGCGAAGCCGAGCTTCTGACCGCGCTCCTGAAGTGCACGCGAGAAGCTTTTGGCCAGCAGGCTGGCCAGGTAAGTCGCAGATTCCATACGGTTGAAGGCCATGCTCCAGTGGGTACGCTCGAAGCGGCGCGAAGACAAGTTACAAAGCAGGCGATGGACTTGAGAAAGCCTTATCTCACAAGGATTTGACAAGGACTTGACCCAACCAACGAGAAACCGCCACGGCGCGGAGGCGGCGCCGTGGCGGTTCTCTGAAAACGGGACAAAGGCCCGGAGAGGGGGATAAGGCCTTTGTCCTCATCTGGTGCGGGCGGGGGACAGGCCAATCACCAGAAGACGGCATCACTCGGTGCCGTTGACTAAGATTTGAGGATTCAAATGTGGCTTTTCAAGGATTGGGCCAATGAATCGCACATTACAAATGCGTAACGTTTCTGTGAAAGCCGGACATTGCTCAAGCGCCCTTCGAGCGCCGGTTCCGCAAGGCAAAAATGACCTCCACGGCGCCGATCGCGATTGCAGTCGCCAACGCTGATTTCGCCACATCGCGGGCCGATTGATCCGGCCTGATGCACATGACGATAATGAAGGCGACGAAAAGTGCGGCCCGAGCGATCGCGTATTCGACCTTCTGCCACAGTGGCCACGGCGCGGCGTCCGCCCGTCTGAAATGGGCATCGAGCCCCGTCGTCGCAAGCAGATAGATCGGCGCAAAGACGGTCTTGATGACGACAAGGAATGCCGGATCGCTCAACAGCCAGGAAATGACGAAACAGACTCCGGCAAACCCTGAAAGAACAAGGTACTGTCTCAGTGCATATTGCACGTCATGCGGCATCGCTTGCTCCTCTGTGACAGCTGGACATTGTAGTGTTCGACGAGAAAACCGCAATGGACGTTTGGCTCACCCCGCGCTATCCATTGCCCATGAAAAACGGTGATCACCTCTTCCTCGTCGACGGCTCCGGATTCATCTTCCGGGCGTTCCACGCCATCCCGCCGCTCAACCGCAAATCCGATGGCCTTCCGGTCAATGCGGTGTCCGGTTTCTGCAACATGTTGTGGAAGTTGCTCACCGATGCGCGCGACACCTCCGTCGGCGTGACGCCGACGCATTTCGCCGTCATTTTCGACTATTCCTCGAAAACGTTCCGAAACGAACTCTACGATCTCTACAAGGCCAATCGCTCGGCGCCGCCTGAGGATCTGATCCCGCAGTTCGGGCTGATCCGCCACGCCACGCGCGCCTTCAACCTGCCTTGCATCGAGAAGGAAGGGTTTGAGGCCGATGACCTGATCGCCACCTATACGCGCCTTGCCGAAAAGGCGGGCGCCAGCGTCACCATCATCTCCTCCGACAAGGACCTGATGCAACTCGTGACGCCGAACGTCTCGATGTACGACAGCATGAAGGACAAGCAGATCTCGATCCCGGAAGTGATCGAGAAATGGGGTGTGCCGCCGGAAAAGATGATCGATCTTCAGGCGATGACCGGCGACTCGACCGACAACGTGCCTGGCATCCCCGGCATCGGCCCCAAGACCGCGGCGCAATTGCTGGAGGAATACGGCGATCTCGATACGCTGCTGGCGCGTGCGGGCGAAATCAAGCAGGCCAAGCGCCGCGAAAACATCATCGCCAATGCCGACCTTGCCCGCCTGTCACGCCAGTTGGTGACGCTGCGCACCGACACGCCGCTCGACGTCCCTCTCGAGGAGCTGCATCTCGAACCGCAGGATGGGCCGCGCCTCGTCGCCTTCCTGAAGGCGATGGAATTCACCACGCTCACCCGTCGCGTGGCCGCCGCCACCGATACGGACGCCGATGTGGTCGAACCGGCCGCGGTGCCGGTCGAGTGGGGCGCGGATGCGCGCGGACCGGATCTCGACAAGGCTGCGGCTGCCCCGGCGTCGTCGAGTGCCGGCGAGGCCGCGCCTGCGGCCGTGAGCCAGGTAGCCTCCACGGGCGAGGCCACTGACGCCACACCAGAGGCGCTCGCACAATCGCGCGCAGCCCTTTTCGCCAGCGCTACCATCGACCACTCGCGGTATGTCGCGATCCGCGATCTGCCGACGCTCGACGCCTGGATTGCCGACGCCAAGGACGCGGGCCTCGTCGCCTTCGACACCGAAACGACGTCGCTCGATGCCATGCAGGCCGAGCTCGTCGGCTTCTCGCTGGCGCTTGCTGACTATGGCAAGGACCCTTCGGGAACGGTGATCCGCGCCGCCTATGTGCCGCTGATCCATAAAACAGGAGTGGGCGATCTTCTCGGCGGCGGCCATGCTGAAAACCAGATTCCGGTGCGCGAGGCGCTCAGCCGGCTGAAGGTGCTGCTTGAAGATCCTTCGGTGTTGAAAGTCGCACAGAACCTCAAATACGACTACCTCCTCATGAAGCGACACGGCATCACCGTCCAGGGCTTCGACGACACCATGCTGATGTCCTACGTCGTTGATGCCGGCAACGGCACGCACGGGATGGATGCGCTGTCGGAGCGCTGGCTCGGTCACAAGCCGCTCGCCTACAAGGACATGACCGGCAGCGGCAAATCGTCGGTGACCTTCGATTATGTCGATATCGACCGCGCCACCGCCTATGCCGCCGAGGATGCCGAAGTCACCCTGCGCCTCTGGCACGTGCTGAAGCCGCGGCTGGTGGCCAAGGGGCTGGTGCGCGTCTATGAGCGGCTGGAGCGCCCGCTCGTGCCGGTGCTGGCCCACATGGAAGAGCGCGGTATCACCATCGATCGCCAGATCCTGTCGCGCCTCTCCGGCGAACTGGCGCAAGGGGCAGCGGCGCTCGAAGACGAGATCTACAAGTTAGCCGCCGAAACATTTACCGTCGGCTCGCCCAAGCAGCTCGGCGATATCCTCTTCGGCAAGATGGGGCTGCCCGGCGGTTCGAAGACCAAGACCGGCCAATGGTCGACCTCGGCGCAGGTGCTCGAGGATCTCGCGGCGGAGGGCCACGAACTGCCGCGCAAGATCGTCGACTGGCGCCAGATGACCAAGTTGAAGTCGACCTATACGGACGCCTTGCCGGGTTTCGTCCATCCGGAAACCAAACGCGTCCACACCTCCTATGCGCTGGCGGCGACGACGACGGGACGCCTGTCCTCGTCCGACCCGAACCTGCAGAACATCCCGGTGCGCACCGCCGAAGGCCGCAAGATCCGCACGGCCTTCATTGCCACATCAGGTCACAAGCTGGTTTCGGCCGACTACAGCCAGATCGAACTGCGCGTGCTTGCCCATGTCGCCGACATCCCGCAGCTTCGCCAGGCCTTTGCCGATGGCGTCGACATTCACGCGATGACGGCTTCGGAGATGTTCGGCGTTCCTGTCGCGGGCATGCCGAGCGAAATCCGCCGGCGGGCGAAGGCCATCAACTTCGGCATCATCTACGGTATCTCCGCTTTCGGCCTTGCCAACCAGTTGTCGATCGAGCGCTCGGAAGCCAGCGACTACATCAAGAAGTATTTCGAGCGTTTCCCCGGCATTCGCGACTACATGGAAAACACCAAGGCCTTTGCCCGCGAGCACGGCTATGTCGAAACGATCTTCGGGCGGCGTGCACATTACCCCGACATTCGCTCGTCGATCCCCTCGCATCGCGCCTTCAACGAGCGCGCTTCGATCAACGCGCCGATCCAGGGGTCCGCAGCTGATATCATCCGTCGTGCCATGGTGAAAATCGAGCCGGCGCTGAGTGAGGCGAAGCTTTCCGCCCGCATGCTGCTGCAGGTGCACGACGAACTGATCTTCGAGGTCGAGGATGCCGACGTCGAGCGGACCATCCCGATCGTCGTGTCGGTGATGGAAAATGCCGCGATGCCGGCGCTCGACATGCGGGTACCGCTCAAGGTCGATGCCCGCGCCGCGATGAACTGGGACGAGGCGCACTGAGGTTTCCCTGAGGGATTCCATCAGCGACCTTGCATCGACAGCTGCGGTTATTCTTGCAGAAGGCGGCCACGACGGCCGCCTTCTGCCTGTCGGCGTATCACGATGATAGAAAGCGCATGCCGCCGCCGTCTCAGCGGTTGCGGTCGTCCTCGTCTCCCCCTAGGCAGCGATCGGGGAGGGCGCTAGCGCGCCCGGCAGAGCCGCCGATCGGAGGAGACCATGGCCACCAACACATTCATCCTTGTGCTGTCCTGTGACGACAAGCCGGGCATCGTTGCCGCAGTGACGACGGAGCTGGCCGGCCTTGGCGCGAATATCGCCGAGAGCAGCCAGTTCTGGGATCGGCACACCAACAGCTTCTTCATGCGCATCGCCTTCCAGGCGCCCGATGGCATGACGCGGGACGACGTCGAGCGGGCGTTGCGGCCGGCGGTCGACCGGTTCCAGATGCGCACCGCGCTGACGGAAGCCGCACGCAAGCCGAAGATCGTCATCCTGGTGTCGAAGTTCGACCATGCGCTCCTGCGTCTGCTCTACCAGATCCGCGTCGGCTGGCTGAACGCCGAGGTCGCCGCCATCGTTTCCAATCACGAGGACAGCCGGCGCACGGCGGAACTCGAGGCGATCCCGTTTCATCATTGGACGGGATCGAAGACCAACAGGGAAGAGCAGGAGGAAAAGCTGTTGCGCCTGACGCAGGAGACCGGCGCCGATCTGGTGATCCTGGCGCGGTACATGCAGGTGTTTTCGGACAATCTGTCAAAGCGCCTCTACGGCAAGGCGATCAACATCCATCACTCGTTCCTGCCGTCGTTCAAGGGGGCCAGGCCCTACCACCAGGCCCACGAACGCGGCGTCAAGCTGATTGGCGCCACGGCCCACTACGTCACCCCGGATCTCGACGAGGGGCCGATCATCGAGCAGGAAACCGAACGTGTCAGCCACGCGCTGACGGCGGAGGACTTCGTCGCCAGCGGCCGTGACATCGAAAGCCGCGTGCTGGCCCGTGCCGTCAAGCTGCACCTGGAACGGCGGGTGATGCTCAACGGCCATAAGACCGTCGTCTTCAGCTGACGGTGGATAGTGCAGAACGGGCGGCGGAGGGCGTGCGGAAGCTCGAAAACAGCCGCCTCAGCCCGTCACGCCCTTCGGCGACGATGTCGAACGGGCGACCAAAGAGCAGCCACTGGGTGCAAAGCCCAAGCATCATCCAGTGAAGCGTGCGGGTCGCCGACGTGGGCGTCCAGCTGTCCTGCATGTAGCCCTTGGCAAGGGCGCGGGAAAAGGCCAGTTCGAGCAGGGCATTATGATGTTCGTCGAGTTCCTTGTGGCGGGTCAGGACCTCGCTCATGTCGCCGTCGTAGTTGGTGCGCAGCATGATGGTGAGAATGCGCTGGCGCTGCTCGTCGGCGGCCAGGATATCGATCCAGGCGCCCATGGCGTCCTCGACGATTGCCAGCGTATCGGCGGCCTCGGCCTCGATTTCCTGGGCGATCATGTCTTCCTGGGGCAGCGGCACGGCATCGTGCAGGGCCAGGAAAAGATCGGTCTTGTTGGCGAAGTGCCAGTAGATGGCGCCGCGGGTCACGCCCGCTTCCTTGGCCACTTCCTCAAGCGTGGTGTTTGAAACACCCTTTTCGTAGAACACACGTTCAGCGGCGCTCAGGATCTTCTGCCGGGTTGCCTCCGCATCGGCTTTCGTTCTGCGCATTCATTCCTCCTTGCAGAACGGCCCGCCGAGAGGGCGGGCCGTCGATAGCAGTGTTATTCGGCGGGTGTTGGGGTCTCGGCTGCAGCCGGTGTGGCTTCTACCTTCTTGCGTCCGAACAGCTTCGTGACGAACACGAAGAACACCGGAACGAAGAAGATCGCCAGCACCGTTGCCGAGATCATACCACCCATCACGCCGGTACCGATGGCGCGCTGGCTGCCAGAGCTTGCGCCGGTGGCAATCGCCAGCGGCAGAACGCCGAGCGTGAAGGCGAGCGACGTCATCAGGATCGGGCGGAAGCGTAAGTGTGCTGCCTCCAGCGTCGCATCGATCAGCGATTTGCCCTGTTCACGCAGTTCCTTGGCGAACTCGATGATCAGGATGGCGTTCTTCGCCGACAGGCCGATGATCGCGATCAGGCCGACCTTGAAGTACACGTCGTTCGGCATCTCGCGCATGGTCACGGCAAGCACCGAACCGATGACGCCGAGCGGAACCACCATGATGACCGCCACCGGGATCGACCAGCTCTCATAGAGCGCAGCCAGGCACAGGAAGACGAGCAGGCACGACAGCGCGATCAAGAGAGGCGCCTGGGTACCCGACTGGATTTCCTGCAGGGACTGGCCGGTCCATTCGTAACCGAAGCCTGCCGACAGTTCGCCCGCAAGCCGCTGCATTTCGTTGATCGCGTCACCGGAGGAGTAACCCGGAGCCGCTTCGCCGCTGATGCGTACCGACGGGTAGCCGTTGTAGCCGATCGTCTGGGTCGAGGCCTTGACCCACTCCACCGTCGCGAAGGCGGAGAGCGGGACCATGCCGCCATTGGCGTTGCGGACGTTGAGGTTCAACAGATCCGCCGTCTGCATGCGCTGACCCTCGTCCGCCTGCACCGTCACGCGCTGCATGCGGCCGGCATTCGGGAAGTCGTTGACATAAGACGAGCCAAGGTTGGTCGAGATCGTCGAGTTGATGTCCGCAAAGGTCACGCCGAAGGTATTGGCCTTTTCGCGGTCGATGGCCACGCTGACCTGAGCCGCATCGGGCATGCCTTCGAAGCGAACCCCGGTCACGATCTTGCTCTGAGCCGCAAGGCCGAGAAGCTGGTCGCGTGCCTGGGACAAAGCCGCTTCGCCGAGACCGCCACGATCCTGCAGGCGGAAGGAGAAGCCCCCGGTGGTGCCGAGGCCCTGGATCGCCGGCGGCGACAGCGCGAAGCTGATCGCATCCTTGATCTGGCTCATGGCCATGGTGGCCCGCATGGCGATCGATTGAGCGGCGTTGTCGGCGTCGCGTTCCTTCCAGTCCTTCAGCGTCACGAAGGCGAGCGCTGCGTTCTGTCCGGTGCCGAAGAAGGAGAAGCCGTTGATCGCGATGATGCGTTCGACAGCCGGCTCCTGGCCGAAGATCTTCTCCGCCTGTTCCACCACCTCGGTCGTACGGTTGCCCGTCGCTTCGGAGGGGAGCTGCATCATGACGATCACGAAGCCCTGGTCTTCGTCCGGAAGGAACGACGACGGCAGCTTCATGAACAGCCAGCCGAGGCCGGCCAAGACGGCGATGTAGACGATCATGTAGCGACCGGTGCGGTGGACCAGGCGCTTCACGATGCCGCTATAGCCGTGCGAGGTCTTGTCGAAGCTGCGGTTGAACCAGCCGAAGAAGCCGCGCTTGGCGTGGTGGTGGCCCTTCGGAACCTGCTTCAGGAAGCTGGCGCACAGCGCCGGCGTCAGCGACAGCGCGAGCAGTGCCGAGAACAGGATCGACACGACCATGGTCAGCGAGAACTGGCGATAGATCACGCCGACGGCGCCCGGGAAGAAGGCCATCGGAATGAACACCGAAGCCAGCACCAGCGTGATGCCGATGACGGCGCCGGTGATCTGCTTCATTGCCTTGCGGGTGGCGTCCTTCGGTGTCAGCCCCTCTTCGGACATGATGCGTTCGACGTTCTCGACGACGATGATCGCATCGTCGACCAGGATGCCGATCGCCAGCACCATGCCGAACATGGTCAGAACGTTGATCGAGAAGCCCATCGCCAGCATCACCGCGCAGGTGCCCAGAAGAGCGACCGGCACGACGAGTGTCGGGATGATGGTGTAGCGGATGTTCTGCAGGAACAGGAACATCACGATGAAGACGAGCGCGACCGCTTCGACCAGCGTCGAAAGCACCTTCTCGATGGAAACGGCAACGAACGGCGAGGTGTCGTAGGGAACCGAATATTCCAGGCCCTCCGGGAAGAACTTCGACAGTTCGTCCATGCGCTCCTTGATCGCCGTCGAGGTCGACATCGCGTTGCCGCTTGGCGACAGCTGTATGGCGATAGCCGCGGACGGCTTGCCGTTCAGGCGGGTCGAAAACGCGTAGCTTTCGCCGCCGATCTCGACGCGGGCAACGTCGCGCAGACGAACGGAGGAGCCGTCCGGATTGGCGCGAAGCACGATCGCTCCGAATTCCTCGGCGCTCGACAGCTGACCCTTGACGACAACAGGAGCACTGATCTGCTGCGTGATCGGGTTCGGCTGTGCGCCGATCGAGCCGGATGCGATCTGGGCGTTCTGGGCCTGGATGGCATTCGTCACGTCGCCGGCGGTCAGGTTGAGGCCGAGCATCTTGTCCGGATCGAGCCAGATGCGCATCGAGCGTTCGGTCGCAAACAGCTGCGCACGGCCGACGCCGGGCACGCGCTGGACTTCGTTCAGCACGTTGCGGCTGAGATAGTCGCCGAGACCGATGGCGTCCATAGAGCCGTCGGTCGAGGTGAGCGCGACGATCATCAGGAAGCCGGAACCGGCTTCGTCGACCTGTACGCCCTGGCGCTTGACCGAATCGGGCAGGCGCGGTTCGACGCGGCGAACGCGGTTCTGAATGTCGACGGCCGCCTGTCCCGGATCTGTACCGGGTGCAAAGGTGGCGCTGATGTCGACCGAGCCGGCAGCGCTGGAGGTCGATTCGAAATAGAGCAGGCCTTCGACGCCGTTCAGCTCGTTTTCGATCAGCCGGGTGACGCTCTGATAGGTGTCCTGCGACGAAGCGCCGGGGTAGCTCGTGTTGATGGAGATCTGCGGCGGCGCAACATCAGGATATTGCGATACCGGCAACAGCGGTATCGCGATGATGCCGGCGAGCATGATGAAGATCGCCACCACCCAGGCAAAAATAGGCCTGTCGATGAAAAAACTAGGCATTAATCAGCACTCACTCTGTGGCTTCAGCGGGCTTTGCGTCGGTCGCCGCGGTCGTCTGGGCTGCTTCGGCCGCCGGCTTTGCATTCGGATCCCAGTCGGTCGGCTCCACCGGCGCGCCGGGGCCGATCTTCTGGAAGCCTTCGACGATGACCTTTTCGCCGGGCTTCAGCCCCGAGGCCACCTGCCAGCGGGTTCCGACCGTGCGTCCAAGTGTGACGTTGCGGAACTCGACCTTCTTGTCGGCGGCCACGACATAGACCTGCGACTGGCCGGCATTGTTGCGCTGGACAGCCTGCTGCGGCACGGTGATCGCGTCCTTCTCGACACCCTGCTGGACCAGCACGCGGACATACATGCCCGGCAATAGGTCGCCGTCGGGATTGGGGAACTCGCCGCGCAGCGTTACCTGGCCGGTCGTCGCGTCAACGGCCGCTTCCGAGAACAGGAGCTTGCCCTTGTGTTCATAAGGCGTGCCGTCGTCGAGGATCAGTTGAACCTCGGCCTCCTGGTCACCGCTCATCATCTGGCCGGCTTCAAGCGCCTTGCGCAGGCGGATGAGATCGGTCGCCGACTGGGTAAAGTCGGCATAGAGCGGATCGAGTTGCTGGATCGTGGCGAGGTTTTCCGAGCTGTTGGCGCTGACGAGCGCACCCTCGGTGATGAGAGCGCGTCCGATCTGGCCGCTGATCGGGGCGGTCACGTTGGCGTATTGCAGGTCGAGCTTGGCAGCGGCCAAGCCCGCCTGGGCGATGGCGACGTCGGCGTTTGCTGCAGCCAGCAGGCCGTTTGCATCGTCGAACTGCTGGGCGGCGACGACGTTTGCCTTCTTCAGAGCTTCCTGTCGGGCAGCCTTCTGTTCGGCCTGGAGATGCACGGCCTGGGCGCGGCGCAGGGTCGCTTCGGCCTTTTCGACCTGGACCTGGAAGGGAGCAGGGTCGATGCGGTAGAGCACGTCACCTTCCTTGACCTTCGAGCCCTGCTGGAAGACGCGTTCGACGACGATGCCGGAAACGCGCGGACGAACTTCGGCGACGCGCGTCGCGGTGATGCGGCCCGGCAGTTCATTGGTGATCGGCAGCGTCTCGGATGCGGTCGTGAAGACAGCGACGGCCGATGGCGGGAAGGCGGGAGCGGCCTGTTCTTCGTCTTTCTGGCAGCCGGAAAGGAGAATCACGGTTGCCAAGGCGGCGGCCAGTGTCGGTCGGTTCATGCGCATAGCGATGTCCATATTCGGTGACCGTGCGCAGCCAGTGCGTATCGCAGGGCTGCGCGGTCCGGAAGTGAAGGGAAGCAATTACCAGTATCGGGATGGGAAAATACCGGAACGCTAATATACAAACACAAATGTATGTTAATTTGCGCCGCAGTGCAACACCGTGATGCAGCGCGTTGAATCGATCAAAAAAATCAGCCGCCGCAGTGCTTTCGGCACCACGGCGGCTTGATATCACTAAGGTGTGATCCGGGTTTGTCGCCGGATTATCGTCTCAGGCGAGGACGCGGTCGTCGGCACCGAAGCGGTGCATGCTGCCGACCATCGGCGTCGCAAAGACAATGTCATCAGGCGCGTAGCGGTGTTCGCCAAACAGCCGAACGGTGATCAGACCGACCTGGTCGGACTCGATATAGACAATCGTGTCGGCGCCCAGATGCTCGACGTGGATGACCTTGCCCTTCCAGTCGCCACTCTCGCGCGACAGACCGATATGTTCCGGCCGGATGCCGATCGTCTTGGCGCCGGGATCGCCGAGGCGGGCGCCGTCGACGAAGTTCATCTGCGGCGAGCCGATGAAGCCACCGACGAAGACATTGGCCGGCCGGTTGTAGAGATCCATCGGCGAGCCGATCTGCTCGATCTGGCCGGCGTTCAGCACCACGATCTTGTCGGCCAGCGTCATCGCTTCGACCTGATCATGGGTCACGTAGATCATCGTGGCCTTCAGGCTGCGATGCAGCCGGGCGATCTCGAGCCGGGTGTTGACGCGCAAGGCCGCATCGAGGTTCGACAAGGGCTCGTCGAACAGGAACAGCTTCGGTTCGCGCACGATGGCGCGGCCGATGGCGACACGCTGGCGCTGGCCGCCGGAAAGTTCCGCCGGGCGCCGGGCGAGATAGGGGTCGAGCGACAGCATGCTGGCGGCCTTGCCGACCTTGTCCTCGATTTCAGCTTTCGGCTTGCCGGCCTGCTTCAGGCCCAGGCCCATATTGTCCTTCACCGTCAGGTGCGGATAGAGCGCATAGGACTGGAATACCATGGCGATGCCGCGCTTGGCGGGGGCCACGTGTCCGACTTCGACGCCGTCGATCTGGACGCTGCCGGAGGTCGCGTCCTCAAGGCCGGCAATGGTGCGCAGCAATGTCGACTTGCCGCAGCCGGAAGGACCCACGAAGATGACGAACTCGCCGTCCTTCACTTCCAGGTCGATGCCCTTGAGAACCTCATGGTTTCCGTAGGCCTTGCGGATGGATTTGAGTTGAAGTGATCCCACCTAATTGCCCCTCTTAAAGTTTGACCGGCTGACCGGTGCGGACGCTTTCATCAGCCGCAAGGCAGATGCGCAGCGACTGGACGGCGTCGTTCATGTGGCGGTCGAGATTGATATCTTCGCGAATGGCCTTCAGCACATAGGCCTGCTCACGATCGCAGAGTTCCTGATGGCCGGGCTCTCCGTCCATTGTCAGGTCCTCGTCCGGCTTGAGAAAGCGACCATTGGGACCAGTTTCCGCATTGTGCACGCGAATGACCGAGGTCTTGGTGTGTGTGTCGATATCGTCCGACTTGGCATTCGGATCCATGACGATCGACACGGAGCCCTTTGGCGACATGACGTCCTTCACGAAGAAGGCGGTCTCCGAAATCATCGGACCCCAGCCGGCCTCGTACCAGCCGGCCGACCCGTCTTCGAAGATCACCTGCAGGTGGCCGTAATTGTACATGTCCGAAGCGATTTCGTCGGAAAGACGCAGGCCCATGCCGCGCACCTCCACCGGCTTGGCGTCGGTGATCTGGCACATGACGTCGACATAATGCACGCCGCAGTCGACGATCGGCGGGGTCGTCTGCATCAGCGACTTGTGGGTCTCCCAGGTCGGACCGCTCGACTGCTGGTTCAAGTTCATGCGGAAGACGTAAGGACCGCCGAGTTTGCGGGCTTCGGCGATCAGCCGGATCCACGAGGGGTGGTGGCGCAGGATGTAGCCGATGATCAGCTTGCGGCCATGCTTCCTGGCGGCAGCAACGACCCGTTCGGCGTCTGCGACCGTCGTTGCCAGCGGCTTCTCCACGAACACGTCGCAGCCGGCTTCGAAGGCGGCAACCGCATAGTCGGCATGGCTGTCGGAATAGGTACAGACCGAGCAGAGTTCGGGTTTCAGTTCCTCAAGCGCCGTCTTGAAGTCAGGATGGATCTCGTAGCCGCGCAGTTCCTCCGGAAGCTCCACCTTGGAGCGGTTGACCAGCCCGACGATCTCGAAGCCGGGATTGTTGTGATAGGCCAGCGCATGGCTGCGGCCCATATTGCCGAGACCCGCGACGAGGACCCGGACCGGTTTGCTGTTTGAACTCACTTGACTGCTCCTGCGGTGATGCCGCGGATCAGCTGCCGCGAGAAAATGACATAGAGGACGAGAACCGGAAGGATGGCGAGCGACAGGGCCGCAAGCACGGCGTTCCAGTTGGTGACGAACTGGCCGATGAAGATCTGCGAGCCGAGCGTGACCGTCTTGGTTGCTTCTGCCGGCGCCAGGATCAATGGGAACCACAGATCGTTCCAGATCGGGATCATCGTGAACACGGCAACCGTTGCCATCGCCGGCCGGATCAGCGGCAGCACGAGGCGGAAGAAGATCGAGTATTCCGACAGCCCGTCGATGCGGCCGGCATTCTTCAGGTCATCCGAAACCGTGCGCATGAACTCCGACAGGATGAACACCGCGAGCGGTAGCCCCTGTGCGGTATAGACGAGGATCAGCGCCGTCAGCGTGTTGACGAGGTTGGCAGCGACCATGCCCTGAAGGATGGCGACGGTGCCGAGCCGGATCGGGATCATGATGCCGATCGCGAGATAGAGCCCCATCAGCGTATTGCCGCGGAAGCGGTATTCCGACAGCGCGAACGCGGCCATGGCGCCGAACAACAGCACCAGCGCGATCGCGACGACCGTGACGATGAAGCTGTTCTGGAAGTAGGTCGCGAAATCGCCCTGGCCGAGCACCGTCTGGTAGCCGATCAGGCTGAAGGTCTCGGGCGTCGGGACCGTCAACGGCGCCCGGAAGATCGCGTTGCGATCCTTGAACGAGTTGATGATCGTCAGGAACACCGGAAACAGCGAGATGAGCGTATAGGCGATCAGCGCGATGTGGACGAAGCCGGTGCGGAAAATGGAGTGGCGTGCTTGCGACATCTCGGCCTCCCTTAGAACTGATAGCGGCGCATGCGGCGCTGGATGACGAAGAGGTAGAGCGAGACGCCGGCGAGGATGATCAGGAACATCACCGTTGCGATCGTCGCGCCCATCGAGCGGTCGCCCAGCTGCAGCTGGAAGCCGAAGAAGGTGCGGTAGAGCAGCGTGCCGAGAATGTCGGTCGAGCCATCAGGACCGGCAAGCGCGCCCTGCACGGTGTAGACCAGGTCGAAGGCGTTGAAGTTGCCGACGAAGGTCAGGATCGAGATGATGCCGATCGCGGGCAGGATCAGCGGCAGCTTGATCTTCCAGAACTGGCTCCAGCCGGTGACGCCGTCGCATTCGGCGGCTTCGATCACTTCATCGGGAATGTTGAGCAGGGCGGCGTAGATCAGCATCATCGGGATGCCGACATATTGCCAGACCGAGATCAACGACACGGCGATCAGGGCCGAGCCTGGCCTGCCGAGCCAGGGCGCAAACATCGACTTGAGGCCGACGAGATCGAGCATCCAGGGCGCGACACCCCAGATCGGCGACAGGATCAGCTTCCAGATGAAGCCGACGATAACGAAGGAAAGCAGCGTCGGCAGGAAGATCGCCGTGCGGTAGAACGTGACGAAACGCAGCTTCGGAATGGACAGCATGGCCGCCAGCGCAACGCCGATCGGATTCTGCACGCACATGTGAATGATGAAGAAGATGACGTTGTTCTTCAGCGCGTTCCAGAAGTCGTGCGCCCAGCGCTCCTCGCCGAACAGGACCTGGAAGTTTGCGAGACCAACGAAGGTCGGCTGGCCGTCGACCGTGTTGTATAGCGAGAGACGCAGCGTCTCGATCAACGGCAGGATCATCACCGCCGTGTAGACCAGAAGGGCCGGCAGCAGAAAGATGAGGATGTGCCAGCGTTTCGGCCGTCTCACGGTCGGCTGTCCCTCTTGCAGTGAAGTGACGTTGCTCATTGATCGTACCCGCTTGTTCGACCGGTTCCCCAGGGCGTCATGATGCACGTCGACGCCACACGGCCGGTCTTGCCGCATAACGCCTGCCCCGATCCGGGCTCATGACGAAGGTTAAGGCTATCGCGTTCTTTTGCAAACGACTGCGTCGGGGACCTCCCCATCAAGGGGAGGTCGAGGACGCTGCGGCTGGGGGAGTGCCTCCTTGGGCAATGTCCTCCCGCCCGGCCCTTGCTGCATGTTTCCTCAATCCTATCCGATTTGAGGACAAAAACATTCAGCAATTCAAAGTGCTACAGCGACCTTTGTGCGTCCGACAAGACGCGCGGCGCTGTAGGGCCGACCCTCCCCCGAAGGGGAGGGAACCAGTTGCGCTTACTTCGCCGGCTTGTACCAGCCGTCGAGACCCTTCTGCAGCTTTTCGGCCGCAACCTCAGGCGTATCCGTGCCGTTGATGACGTTGGCCGATTCAACCCAGGTTTCGTTCTCGAGGCTCGGCGTACCGCGCGCCAGGATCTGGTAGGTCGAGCGGATCGTCGGCTTGCACTTTTCGCGCCAGGAAACGAATTCCTGAGCGAGCGGATCGGTCATCTTCACCGGGGTCGAATTGAGGCTGAAGAAGCCCGGCAGCGAATTGGCGTAAATCTCGGCGAATTCCGGCGAAGCGACCCAGGTAAGGAAGGTCTTGGCTTGCTCGGCGTGCGCACTCTTGGCGTTCAGACCGACGCCGATGTCGTTGTGGTCGGAGATGTAGCAAGCGTCGCCGGCGTTCTTAACCGGAGGCGGGAAGGCGCCCATCTTGAACTGGGCCTGGGTGTTGAACAGGCCGATTTCCCACGAGCCGGCCGGATAGATCGCGGCGCGGCCGAGCGTGAACAGGTTCTGGCTGTCCGGATAGGTCTGGGCCTCGAAGCCGTCGCCGAGATAGTCCTTCCACTTGGCGAGAACGCGATAGGGCTCGACCCACGGTTCATCGGTCAGCTTCTGCTCGCCCTTGATCAGCGCAGCGCGGCCTTCTTCACCCTTCCAGTAGGTCGGGCCGATGTTCTGGTAGCCCATGGTCGCGGCTTCCCAGAGATCCTTGGTGCCCATCGCCATCGGGATGTAGTTGCCGTCGGCCTTGATCTTGTCGAGAGCTGCGAAGAATTCGGCTTCCGTCGTCGGGATCTGGATGCCGAGCTGGTCGAAGGCGTCCTTGTTGTAGATGAAGCCGTGGATGACCGAAGCCATCGGCACGCAGAAGGTGGCCGAGCCATCGTCTGTCGTCCAGGCGGACTTGGCGACCGGGGAGAAATTTTCCATACCCGGCAGCGCCGTCAGGTCGGCAAGGTGCTTCTTGTTGTAGAGTTCGAGCGAGACATCGAACGGACGGCAGGTGATGAGGTCGCCCGCGGAGCCGGCGTCGAGTTTGGCGTTCAGCGCCGCGTTGTACTCGGTCGGCGCCATCGGGGCGAACTTGACCTTGATGCCGGGGTTCTTGGCTTCGAAAGCCGGGATCAGCTTTTCCTGCCAGATCGCCAGGTCGTCGTTGCGCCAGCTTTCGATCGTCAGCGTGACGTCCTCCGCGTGGGCCAGGCCGGCCGAGCCGAGAATGCTCGACGCAAGCAGCAGGCCCTTGAGTGTCGTACGGGTCATTTAGCTTCTCCCTCTTATATGCGCCGTTTTGGCGCGGTTTGAATCCCAGGTTTATCTCAGGCCGAAACGATATCGATCGCCCGGCGCAGGTTCTGCTTGGTCTGGTTGAGCGCCGCTTCGGCTGCCGCCACGTCCTTCGCGCCCGATGCCAGCAGGATGGCGATCTTGACCGAGCCGGATGCGGCATTGATCAGCCGGCCGGCCTCGGATGCGCCAACACCGGTAATGTCGGTGACGATGCGAACGGCGCGGCCGTGCAGCTTGATGTTGTCGGCGCGCAGATTGACCATGTGGCCGTCGAGCACGTGGCCGAGATGGATGCCGACCAGCGTCGAGAACATGTTGAAGGCGATCTTCTGTGCCGTGCCGGCACCCATGCGCGTCGAGCCGGAAACGACTTCCGGCGGCGTCTGCAGCAGAATGGCGACATCCGCGTCGTTGAAAAGAGCTGCGCCCGGATTGTTGGCAACGGCGATGACTTTTGCGCCGAGCTTGCGCGCCTCGTCGGCTGCGGCCAGCGCATAGGGTGTCGAGCCGCTGGCCGACACTGAAACCAGACAGTCGCCCGCGGTGATGCCGGCCTTGCGGACGTCTTCGCGCGCCAGATCCATGTCGTCTTCGTAGCCGCCGGCGAGGTCATTGAGACTGGCGGCGCCGCCTGCAAGCAGAATGACGATCTGGTCCTGGGGGATGCCGTAGGTGCCGGGAAGTTCCAGCGCATCGGCCATGGCCATCAGGCCTGAGCTGCCGGCGCCGGCATAGGCGAGACGCTTGCCGGAGGCGAGCGTTTCTGCAGCCAGGGACGCAGCAGCGGAAATCTGCTCAATCGCGGCGTCCACGACCTTTGCTGCCGCCTGTTGTCCGGATGCGAGCAGCCGAAGCGCCAGCGCCGGATGCATGACATCCAGGCCTTTGGCGTTGTCGTGACGCTCTTCGGTCTTCACTGAAGGCATAGGTTGTGTCTCCTCTGGGTGAATTAATGCCAAAAAAATACCAATTGTCTAGGAGAAATTACATTTTGGCGTCAAAAAAAACCAATCTCTGAAATTATCCGTTGTTATTCAATGCATTATTTCAAAATTGGATATCGAGACCAATTCGGACTTGGTTATTGGTATTTTTTTGGTATCCTCTATGGGCGGAGGTGCTCATGCCAAACTACCTAATAGGAATCGATGGCGGCGGAACAAGCTGCCGGGCGGCTGTGGCTGCGGGGGATGGACGTATTCTCGGCCGCGGCAAGGCTGGTGCAGCCAACATTCTGACGGATCCTGAAACGGCGCTCGCCCATATTGGCGACGCTGCGCGGGCGGCATTTGAAGAAGCCGGTCTTGATCCCTCTGGTATCGCCGAGGCGCGCGCAATTGTCGGCGTCGCCGGGCACAATGTCGGCGATGCCGTGCATTATGTGAAGCGACGCCTGCCGTTTGCCGCAGCCGATATCGAATCGGATGGTCTGATTGCCCTGCAGGGCGCGCTCGGCGACGAGGACGGCGCCGTCGCCATTCTCGGCACCGGCAGCATCTATATCCTGCGGCAGGCCGACATCGTCAGCTATGTCGGCGGCTGGGGCTTCACGATCGGCGATCATGGCAGTGGCGCACGCATCGGCCATGCGCTTTTGCAGGAAAGCCTGCTTGCCTTCGATGGCATCCATGAGGCGTCGCCGATAACCGATTCCGTCATGGCCGAGTTCAGGAACGATCCGAGTGCTGTCGTCGATTTCGCGCGCCTGGCAAAGCCGGGTGAGTTCGGCCGCTATGCCCCGCGTGTCTTCGAAGCGGCGCAGGCGGGCGATCCCGTCGCCGTGCGTCTGCTCAAGACTGCGGCGATCACGGTCGACGAGGCGCTAGACGTCGTGGTCGCCCGGGGCGGGCGCAAGCTCTGCCTGCTCGGTGGCCTCGCGCCGCTCTATCGTCCCTGGCTTGCCGAGCGCCACCAGCCGTTTTTTGTCGAAGCCGAGGCCGACGCGCTCACCGGCGCCGTCGCACTCGCCGCACAGCGCTTCGGCTCCCGCTCGGAGGTCGGCGCATGACCGATCATCTCGCTGCCATTCTGCCGCTCGAAGGCCTGCAGGCCGGTGGATCCGGTCCGCTCTATCTGAAACTGCGGCAATCGCTGGAAGACGCGATCCAGTCGGGCAAGCTCAATCATGGCGACGCCCTGCCGCCGGAGCGCGATTTGGCCGATTACGCCAATATCAGCCGCGTGACCGTGCGCAAGGCCGTCGACGATCTCGTGCGCGACGGCTTGCTGGTGCGGCGCCACGGCTCCGGCACTTTTGTCGTCAAGCCGGTCTCCAAGGTGCAGCAATCGCTGTCGCGGCTGACCTCGTTTACCGAGGACATGGCGCGCCGTGGTCTCAACACTCATGCCCGCTGGCTGGAGCGAGGCCTGTATCATCCGTCGCCGGATGAGATGATGGCGCTCGGCCTGCCGGCCGACGCGTTGGTGGCCAGGCTCGGGCGTCTGCGCATCGCTGACGACATGCCGCTCGCGATCGAGCGCGCCAGCATCTCGGCCGAATTCCTGCCGGATCCGCAGGCCGTCACCTCGTCGCTCTATACCGCGCTCGACAAGACCCGTTCCCGGCCGGTGCGCGCCGTGCAGCGCATCTCCGCCTGCAACATCAAGGATCCGGACGCCTCCATGCTCGGCGTCGCCGTCGGCTCTGCCGGCCTTTCCATCGAACGCGTCTCCTATCTCGCATCGGGACGCGTCGTCGAATTCACCCGCTCGCTCTATCGGGGCGACGCCTATGATTTTGTCGCGGAACTGACCCTGTCGGAATCCTGACCGTCGCTCCGCAAGAAAGGAATTGACCATGCAGACCAACATGCGCCGAGAAATCGACGAGATCCCCGAAGCGGCGGCCCGACTGCTCGAGCATTCTTCCGAGGCCCTGAAGCAGGCCGGCGCAGCGCTGCGCGCCAAGGACCCGGCTTTCCTGGTGACGATCGCGCGCGGTTCTTCGGACCATGCCGCCCTGTTCCTGAAATATGCGATCGAGCTGCAGGCCGGTCGACCGGTCGCTTCGCTCGGGCCGTCGCTCGCGTCGATCTATGGCGCCAAGCTGAAGCTCGGTGGCGCGGCGGCAATTGCGATTTCGCAATCGGGCAAGAGCCCGGATATCGTCGCGATGGCCCAGGCCGCAACCGATGCGGGCGCCGTATCAATCGCACTTACCAACACCCTGCCGTCACCGATCTCGAAGGCATGCACCCATCCGCTCGACATTCTCGCCGGCCCGGAAATCGCCGTTGCTGCAACCAAGTCCTATGTCAACTCCATCGTCGCCGGCCTTGCCGTTCTCGGCGAATGGACCGGCGACGCGGCGTTGCAGCGCGCCGTGGCCGATCTGCCGAACCAGTTCGCCAAGGCGGTGAAGCTGGATTGGCATGAGTTCGCCGCCGATCTCGGCGAGGCCGAATCGCTCTACGTGCTTGGCCGTGGCCCGGCGCTGGCGATCGCCAGCGAAGCGGCGCTGAAGTTCAAGGAAACTTCGGGCATGCATGCGGAAGCCTATTCGGCCGCCGAAGTGCTGCATGGACCGGTGGCGCTTGTCGGCGCCAAGTTCCCGGTGCTGACGCTTGCGGCGCGCGATGCGGCCGAAGGGTCCGTCGCCGAGATCGCCGACGGCATGGCCGAGAAGGGCGCCGTGGTCCATGTGACGTCGAACCGCGCCGGCAAGGCCAAGCGCCTGCCGTTCGTCGAGACGGGACACCCGATCACCGACGCGCTGACCCTGATCCTGCCGTTCTATGGCTTCGTCGAAGCCTGGTCGCGCTCGCGCGGTCTCAATCCCGACGCACCGGCAAGCCTCAAGAAGGTAACGGAGACGAGATGACCGAGAAGAAGGCAATCATCGGCGCCCGCCTGTTCGATGGTATCGAATGGCATGACGGCGCCGCTCTCTTGATCGAGGCGGGTCGTGTCAAGGCCATCGTGGCAGCCGGCGATCTGCCGGCCGGTGCCACGATCGTCGATGCCCACGGCCTGCTGCTGGTGCCCGGCTTCATCGACCTGCAGGTCAACGGCGGCGGCGGGGCGCTTCTCAACGCGCAGCCGACGCTGGAAAGCATCCGCCAGATCTGTTCGGCCCATGCGAAGTTCGGTACGACCGCACTTCTGCCGACGCTGATCACCGATACGCGCGAAGTCCGCACGGCAACGATCGCCGCCGGCCTTCAGGCCAAGGCGGCCGGCGTGCCCGGCTTCCTCGGCCTGCATCTGGAAGGTCCGCATCTTTCGGTCGCACGAAAGGGCGCGCACGATCCAGCGCTGATCCGACCGATGGATGACGCCGACCTCAAGGAGATGCTCGACTGCGCCAGGGCGCTCGGCACCCTCATGGTCACGGTCGCACCGGAAAATGCGACCAAAGAGCAGGTTCGAGCGCTTGCCGACGCCGGCGCCATCGTCAGCCTCGGCCATACGGATGTCGGCTATGAGACCGCCGTGTCCTATGCCAAGGCAGGGGCGAAGACGGTGACGCATCTGTTCAACGCCATGAGCGGTCTCGGTCATCGCGAGCCTGGCGTCGTCGGTGCAGCCCTTGCGACAGGCACCCTGCACGCGGGCCTGATCGCCGACGGCTACCATGTCGACCCCGCCTCGATGGGTGTGGCGCTGCGGGCCAAGACCGGCCCGGGCCAGATCTTCCTGGTGACCGACGCGATGTCGCCGATTGGAACGGACATGACGAGCTTCGAGCTCAATGGCCGCGAGATCCTGCGCCACGGCGGTCGTCTGACGCTCGCCGACGGCACGCTTGCCGGCGCCGATATCGACATGCTCTCGTCGGTGCGCTTCGTGCACGAAAAGCTCGGCCTACCGGTCGAGGAAGCCCTTCGCATGGCATCGGCCTATCCCGCCGACGCCATGGGCATCTCCTCGCACAAGGGCCGTGTTCTGCCCGGGGCAGATGCGGATTTCGTGCTTCTGACATCAGAACTCGCCATGGGATCGACTTGGATTGGCGGCAACCAGGTCTACGCAGCCTGATCACCGATCTATCGAAAAATTGAGGCCCGACGATCGGAGTGATCGTCGGGCCTTTCTTTAGCGTGAACTGAAAGCGTGGCGAAGATCCGACGCGCGAACGTCCTACCCCGCCGAAAGCCGCGCTTTCATCGCCTGAACGGTCGCCACATCCGTGCGGCGCCGATCCTCGGTCACGAAGCCCATCTCGACCAGTCGCCGATCATGAGCCGGCTCACGGATCGAGCAGGATGAATGCACTTCCGTGACGGGCAGTCGGGCAAGCAGCGCATCGACGGTTTCAAGCGTCACGCCGGAACCAGGCATGATCGAAAGCCGCCCACCTGCCAGCTCGACAAGCTCCGCCAGCTTCTCGATGGCCTGTGGCGCGCTCCTCGCGCCTCCGGATGTCAGGATCCGCTCAAAGCCGAGTTCAACCGCAAGTTCGATTGCGTCCTTGAAATCTGGCACCAGGTCGAAGGCGCGGTGCAAGGTGAGGCCGAGGCCTGCGGCATGGCCCGTCAGTTTTCGGAGCATGGGCGCATCGAGCTGGCCATCGGTAAGCGACGCACCGAGAACGACGCCGGCAAGTCCGGCATCGCGCACCGCATCGATATCGCGGCGCATCATGTCGAGATCGGCGGCGCCAAAGACGAAGTCGCCCGGCCGCGGCCGGACCATGACATAGACGGGTACCCGTGGCGGCCCGGCGAGCGCCATCAACCCGGCGGTCGGCGTCAGCCCGCCGACGGAAAGTGCTGCGCAGAGTTCGATCCGGTCCGCCCCGCCCTCGATCGCCGCGGCAAGCCCGTCGGCGTCGTCGACGCAAACCTCAAGTCCGATGCCATTCATGCCTTTTCTCCTCCAAGGCCGAGCAGGGCTGCGCCGATCAGGCCGGGCTCGACCTGACACTCGCCGCGCACGACGAGCGGCCGTTTGAACTGCCGCAGAATCCGGCTACGAACCGCCAGATCGATCCCCTCAAGCAGCGGTTCAACGTTGGAAAGACCGCCGCCGACAGGTACGATCGTCGCTCCCGTGGTGTTGATGACGAGCGCCAGCGGTGAGCTGACGAGATCGACAAGAATCTCGACGGTGCGTTTCGCTTCCGTGTCGCCCTTGAGCCACGCCTCGATGATCTCATGGCTCGACATGGTCTTGCCGTGCACGGTGTCGTGCAGTCGTTCGAGCCCGCGCGCGCCGCCGACCGTGTCGACGCAGCGCCGCTGGCCGCAGCCGCAGGCATAGGCGGGGATGGCGATCGGCGGTTCACCCGCTTCCGCGGCAAGTGCCGGTCCATGTCCCCATTCGCCGGCAAAGCCGCCGTCGGCGTTGATCAACTGGCCGTCGACCACCAAGCCGCCGCCGACACCGGTGCCGAGGATCGCCCCGAAGACGATGCGGTGACCCCGGCCGGCGCCGGCGCCCGCTTCGGCAAGGGCGAAACAGTCGGCGTCATTGGCGATCTTGATCGGCAGGTGCAGCTCGCGCTCGAGCTCGGCCACCAGTTCGCGGCCGTCGATGCAGGGGATGTTGGCGCATTTGATCCGGCGCGTCTCCGGGTCGATGACGCCGGTAATCGAGATCGCCACGCATTCCGGGTGGCCGCCGGCTTCGTCGAGCACGGATTCGAGCGTTTGGACGAACTGGCGGAAATTGTTGAGCGGCGTCGTGCGGCGCGGCAGCGGAAAGATCCGTTCGCGCGAATGCACGATCGCCCCCTTGATCGCCGATCCGCCGATATCGAAACAGACGATCATGCCTCTCCCCGGATCACGGCTTCGGCGGCAAGTGCGATCGAGAGCAACCGGTCGTCCTGATGGTGCGGTGCAGCCAACTGCAGGCCCACGGGCATTTCGCCGGCACCGGTGCCGCAGGGGATCGAGATGCCGCAGAAATCGAGGAAGTTGCCGATGAGCGTGTTGCGCAGCGTCGTGGCGTTGGTCTTGAAGAACAGCTCGTCGTCGGCCAGCAACGGCGCCAACGGCGGCGCGACATGCGGCAATGTCGGATGGACGATGAGTTCGCCCGGCTTCAGGCTCTCGACCGTTTCATGGATCAGCTGGTCGCGCGCATCGAGAAGCGCGATATAGTCAGGCATGGTGATCTTCTCGCCGAGCCTGGTGCGCGCGACGACACGCGGATCGATGCGTTCGGCCTCGGAGCCTGCCAGGCGCTCCCGGTGAAGTGCGAAGGCTTCGGCGGTGACGAGCGCGCCGTGGCGCGCCATCAGATCGAACACCGCCTTGAACGTCGGAAAGGCGCGGCGGGTGACCGTGGCGCCGGCCTTTTCCAGCCGCTTGACCGCATCCTCGAAGGCTTCGACGACTTCGTTTTCCGCCTCGTCGAAGACGATGGTTTCGGGGATGACGATCGAGAGGCCGGCGATCTCGCCGCGGCGAACCACCGGTGCGGTCAGTCCATGCATGGCGGCGTCGAGCCAGACCGCATCCTGCACCGTATGACAGAGAGGCCCGAGCGAATCGAGGCTTTCGGCGAGCGGGAAGACGCCCTTCATCGAATAGCGGCCGCGCGTCGCTTTGTAGCCGATGATGCCGGTCATGGCCGCCGGGATTCGGACGGAGCCGCCAGTATCGGTACCGATTGCCGCGGGCACGAGACCGGCCGCGACCGCCGCCGCCGCGCCCGACGAGGAGCCGCCGGGGATGCGCTCGACATCGGTCGAGGCCGGGTTGTGCGGCGTGCCGTAATGCGGATTGATGCCGAGGCCGGAGAAGGCGAACTCGCTCATGTTGGTTCGCCCGACGCTGACCATGCCGGCACCGGCAACCGCGCCGACCACGGCGGCGTCACTGCCAGCAGGCGGGGTGTCCCGCAGGACCGCGGAACCCGCGGTCGTCACGCTGCCCTTGACGTCGAAGAGATCCTTCCAGGCGACCGGAAGACCATCGAGCAGGCCGAGCGATCGGCCCGCACGAAGCCGGGCGGAGGCCGCCGAGGCCTCCTTAAGCGCGCGTTCGCGGGTGATGCCGACAAAGATCGACTGATCGCCGTGCGCCGCGATGCCGGCAAGTGTTTGCTCTGCAAGCGTGACCGGGTCGAGCTTGCCTTCCTGGACGAGTACCGAAAGCCCGGCGAGCGTTTTCTGTCTGGTCATGGTCTCCCCTTGTCCGCCTGCCGCCAGCGGCAGCTCGTCCTTCCGTTGGCCCGCGTGGGCAGGCTTTTGATCTAAAGCGTGTCGCGATCTCCAGGATTCGCTGACTGCGCATTAAGTCGTTGTTCTTGCGCATGTCGCGCAAAACCCCTGCACAGTTTTGTGCAACAAGCTCTACCATATCGCTCCCCGTGGCGTTTGCCATGGTTCGTCCGTCTTCGCCGCAGGAATTTTGCCGAAAGCAGATGATGCCGGCCGTCCTGCCTTGTCGATACGAAGGCGTTTGCCTACATGCCTCATCGAACCCTGCCCGGCACTGGAGAGATTTGATGATATTGGACGCGGCGCGGCTTTCTTTTGCCAATCTCTTTGCACCGGAGACCCGTTCGGTGTTCTGGAAAGTGCTCGGCCTGACGCTTCTGGCGCTCGCAGCACTGTGGTTCGGCCTGCGCGAACTCTTCATCTGGCTTGCTTTGCCATGGCTCGATGCGTTGATGCCTGGCACGCCCGCCTGGGCGGGTTGGCTCACCTTCGTGCTCGGCATCTTCGCGAGCCTCGGGCTGGCGCTGGCCCTGGCCCTGCTGCTAGCGCCGGTGACGGCGCTGATCGCCGGCTTCTTCCTTGACGATGTCGCGGACGTGGTCGAGGCGCGCGACTATCCGAGCGAGCCGGCGGGCAGGCCCTTGCCGCTCGGAGAGGCGATTGCCGGCTCCGCCAAGTTCCTCGGCGTCGTCATTCTCGGCAACATATTGGCGCTGTTCCTGCTGCTCGTGCCCGGCGTCAACCTGATCGCCTTCTTCCTCGTCAACGGTTACCTGCTGGGGCGGGAGTTCTTCGAGTTTGCCGCCATGCGCTACCGGTCGCCGGCGGAGGCGCGGCTTTTCCGCGCCAAGCACCGCTCGACCGTGTTCCTGGCCGGGTTGATCCTTGCGGCGTTTCTCGCCGTACCGCTGCTCAACCTGCTGACGCCGCTCTTTGCCGCCGGCATGATGGTGCACCTGCACAAGAGGCTGTCGGCAAGCGATCCGGGATTTTCGCTGACGCGAGGGGCCACGGCCAGGCCCTGAGACGCAATCTGCTTGACAGCGGACATCCGCTGGCCAATCTGCCGGCAAATCCCCCGCTGCATGTTTCCTTAATCTTGTTCGATTTAGGAATACCGACATGCAGCTATTCAGAGTGATACAGCGACCTTTGTGCGTCTGAAGACGTACGGCGCTGCAGGCGTCGCCCGCCGGGATGGCCGCGACAGGACGGAGCAGCTGAAATGAACAACGCCGAAGACCGGGTCACCCGCCTTGAAGAGACGGTGGCTCACCAGGCCAAGACGATCGAAGAGCTTTCCGACCAACTTGCCGAGCAATGGAAAGTGGTCGAACAGACCCGAGCAAAGCTCGACCGGCTGACGGAACGCTTCCTCAGCCTCGAGGAGCAATCGATCGATGCGCCTCCGATCACCCGGCCGCCGCATTACTAGAGCTTTTCCAGGAAAAGTGCGAAGCGGCTTTGCGTCAGGAAATGCGCAAAGCCAGGGAGATGGCGCGGCTCAATGGCTCCGCAGGACAGGGAAATAAAAAGGCCGCCGGTTCTAGCGAACGGCGGCCTTTCTCATTTTCAGGCGGAAGCCCTTAGTAGGGGCAGGCTTCGTCGCTCATGTAGTCGTGCACCTGGACCTTGCCGGCGATGATCTCGGCTTTCACCTTCTCGACCGCATCGAGCATTTCCGGGGTGATCAGAGCCTTGTTGTTGTCGTCGAGCGAGTAGCCGACGCCATCTTCCTTGAGGCCGAGATTGGAGATGCCGAACTCGAACTTGTCGTTCTTGGCAGCAGTGAAGGCTTCGTAGACGGCGACGTCGACGCGCTTCAGCATCGAGGTCAGAACCTTGCCCGGCTGCAGTCCGTTCTGGTTGGAGTCGACGCCGATGCCGAGCTTTCCGGCATCTGCAGCGGCCTGCAGGACGCCAACGCCCGTGCCGCCGGCTGCGTGGTAGACCACGTCCGAACCCTGGTCCATCTGCGACTTGGCAATTTCGCCGCCCTTGACCGGGTCGTTCCAGGCGTCCGGTGTCGTGCCGGTGTAGGCTTCGAGAACCTTCACGTCAGCGCCGGTCGACTTCGCGCCGCCGACATAGCCGCAGGCGAACTTGTGGATGAGCGGCACGTCCATGCCACCGACGAAGCTGACGGTCTTCGACTTCGAAGCGAGACCAGCGAGCACGCCGACGAGGTAGGAGCCTTCCTGTTCCTTGAACACGATCGACTTCACGTTCGGCTTGTCGAGCACCATGTCGATGATCGCGAACTTGGTGTCCGGATATTCGCCGGCAATCTTTTCGAGCGGTGCCGCCCAGTTGAAGCCGGCCATGACGATCGGGTTGTTGCCGTCGCTGGCGAAGCGGCGCAGGGCCTGCTCGCGCTGTGCATCGTTGGCGATTTCGAATTCGCGGTATTCGACGCCCGATTCGGTTTTGAACTTTTCGGCGCCGTTATAAGCGGCTTCGTTGAACGATTTGTCGAACTTGCCGCCCAGATCGTAAATGATGGCCGGCTTGATGTCGGCGGCCAGAGCCGTCGCGGACATCATGGAAAAGGCAAAGAGACCGAGAATGGTTTTTTTCATCGTGCAGCCCTGTTGTCGCTATTGATCTTTATCGGGTCCTCCCGCGGGCCCCGGATGGAACCTGTCTGCGGAACCCACCCCTCTCGTGGGGGCTAGGGTGGCCGCATCCTTGCACGGTCACGGCAAAAAAACACTCAAAATTTTTCGGATGGTAAAAATGTCGACCGGCATTCACAAGCAGGGTTAAAATGCCGGTTCGCTTGACCTTTTAGCGCGGGGGTGGACACCAGCAGCATGTAAAAGGCCAAGAGCATATCGCGCAAGAGTATACAGTGGGTTGTGCGCGACATGCGCAAAAGCGAAAGCCTGAAACGCAGCAGGCGGATCCCGCTGATCGCGATAGGCCCTAGGCGCCGATCGGGCAGCTGACGCCGGTGCCACGCAGGGCGCAATAACCAACAGGGTTCTTCGCCAGATACTGCTGGTGGTAGTCCTCGGCAAAATACAACGGGCCGGCCTTCGCGATCTCGGTGGTGATCTTGCCGGTGTGGCCCGATCTCTTCAGCGCCGCCTGGAAGGCATCGCGCGCGGCCTTCGCTTCCTTCAGCTGCGCGTCGTCATAGACATAGATGGCGGAGCGATAGGTCGTGCCGATATCGTTGCCCTGACGCATGCCCTGGGTCGGGTCGTGTTCCTCGAAAAAGGTCTTGAGCAGGCTCGACAACGGAACCACCTCCGGATCGTAGACCACCAGCACCACCTCGGTGTGGCCGGTCAGTCCCGTGGTGGTTTCCTGGTAGGTCGGGTTCGGCGTCATGCCGCCGGAATAGCCGGCCGCGGTGACATACACGCCCGGCTTATTCCAGAGCAGCCGCTCCGCGCCCCAGAAGCATCCCATGCCGAGCAGGATCTTTTCCATGCCTTCCGGGTAGGGGCCCTTCAGCGGGTGTCCCGAGACGAAATGCGTGGCGGCGGTCGGAATGGCGTCCTCGCGCCCGCGCAGTGCCGTCTGCGCGTCGGGCATGATGGTCTTCTTGTTGAACATGTCGATCAGGAACATCACGAAACTCCTTGTCGGTCGACGCGGGATGAGCACCCCGCGATGATCAGGCAGCGAAACGGCCGGCCGCCGGCCGCTTCTTGTATCCGGCCATCCACAGGAGGAGGGCGAGAAGGGCGAGCACCGCAAACGCCGGCTGCGTAAAGAACCAGTGCAGCACCGTGTGCCAGAGGATCGGCCCGGTATCCGTCCGCTGCGCGAACAGCACCCAGCTAGCGGTGTCGGGGCCAAGCGCTTCGAGATCGTCGCCGAGCGACGTCATCACCAGCTCGGAGGCTGCGACGGACTGGATGGCATCGACAGCCCCCGCAAGGACGGCCGCAAGCAGCACCACAAAGCTCGCCAGTCGCAGCACGAAGCGCATCGGTCCCTCATTTCTCAAACTCTATCGCCCCAGATCGAACCGTCGCTCCCGTCTTACGGCATCAGTTCCCCTGCTTGAGGGCAAAGCCGGCGCGAGGGGAGAACGTGGCAATCCGGGATGGTGCAACGTTCCGGCGGCCTTCGAAAGGAGGCGCCGAACAACTCTGCCGCAAGAGATAGGCCCCGTGTTCGACAAGCGCAATGGCAGCCGTTCGCTGCCAAGTTTCATAAGATGTCAACAATCTGTCAGAAAGCAGTTGATCCCGCGCAAATCATCGGTATATATCCCGCCCGTCCGCCGGTTCGCGCCGGATGACACGAAGGGCCTCGCCCTTCCCATCCAGCCGCATGACCATCGGCTGTTGACGGATGGACAGGTGGCCGAGTGGTTGAAGGCGCACGCCTGGAACGCGTGTATACGTGAAAGCGTATCGAGGGTTCGAATCCCTCTCTGTCCGCCATTTCTTCACCAAGGGTTAATTTTTCATCGTACTCAGCCGTCGCTAGTCGCAACCTTGTGCGCTGACCCAGATCATTGATGTGCGCGGAGCTTGCGCGGGTGTTGGTGCGTCGCCGGCGGAGGGCAAACAGTTAGCCGTTGCGCTAAGTGTTTCGTCATGATACTTAGCCTTATGGAACAGTATTCGAGCCCTTTGGACGGAATTTTTCAGGCCCTGGCCGACCCCACGAGGCGCTCCGTGCTGGCGAGGCTCGGTCGAGGGCCAGCCAGCATCAGCGATCTGGCAGAGCCGTTCGACATGGCGCTACCGTCGTTCATGAAA
This sequence comes from Ensifer sp. Root31, assembly GCF_001424825.1. Classification (NCBI taxonomy): domain Bacteria; kingdom Pseudomonadati; phylum Pseudomonadota; class Alphaproteobacteria; order Hyphomicrobiales; family Rhizobiaceae; genus Ensifer; species Ensifer sp. Root31. The sequence continues at coordinate 486,473 of NZ_LMCO01000001.1, read as the reverse complement.
CACATCCATTTTCTCGAAGGCAGCGGCCTGATCCGCACCGAGAAGCAGGGCCGGGTGCGCACCTGCACCATCGAGAAGAGCCGGTTTGCCGCCATCGAAGCGTGGATGTCGGAGCAGCGCGCCCTTTGGGAAGGCCGCACCGATCGGCTTGAACAGTTCGTGATATCAGCTGAGAACAAGGAGAAATGACATGATCCGATCTCACAACCCCGATCTCGACCTGACGATATCGCGCCTGATCAAGGCGCCGCGGCCGACGATCTGGAATGCATGGACCGATCCCGCCAGCTTCGAGCAATGGTGGGTTCCGGCGCCGGCCAGATGCCAGGTGGTCGATATGGACCTGCGGCCGGGCGTGCGCCTTCGTCACAAGGATCAGCGAAGGCGGCGGTGCGTTCACGCCGCATCTGGATGCGTGCTTTCTGGCGGTCGACGACATCCAGCGCATTGTCTTTACCAATTCGCTGGTCGCGGGGTGGCGCCCGGCCGAAAACCCTTTCATGACGGCGATCATCACACTCAAGGATCATCCTGAGGGCACGGACTATGCCGCCCACGTCATGCACAAGAGCAACGCCGACCGAAACATGCACGAGGAGATGGGTTTTCACGATGGCTGGGGCACGATCATCGCGCAGCTTGCCCGGCTCGTGGAGGGCAGAACCCAGTAGAGGAGCTCGACATGCGCAAGATTGTCCTGCAGATGATGACGACGCTCAACGGTCGCCTCGACGATCCGCTGGCCTGGCTCGGTAGCGTCGGCGACGACCAATATCGGGCGATCGACCGGCTCTACGCCACCTATGACACCGTACTCGTCGGCCGCGTGACCTACGAGGAAATGGCATCCTACTGGCCGGGCGCCCTGTCGGAGGACGTGGGAACCGAAACCAACCGCAAGATGGCGCGGAGGATGCACGACTATCGCAAACTGGTCTTCTCGCGCTCGGGACGCCAGACGCTGACCGAATGGAACAATGTCGAGCAGGTCGTTGCCCACGATGACGAATTGCTGGCAGCCTATCTCCTGGATCTGAAGGCGCGCGCCGGTGGCGATATTCACCTTTCCGGCGGCGCCAGCCTGGCCCAGACGGTCATCGGTCTCGGCCTCGTCGATATCTTCCACTTCTTCGTCTATCCCGTCACGTCCCCGGGTGCCGCCTGGTTCGATGAGCTTCCCGACAGATATGATCTGCGGCTGATGGGCACGGACACCTACGAGAATGGCGTGGTCGGCCTGCACTACGAACCGCTCAAGCGTGAGAACGCGGAACGGGCAAGCAGTTTTTCCGAACTGCTCGTATAACCGCGTGTCCCGCCGCTCCGGCCGCGCCGACGGCCCGAGCGGCGGTCGATCGCAGATCAGCAACCGTGCTCCAGCGCGGTCTTCATCCGGTCATAGGTCGGGGCGAGTGCCCGCAAGGTGGCCGCCGCGACTGCGTCCTTGCGCACCACCAGCGGATACTGCAGCGCTCCGATGAGCCGTGCCTGTTCATCGGCAATGCGGGCCGCCTCGTTGTAACCCGCCCGTGCGAGGCAGGCGGCCGCGTCGGCCGCGCGGCGGGCGCCGGTCCGGATGGCGAAGTGGACCAGATGCGCGCGCAAGTTCTTGTCGCAACCGGTCGCGACGCGCGCGGCGAGCGTTTCGGCTGCTTCGGCATTGCCGAGGGTTCCGGGAGGAACGGGCAGGTCCGTCTCCATCGACAGCCAGTGGATGGCGGCCGGGATCGACGCCCGTATCGTCTCGATTTCCGATATCTCGGCGATACGGACAAAGTCGGTCCGCATGGTGTAGGCGTCACCATAACTCAGCGTGTCTGCGCGCCAGGCGGCCATGAAGTTGGCGAGCGGCAGGCGCGCATAGGGGTAGCCCTGCGGGTCGTGCATCAGCACGCTGTCCTCGTCCATGTCGAGCACCACGACGTAATGGTCGGCGTCGATCGGTCCGTTCATGCCCGGCTGGTGGCGCAGATGCCCCATCTCGATGGGGCCGATCCAGACCGGTCCGTCCTTGAGGGCTGCGCGCAGGCGGGAAAGCGCGTCGTCCGCATCGCCGCCCTTGCTGAGCGTCGATGTCCAGCCGAGCGCCGCAAGCGCGCCTTCAGAGCCGGCTTCCGGATCCCAGCCATAGGGGTCGAAGAACGGCAGGGTGCCGCCGAGCAGTTGCATGCCGAACGGACTGCTGGTGGCAAATTCGATCACCGCGGTGGAGGGGGCCTGCGCGCCGAACATCATTGCGAAAGAGTTGGCGTAGCAATAGGGGCCGGAGCCCGTATAGGCGAAATGCATCATGATCGTCTGTCCTGTTAGAGCATTTCCAGGAAAAGTACGGAGCGGTCTTCCGTCAGGAAATGCGGATAAAACAAAGAGATAGAGTGGTTCTGATTCCGCCTAAGACGGAAACATTATGGGGTAGGCGACATCGAAGGACGCGCCGTTGCTGCCGGGGTAGTTCGTAGGGGCTGCCGCTGCTGTTGATGTCGGTTCGCGCATCCAGCCAGGTTTCGATGGCGTCGTAGACGCGCAAGATCAGCGGGAAGTTTTCACAAGCCGCCGGCACCGGCAGAAAGACCTCTCGCCGCGCGGCCTGAAGGCGGATGCGCAGGTCGTCGACCGGCTCGATGCCGCCTTCATAGGCGATGGCGACTTCCACCAGTCCCTCGCTGTCGCGGCTAACGGTTTCATGGAAATGCACGGTCATGGCGCCGTCGCTGGCAATCCCGCAATGGCGCAGGTAACCACGGATCTCCGCCTGGGCGGTTGCCAGGAATGCATCAAGCGCCTCGATATCGAGCTGACGTTGGCAGGAGATCAGCTTGCAGGCTGCCACCTCGCGTACGGCAATCGCCGAGATTAGGTCGGCATCACCGCCGTCCGTCTGCCGCGCGATCGCCTCCACCAGCTCGGTCTGCTCGCTCAGCCGCTCGTTTTGAGCGTCCAGCCAGGACCGCAATTCGATAAGGCGGCTCTGCGCATCCAGTTCCACCAATTGCGCGACGCGCGCCACCGACAGGCCAAGGCGTCGAAGGCGCGCGATAAGCCGTGCCCGGGCGGCCTGCTCCGGCGCATAGTAGCGATAGCCCGTCGTCGGATCGGTATAGGCGGGCACCAGCAGGCCCTGCTCGGCATAAAGCCGCAGCGCCTTTGGTGACAGTCGTGTGGCGGCGCCAAAACGGCCCGCAAGGAGATAAGATTCGCTCATGGATCTGACTGTGAGGCTTGCCCCTGGGGCGAGGTCAAGAGGCAATCGTTGTCGATGTGCACGCCTTGTACTCGCATTCGCTTTGCCAGCGCTGTCGGGGGGTAAACAAGGGGTGCCGCAGGGCGTGCCGAGATGGTCGATACGCCCTGTGGCAGGTTCATCGGATCAGGCTTCCGCCGGGCGTTGCCTCGCCAGCACACCGAGCGCGACCAGCGTGACGATCGCCATTGTCATTGAATAGCCGGCTAATGGAAATGCGGTATCTCCACCAAGCAGAACCACAGCCAGGGTGCCGAGCACCCCGACAATCAGGCTCTGAATGCAGAAGTAGAGCGCGACCGCCGTTCCTGCCACATGGCCGAAAGCCTGGAGGGCTCCATTGGGGGTGACCGAACCGGTGAAGACGATGCCGACGGCGATGACCCACATCGGCAGGATGAAGGTCCAGAACGACGGTGCGGCGACGCTCTGGCCGACGACGAGCAGCACCGCGCCGAGGATGAGCAGCGCCATCCCGCGGGCAAGGCTGCCGGTGATGCCCCAGAGCGCCACGAAGCGTTTGGCAAAACGGGTCGTGACGATCATCACAAGGGCCGCCGTCGCAAAGACCAGGCTGAAGGCGAGTTCGGAATAATCAGCTCGATCGATGAGCACGCGTGGTGCTGTCGAGAAGAACACGAAGAACGAGCCCATCGCGGCGCTGAAGCCGAGCGTGTAGGTCCAGAACGCTCCGTTGCGCAGGATCGGGCCGAAGGATCTTCTCTCGCCTTCGGTGCCGGTTGGCCTGGTTTCCCGCCATCGCGGTATCGCATTCGCCATGGCCGCGATGGCGAGTAGGCCGAGTGCCAGGAAGATCGCCCGCCAGCCGAAGCGATCGGCAAGCAGCGCGCCGGCGATCGGGCCGAGGGCCGGCACGAAGGCGAGCATCGCGCTGAAGAGGCCGTAGATGGTCACGCCTTCGGGCCGGTCTGCATAGACATCGCGGACAGTGGCAAAGGTGGCAACGAGCGCTGCCGAGGCGCCGATCGCCTGCAGCAGGCGAAGGGCGAGGAAGGCGGGGGCCGACACGGTGGCGGCCATCAGCAGCGATGCGACCGCAAACAGCAGCGCCCCACAGATGACGACCGGACGCCGACCGATGCGATCGGAGATGGGCCCGAAGACGATCTGGCCGACGCCGAGAATGGTCATGTAGAGGCTTAACGTCAGCTGGATGATCGCTGGCGTCGTGGCGAGAATGCCCGGCATGACAGGCACGACCGGCAGATAGATATCCATCGCCAGGGAGGCGAGAATGTCGAAGGGGGCCATCAGCAACAGCGCTGCCGGCACTGAATAGTTCCAGGTTGATGATTTATGATTGGGCACGATTGAACATCCGCTCAAATGAATGACATTCAGCGGCGCTCTGCCTTCTTATCGGTAGTGTGAAATGACCGGACAGACGCCGCAACAACGATTGGGAGTGTTGTTGCGGCTTACTTGGTTGCTGACTCAGGCGTCCCCATTCCGGTCTCCATAGGAAATCGCGCGCGTTGTGGTTGGCGCCGTGTCCATTTACCAGCCCAAGCTGCCAACAACAACCGCTTGCGGTCAAGCAAGCAGATCATGAATGTTTGCCCGGCTTCACCGTCAGGCGGTTCTCGACGCTGGTGACGCCGATTACCGATCTCGCCGCGTCGCCGGCGCAGGCAACATCGGAATCGCTTGGGACCTGGCCCGACAGCACGACCATTTCGCCGAGCACGATCACTGAGATATCGGTGGTGTCGACGAAGGTGGCGTAGCGGATGAAGCGCAGAACCTTGCCCGCCAGATCGTCATCCTTCAGATGAGGATCGTCGTCCTTATGGGAGTAGATGGGCTTTTCTGTTGGCATGGTCGTTTTCCCACTGCTGTTCGGGAACGCCCCGGACAAGCGAATGTTCCGGTCTTTTTTACCTTGGTCGACGGCTTCGTCAGGGGCGTGGATCCGGTCCTGCAACCTTGCGGCGGTCGCCGGAACGGGTCTATCTCTATCGGACCGTTCCCAAGGCTCACGCATGTCCGATATTTTCCAGAATGTTCTGCCCATCTTCATCCTGATCCTCACCGGTTGGCTGATCGTCAGGCTCGGCTACCTGAAACCGACCGTTGGCGACGCGCTCGGTGATTTCGTTTTCCGCGTCGCGGTGCCTGTTCTCCTGTTTCGCACAATCGCCGAGGCGGATTTCAAGGACGGCTCGCCCTGGCCGCTCTGGGTTGCCTATTTCTCAGGCGTCGCCGTCACCTGGACCATCGGCCATCTGGCGGCGACGCTCGCCTTTGGCCGCGATGCGCGCATGGGCGTGCTGGCCGGTGTTTCCTCGGCCTTCGCCAACACCGTCTTCATCGGCTTGCCGCTGGTCTCGCGCATCGTCGGCGAGGAGGGGATCGTCGCGCTGTCGATCCTGCTGTCGGTGCACCTGCCGGTGATGATGATCGCGGGCACCGTGCTGATGGAGCGCGCCGAACGCAGGGTAAGCGGCAAGCCGGGCCAAAGCCCGCTGAAGCTCCTGGGCGGCGTTGCCCGCAACCTGCTGCGCAATCCGCTGGTCATAGGCCTTGCCTTCGGTGCCGCTTTCCATCTGCTTGGCCAGCCGCTCGACGGTCCGGTCAAGAGCGTCGTCGATCAGCTTGCCGCCATTGCCGCGCCGGCGGCGCTGGTTTCGATCGGCATGGCGCTCGACAAATATGGTCTTGTCGGCAATCTCGGGCTGGCGACGGTGACGAGCCTGTTGAAGCTTGTGGTTCTGCCGGGCGTCGTCTTTGCCGCCTGCCACCTGCTCGGCCTCAACGACAACTGGACGACCGCGCTTGTGCTGACCTCGGCGGTGCCGACCGGCGTCAACGCATGGCTGATCGCCAATCATTTCAACGTCGGCCATGCGCTGGCGTCCTCGACCATCACGCTGACCACAGCGCTGGGTGTCGCCAGCGTTTCGGTCTGGGCCTACATCCTGATGTGACCGGCGGGTCCGGTGAAGACAGCAAAAAGCCCGGCGCGATGGCCGGGCTTTGCGAAATTCGATCGTAACGGAGCTTGGGGCTTATTGAGCCGGCGCAGCCTGGCCTTCGGCCGGCTTGGCTTCCGTTGCGGGCGCTTCGGCCGGCTTCTCGGCAGCACCTTCGGTAGCGGCAGCCGGAGCAGCTTCTGCGGCCGCTGCATCCGGGAGAGCGGCCGGAGCATCGGCCTGTTCGCGGAGATATGCGATCAGGTTGGCGCGTTCGTCAGGCTTCTTCACGCCGGCAAAGCCCATAGCGGTGCCCGGAACGTGCTTCTTCGGCGCTTCGATGAAGAAGCTGAGGTGGTCGTAGTCCCAGACGACCTTGCTGCCTTCGGAGAAGGTCTTCATGCCAGCCGAGTAGCTGAAACCTTCGTGCGAGGCGATCGGGCGGTTGACGACACCCCACAGGTTGGGGCCGACCTTGTTGGCCCCTCCCTTATCCACGGTGTGACAGCTTGCGCATTTCTTGAACACGGTTCCGCCGGCTGCAGCGTCTGCCTTGAGGAGCAAGGGCTTGATGTCGACTTCAGCCGCTTCCTGGGCGCCGCCGCCAGCTTCGGCCGTGCCTTCTTCGGCAACGATCGCGAAGCCTTCCTTCTCGGGAGCCTCGGAATGGAAAATGCCTTCCGACGCAATGGATACGGACATCAGAACGAAAACCGTACCCAGAAAGGCACCCACGCCCATGTTCACATATGAGTTCATCTGCAAACGCTCCCTTTGCCACCGGCGTAAACAAAAACCCGGCCCATCTTGAAATCGCGCGGAACCTATGTCTTTTGGCTCTGCGTTGCAACAGAGATTATGGGCCCCCAACTGAGACTTTTTGACACTTTGGGCGGGGTTTTTGAAGGCCACATCATGAATCGCGAAAATTCAGGCAAAGCCATCGTGCTCATTCCGGCGCGCATGGCCTCCACGCGTCTGCCGGGCAAGCCGCTCGCCGATATCTGCGGCCTGCCGATGATCGTCCAGGTTGCCAAGCGCGCGGCGGAAGCCGATGTCGGACGGGTCGTCGTCGCCGTCGACGACCCGCGTGTTTTCGATGTCGTGCGCGACGCCGGTTTCGAGGCGATCATGACGCGGGTCGACCATCAGTCCGGTTCCGACCGGATCTATGAGGCGCTGTCGAAGGCCGATCCGGACAGTGAGGCGCAGTTCGTCATCAACGTGCAGGGCGATCTGCCGACGATCGAGCCGGCTCCTATCCGTGCCTCGCTGAGGCCGCTTGTCGAAAATGCCTCGACCGATATCGCCACCTTGACGGTGGCGATCACCGACGAGGAAGAGAAGAAGAGCCCCAACATCGTCAAGATCGTCGGCTCGCCGCTGTCGGCGACGCGCCTGCGCGCTCTCTATTTTACCCGCGCGACCGCGCCCTACGGACAGGGCCCGCTCTACCACCACATCGGGCTTTATGCCTACCGCCGCCAGGCGCTCGAAAAATTCGTCGCTCTGAAGCCGTCGACGCTGGAAAAGCGCGAATCGCTTGAGCAATTGCGCGCGCTTGAAGCTGGCATGCGCATCGATGTCGAAATCGTCGACACCGTACCGCTCGGCGTCGACACTCCGGTCGAGCTCGAAAAAGCCCGCCGCATCCTTTCCGAAAAAGCCTGAGAAGGAAGACAGTGTGACCACGAAGACCAACAGGATCTCCTTCCAGGGCGATTACGGCGCCAATTCCGACATGGCCTGCCGCGACATGTTTCCGTCGATGGAGCCGCTTCCCTGCCAGACCTTCGAAGACGCCTTCGTGGCGGTCGAGAATGGCGAGGCGGATCTCGCGATGATCCCGATCGAAAACACCATCGCCGGCCGTGTTGCCGACATCCACCACCTGCTACCCGAATCGCGGCTGCATATCGTCGGCGAATATTTCATGCCGATCCGCTTCCAGCTGATGGTGCTGCCGGGCGTGACGCGCGACGAAATCCGCACCGTTCACAGCCACATCCATGCGCTCGGTCAGTGCCGCAAGATCGTGCGCGCCAATGGCTGGAAGCCGGTGGTTGCCGGCGATACCGCAGGAGCCGCCAAGCTGGTGTCGGAGCAGGGTGATCGCTCGATGGCGGCGCTCGCGCCGCGGCTTGCCGCCGACCTCTACGGCCTCGAGATCGTTGCCGAAAATGTCGAGGACACCGAAAGCAACGTGACTCGCTTCGTCGTGCTGTCGCGTGACGAGCAGATGCTCTCCCGCAGCGCCGATGACGAACTGATCATCACCACCTTTGTGTTCAACGTGCGCAACATTCCGGCCGCGCTCTACAAGGCGATGGGCGGCTTTGCCACCAACGGCATCAACATGACGAAGCTCGAGAGCTACCAGCTCGGCGGCAAGTTCGTGGCCACGCAGTTCTACGCCGACATCGAAGGTCATCCGGACGACACGTCGGTGCGCCATGCGATGGAGGAGCTGCGCTTCTTCTCGGAGAAGGTCCGCATTCTCGGCACCTACAAGGCGCATCCGATGCGTGGTGTGCTTTAAGCATCTCAGAGACAGAGCGTTTCTACGACCCGTCTAAACCGGAGACGCTCTGGCGGCTCCGGCCGCACTGCAGATCAGGCTTACCAATGCGTTAACTCGCTACGCGTCTGGTGCATGCCTAATCTGCAATCGCGGCGGTACCTAAACAATGTGCAAATGCCTATTTGACACTCGTTCACATATGGAGTGTTAAAAATGAAGATCCGTCAGAAGATCGTTGAATATGCAAAAATGCGCCGTGCGATCCGCGAGCTGAATTCGCTGGATGACCACGCCCTGAGCGATATCGGTATTTCCCGTTCGCAGATCCAGGCCGCCGTTTACGGCCGCTAATCAGCACAATTCGCCGTATCCCGCCACCCAAGCTGGCGGGATACGCGCAATGCACTACAGCGCCGCGCGTCAAACTGGCGCTACTCGTCAAAAAGGCACACGCGCAGGCGGTGTCCATCCGGGTCAAGCGCCACGAAGGTCGGTCCGAAATCCATCTTCGTCAGTTCCTGCGCAATCGGCAGGCCAGCGTCCTTCCATTTTTCATAGTGCGCGCGAACCGCCTCCTCATTTTCCACCATGAATGCCAATTCCGAGCGGCTGCCGGTCTTCGACGGCGGTGGTGGCGCCACCTTATCCTGTGCCCAAAGCCCGAGCACGAAGCCGCCCTGCAGCTCGAAGGACGAAAAGGTCGGGAAGGAGACGAGCGGCTCCTTGCCGAGCAGCTTGCGATAGAATTCGACGCTTGCGAGCGGATCTTCGACATAGAGAATAGTGAGATTTGCCTTGGCCATAATCCGTCTCCTTGTTTGGGAGTTGCAGATTAGCGCGCACCACTGCCAATTTCTGTCAGCATCGATTTCCGGTTTTTATGCCTTATGCCGAACCGACCCGCCTGCCTTCAGGCGCAGCAATATTCTGCGTCGTGCGCCATTCCCGAAGCAACACCTGCCGCCGGCGCGCATAGCGGCTCTCGCTCATGTCAGCCTGCCTGATGCGGTCGGTCCGGAAATGCCTGAAGCCCTGGCGCAGCTCGCACCAGGCAACCAGAACTCGAACATTCTCGAAGAAGCCGAGGGCAAACGGCCAGACCGTGCGGCGGGTCTCGCTGCCGTCGTTGTCGATATAGACGAGGTCGAGCTTGCGCTCGTGGCGTATCGCCTTGCGCAACAATGCAATGTCGATGCCGTCGGCCACCGGCGGGCTTGGCCCGACGAGCAGTGTCGAGGCGTCGAGCTCGTCGCGCAGATCCGCCGGCAGCACCGCGGCGATCTTGGCGAGCGCATCGGCGGCGGCCGCCGCCAGATGGGTGTCGGCGCGTTTTGCCACCCAGCGTGAGCCGAGCACCAGCGCCTCGATCTCCTCCTGCGAGAACATCATTGGCGGCAGCATGAAGCCGGGTTTCAGGATGTAGCCGAGCCCCGGCCCGCCTTCGATATGGGCGCCCTGCGCCTGCAGGCTGGCGATATCGCGGTAGAGCGTTCTGAGGCTGACGCCGGTCTCCTCCGCCAGACGCCGTCCGCTGACGGGCTGGCGGTAGCGTCTGAGAACCTGCAGCAGGTCGAGAAGCCGTTCGGAGCGGGACACCTTAAGTCTCCTCGTATCGGCAGGTCTGTGCTCAGCCGTGCTCGTCCCAGGCCAGCCAGTCGCGCATCAGCCGGTGGGCAATGGCGCCCTTCGGCGGCGGAATATGCTCGTCGCCGGTATCGGCCACGCCGGTCGTGCGTTCCAGCATTGCTGCCGTTTCGGCGCGGGTGAACCAGCGGACATCCTCGAGCTCCTGTTCGTCGCGCTTGATCGCCGTCGATTTCGCCTCGGCATAGCAGCCGATCATCAGCGAGTGCGGCAGCGGCCACGGCTGCGAGGCGTGGTAGCGCACGCGGCCGATGTGGATGCCGGATTCCTCGTGGGTTTCGCGGCGCACGGCGTTTTCGATGGTTTCGCCCGGCTCGACGAAGCCGGCGAGGCACGAATACATTCCGGCCGTGAAATGCGGGCTGCGGCCGAGCAGGCAGAGATCACGCTCCAGATCGATGGTCAGCATGATGACGACGGGATCGGTGCGCGGGAAAACCATATGGCCGCAGGCTGTGCAGACGCGGCGATAGCCACCGGCCTTGCCTTCCATCGGCCCGGCGCAACGGCCGCAGAAGCGGTTGTTGGCGTTCCATGTGATGAGGCTCGAGCCTTGGGCGAACTGGCCGAGAAGTTCTTCCGGCAGCATCTGCTGGCGGTAGAGCGTGCGTCCGTCGGCGATCTTGAACGGCTCGGCCATGTTGTCTTCGGTAAGGCCGGTCGGCACGGCGAGCCGCGGCTCGCCGTTCGGCAGGTAGCCGAGCAGGATGGTGTCGTCGAGCACCGGCTCAAGCCCGTCGAGCTCATAGGGTGCAAACAGCGGGTCGATGATCTTCTCGTCGTGTTTGACGATCAGCTTCGGTCCGGAAAAGGCGAGGAAATGGGCGCCCGGATGTTTGAGCGCGACTTCGATGCAGTCGTCGGCCCGGTGCTCGGACTGGCGATCCAGGTGGTTCTCGGAAAAGGCGACGAGAGTGCTCGGCTCCGGATGAGGGCTTCGAAGGTCAAAGATCGATTTCGTCATGTTCAGAGATTTTCCAGAATGCGGGCTGCAAATGCCTGATGGTCTTGCTCGCCCCAAGGCTCCGACTTGCCGAAGCCCCAGACGGGTCCGGGCCAGTTCGGGTCGCCGTCACTGCGGGCGATGATATGCACATGGAGCTGCCGGACGATGTTGCCGAGCGCGCCGATATTGATCTTCTCGGCACCGGTGACCTTTTTCAAGGCGGTCGCCACCATATTGGTTTCGAAAGTCAGCATCGTCTGGTCGAGCGGCGTGAGATCGAAGATCTCGGAAATGTCCCCGCGTTGGGGAATGAGGACCAGCCAGGGCCAGCGGCGATCGTTCATCAGGCGCATCTGGCAGAGGCCGATCGAGGCGATCGGGATGCCGTCGCGTTCAAGCCGCTCGTCAAGGGTGAATGTCGTCAAGAAGGTCTCCTTGTGCCGGGAGCGGATTCGCCTTGTTTTGCATATCGATATCAGTTTTTTGATGGCTTGGCTTGCATTTGGTTGCGATATTGCCGATATGGGAGCCGGGAGGTTGGTGGTGGACGAGCCACTCGCCAACCGGGTCAGGTCCGGAAGGAAGCAGCCCTAACGAGCCCGGCACGGGTCATCGTGCCAGCCTCCCACCTGCCTGATTGCTGAGATCGAGATAGCTCTCAGCAATCAGGCAGCATCACAGAATGTTGCGGCGTCCAGACGCATCCCATGCGACGCGCGGTGCCGTAAATCCGTCCTGTCGGGACACGAGTTCAAGCAGCGGCAGGGTCGATGAGCGACGAAACGTCCATTTCATCCGAACAGAAACCAGCCGCCTACCGCGTTCTGGCGCGCAAGTATCGCCCCAAGGATTTCTCCGACCTGATGGTCGGCCAGGAGCCGATGGTGCGCACGCTGACCAACGCGTTCGAAACCGGCCGCATCGCTCAAGCCTATATGCTGACCGGCGTGCGCGGGGTCGGCAAGACCACCACCGCCCGCATTCTCGCCCGTGCGCTGAACTACAAGACACCCGAAATCGATCGGCCGACGATCGACCTGCGTGCTCTCGGCGAGCATTGCCAGGCGATCATGGACGGCCGCCATGTCGATGTCATCGAGATGGACGCCGCTTCCCATACCGGCATCGACGATATCAGAGAGATCATCGAGCAGGTGCGCTACCGCCCGGTTTCGGCGCGCTACAAAGTCTACATCATCGACGAAGTGCACATGCTGTCGACGCAGGCCTTCAACGGTCTGTTGAAGACGCTGGAAGAGCCGCCGGAACATGTGAAGTTCATCTTCGCCACCACCGAAATCCGCAAGGTTCCGATCACGGTGCTGTCGCGCTGTCAGCGGTTCGATCTTCGGCGCATCAGCGGCTCCGACCTCGTCGGCCTGTTTTCGACCATTCTCGGCAAGGAAGGCGTTTCCTTCGATCCCGAAGCGCTGGCGATGGTCGCGCGTGCGGCCGAAGGCTCTGCCCGTGACGGCCTGTCGCTGCTCGATCAGGCGATCGCCCATGGCGGCGGTTCCGTCGAGGTCGAGACGGTGCGTTCGATGCTCGGACTTGCCGATCGCGCCCGCATCGTCGATCTGTTCGAACATATCGTCAGGGGCGACGTTGCCGCAGCCCTCGCAGAATTTTCGGCACAATACGAGGCCGGCGCCAACCCGACGGTGGTTCTGACCGACCTTGCCGATTTCACCCATCTCGTCACCCGGCTGAAATACGTGCCGGATGCGGCCAGCGATCAGTCCCTGAGCGAGATCGAGCGGACGCGCGGAGCGGAGTTTGCCGGCAATGTCGCCGTCAGCACGCTGTCGCGCATCTGGCAGATGCTGCTGAAGGGCATTCCTGAAGCCGAAAGTTCGTCGCGCCCGGCCGGTGCTGCCGAAATGGTGCTGATCCGGCTTGCCCATGCGGCCCATCTTCCGTCGCCCGAAGACGCGGCGAGACGCGTGCTCGAACTGTCCGGCAGCGACAATGGCAGCGTCCGTCCGGCGCCCGGTGGTGGAAGTGGCGGCGGCATGCTGGCGTCAGTCGGCGCGCCCGTGCAGGCGCAGGCGGCCCAGTCGACATCGATGGGACGGCCGACCGGCAACGGCGCGACGATGTTGCGCGCGGTTCCCGATGTCAGCCCGCAGCCGATCAGCGTCGGACACACCGAGGAGCGGCCGGCAGCCGCGCCTTCAGCAAAGGCTCAGCCGTCGGTGCCGGTCAATTCGGTCAGCGACATCGCCGACCTCTGCGCCAAGAATAAAGACATCAAGCTGAAGACGCTGGTGCGCGGCTTCGTGCGGCTGGTGCGCATCGAGCCCGGCCGGCTTGACGTCAACGTCCCGGATGATGCGCCGAAGACGCTGCTCGGCGAACTCGCCGTCAAGCTCAAGGAATGGACCGGCATTCACTGGATCGTCAGCTACAGCCGTGACCCCGGCGAGCCGACCATGATCGAAGCCGAACAGCAGGCCCAGGAAAAGCGTGTCAGCGATGCGCGCCAGGATCCGGATGTGGCTGCCATCCTCGCCCGTTTCCCGGGCGCCAAGATCACCGACGTGCGCATTCGCGCCGTCGAGGAGGAAGAGGCCGAGAGGGTAGCTCCGGCCACAGCCGAATCTGCCGATGGCGATATCGTCCCCGGCGACGATATCGAATAGTCGGTCGGAACGAACGACCGGAAATTTCTAGAGAACAGGAGACGACGATGCGCGACATCATGGGGATGATGGGCAAGGTCAAGGAAATGCAGGCCAAGATGGAGAAGATGCAGGCGGAAATCGCTGCGCTCGAAGTCGATGGTGTCTCCGGTGGCGGCCTCGTCACCGTCCGCCTCGATGGCAAGGGCACTCTGAAGAGCCTGAAGATCGACCCGTCGCTGTTCAAGGAAGACGATGTCGAGATCCTCGAAGACCTGATCGTCGCCGCCCACAAGGACGCCAAGGACAAGGCCGAGGCCGTCCAGGCCGAAAAGACCCGCGAACTCACAGCCGGCCTGCCGATCCCGCCCGGTATGAAGCTGCCGTTCTGATCGGCCGTTCTTCGCTGCTAGACCATTTCCAGGAAAAGTGCGAAGCGGTTTTCCGTCAGGAAATGCGTAAAAACAAAGAGATAGATCATTTGTGCGGTTCCGTCCAAATCGGAAACGACTCTATGAGTCGGGCGCCGGTGCGGGAACGATCGGTTTCGCCGGAGTGGCGCCGCGCGGATTGGTGTCCATGCTGGCGGTGATGCGCAGATCGGCTTTCTGTGTAGAGGCCGGCGGTATCGGTCGTTGATCGAGCGCCGCGCCGATCTCGGCGAGCTTGAAGGCGAAATCGTTGAGCGCTGCGCGTTCGGCCTTGGACGACCCCACCAATCCGGTCGGGTCGTATTTCGTCAGGATCGTTGGATAGTCGGCGGTGCTGTCCGTCGGCGGCGCATTGTAGCGCGCCGAGAGCTTTCTGAGCGATTCCGCCAATGTCGGCAGCATCGTCAACGCTCTACGCCAACGGTGTTCGTTGAAGTCGAAATCGTTAAGAAGAGTCTCGCCGGCCTTTCCGCCGAGTGCGCTGAGATAGGCGACGGTTTCGCGATCCATATCCAGATTGAGCCCACCCTCCTTGTCGTCGTCGAGCCTGACTTCGACGATCCGCTCGCTGTAACCGTGCAGCTGGCTCTGCAGCGTGTCCTGCCAATTGCGCGCCGTGTCGAGGATGGCACCGACAAAGCCGAACAGCCCGTCGACCGGGTAGATGGGCGCGACCTTGCCTTCGGACGTCCTGCGCGGAAGATAGACGCGGCTTGCCCCGTCCGCGTCATCGCCGTGCCGCCGCTGATCATAACTGGCAAGCGAGATGCCGAAGGTCGGTCGCCCAGGCAGAAGGCCGTCAAAAAGGTGAATCGGAAAGTTGCTGGTGATGCCACCGTCGGAAAACAGACAGCGGATGTGCGTAGCGGGATCGCGCCGTGCGCTGCTTTTCAGCGAGTAGTCGTAGCGGTAAAGCGGCACGGCACGGATCAGCCCGGGAAAGCTCAGGCTCATCCGGGCGAGAATGGCCACGGGCAGCTTGTTTGCCGGCGGTAGCTGGTAGAAGTCCTTCGACCCATCGGCCGCGACGATGTCGCGTGGTTTGCTCTCCTTGAGCAGGTACGCCATGATCGAGGACGGAAACAACGCCTCGAACTCCGACTTGCGATAATTATGGACCCGGTCTCCGAATGGCAACTCGTAAGGACGGCGCGAGGAGAGGTCGGTGGTCACGCTTCTAAGCGTGATGTCGTGCGCCTCGAGGTCGCCAATTGTCAACGGCCTGTCCGAACCATCCTGCCGGAGGGGACCGGCTATCGCCTCTATTCTTTCGGAGATCCAGTTGGTGAAAGCCGGGTTCTTCATGCCCGGCTGGGTCAGGCCGCTGCAAAGACCGAAATCGTTGGCCGGCAAGAGCACCGCTACCGCCTGGTAGAATTGATAGAGGATCATCAAGATTGCGCCGGTCAAAGCGGTGACGATGCCGAGCAGTATTGTCGCGGCGCCGGTGCCGAGCACACCTGCAATAAGGATCAAAATGCCGGGTGCAGCGCCAAGCAACGCCGGCAGGGCAAAGACCCGCAGCGTCTCCAAGGCGCAGGCCATGGCCCTGCTGTGCTGGGTGCGAATGGCGGCCATGCCGATGCGAAAGAGGGGGGCCGTGTCGGCAGAGGGCTGAAAGAAGGTTGAAAGGTTTGCCGCCAGCTCGCCAGGCATGCCGTCGATGAGGGCAAAGCCGGCATTCTTCTCTTCCACCGTCGCGCCGGTTTGCCGCCGGTACTCCGCGGCCGCCGTCATCACGGCGGCGATCGCGCCAGCCGAAGTTCCGCCAATGTGCATGAAGCGGTAACGGGTTGCCAGTTCAGTGATGGCGCGCGGGAATACCACGCCGGAGGTGATGCCACCCTTCATGATGAGGTCGCACTCTTCGCTGGGTTTGGCGTAACCGAAAGTCGTATCGTTCATCGCACCCTCCATCTCCGAACAACAACATTAGATTGTGTTGATGTTCGATGCACGCAATTTCGCAGCGGCGGAAGGCTGGCGCCGACGGCAAAGCATGGTAATTTGCCGCCTCTCGAGGAGGATCGCGCATGACCATGACGTCCCTGCTTATGTTTGCCGGCGCCTTGCTGGTTGCGGCCGGCTCGCCCGGCCCGAGCGTCGCCGCCCTTGTGGCCCGCGTGCTTTCGAAGGGCGCGCGCGACGTTCTACCCTTCCTTGTGGCGCTCTGGATCGGCGAGGCCATCTGGCTGTCATTTGCGGTGGCGGGCCTGGCGGCGATTGCCGAAAGCTTCCATCTGCTGTTCGTTGCCATCAAGTGGCTGGGCGTCGCCTACCTGCTCTATCTCGCCTGGAAAATGTGGATGGCCGAACCGGATCTGCCCGGCGACAGCCTGCCGCAGTCGCGCTCACCCTCCAAGCTGTTCTTTGCCGGCCTGACGGTGACGCTCGGCAATCCCAAGGTGATGATGTTCTACGTCGCGTTGCTGCCCTCGATCATCGACCTGCGCTCGGTCACCTTGATCGGCTGGATGGAGCTGGTTGCGACGATGCTGGTGGTTCTGGTCGTGGTCGATTTCGGCTGGGTGACCATGGCCGCCAATGCGCGCAAGCTCCTGAAGAGCAAGCGCGCCGTTCGCCTCGCCAACCGCGCCAGCGCCGGAACCATCGCCGGGGCGGCCGTCGTCATCGCCACCCGTTGAGCCGTGCTTCGATGCGTCCGTGAGTTCCGGCGCAATGGAGGGCGGGAGCCGCGTGATATTCCGGCAAGGCGATTCCGTTTGTCGGCGATATGGGCTAAAAGCGCCGCATGGCAAAGCGAGTCACCGGTCCCGAAATCGAAAAACTGATCCAGCTTCTGGCAAAGGTGCCGGGGCTGGGGCCGCGTTCGGCGCGGCGCGCGGCGCTGCATCTGGTCAAGAAGAAGGACCAGCTGCTTGGGCCCCTGGCGGAAGCCATGGGCGAGGCCCATCGCAAGGTGCGCATCTGCTCGTGCTGCGGCAATGTCGACACGATCGATCCCTGTACGGTCTGCGCGGATGAACGCCGCGACCAGTCGGTGATCATCGTCGTCGAGGATGTCGCCGATCTCTGGGCGCTGGAACGGGCCGCGGCGATGAACGCCGCCTATCACGTGCTCGGCGGCACGCTGTCGCCGCTCGACGGCGTCGGCCCCGACGACCTCAACATCAAGGGGCTGGTGCAGCGCGTTGCCAATGGCGGCGTCCGCGAACTGATCATCGCCGTCAACGCCACGGTCGAGGGCCAGACTACCGCCCACTATATCACCGACCAGCTCGAGGGGATGGAGGTGAAGATCACGCGGCTTGCCCATGGCGTGCCTGTTGGCGGCGAACTCGATTATCTCGACGAGGGCACGCTGGCGGCCGCCCTTCGCGCCCGCACCTCGATCTGACACCTCGAATTGATCGGGGCTTTTGCCCCAACCGCCCGCGATCCAACCGATAGGGAAGCCGGATGCTGAGATTTCTATCACTGTCGACATTGTTGTTCTGCGTTTTCACGGGCTTCGCCCAGGCTGCCTCCAAGGCGGATGTCGAGAACCAGTTTCGCCAGTGGCTGCAGCGCGATCTCTGGCCGGAAGCCGAGAAGTCGGGTGTATCAGCGCGATCGTTCAAGGCCGCATTTGCTGACGTAAAGCTGAACTGGGACCTGCCCGATCTGGCCCCACCCGGCTTCCCCAAGCCGAAGGAGCAGAAGCAGAGCCAGGCGGAGTTTTCCTCGCCCGGCAGCTACTTCTCCGAAAAGCGGCTGCAGGGATTGGCGGCAACGGGGCGAAGCCTTGCTTCGACGCACGCGTCTACCCTGAAGCGGATCGAAAAGACCTATGGGGTTCCGGCATCGGTGGTCGTGGCGATCTGGGGCCGCGAATCCGGCTTCGGACGCGCGAAAATTCCCTATCCGGTCGTCGATGTCCTGGCGACCAAGGCCTTCATGTCGACCCGGCCGGATCTGTTCCGCCGCGAGTTGATCGCGGCCTTGCATATTCTGGACAGCGGCGACGTCGAAGAGGTGTCGATGCGCGGCTCCTGGGCCGGCGCCATGGGTCAGCCGCAGTTCATGCCGTCGAGCTTCCTGCAATATGCCGTCGATTTCGACGGCGACGGCCGCCGCGATATCTGGAACTCTGTTCCCGACAGCTTGGCGTCGATTGCCAACTATCTCGTCAAGAAGGGCTGGCAACGTGGCCGCGACTGGGGCTTCGAAGTGTCGATCCCGGCCGGCGTCTCCTGCGCACAGGAAGGTCCGGATCTTGCCCGGCCGATGTCCGATTGGGCGGCCAAGGGCATCACCCGCATTTCCGGAAAAGCCTTCCCGTCGCATGAGCGTTCGGCGCCGTCGATGATGTTGGTTCCGGCCGGCACTCATGGGCCGGAGTTCATCGTCACGCCGAATTTCTATGTGCTCAAGGAATACAACAACTCGGACCTCTATGCGCTGTTCATTGGCAACCTTGCCGATCGCATCGGCGCGGGTGGCGGTGCCTTCCGCGGCACCTGGGGCGATGTCGGCAACATGCTGCGCTCCGATGTCCTGGCGATGCAGAAGGCGCTGGTTGCCAAGGGCTACGACGTCGGCAAGGCCGATGGTCTGGCCGGCTACAAGACGCGCCGCTCGCTCGGCGACTGGCAGGCCAAGAACGGCCTGGCGCCGACCTGCTTTCCCGACGCCACGTTGAAAGCGAAGCTCCGGTAAGTCTGCTGCTGCCGGCGTGTTTACCCAATCCTAGGCGCGCGCTTCGCCTCAGTGCATGTCGACGTTCACCTGCCGCTTGTAGCGCTCGTAATGCGTCGGAACGATCGTCTGGCGCTCGATCATGCGATGCACCCGCGGTGGCGCTGCGCCGCGATGCAGCGCCGTCAGCTTGTCGCCGACCGAGGCGTCGGCTTGCGTCCGGCGCTGGTTATGGCGCACATATTCCACCCAGGTCGGCACATGGTAGGTTTCCGTCCAGGTGGTCGGAATTTCCAGATCGCGCATCAGCGCCCAATGGCCGGCGCCGTCGCGGATGCGGATGCGCCGCCGTTCGGCCATGGTCTCCAGAAACTCCGGTATGTCGGCATCGTCGATCTCGTAATCGATCATGATGACGATCGGGCCGCTGCGGGGTTTCAGGTCCAGCTCGAGCAGCGGCTCGTTGAAGCGGTTGAGCGGATCGAGGTTGAGCGACTTGAACTCGGGCAGCGGCAGGCGCAGGCCGATGACCGCACCCGCCAGCATCAACAGACAGGAGACAACAAGCGCATTGGTGGCACCATATTGCTCGGCCGTCGTGCCCCAGAGCCAGCTGCCGCCGGCAATGCCGCCGAAGGTCATGGTCTGGTAGAGCGACAGCGCCCGGCCGACCACCCAGCGCGGAGCCGAAAGCTGGACGGTGGTGTTGAACAGCGACAGGGCCAGCACCCAGGATGCGCCGGAGACCAGGAGCACGAGACAGCTGAGCCAGGCATAGGGGCTGAAGGCAATGACGACCGTGCTCACGGCAAAGCCGCCAAAAGCCAGGCGAACGATCGCTTCGCTCGACATCATTTCGCGCAGTCTTGCGCTCAGCAATGCGCCGCCGATCGCGCCGAGACCGAAGGCGCCGAGCATCAGGCCGTAGGTGAGCGGTCCGCCCTGGACGAGATCGCGCGCCACCAGCGGCAGAAGCGCGAGAATGGCGCTTGCCGAAAGGCCGAAGAGGAAACCGCGCACCAGCACCTTGCCGATATTGGGCGACATGACGACATAGCGCAGGCCTGCCGTAATCGCCCGGCCGAGCGTTTCGCGCGGCAGTGGGCTCATGGTCACTTCGCGCCGCCAGCGCATCAGCGCAAAGAGGATGGCGAAGTAGCTGAGCGAGTTGGCGGCAAAGGCCGCCGCTGCACCCGCCGTCGCCACGATCACGCCGCCGATCGCCGGGCCGACGCTGCGGGTGATGTTGAAGCCCATACTGTTCAGCGCCACGGCCGCCGGCAGGTCGTCGCGCGGAACCATGTCGCCGACCGAGGCCTGCCAGGAGGGGTTGTTGAGCGCCGTGCCGCAGCCGATCAGGAAGGTGAAGAGCAGGAGCAGCCACGGCGTAATGATGCCGAAATAGGCGCAGATGGTCAGAAGCGCCGACACCGTCAGCATGAAACACTGCGCCACCAGCATGATCCGCCGCCGGTCGAAATTGTCGGCAAGCGCGCCGGACACCAGCGAGAACATCATGATGGGAAGCGCGGTCGACGCCTGCACCAGCGCAACCATGTTGGCCGACGAGGAAATCGAGGTCATCAGCCAGGCGGCGCCGACCGACTGGATGAGGCCGCCGAAGTTGGAGGCGAGGCTTGCTATCCAGATGGTGCGGAAGATGTCGTGCTTGAAGGGGGCCAGTGGCGAAATACGGGTGGGCACCTCGTCTTCTCTCTCGTGTCTTTTGATTGCGATATCGAAGCGGTTCGTTGCCTGTTATAAACCTCGAAGGCCGAAGTGCCAGCCGCTGAAACTTGCCGTCGCATCGATTGCCTGCCATCCGCCCCGATCTGGCGGCTTCGGCCACCACCGGTCGAACACCTTGCAATTTGCGGCAACGAGGCGTATATGGGCCTCAAATTCTTGATCGGTAGATGAAGAGTGGGCCCGTCAGGACCCGCTCTTTTTTATTAGCCGGTCCCATGAGGAGACATCGTTTGTCCGATCCGACAACGGCTGAAAATGAAATTGAACCCCGCCTGATCACCGAGACCGGTCTTGATCAGCGCATCGCCGACATCATCGAACCGGTGCTGACGCCGATGGGCTATCGCCTGGTACGCGTGCGCATGTCCGGCCAGAACGGCATGACGCTGCAGATCATGGCCGAGCGCAACGACGGCACCATGACCGTCGAAGATTGCGAAGCGATCTCGATGGCCATTTCCCCGGTTCTCGATGTGGAAGATCCGGTCGACAAGGCGTATCATCTGGAAGTGTCGTCGCCCGGCATCGATCGCCCGATGGTGCGCAAGTCCGATTTCTTCCGCTGGCAGGGTCACCTGCTGAAATGCGAGACCTCGGTGCTGGTTGAAGGCCGCAAGCGTTTCCGCGGCAAGATCGTGTCCGTGGATGCGGATGGTTTCCAGATCGAGCGCGATCAGCCTGCTTATGGCGAGGAAGCGACGGTTACCATTCCTTTCACCACGCTTGCGGAGGCGCGGTTGATCCTGACCGACGACCTGATCCGCGACGCCCTGACGGCCGACAAGAAGGCCAAGGCAGCGCGCGCCGCGAACGAGAATTTTGAAGACGAAGATTCACCTATCGACGAATAAAAGCCGGGGCGGTGCTTGAGGCCCCCTGCAACCAGACGGAGACATGAGATGGCAGTCAGTGCTAACCGGCTCGAGCTTCTGCAGATCGCAGATGCAGTGGCACGCGAAAAGGTGATCGACCGCGAGATCGTTCTGGCCGCGATGGCCGATGCGATCCAGAAGGCCGCGCGCTCCCGCTATGGTTCGGAATCCAACATCCGTGCCGACATCAATTCCAAGACCGGCGAAATCCGCCTGCAGCGTCTGCTGGAAGTGGTCGAGAAGGCGGAAGACTATTCCACCCAGATCCCGCTTGAACTGGCCCGCGACCGCAACCCGGACGCCAAGCTCGGCGACTTCATTGCCGACCCGCTGCCGCCGATGGATTTCGGCCGTATCGCTGCCCAGTCGGCCAAGCAGGTCATCGTGCAGAAGGTTCGCGAAGCCGAGCGTGACCGCCAGTTCGACGAATTCAAGGATCGCGTCGGCGAGATCGTCAACGGCACCGTCAAGCGCGTCGAATACGGCAACGTCATCGTCGATCTCGGCCGTGGCGAAGGCATCATCCGTCGCGACGAGATGATCCCGCGCGAAAACATGCGTTACGGCGACCGCGTCCGCGCCTTCGTCTACGACGTTCGCCGCGAACAGCGCGGCCCGCAGATCTTCCTGTCGCGCACGCATCCGCAGTTCATGGTCAAGCTCTTCACCATGGAAGTGCCTGAAATCTACGACGGCATCATCCAGATCAAGTCGGTTGCCCGCGATCCGGGCTCGCGCGCCAAGATCGCCGTGATCTCGAACGACTCGTCGATCGATCCGGTCGGCGCCTGCGTCGGTATGCGCGGTTCGCGCGTTCAGGCCGTCGTCGGCGAACTGCAGGGCGAAAAGATCGATATCATTCCGTGGTCGCAGGATCCGGCATCGTTCATCGTCAACGCGCTGCAGCCGGCGGAAGTCGCCAAGGTCGTTCTCGACGAAGATGCGGAACGCATCGAAGTGGTGGTTCCGGACGAGCAGCTGTCGCTGGCCATCGGCCGCCGCGGCCAGAACGTTCGCCTCGCTTCGCAGCTGACCGGCTGGGATATCGACATCCTCACCGAGCAGGAAGAAAGCGAACGTCGCCAGAAGGAATTCAACGAGCGCACCAACCTGTTCATGGACTCGCTCGACGTCGACGAGATGGTCGGTCAGGTTCTGGCTTCCGAGGGCTTTGCGGCTGTCGAGGAGCTTGCCTATGTCGATCTCGACGAAATTGCCTCGATCGACGGCTTCGACGACGAAACGGCTACCGAAATCCAGACCCGCGCCCGCGAGTACCTGGACAGGCTGGAAGCTGAGATGGATGCCAAGCGCAAGGAACTCGGCGTTGCCGACGAACTGCGCACGATCAATGGCCTGACCAGCCCGATGCTGGTCGCGCTCGGCGAGGAAGGCATCAAGACCATCGAGGACTTTGCCGGTTGCGCCGCTGACGACCTGGTTGGCTGGAGCGAACGCAAGGACGGCGAGACCAAGCGCTTCGAGGGCACGTTCTCGAAGTTCGAAGTTTCGCGTGCCGACGCTGAAGCCATGATCGTTCAGGCTCGCCTTGCTGCCGGCTGGATCACGGAAGACGACCTCGCCGTCGAGCAGGAAGTAGATGAGGCGATCGAGGTTGCCGAAGGCGCGGAACAGGACGCCTGATGGCGACCACCGCATCGACTGACGCTGACGTTCTGCCTTCGGACAACGGTCCGAAGGACAAGAGCGGCAGCACCCGGACTTGCATCGTCACGCGCGAGAGTGGCTCGCCCGACGATCTGATCCGCTTCGTCGCCGGACCCGACGGCCGCATCGTTCCCGATCTGAAGCGTCAGCTTCCGGGGCGCGGCTGCTGGGTCAAGGCGGAGCGGGCGCTGGTCGAAAAGGCCATGGCGAAGAAGCTCTTCGCCCGGGCCTTGAAGGCCGACGTCAAGGTCGATGCGACGCTTGCCGATGACGTGGACAGGCTGCTCGTCGAGCAGCTTGCCGGAATGATGAACATGGCGCGCAAGGCGGCCCAGTTCATCTCCGGCGCGACGAAGACGGAGCAGGCAGTTCGTGGATTGGCGGCACTCGCCGTCTTCCACGCGAGTGATGCGGCAGCCGACGGCGTCCGCAAGATTGACCAGGCCCGCAAGGCGATGAGCTTTGTGGTTGAAGATGAAACGGAAATACCCGCGTTCCGCCCCTTCACGGCGGCGGAAATGGAGGGCCTTTTGGGAAGTAATGCTTTTATCCATGCCGCAACG
The DNA here is from genome assembly GCF_001424825.1 of Ensifer sp. Root31. Classification (NCBI taxonomy): domain Bacteria; kingdom Pseudomonadati; phylum Pseudomonadota; class Alphaproteobacteria; order Hyphomicrobiales; family Rhizobiaceae; genus Ensifer; species Ensifer sp. Root31. The sequence continues at coordinate 462,646 of NZ_LMCO01000001.1, read as the reverse complement.
CTTGCAGGGCAGGCGGGTGAGGGTGTAGTGAAGCGCGCAATCATGCTCGAAAAGTACCGTGGATCCGTCCCGGTCCGGGCCGAAGGCGGCGCTGGCAAGCCACAGCAATGACGCGCGTCACCGGCAAAATCCGGCATCGCGTACATTGTTTGAGACAATTTGGAAGACAGGGTCAGGTGATACGCATCCGGCCCTGATCGCTAGGAACGGAACTGAATGACCGACAACAACGACGACAAGACAGGCGGCGCAGCAGGCAAGAAGACGCTGACCCTGAAGCCCTCCGGGGTTTCGCAGGGGACCGTGCGTCAGGACATGGGCCGTGGCCGCACCAAGGCGGTCGTGGTCGAAACCAAGAAACGCCCCTTCCATCGCCCCAAGGACGAGCGCCCGATCACGCCGGTTGCCGCGGCTCCCGCCGCACGGCCGGCCGAACAGCGTCCGGCTCAGCCGCAGCCTTCGGGCCGCCCGGCCCCGCAGCCACAGCAGCACCAGACGCGCCAGGAAGCCAACCAGGCGAACCGTCCGCGCGTCGGTGTCGTTCTGAACCAGCTTTCCGCCGGTGAGATCGATGCGCGCCGCCGCGCTCTGGCCGAAGCCCAGATCCGCGAAGCTGAAGAAGCGGTCATCCGCGCCGAGAACGAAGCGCGCCGCAAGCGTGAGGAAGAAGCCCGTCTCCTGCAGGAGAAGGAAGACGCCGCACGTCGCGCCGCCGAGGAAGCAGCCCGCCCGGCTGTCGAGCCCGAAGCCAAGGCCGAAGAGGTTGTCGAAGAGCGCCCCGTGGCTGCTCGCGCACCTGCAGCCGGCGAGCGTCGCGTCGACAATCGCCCGCAGGCTGCACGGCCCGCCGCCGCCCCGGCAGCAGGTCTTCCTACGCCGGCACCGGCCGGTGCTCTGCGCGGCCGCAAGGTCGACAACGAAAAGGATGAGGATCGCAGCCCGCGCCCCGGCGCAGGTCCGGTTCGTGGCAAGGTCGTGCGTCCGGAGCCGGCAAAGCCGGTCACGCGCCCGAAGGGTGACGATGGTCGCCGCCAGGGCAAGCTGACGCTGACCACCGCTGCCGACGAGGATGCCGGCCAGCGCGCCCGTTCGCTGTCGGCGATGCGTCGCCGCCAGGAGAAGTTCAAGCGCAGCCAGATGCAGGAGACCCGCGAGAAGATTTCGCGCGAAGTCGTTCTGCCGGAAACCATCACGATTCAGGAACTGTCGCAGCGCATGTCCGAACGCGCCGTCGACGTCATCAAGTACCTGATGAAGGAAGGCCAGATGATGAAGCCCGGCGATCTGATCGATGCCGACCTGGCTGAACTCATCGCCGGCGAATTCGGCCACACCGTCAAGCGTGTTTCCGAGTCCGACGTCGAAGAAGGCATCTTCAACGTTTCCGACATCGAGGAAGAACTGGTCTCGCGTCCGCCGATCGTCACGATCATGGGTCACGTCGACCACGGCAAGACCTCGCTGCTCGACGCCATCCGTCATGCCAACGTGGTTGCCGGCGAAGCGGGTGGCATCACCCAGCACATCGGCGCCTACCAGGTCGAGCAGAACGGTAACAAGATCACCTTCATCGACACACCCGGCCACGCGGCGTTCACCGCCATGCGTGCCCGTGGTGCCCAGGCGACCGACATTGCCATCCTGGTGGTTGCGGCCGACGACAGCGTGATGCCGCAGACGATCGAATCCATCAACCACGCCAAAGCGGCCGGTGTTCCGATCATCGTGGCGATCAACAAGGTCGACAAGCCGGCGGCCAATGCCCAGAAGGTTCGCACCGAACTTCTGCAGCATGAAGTCTTCGTCGAATCCATGGGCGGTGAAGTTCTCGACGTGGAAGTCTCGGCGAAGAACGGCACCAACCTCGACAAGCTGCTCGAAGCGATCCTGCTCCAGGCCGAAATCCTCGACCTCAAGGCCAATCCGAACCGGACAGCCGAAGGTACTGTGGTTGAAGCCGAACTCGACCGTGGCCGCGGCGCCGTCGCAACCGTGCTCGTTCAGAAGGGTACGCTGCGTCCGGGCCAGATCATCGTTGCCGGCGACCAGTGGGGCCGTGTGCGCGCCCTGGTCAACGACAAGGGTGAACACGTCAAGGAAGCCGGTCCGTCGATGCCGGTCGAAGTTCTCGGCCTGTCGGGCACGCCGGCAGCAGGCGACAAGTTCGCCGTCGTCGAAAACGAAAGCCGCGCTCGCGAGATCTCGGAATACCGCCTGCGGCTTGCCCGCGACAAGGCAGTTGCCCGTCAGTCCGGTTCGCGCGGTTCGCTCGAGCAGATGATGACCCAGCTCCAGACCTCCGGTCTCAAGGAGTTCCCGCTCGTCATCAAGGGCGACGTGCAAGGCTCGATCGAAGCGATCGCCGGTGCGCTGGACAAGCTCGGAACCGACGAAGTGCGTGCGCGCATCGTCCATTCGGGTGCTGGCGGTATCACCGAGTCGGATATCTCGCTCGCAGAAGCATCGAACGCCGCCATCATCGGCTTCAACGTTCGTGCCAACAATCAGGCCCGTTCGGCAGCCGAGCGTGGAGGCATCGAAATCCGCTACTACAACATCATCTACGATCTGGTGGATGACGTTAAGGCGGCGATGTCCGGTCTGCTTTCGCCCGAGCGTCGCGAAACCTTCCTCGGCAACGCCGAGATCCTTGAGGTGTTCAACATCACCAAGGTCGGCAAGGTCGCGGGTTGCCGCGTCACCGAAGGCAAGGTCGAGCGCGGCGTCGGCGTCCGTCTGGTTCGCGACAACGTCGTCATCCACGAAGGCAAGCTCAAGACGCTCAAGCGCTTCAAGGACGAAGTCTCGGAAGTCAACGTCGGTCAGGAATGCGGTATGGCGTTCGAGAACTACGAAGACATCCGCGCAGGCGACACGATCGAGTGCTTCCGCGTCGAACACATCACGCGGACGCTGTAAGATCCGTCCGATTAGAAATTGTGCGGGCGCCGGGTTATCCTTCGGCGCTCGCATTTTTTTGAGGTATTGACCAATGACCAGAGCCACATCCTCTGCCCCCTCCCAGCGCATGCTGCGCATCGGTGAACAGGTGCGCGCCGCGATCACGCAGGTTCTACAGCGGGGCGACGTCCGCGATCCCGTGATCGAGAAGACGCTGATCGCGATCTCCGAAGTGCGCATGTCGACCGACCTGAGGATCGCGACCGCCTTTGTGACGCCGCTCGGCGTTCCCAATCATGCTGAGGTCATCGAGGCGCTGAACAAGAACGCCAAGTACATTCGCGGCCGCCTCGGCCCGCATTTGCGCCAGTTGAAGTACATGCCCGAAGTTCGCTTCCGCGACGATACCAGCTTCGACAACTACAAGAAGATCGATGCCCTGCTTCGTTCGCCCGAAGTCAGCCGCGACCTCGATCCGAATACCGACGACGAAGAATAGAAGAGTTCATGTCCAAACCGCGTAAACCCAAGGGCCGTCCGATCTCGGGCTGGCTGATCCTCGACAAGCCGCTCGATTTCGGCTCGACCGAAGCCGTTTCCAAGATCAAGTGGCTGTTCAAGGCGCAGAAGGCCGGCCATGCCGGCACGCTCGATCCACTGGCGTCCGGCATGCTGCCGATCGCTCTTGGCGACGCGACCAAGACCGTCCCCTATGTCATGGATGGCCGCAAGATCTATGAATTTACGGTCGCCTGGGGCGAAGAGCGCTCGACCGACGATCTCGAAGGCCAGGTGACGCATTCTTCGGACGCACGCCCGACCGAAGAGGCGATCCGCGCCCTCTTGCCGAACTATACCGGCGTTATCAGCCAGGTGCCGCCGCAGTTCTCTGCGATCAAGATCGACGGCGAGCGCGCCTACGATCTCGCCCGCGATGGCGAGACCGTCGATATCCCGGCACGCGAAGTCGAGGTGTTCCGCCTGACGCTGCTCGGCGCCGCGCCCAATCTCGCCCAGTTCGAGATCGAATGCGGCAAGGGCACTTATGTTCGCTCGATCGCCCGCGACATGGGCCGCGATCTAGGCTGTTTCGGCCACATCGCTTCGCTGCGGCGCACCTTCGTCGCGCCGTTCGGCGAGGATGACATGGTGCCGCTCGCCGATCTGGTGGCACTCGAAAAGATCGAAGACGAGGACGAGCGGCTGGCAGCCCTCGATGCGTTCGTCATCGAAACCGGCGAGGCGCTGTCCAGCCTGCCGCATATCGCCGTCAGCGACGACCAGGCGCATCGGCTGAAGATGGGCAATCCTATCATCCTGCGTGGCCGAGACGCGCCTCTGGCAACGCCAGAAGCCTATGCGACCACCCGCGGCAAGCTGATCGCCATCGGTGAGATCGCCGAAGGCGAGTTCCGCCCGAAGCGGGTCTTTGCCGTCGGCTGATCGCTTCGATCGCCACATTTGCCTTTGCCGCATCGCTGACGCATGATCCCGCCCAAGGGCTTGGGGCTGCTTCGAAACGGTTCCGTTTCCAGCTCGCAAGCAGGCGCTCGTCGCCCGTTTCGGCCGCCGTCCGGCGGTCATGGCTGCTGCATGATTTTCCGGATCGGCATTGATTTGGAGCGAGGATTATGACGCAGTTTTAAGGTGTTGCGGTGGCCTTCGCGCGTTATATTCGACGCGCGACGCTGTGGTTGAAAGGCGGTGCATTTGGCGCAGGTTTCGCAAGAGGGAAGGGAGACTGCCGTGGGTCGCCTGGCGACAGCTCTCGATTTCGTTCGTCACCGCATGACGCGGCCTTTCCGTTTCTACCTGACTTCGCTGCTGCTGATCGCGATCGTTCCCGCGTTCATCTTTTCGCTCGTGGTGCTGAAGCGCAGCGTCGACGCACAGGAGCAGGTCATCACCGCGCTGCTGCAGGCCTCGACCGGATCGGTGACGCGCATCGTCGAGCGCGATGTCGAGGGAATGCTGACGACGCTGAAGGTGCTGTCGACCGCACCGGCGATGGAGGGCGGCGACATGGAGGCCTTCTATCGCAGGGCCTCGACGGCGCTCGCCGATACCGATTCCTATCTGATCGTCATCGACCGCAAGCACAATCAGCTCATGAACACCCGGGTGCCCTTTGGCACGCCGCTCGCCAAGGCCTCCGATCCCGCCTCCGTCGAGCGGGCCTTCACCAACAATGGTGCGCCGCTGGTCTCGAACGTCTTCTTCGGCCAGACGGCCGAAAAGTGGGTCTTCAACGTTTATTTGCCGGCGAAGCTTCCAACCGGCGAGGAATACCTGCTCGCTCTGACGCAGAACGCCGAGAGCATGGCCAAGGCCGTGAACCGCGAAACGCTGTCGCCCGGCTGGAACGCCGCTCTGGTCGACGGCAACGGCAAGGTCATCATTTCCTCCGACACCGGGGTCAAGGCGGGTGAACCGTTCTTCCTCGACAAGGTGCCGGCGATCAGCATCGGCGTGCGCAACATCACCGAAAACGGTACCGCCTATCGGGTGGCAACGGAGTTCTCCGTCGTGACCGGCTGGCGGATCATCGCCTGGGCGCCGCGCACCACGGTCGATGCGCCGGCCACCTGGTCCTTCCTGTGGCTGTCGCTTGGCGGCATCATCTTTGCCGGCATTGCCATTGCGGGATCGCTGGCGATCGCAAGGCTTCTGTCGCAAGGGGTGAAACTGGTCGCGCTCGACGCACGCCGCCTCGGCGCCGGCGAGCGCATCGAGCCGCGCCCGCATATGATCGCCGAAGTCGAGACCGTATCCGCAGCCCTTGCCAAGGCCGCGGCGTCGCGCACCAAGGCCGAGGGCGAGATCCGCTTCCTGATGCGCGAGGTTGCCCACCGCTCGAAGAACCAGCTGACGGTGATCCAGTCGATGCTGAATCAGTCGGTGCATTCGGCCGAAAGCGTCGCCGACTTCGCGGACTCCTTCCGCAAGCGCATCGCCGGCCTTGCTCGCTCGACAGATCTGATGATTGCCAACGCCGCCCAGGGCGTCGATTTCCGCGAGCTTGCCCAGAACCAGCTGCAGCCGTTCACCCCGGATGATCCCAAGCGTGTGGTCCTGTCGGGCCCGCCCCTAAGGCTCGACACGGAGAGCGCACAAACGCTCGGCATGGCGCTGCATGAACTGGCCACGAACGCCACGAAGTATGGTGCGCTTGCCAATACCACCGGTGTCGTCAAGCTCAGCTGGTCGCTGTCCGACGAGGGCATCGCCGTTCGTTGGCGCGAGGAGGGGGCCGACATCGAGGCGCAGACGAACCCGACCCGCAAGGGCTTTGGAACGCTGGTGCTGGAGCGTATGCTCGGCATGGCGCTGAAGGCCGAATTAGAACGGATCATGCATCCCGACGGCATCGAGTGGCGGATCAACATCCCGCGGAATGCCAAGGGTGGCGAAGGGGACGACGCGGAGCCTTGAGACGCATTCGGTTTTGAACGGTTGGTTTTGAAAAGGGGCAGGAATGCGGGGCTGGACAGGTCGCATCGGCATTCTCTCAGTCGTGTTGAGCCTGATGGCTGCGGCACCCGCCGCCGGCCAGGATGTGGCCTGTGTCGTCTCAGACCCGACCGGCACGCCGCTTACTGCATAATTCCTTAAATCGGATCCGATTTAAGGATAAAATTATGCAGCAGGTCTAAAGCGTTACAGCGTCCTTTGCGCGTCATATTTGACGCGCGGCGCCGTAATGTCCGCACGGAACCGAACGGCCGGATCGTCATGACATTGGCCAATGGCAGCAAGGTTCGCCGGGTCGGCGAACGCCGGCATGCCGGCAGGGGCTGGGCGCTGGTTTCGAGCGTTGCCGGCGAACTCGGATGGGTGTTTGCCGCCTATCTCGACTGTGTCCCGGTTGATGGCGACCAGCTGAAGTCGGCGCCGATGCGCCCGCGACCGTCAGGCAATTGAGAGGCGGCCGGCCATCGCTGAAGAGCCATTTTCATGACCCTTTCCTTTTTCATCCAATTCGGTTATAGGCACGCCAGCAAAAGGCGCATGCCCGTTGCATTCACGGCCGCAGCTGGACGACATCCCGGCTGAAGGCGTCCCTAAATCCTCGAAATCGAAAGGATCATCCGATGTCGATTGCTGCAGAGCGTAAGGCTCAGCTCATCAAGGAATATGCAACCGTTGAAGGCGACACCGGTTCTCCGGAAGTCCAGGTAGCTATCCTGACGGAACGGATCAACAACCTGACCGAACACTTCAAGGGCCACAAGAAGGATAACCATTCCCGCCGTGGTCTTCTCGCGATGGTTTCCAGCCGTCGTTCGCTCCTCGACTATCTGAAAAAGAAAGACGAAGCGCGCTACACCAAGCTGATTGGTGCCCTCGGCATCCGTCGCTAAGCGACTTGCCCGGCGGATCGCATGCGGTCCGCCGGCCTTTTTTATTATGGAGCGCAGAGCGCTCAGGAAATGAACTCTCCGCAAGCGCACTAGGCGCACACAAGGAGAGGTATCCAGCGGGCCGGATGGGCCGGATCCGCGGATCAACCGATGGCCCGTCATGGGGCAGGATTGCAGGATGCTTCGGCGCCTGCTTGCAGAACCCGCTGCAGAGCAGCCAGGTCTTGCAAAGCGGAAAGCGGCCGGTCTCTTTTGAAGCCTCCCGTTGTCTTGCCCGTGATGCGCCATACCAGGCGGTTTTTCGACCACCCGCGCTGCAACAGCCGCGGAAAGGTCTGCCGCACACGAAGGACAGAACATGTTCGATACCCATAAGGTTGAAATCGAATGGGCTGGGCGTCCGCTCAAGCTCGAAACCGGCAAGGTCGCCCGTCAGGCTGACGGCGCCGTTCTCGCCACCTACGGCGAAACCGTCGTTCTCGCCACCGTCGTTTCGGCCAAGTCGCCGAAGCCGGGCCAGGACTTCTTCCCGCTGACCGTCAACTACCAGGAAAAGACCTACGCCGCCGGCAAAATCCCGGGCGGCTACTTCAAGCGCGAAGGTCGTCCGAGCGAGAACGAAACGCTGGTTTCGCGTCTGATCGACCGCCCGATCCGCCCGCTTTTCCCCGATGGCTACAAGAACGACACCCAGGTCATCGTCACGGTCATGCAGCATGACCTCGAAAACAATCCCGACATCCTGTCGATGGTTGCAGCTTCCGCTGCGCTGACGCTGTCCGGCATCCCGTTCATGGGCCCGATCGGCGGCGCGCGCGTCGGCTACATCAACGGCCAGTACGTTCTTAACCCGCATCTCGATGAGATGGACGAGTCGACCCTCGACCTCGTCGTCGCCGGCACGCAGGAAGCCGTGCTGATGGTCGAGTCGGAAGCCAAGGAACTGGCCGAAGACATCATGCTCGGCGCCGTCGTATTCGGCCAGAAGGGTTTCCAGCCGGTCATCGACGCCATCATCAAGCTCGCTGAAGTTGCCGCCAAGGAGCCGCGCGAATTCGAACCGGAAGATCATTCCGCTCTCGAAAACGCCATGCTTTCGCTTGCCGAAGACGAACTGCGCAATGCCTACAAGATCACCGAGAAGGTTGCTCGCTACGTTGCCGTCGACGCTGTCAAGGCGAAGGTAAAGGCGCACTTCCTGCCGGAAGGCATCGAGCCGGCGCATACGCCTGAGGTTATCGGCGCTGTCTTCAAGCACCTGCAGGCCAAGATCGTTCGTTGGAACATCCTCGACACCAAGAGCCGCATCGACGGCCGCGATCTCGAAACCGTACGTCCGATCGTCTCGGAAGTCGGTCTTCTGCCGCGTACCCACGGTTCGGCGCTCTTCACCCGCGGTGAAACCCAAGCGATCGTCGTTGCCACGCTCGGCACCGGCGAAGACGAACAGTACGTTGACAGCCTGACCGGCATGTACAAAGAACGCTTCATGCTGCACTACAACTTCCCGCCCTTCTCGGTCGGTGAAACCGGTCGCATGGGCTCCCCGGGCCGCCGCGAAATCGGTCACGGCAAGCTCGCCTGGCGCGCTATCCGCCCGATGCTGCCGGAAGCCGAGCAGTTCCCCTACACGCTGCGCGTCGTTTCCGAGATCACCGAATCCAATGGCTCGTCGTCGATGGCGACGGTCTGCGGCACCTCGCTCGCTCTCATGGATGCAGGCGTTCCTCTGGCAAAGCCGGTTGCCGGTATCGCCATGGGCCTGATCAAGGAAGATGAGCGCTTCGCCGTTCTCTCCGACATCCTCGGCGACGAAGATCACCTCGGCGACATGGACTTCAAGGTTGCAGGCACCGACGCCGGCATTACCTCGCTCCAGATGGACATCAAGATCGAGGGCATCACCGAAGAGATCATGGGCATTGCGCTCAACCAGGCCAAGGGCGGCCGTCTCCACATCCTCGGCGAAATGGCCAAGGCCATCTCCGAAAGCCGCGGCCAGCTCGGCGAATTCGCACCGCGCATCGAAGTGATGAACATCCCGGTCGACAAGATCCGTGAAGTCATCGGCTCCGGCGGCAAGGTCATCCGCGAAATCGTCGAAAAGACCGGCGCCAAGATCAACATCGAAGACGACGGCACCGTGAAGATCGCTTCTTCTTCGGGCAAGGAAATCGAAGCGGCCCGCAAGTGGATCCACTCGATCGTTGCCGAGCCGGAAGTCGGCCAGGTCTACGAAGGCACCGTTGTCAAGACCGCCGACTTCGGCGCCTTCGTCAACTTCTTCGGCGCCCGTGACGGCCTCGTCCATATCTCGCAGCTTGCCTCGGAGCGCGTTGCCAAGACCACCGACGTCGTCAAGGAAGGCGACAAGGTCTGGGTCAAGTTGATGGGCTTCGACGAGCGCGGCAAGGTTCGCCTTTCCATGAAGGTCGTCGACCAGGCGACCGGCAAGGAAGTTGCTGCAGAAAAGAAGGGTGACGGCGAAGCCGCTGAATAAGCGGTCTCTACCCGAACGCATTCGGGGCGCGGAGCGGATCGCTCCGCGCCCTTTTCTTGTACTGATATCGACGGAAGAAACCGATGAGCCGAGACGCATTGAAGACCCTGTTCCACCCGTTCGAAACCGGGGTTATCGACCCGCCGGGCGAGGGCGAGCGTGTGCTCTTCCTCGGTGCTGAGGCGGGCTACAGGCTGCCCGAGGGCTTCGGGGCGTCGATCGCTTCCGTCCAGCCGCTAAGGCCGCTGTATCGCGCCCTTGAGGCCGAGCGCGCCGACGTGGCGCCTGTGGTCACCGGTGAGGACTACGACGTCGCGCTGATCCTGTGCGGCAAGCACAAGGGTGAAAACGAGGACCGCATCGCCGAGGCGCTGAAGCGCACGCGCGACGGCGCGCTCATCGTCGTTGCCGGCGGCAAGGAAGATGGCATCCAGTCGCTGAAGAAGCGCATCGCCAAGTTCGAATGGGATGGCGATCACCTGCCGAAATATCACGGCGTCGCCTTCTGGTTCACCCGACCGGAAGACGTCACCGACGCTGTTCAGAAACTTGCCAAGGTGCCGGTCCGGGTCGACGGCCTGTTCGCAGCTTCTCCGGGCATGTTCTCGCACGATCGCATCGATGCCGGCTCCGAACTGCTGGCCTCGCGCCTGCCGCGCGACTTCAACGGCCATGCCGCCGATTTCGGCGCCGGCTGGGGCTATCTCGCGGTCAAGCTCGCCGAAGCGTCGCCCGGCACGAAGGGCATCGACCTCTTCGAGGCCGACCACGATGCGCTGGAGGCGGCCCGCGTCAACATGCCGGCAAACGCTCCGCGCATGCCGGCGCGCTTCTACTGGTTCGACCTGACGAGCGAAGAGCCGCGCGACAAATACGATCTCATCGTCATGAACCCGCCGTTCCACGAAGGCCATGCCGCCGAACCGGCGCTGGGCGTGGCGATCATCAAGGCGGCGCACAAGGCGCTGAAGCAGGGCGGCAAGGTCATGCTGGTCGCCAATCGCGGCCTGCAGTATGAGCAGGTGCTCGCCGAGACCTTCAAGGAATATGGCGAGACCTGCCGCAACGCACGCTTCAAGGTTCTCTGGGGCAAGCGCTGAGCCGCAATCGAAGTCAAGCAAGGAGCCGGGTTCGTCGCCCGGCTCTTTCGTTTTTGGGTGTGCGCCTCATCCGTCGGCGTGAAGGCAAAAGATTGCCTGTTGCCATCATCCTTGATCGGGCTCACCATGCTCGCTGCCGATGTGTCTCGTCGAAGGATGGGTGCCATGACGTGGGGAGTGAACAGGCCGCCTTTGACCGAGGATGCGGCCGAAGCCATCGCCAAGGATATAAAGCACGCCGAGGGGCACGGAGCCACCTCGGAAGTGCCCCTGTCGTTCCTGAAGAGCCTCTACCGTCTGCCGCTGGATCCGGCGCGGCGCACGCATACCGGCCTGGTCGTGCTGGCGATCATCGTCGTCCTGCTTGTCCTGTTTCTCTGGCCTGAACCTTTCGGTCCATGACGACGCCCGCAGCCAGTGACGTCGGCGTTGACGCGATCGCCAGCGGAAAAAACCTCTCTTTTCTCACGCTTGTCTCGGAAGGGGCGTCGATACAAGGCGCCCCAGCGGCGCTTTTGAACGGCATTGCCGGTTACGCCCCCTGGAGCGGCTGTGGCGTCGCAAACGTCGGCTATCGAGACAGCCCCGTCGTCCGGAATGGCCCAGCGATCCACGATGTGAGTGCTGTTGCCCTCCGTTTTCGTGTCGTGCTATCGTTGGTGTTATTCCATGACAACGCAACCAGAATTGTCGCCTGACATTTGTTTCGACAGTCACATTTGCCGCATGGATTTTGCGGACTAGACATTTTCTTCAGCCCGGCGCCGGGCGGGGCTGCGAGACTGGAATCCAGCGAAAGCGCTGCGTTCTGATCGACGCTCAAACAGTCGGGATGAGGGACTTCTTTGCTCGGCACGACACTTCTACGCGACGTCTTCCTGCATTCCGTGGCCATTCTCTGTCTGTTGGCCGGGCTCCTGGCCTCAGCCTCGACAGTTCTGGCATCGCCGGCCGGCGGCGCTGACATGCAGTTCTTGGTGGTTCGCAGCAATCAGCCGGGGTGCGAGCCGACATGCCCGGAGTGGATATCGGCCGAGGGGACGATCGTTCGCGAAAGTCCGACGCATCTCAAGAAGCTGCTCAAGGCGATCGGCGACCGCCGCCTGCCGATCGTCGTGACGTCGCTCGGCGGCGACGTCGATGCCGCCATGGTGCTCGGACGGATCATCCGGGCGCGAAAGCTCGAAGTGGCGGTCGGCAAGACGCGCTTCGTCGGTTGTCAGCCGCAGCAGAAGGATTGCCGCGACAATGACGGCAAGGGTGCCCGCCTCATCGGGACTGCCTATTCGGGCGGAGCCTATTGCAACTCCGCCTGCCCGCTGATGCTTGCCGGCGGTGCCCGGCGTGTGGTCGGCCAGTGGGCATATCTGGGCGTTCACCAGATCACCGCTGTCTACGCTCAGGTCCAGACACGGTACCAGGAGAAATATCGGATCGTGAACGGCAGGAAGAAGATAATCAGCAAGAAAGTCGTCAGCCAAAAGAATGTTGGCAACCGCAAGACCTACGAGATGAGCAAGGCGATGGAGCGCGAACTGGCCGCATACCTAGCGGAAATGGGCGTCGGGCGTGCGGTCATCGATCAGATGAAGATCACGCCCGCTGCCGACATGCGCAAGATCGAACCTGTGGCGATGATGGAGATGAAGTTGATCACGCAACTGGGCGGGGTCGAGCTGCTGACCGCGGCCGGGGTCTGCAAGACGGTGCCCGCCTCCGCCAATTGCCGGGTTTTCGTTATGTCGGACCTGAAGCGTTAGACGAGGGGATCTGGGTTGGAGACCGGAATGCGCATATGGAGTTCTCCCGTCGGCTGCGCCACGCCCCGCCTGCGACGAGTAGTGCTGCTGATCTGTCTGCTGGCCGCAAGCCTGTTGATGGAGCGGCCGGCAATGGCGGCTGAGCAGCAGATGCGGTTTGTCGTCGTGCGCTCGAACGAGGTCGGTTGCGAGCCGACATGTCCGGAATGGATTTCCGCCGCAGGCACCATCGGTCCGAAGACGCCGGCACTGCTGAAGGCAACCTTGAAAACGCTCGCAGGCCGCAAGCTACCATTGGTCCTGCGATCGCCCGGTGGCGATATGGCGGCTGCGATGGCACTCGGCCGCCTCATCCGCAAGAGCAAGCTGAGCGTGGCGGTGGGCACGACCATTTTCGTTGGATGTCAGCGAGATCAGAAGAACTGTACCGCAAACGACCGCAAGGCGGCCGAGTATATCGGCAAGGCAGTTTCGCTTGGAGCCTGCTCACAGGCATGTACGCTTGTCCTTGCATCCGGCAATCGACGACTCGCGGGAGAGGGGGCGATCGTCGAAGACATTCCGACGCTAGCCGGAAACGAGGCAGACACCCGGAAACTCGTGGCTTACTACGGTGAAATGGGCGTGCGATACCAGTCCCTGGTCGAACGCCTGCGCAGCGCGGACGGCAATCTCGGCCGCTATCAATTGTCCACGGTGCTGCTGTTGACGAGCGAGCTGCCCGTCGGCCAACTGGTCGATGCGGATATTTGCCGTGGCACGCCTGCGCCCGACAATTGCCGGGTCTTCACCACGATGGATCTGGAATAGCGGCAGGCGCCGGGCGCGGGAGCCAACCAAACTGGAAAACACGCCAACAAAAAAGCCCCGGCGATAACCGCACCGGGGCTCGTCATCTCTGGGCTGTGCCCACCCATCAGCTTTACTCGGCGTCGGCGGTCCTGAGCGCGTCGAGCGCCGGCATCGAGGTGATGTTGTAGCCCGAATCCACGTAGTGGATTTCGCCGGTGACGCCACGCGACAAATCGGAAAGCAGGTAGAGCGCCGAACTGCCGACATCGTCGATGGTGACGGTGCGGCGAAGCGGCGAATTCTTCTGCTGCCAGGAGAGCATGGCCCGCGCATCGGAAATGCCGGCGCCTGCAAGCGTGCGGATCGGGCCGGCAGAAATCGCGTTGACGCGGATGCCGCGCACGCCGTAGTCGGCCGCAAGATAGCGCACGGAGGCTTCGAGAGCCGCCTTGGCAACGCCCATGACGTTGTAGTTCGGCATCACCCGCACCGAGCCGCCATAGGTCAGGGTCAGCATCGAGCCGCCGTCGTTCATCAGTTCGGCGGCGCGCTTGGCGATCTCCGTGAAGGAGAAGCACGAGATCACCATGGTGCGGCTGAAGTTGTCGCGCGTCGTGTCGGCGTAGAGGCCCTTCAGCTCGTTCTTGTCGGAAAAGCCGATGGCGTGGACGATGAAGTCGAGCTTGCCCCAGCGTTCCTTGATGGCCGAGATGACCGTATCGACGGAAGCGATGTCCTCGACGTCGCAAGGCAGCAGAAAGTCGGAGCCGACCTCGGCCGCCAGCGGCTTCACGCGCTTGCCAAGCGCTTCACCCTGGTAGGTGAAGGCCAGTTCCGCGCCCTGCGCTGCCAGCGCCTTCGAGATGCCCCAGGCAATAGAGTGGTTGTTGGCCACACCCATGATGAGGCCACGCTTTCCATTCATCAGTCCCGTCATGGTGTTATCCGTTGTAGCGCTGGAAGACGAGCGTTGCGTTGGTTCCGCCGAAGCCGAACGAATTGGAAAGAACCGTATCGATCTTGGCGTTGTCGATGCGCTTGCGCACGATCGGCACACCATCGAATTCCGGGTCGAGTTCGCTGATATGGGCGCTCTCGCCGATGAAGCCACCCTGCATCATCAGGAGACCGTAGATCGATTCCTGGACGCCGGCAGCGCCGAGCGAGTGGCCGGTGAGCGACTTCGTCGACTGGATGTGCGGGATCTTCGCGCCGAACACTTCGCGGATGGCGCCGATTTCCTTGCTGTCGCCGACCGGGGTCGACGTGCCGTGCGTGTTGATGTAGTCGACGTCGCCCTTCACGGTCGACAGCGCCTGGCGCATGCAGCGCATCGCGCCTTCGCCTGATGGGGCGACCATGTCGTAGCCGTCAGAAGTCGCGCCGTAGCCGACGATTTCGGCGTAGATCTTGGCGCCGCGCGCCTTGGCATGTTCCAGCTCTTCGAGCACCAGCACGCCGGCACCGCCGGCAATGACGAAACCGTCACGGCTGACGTCATAGGCGCGCGATGCGGTCGACGGCGTGTCGTTGTACTTGGAGGACATCGCGCCCATGGCATCGAACAGGTTGGACATCGTCCAGTCCAGGTCCTCGTGGCCGCCGGCGAACATCACGTCCTGCTTGCCCCACTGGATCATCTCCGCGGCATTGCCGATGCAATGGGCAGACGTCGAGCAGGCCGACGAGATCGAGTAGTTGACGCCGTGGATCTGGAACCAGGTCGCAAGCGTGGCCGAAGCCGTCGACGACATCGCCTTCGGCACGGCAAACGGGCCGATGCGCTTGGGGCTCACGTTCTTGCGGGTCGTGTCCGCCGCCTCGACGATCGTGCGGGTGGACGGACCACCCGAGCCCATGATGATGCCGGTGCGCTCGTTGCGGGAAATGACCGCTTCCTCGAGGCCGGAGTCGGCGATCGCCTGCTTCATGGCCACGTGGTTCCACGCGCCGCCCTGCGACAGGAAGCGCATGGCGCGCCGGTCGACGAGATCGCTCGGATCGAGCGTCGGTGCGCCCCAGACCTGGCACTTGAAGCCGTTTTCGGCGAAATCGGAAGAAAACGTGATGCCCGATTTGGCGTCGCGCAGCGATGCCGTGACTTCGTCGGCATCATTCCCGATCGAGGAAACGATCCCGAGGCCCGTGACAACAACCCGTCTCATGGTAATGACCTTTTCTTTATCTCATTCGGTGCGGAGAACCCGCGGCTTAGTCGGTCTTTTCCTTCGACAGACCGACACGCAGGTCGGTTGCCTGGTAGATGGTTTCGCCGTCGGCCTTCAGCCAGCCATCGGCAGTGCCGAGCACGAGGCGACCGCGCATGACCCGCTTGAAATCGATTCCGTACTCGAGCAGCTTGGTATGGGGGCGAACCATGCCCTTGAACTTCACTTCGCCGGTTGACAGCGCCATGCCGCGCCCCGGTTCGCCGAGCCAGCCCAGGAAGAACCCGGTCAATTGCCACATGCCGTCGAGACCGAGGCAGCCGGGCATGATCGGGTTGCCCTGGAAATGGCAGGGGAAGTACCAGTCATCAGGGCTCACGTCATACTCGGCGCGAATGAAGCCCTTGTCGAAGGCGCCGCCCGTCTCGGAGATTTCCGTGATGCGATGGACCATGAGCATGGGCGGCAGCGGCAGCTGCGCGTTGCCGGGGCCAAACAGTTCACCTCGGCCGCAGGTCAGGATTTCCTCATAGCTGAAGCTGGATTGCCTGGTCGTCATCAATGGTTGTTTCCCCGAGTAACATAAAGTGTTGTCAGACCTGCTTTAGAGCAAGTTCGCTGTGAAATGAAGCGCACCGATGGCCGTTTTCGAAGTTTCCGACGTCGGCGTCGCCCATTTCGATTGCGATATCGTTCCGCCGTCGCTTACAGGATCAATGTGGGTCCGACCAGAGTTAAATACCAGCCTTCCTTGAAATAGGCCGGTTTTTCAGGCATTCCAGCCGTTCTGCACCTTAGAATCTATTGAAAGAGCAGCGTGCAAAAGTTATATCGCAGCGGAAGTATTGTAAATTTTACGGGATCCATGGAACGCTCCTTGATGACGAAAGCAACCGAAGTGAGTTCGGAAGAGAGATTGCGCAGCTCGGGTCTGCGCCCGACGCGTCAGCGTGTCGCGCTTGCCGATCTGATCTTCGCCAAGGGCGACCGTCACCTGACCGTTGAAGAACTACATGAAGAGGCTGTTGTCGCCGGCGTGCCGGTTTCGCTGGCAACCGTCTACAACACGCTGCATCAGTTCACCGAGGCCGGCATGATCCGCGTGCTCGCGGTGGAAAGCGCCAAGACCTACTTCGACACCAACGTCTCCGACCATCACCACTTCTTCATCGAGGGCCAGAACGAAGTCCTCGATATTCCCGTCAGCAATATCGAGATCGGCAATCTGCCGGAACCGCCTGAAGGCATGGAAATTGCCCATGTTGACGTGGTCATTCGTCTCCGCCGCAAGCGCGAACGGTCGTAGCGACCTTTTCCTACATCACATCGTTGGGGTCGCGGCCGGGGCTTGCTTTGCCGATGGGCAGCGTCCAGCCGTGTTTGAGTGCGCCGGCGCGCACGGTGAAGGCCGAGACCACGCCGAGCGCCGATGTTGCGGCCAGCGGCAGTCCGATCATCGTCGCGACGACGAACACGGCGGAGCCGACCAGAGCTGCCGTCACATAGACTTCCGGACGCAGCAGCACTGACGGCTCTCCCGCCAGGAGGTCGCGCAATATGCCGCCGAAGGTCGCCGTCAACATGCCGGTGACAAGCGCGACCCCGGGCGAGCCTGTTGCCGCCAGCCCCTTGGCAGCACCCATGACGCAATAGGCCGACATGCCGATCGCATCGAGCCAGACCAGCACCCGGTAACGCGAGCCGAACAGGTGGGCGGTGAAGAACAGGATGACGCTCACCGAGACGCAAACCAGAAGGTAGGTCGGGTTGAGCACCCAGAACACCGGCGTTGCGCCAAGGATGACGTCGCGCATCGTTCCACCGCCGATACCGGTGACCGAGGCAAGGAACAGATAGCCGATGATATCGAGCTGCTTGCGCGAAGCTGAGAGCGCTCCTGTTGCGGCAAAGACGGCAACACCCGCATAGTCGAGGATTTCCAGGATCGTCATGGCCGCTCCGTTGATAGGCGCATCGCTGTTATCGGTCGCATCGCAAGCTGGAGCATCCAGGCCCGCCGCGTCAACGGGGTGAAGCGTTGGGGGGTGAAACGCCGGGAAGCAGGCTGTCCGTCCGGCCGCCGAAATAATAGGCCGCCAGCCCGATCCATTCGCGCACCGCCGTCGTCGCCAATTGGGCATTGAGCGAGGGTTGGGTGAAATCGAAGCCGGGCGTGACCGTGCCGCTGGTGCGGTAGTCCGTCGGCCAGGGAGTGACCTCCAGCCCGAGCTTGCGGAAAAGCCCGACCGAACGCGGCATATGGAAGGCCGACGTGACCAGGGCGCAGTTGGCAAGGCTGTTTGCCGTCAGCAACGCCTCAGTGTTGCGGGCATTCTCGAATGTCGTTCTCGATTGCTCCTCGCGGATCAGCCGTTCAGGGCCGATGCCGAAGGTGGCAAAGAAGGCTTCCGATGCCTTGGCGTCGCCGTCATAGGCGCCGCTGAACGAACCGTCGCCGCCGGAAATCAGGATGCGCGCTTGTGGGTAGCGCTTCGCCAGCATGGCCGTCTCGATGAAGCGGTCAGCCGCCTGGTTGAACTCGATGCCGCCACGGCTCGCCATCACCTCGTTCTCGAAGGCGCCGCCGAGCACGATGACGCAGGAGAGGGTTGCTGGCGGTACCGTCGGCCGCGGGAAGTGGTCCTCGAGCATCTGCAGGAAATAGGATCCTGAGGTCGTGAACAGGCTGACGAAGAGCACCAGCGCACCGAGCAGGCCGAAGGCGACGCCGCTGCGCCTGAGGCCGGCCGCCGTCATCAGCAGTCCGGCAAGGACGGCGAAGAACGCCAGGGAAAGGGGCTGCGCGACGAGCCAGAATATCTTGGAAAGCAGAAACATCAGGCCCGTGTTCTTCGCTACGATCCCTTAATATTTCGCAAAGCCGATCGGCCGGCCGGCTAAAGCGCTCCCGTACCCAGGCAATCGTGGAGCCGCTCGATCCCGTTATTCTTACGCAAATCCGGACGCAAAACCGCTCCGCATTTTTGCTGGAATTGCTCCAATCAACACCCTGCGCCGCTCATCAGGCCGGCACGCCGCCGGACATCGGCTTTGCCTTGCCGGCACGCAGATAGCCGATGCCAAAAGCAATGAGCGCGCCGACTGCGACGATCGCCAGCGACAACAGCGGGCGATAGGCAAACCAGGCGACGGCGATGACGACAGGGCCGAGGAGCAACGTTAGGATCGCGGCGATGATGCCGGTACCGAAAGCGACCGCAGAACCGAGCACCGGAATGACGTCGGCAATGATGGAGATAAGGGACAGCATCAGCGTGAAGCCGATGAACAGGCCGATCAGTCCGCCCACCCGAACCAGCCAGGAAATCAGCGTGTTCTCGCTCTGGGCGGCGTCAAACATTTCGGCGGCGCTGGTGATGCCGGCTGAGCTCAGGAACAGGTCGCGACCGTTCGTGGTGCGGTAGGGGGCAAGGCTGCCACCTTTCTGTGCGGCGACGAAGCTCGCGGTCTCCGTGTCTTCGCGGGTAAAGCCGATGCGCAGATCGCCGACGGCCGGGTTCTGGCGATCGGCGGAGACGAAGATCGTCTGGCCGTCGGTCTTGACGGGGCGATTGGTGTCGAGCGCGTCGGCGAGGTGCTGCAGGTCAGTGTCCGCCATTTGCACGGGGCTGTCGCGGCCGAGATCGGCAACGGCCCTGCCGTTGACGGAAAACGCACCGAGCATCGCGCGGTCGACGGTGAACCGCTCGCTTGAGATCGGCATTTCCGGGTTCTGATGCCCGTTGCCGTCGCGGAAGTCGGCTGAATCGGCGCGGTCGCTGCGCCACTCCTTGGTGTAGGAATAGGTGGTGACCGTTTCCTCGCCGCCGCCGAGCGTCTTGCGCGTCTCGCTCTTCTTTTCCTCGACCCATTGGTACATCTCGACCGAGCGGCGCAGGCCCGCAGCCCCCTTCGCGGAGATCCCGAGTTGGCTGTCGGCCGGCGTGCCGACGGGCTCGACCCGGCTGGCGATGTGAACCAGCTTGCCCTCGTTGCCAGCCTCGACAGCGCCGCTGTCGATGTCGACCACAGCGCCGGCGCCCTCGACGAGTGCCCGATAGGTCTTGACCGAACGGCCCTCGTTCCAGGCAAGCAGCCAGATCATGCCGAAGACCAGCAGCAGACCGATGAAGATGCCGATGACACCGTTCTTGAGGCGCGCGAACCACGACGTTCTGGTCGTTTCGGTAAAACTCATCTGATCCCCCGGCACTTGCATTCGACCCGGTTGCGCAAGCGAACCGTTCGATTTTCCCGTTGGTACCAGAAAAAAAGCGGAAAGGAATATACCGGCCGACATGCGCAGACGTTTGGCCCAAACATGGTGAAAGGCGGTCAGTTCAAAGGTTTGTATTTCAGGAGAAATTTGGTGGAGCTAAGCGGGATCGAACCGCTGACCTCTTGCATGCCATGCAAGCGCTCTCCCAGCTGAGCTATAGCCCCATATCGGGTCCGGCAAGGCCGGTTCCGGGAAACTTGTCGGGCTGTTGTGCCCGGCGAGTGGCGGCTTATTACTTCTGCTCTTCGCGGATAGCAAGCCGAAAATGTCAGGCCGGTGGAAATAATTTGGCTCCGGCCCGATTTGCTCCCGTCCACGCCATTTGGCAGGGGACGGGAGGCATTCGCGTAATATTTTAAGCGCTTAGACGTCGTCGTCGTCGTCGGACACGCCGATGAGGTCGCTCATGTCGTCGTCGTCGTCTTCGTCGTCGGTCTGCAGGAAGGTATCGTCGTCGTCGCCGTCGATCTCTACCTCGTCGTCGCCCAGATCCGGAATCTCGTCGCCGCCGGCTGCTTCGTCGTCAGCTTCCTCGAGCGATACGAGTTCGACTTCCGTGTTCTCGGTGTCGACTTCAGCGACGTCCTCTTCCTCTTCCTTCTCGAGCACCTTGGCAACCGAGGTTTCTTCGAAGAAGGACAGCGGGTAGGACTTGCCGCTGTAGGGGGAAACGATCGGATCACGGTTCAGATCGTAGAATTTGCGCCCCGTTTCCGGGTCAATGCGCTTTGTTCCGAGTTCCGCTTTTGCCACAGTCAAAGCCTCTTGAATGGCCGGCCGAACCGGCGCTTGCCGGAAAGCCGGCGGGTGGAAAGGATATCAAGCCTATGATGATTAGCCGGTCCCCATAATCATCTTGGCCGCATCTGTCAAAGATAAAACTCGAAAGCCCTGCGCCGCCTGCTTTTTCTTGCGCCCGGGAGGATGATCGCGCAATCGCATTGTGTTAGGCAACGCAACGGAAGGTGGTCGCGCCTCCGTAGCCGTTTCGCCTGTGGCGATGGATGGTTCCGGCCGCAGGTTTGAGGAAGGTTCATATGTCCGCTGGCTTGATCGCAAAGCCTGCCATTGCGCGCAGATCCAAGGCACTCGGCGGCACGGTGCGTATCCGCGGCGACAAGTCGATTTCCCATCGCGCCCTGATGCTCGGCGGGCTTGCGGCCGGCCGGACGCGCATTGCAGGCCTGCTCGAAGGCGAGGATGTCATCAACACCGCACGAGCGATGCGGGCGCTTGGCGCTACGGTGCGCGAGGAAGGCGGCACCTGGATCGTCGACGGTCTCGGCAACGGTGCGCTGCTTGAGCCCGAAGCCCCGCTCGATTTCGGCAATGCCGGTACCAGCTGCCGCCTGACCATGGGGCTCGTCGGCGCTTATGATTTCACCACAACCTTCGTCGGCGATGCCTCGCTTTCCAAACGTCCGATGGGCCGCGTACTCGATCCGCTGCGCCAGATGGGCGTTCAGGTGGCGTCGGCCGAAGGCGGCCGCCTGCCGGTGACGTTGCGCGGACCGAAGACGGCGAACCCGGTGAACTATCGCGTGCCGATGGCCTCGGCCCCGGTGAAATCCGCCGTGCTGCTCGCGGGTCTGAACGCACCCGGCATCACCACGGTGATCGAGCCGGTGATCACCCGCGATCATACCGAGAGAATGCTGCAGGCCTTCGGCGCGAACTTGGCGGTTGAGACTGGCAATGAGGGCGAACGCATCATTCGGCTCGAAGGGCAGGGCAGACTGACCGGCCAGGACATCGATGTTCCCGGCGATCCGTCCTCGGCGGCCTTTCCACTGGTGGCAGCGCTTCTCGTGCCGGGTTCCGACATCACCATTCTCAACGTGCTGATGAACCCCATCCGCACCGGACTGATCGTGACGCTGCTGGAAATGGGCGCTCAGATAGATGTCCTGAACGCGAGGACTGCGGGCGGCGAGGACGTGGCGGACCTGCGCGTCCGTTACTCGGAGTTGAAGGGCATCACGGTGCCGGAAGATCGCGCTCCCTCGATGATCGACGAATACCCGGTGCTGGCCGTTGCGGCGGCTTTCGCCGAGGGCCGCACTATCATGAGCGGTCTTGAGGAGCTGCGCGTCAAGGAATCCGATCGGCTTTCCGCCGTTGCTGCCGGGCTCAAGCTCACCGGCGTCGATTGCGAGGAGGCACCTGCCGCCCTCGTCGTGCACGGTCGCCCCGGCGGCAAGGGTCTCGGCAATGCCGCCGCCGCCGTCGCCACCCATCTCGACCACCGCATCGCCATGAGCTTCCTCGTCATGGGCCTTGCCTCGGAGCACCCCGTCACCGTCGACGACGCGACGATGATCGCCACCAGCTTTCCCGGGTTTCTGGAGCTAATGGCCGGGCTGGGCGCTGCGATCGAATGATGCATCGGTAAAATCCTAAAGGCCGGCGCGACCCGTCGGTAACGACCATCGGCTATGGTTTGACTGGTTGAGGATATGCCTATGTCGGTGGACGATCGATTCAAACTGGTACGCCGCCATGATGACGGCAGGATAAGCTATCGGCAAAATTTGCGAGCGCCCGCGGTTGTCGTTACGGAAGACGAGCTCGATGAGCTGAGCCGGTTGACTGGGAAGTGCTGGGTGGTGCCCATTGCTTTCTTCCTTTTCGCGGCGCCTCTCTTTGGCCTTTGGGCGAAGCAACCTGCAATACCCGTCGTTTTCGTTGTGTTTGCTGTCGTGGTGAGCGCAGGGGTTATTGTCACTGCCCGACAGCGGTTACGAGAAATTTTGGCGAATGCGCCGCGCCATATTGAGAGTGGTCCACTATCGGTGCAGCCATCGACCCTCGAGTACGTTCGGGAACTTTGGTTCGACGACAAAATGACGATGCTATGCGGCATCGTTTTGTCCGGAATGGTTTTTTTCACCTACGCTACTGTTGTCATCGCCAAGATCGTCGGCCATCCGGACTTAGTCGATAAAGGTGGCAGCTCGATAAAAGCCGCCGCACTGGCCATCGTCTCGGGATACGTGCTGCGCGTCCATCTCAAGGCGTGGCGCCGCGGAAAAAAGGAAAGAAATTAGTAATCCTCTAGGTGCATTGAATGGTGATTGCAGCCTGGACGTGCGGCCGAATGGCCTTCTGACGTGTGTCGAGGCGTGGCACCGGCCTATGCGCCGTTTGAGGAGAAGATTTCATGTTTGACCGCGGCTTGAATTGGGAGAAACGAGAGGACGGAACGATCCTCTATCGCCGGTCGCCTTCCGGGCCGACGTTTATCATCGATGAGCAGACACTCGGCCGCATCGTGCGGTTTAGGTTCATGATCCCGCTTGTGTCGTTCCTGACCTTGATTCCAACGGTTGTGCTCGGCGTTTTCGCGGGCCATGGAGAGGTCTCGCTTGCGATACCTGTCGCCGCGCTTCTTTTTGGGGTGGCGGCCTTCTACCTCTATTTCCGCCGCACAGAGCGTCGGATCGAATGGATGCTTGCGGGAGCCAGACGATCATCCCAGGCGCCCGAGCCGTTCAAACCGCCGCGCAATGCCCGGAACTGGAAGACGCTGGATGACGGCTCGGTTTTCTATTGGCCGCGGAACTGGCCGAACCCGGTAATGCTGACCGCGAAACAGTTTGCGTCGATTGGAGTCGACAACGGGTATGGCTTTTGTGCGCTGTTTGTTAGCGTCATTATTGCCGTGTTGGCGGATGGCTACCGTTGGGCCGGCGGACTAAACAATGGCGCCGCAAGCGTCATTGCCGTTGCCCTGATTTCGTTCAATGTGCTTTTCATTGCAAGGATACGCCGAACGCGGCAACGCATGCTGGATCGCGCGCCGCTCGCACCTGTTGTATCGGGATTGAATCCACCGCTGAAGTTACTCGATTTTGCGCGCCTGATCAGAATGAAACTGGTTCGGGGTTCAAGGGGTATGCTCTTGTTCTGGCTTTTGGTTGCCGTGTTCGGGCTTTTCCAAAGCGTGCAAACCTTGTCTGACCTCTTTGGCGGCGTTAGGGTCTATTGGGATAAGGGAAAGTCGTTTCCGGTAGGCCCGGTTCTGCCTTCGCTGGCTTTTGTCGGTAGCCTGTTGCTGGCCATGGTGAATGTATCTGCGATCGTCATGCGCGCGAGGTCTGCCGGCAAAGGGTGACGGAGCATCGGATGAGCATGGATTCGCCTGCGAATTTGATCTAAAGGCCAGCAACAACATCGATTGCAGGACCACCTATGATCATCATCGCCATCGACGGACCCGCAGCGGCAGGCAAGGGCACGCTCTCGCGCCAGATCGCCGAAGAGTACGGCTTTCACCACCTCGATACCGGGTTGACCTACCGCGCCACGGCGAAGGCGCTGCTTGATGCCGGCCTGCCGCTCGACGATGAGGCGGTGGCCGAACGCATGGCGCTGAATGTCGAACTGGCAGGCCTCGATCGCTCTGTGCTGTCGGCACACGCGATCGGCGAGGCGGCGTCGAAGATTGCCGTCATGCCGGCCGTGCGTCGCGCGCTGGTCGAGGCGCAGAGGGCGTTTTCGAGGAAAGAGCCGGGCACCGTGCTCGACGGTCGCGATATCGGCACCGTCGTCTGCCCGGATGCGGCGGTGAAGCTCTATGTCACCGCATCGCCGGAAGTGCGCGCGAAACGCCGCTATGACGAGATCGTCGGCAACGGCGCCGCCGCCGATTACGCGGCGATCTTCGACGATGTGAAGAAGCGCGACGAGCGCGATATGGGTCGGGCCGACAGTCCTTTGCGCCCCGCCGACGACGCGCACTTGCTTGATACGTCTGAAATGAGTATAGAGGCGGCGTTTCAGTCCGCGAAGTCTTTGATCGATGCGGCCCTGATCAAGAAGATCTGAAGAAGAGCCTTTTCGCGACACTGTCAGGATCGCTCTTCTTGCATAAGCCTGAAATTCCGTCCACGCGCCGGATTGTCCCTTTGATGGGGCGGACTGGGTTCAGGCCTGTTCAACACCAACCCCCGGCGCATGTGCGTCTCTCATTTAGAGATGCATCAGGAGATTCCATGTCTGCTACCAACCCAACCCGTGATGATTTCGCAGCGCTTCTCGAAGAATCCTTCGCGAAGACCGATCTTGCCGAAGGCTATGTTGCCAAGGGCATCGTCACGGCCATCGAAAAGGACGTCGCCGTTGTCGACGTCGGTCTGAAGGTCGAAGGCCGCATCGCTCTGAAGGAATTCGGCGCGAAGGCCAAGGACGGCTCGCTCAAGGTCGGCGACGAAGTCGAAGTCTACGTTGAGCGCATCGAAAACGCGCTTGGCGAAGCTGTTCTCTCGCGCGAAAAGGCTCGCCGCGAAGAAAGCTGGATGCGCCTGGAAGTGAAGTTCGAAGCCGGCGAACGCGTCGAAGGCATCATCTTCAACCAGGTCAAGGGTGGCTTCACCGTCGATCTCGACGGCGCCGTCGCCTTCCTGCCGCGTTCGCAGGTCGACATCCGTCCGATCCGCGACGTGACCCCGCTGATGCACAACCCGCAGCCCTTCGAAATCCTCAAGATGGACAAGCGTCGCGGCAACATCGTCGTTTCGCGTCGTACCGTTCTGGAAGAATCCCGTGCTGAACAGCGTTCTGAAATCGTTCAGAACCTTGAAGAAGGCCAGGTTGTCGAAGGCGTCGTCAAGAACATCACCGATTACGGTGCGTTCGTCGACCTCGGCGGCATCGACGGTCTGCTCCATGTCACCGACATGGCATGGCGCCGCGTGAACCATCCGTCGGAGATCCTGAACATCGGCCAGCAGGTCAAGGTTCAGATCATCCGTATCAACCAGGAAACCCACCGCATCTCGCTCGGCATGAAACAGCTCGAGTCGGATCCGTGGGATGGCATCGGTGCGAAGTATCCGGTTGGCAAGAAGATCTCGGGTACCGTCACGAACATCACCGACTACGGTGCGTTCGTCGAGCTGGAGCCGGGCATCGAAGGCCTGATCCACATCTCCGAAATGTCCTGGACCAAGAAGAACGTACACCCCGGCAAGATCCTGTCCACGAGCCAGGAAGTCGACGTTGTCGTTCTCGAAGTCGATCCGACCAAGCGTCGTATCTCGCTCGGCCTCAAGCAGACGCTCGAGAACCCGTGGCAGGCATTCGCGCATAGCCATCCGGCTGGCACCGAAGTTGAAGGCGAAGTCAAGAACAAGACCGAATTCGGCCTGTTCATCGGCCTCGACGGCGACGTTGACGGCATGGTGCACCTTTCCGACCTCGACTGGAACCGTCCGGGCGAGCAGGTCATCGAAGAGTTCAACAAGGGCGACGTCGTTCGCGCCGTTGTTCTCGACGTCGACGTCGACAAGGAGCGCATCTCGCTCGGTATCAAGCAGCTCGGCAAGGATGCAGTTGGCGACGCCGCTGCTTCGGGCGAACTGCGCAAGAACGCTGTTGTTTCGGCCGAGATCATCGCCGTCAACGACGGTGGTATCGAAGTGAAGCTCGTCAACCACGAGGACATCACTGCGTTCATCCGCCGCGCCGATCTGTCGCGTGACCGTGACGAACAGCGTCCGGAGCGTTTCTCGGTTGGCCAGGTTGTCGACGCACGCGTCACCAACTTCTCCAAGAAGGACCGCAAGATCCAGCTGTCGATCAAGGCTCTGGAAATCGCGGAAGAGAAGGAAGCCGTTGCTCAGTTCGGTTCGTCCGACTCGGGCGCTTCGCTTGGCGACATTCTCGGCGCCGCTCTGAAGAACCGCCAGACCAACGAGTAATCGTTCGCTGACGCCTGAAATGAAAAAGGCCCGCGGAGAGCGATCTCCGCGGGCTTTTTGCTTGTGAGCGTTTCGTTCGGCTGCAGTGTCCTTGGTTTTCTGGATCGCTCTTCTGAAGTCGACCCGATCTAACGCGTATCGCGATCTCTAGGATTCGCTTGCGGCACTTTCAGCTCTTGATTTGCGCACGTCGTTCTCGCAGGACCAACTGCACACTTTTGCGCGACATGCTTTCGGCGATCAGTCCGGAGGGTCAGCCAAGACCGCCGAGCTTGCGATAGAGTTCGTAGACATCGGGCTCGGCGTTCCATTCGCCGCCCGTTTCACCCCTGCCGCCTTCGGTCTGCTGCTCATCTTGCGTGGCTTCGTCCCGTGCGGCTCCGCCGTCGCCCTGCGCCGCTTCGTGGTCGCCGTTCGGCTCTTCGCCGCCTTCGCCTCTGCCATCGTCGCGCTCGCTCTTTTCCGCCTCGCTCTTCACGTCCTCAACTGCGATCGGATAGGGGATCATAGCAAAGGGTATCGCTTCGCGCGGCAGCCCGTTTTCGATCAACCGTGCGATCGCCTGTTGCATCGCCGGGTCGACCGTCGGCCTCTGGGCGCGCTGGACGGCGGTGGCGCCCGCCGGGCCTGGTGGCTCCGTCTGGTCTTCCGCAACGCTCAGGGCGGCAAGCTCAGCGCCTGCAGCCGTATCGCGGGGGCGGAGCGGGTTTGCGCGGCCCGGCTCCGTGCCATCCGTCTCTGTATGGCTCGCTGCTGCGTCGGCTTCGGCGCTTTCGAGTTCGGGTGCGATCCCTTCGGGTCGGTCGGCGCCTGCAGGTTCTCCCGGCAGGCCGAGCGTATCGCGCACGATCGTCTTCAGCGCGTCCGAAAGCGCGCGGTCCGTACGGCTCTCGTTGCCGCGCGTCGTTGCCCTGTCGTTCTGCAGCTGATCCTCGCCGTCGCGCAGCGGGCCATAGGTGCCGTCTGGCTCCTCGCCTTCGTCGGCGTGGCCAGCCTCGGTGCCCGCATCCGTCCGGGCGGTGCCGTTGCGCAGCTCTGCTTCCTTGGCCTTTGCGGGCAAATCGGTATCGTCAGCCGCGGCGGCAGGGTGCGGCGACGCATTTTCCTCATCATCGACCGCTGCCTTGCCGGTAACAACCTCCGGATCGACGAGTTCGGGGTCGGTGTCGCCATTGATGATGGCGGCCAGGGCTTCGATCTCGGGGCCATCAAGCGAAGGCAGCCTGCCGGGCATCGCTCTCGGTTCTCCCCGCTCTGGCGAAGTCTGAGGCCGAACCGTTGCTGCGTCTTCAGCAGGTGGTGTCGCGTCCATCTCCTCCGATGCGAGACTCGACGTGTCACTCTCGCTGCCGACGCCAAAAGTTTTTTTCAGCGCGGTCTGCAGCATGGCGACCTCGCTTGCAGCCGGTGCGCTGGCGGCGGCCAGATGCAGCGGGATGGCTGGCTGCAGGGATGGGTTGCTGAGGCCGGGCAATGCGGCGCCCATGGAGGGTGGCGCCGCACCATTTCGGATGGCCGGCAGGTCTGCAAGGATACCGACCCGTAGCGCCAGGCTGCGACCGCCCAGTTGCCGCTCAAGCGCCAGGCGTTCCGGCATCGGCATCGATTCAAGAAAGGTGACGAGCCGTCGCACGAAGTCGCGCCCGCCTTCCTGTGGCAGCGGCGGGAATTTCAGGATGCGGGCAAGGTCCTCCATCAGCCGCACAAGCGCGTCCTTGGATAGGATCTCGCGGCCTGCGAGATGCCGGGTCAGCGCGTCGAGGACCTTCTGGATCGCTTCGCCGCGCTGGGCGGCAGTAAGAGGCGCTGCCGGTTGTTGGGGCCGAGCGCTTGCCTCCTCGGCAAGTCCGGTCGCGGTTTTGACCGTGAGAATGGATGTCAGCATTCTGGTCTCCCTCTCGCTTGACCCTCGCGTTGGCGCGCGGCCGTTGACAGCCGGCATCCGCATTTCACGCCGTTCCACGGATCACCTCGACCGTCCGTCGGGCAGGTTGTCACTTCGGTTCGGGCTGGCGCCTCATGCGCGTCTCGGCCAACCGGCCAGACCTGCCGCAGCTAAGGTGCGGATACGGGAATCGGCATGATGCTTCGATGTTAGGCGAGACAGGTTTATGAAATCTTAACCATGCGATGGGGTGCGACGGAGGTCGCAGTGCCTTGTCGCCTGGGCGCGCAAAGACCCGTTGCCGCACGAACCCTTTGCATCGCGACCGATCCGGCGGCAAGATGCACGCTGCAACCGCAGTTGCGCGTGTTACTGCATGTTTCCTTAAATCCTATTCGATTTAAGGATAAAAACATGCAGCAATTCAAAGTGCTACAGCGACCTTTGCGCGTCCAATAAGACGCGCGGCGCTGTAGTCAACGCGTGGCGCTATCCGTGTTGGAGCCATGGAGTTTCGGATGACCGTTCGCCCTCCAAGATCCCTGAACCCCTCCTATTCGGCTGCGGGTGCCCTCAGCGCTCTCGAATACGAATTGCTTTCGGAGCGTGCCGACGCGCTCGGGCGGCATGGCCTCAAGGTCGAAAAGGCGATCGCGGCATTGCAGGCGCTCGAGCGGAATGAAACGACGCCGGAGCTGCGCGAGCGGTTGCTCGACGATGCGGCTGACGCGGTCTGGGCGTTTTTTATCCAGCGCGAGATCTGCGGCCTGCGCGATAGCCGCGACGCTATCCGGCGCTATGGCATACCCAACCAGGTCATGGCCCGGCTGGGTATCGTCCGTCGGAAATGATCAGGCGGCGATAAACGTCTGGCTGGCGAGGCTGTAGCGACCGATCTCGTCGATCCGAACCGGCAGCGGGCGCTCGGCTTCGGCCTCGCGCGCGTCTTGCACGTCTTCCAGATTGTCCTTGGCCTGAAGCGCTTGTAACTCTTTCTGCTGCTCGGCGAGTGTCTCGGTGTCGGTGACGCGAGTCAGGTCACCAGTCAGGCTGTCCAGTTGCAGTTCGTCCAGCGACTTCGCCTCTGCAGCATCTGCAAGACGCTGTATCGCCTTCGTAGCGCCGTTGCTTTGGCCGGTGTTCGCAGACCCCTTGCTGTCGAGAGCCTCGTCCAGCTTCTTGCCCCGGCTGCCCTCGGGGTCCTTGATCGCCTCGATCAGTTCGTTCAGCGAGACATCGATATCCGTCAGCCCCAGCTTCTTTTCGATGTCACGAACGGTTGCCGGTGGCAGGTCCTCGACGATCTTTGACAGTGCGCTGCCAAAGGCGAAATCGGATTTGAAATCCTCTCGCTTCAGGTCGAAGAACTCGCCGACTTCCCGGATGAGCACCATCCGGTTGTTATTGGCATCGTTTCCTGCCTGATTGAAGAAATGATCGTTGATCTTGGTATTGGCTGCCTTCTGGGCGTCGTCCGACTTCACCTGGGCCTTCAGGATCTTGTCGTCCTTGGTGCCTTTCGCCTTTTCGTCCTCTTCCGCCTGGCGCTTCTCGATATCCTTCAGGATCGAGCCGACCAGGTTGGTCGTCGCGGTGGCGTTGGATTGCTGGGTCGGGAGCAGCATCATTTCATTCCGGCAAAGAGTTGCGAGCGTGATGAAACGGTATGATGGCGAGGTTAATTGCTGCTTAACCAGCCTTTCCAAGAAATTGGAGTTGGTAAAGCGGCGCAACGCCGGCGCTGCGCCGCTTGGGCGTGACCTATCGATAGGGCGAGTAGCAGGCGCGATAGACACCCTGATAGGTGAGGAACCGGTTGGTTGCCGGATTGTAGGAGCGGTAGCGCGAAAGGCACCAGCTCACATGCGCGTTGGTGCCGCCGCGAACATAGTTGTCGCGGTAGTAGTAGCGCTCGCGGTAGTAGCGGCGGGGATAATTGTTGTAGTAGCCTCCATAGCCCGGTCCGAAATAGAGGCTGAAGCCCGAGCCACCATAATACGGGCCGCCCCAGCCTCCGCCGTAGTAGCCGGGGCCCCAGCCACCGCCCCATCCGCCACGCCAGCCGTTGGGATACATAACGCCTCCGTATCGCCTGTACGGGTAATATTGGGCCTTTTGGACATCGCCTTGCGCCCTGATTTGAACGTCGTGGCCTGACAGCGGCATGGCCAGGGCAGGCCCGACCGAGGTCATCAGGGAGGCGGCGGCTAAGGCGCAACCGACAACGAAATTCCGAAATCCCGTCATGCTTTCCTCACTTTCCGAAAGGGTTGCTTTCCGGTTGTGTCCCTGCTTCACATTAGGTGTTTTTTTCTTGGTTTATTCATGGCGAAATGGTGCGGATCCGTTCGGCCGATGGCCGGATTTCCACGCCGTCTGCCGTTCGGTATAGAATGCACCGGCGCGTTTGCCATGTCACTGTTATTCTTGCCTATTGCCGTTCGTTGGCATTCACGGAGTATAAGATGCAATTGAAGTTCGGTACCAGCGGTCTGCGCGGCCTGTCCGAGGAGCTGAAAGGCGAGCCGTCTGCACGCTATGCGAAGGCCTTCGCGCGGCACCTGATCGCCTCCGAGCAGGCGAAGGCCGGGGATCCGATCCTGATCGCTCGCGACTTTCGCGATTCCAGTCCTGAAATTGCGGGGGTTTGCGCCGATGCGCTGAAGAGCGAAGGCTTTCGCGTGTTCGATTGCGGCACTGTTCCGACCCCGGCACTGGCGCTTTATGGCCTCGTCCACAAAGCTGCGGGCCTGATGATCACCGGCTCGCATATTCCCGCTGATCGCAACGGCATCAAATTCTACCGGCCCGACGGTGAGATCGACAAGAACGACGAACTGGCGATCAGTTCCATTGCCGACGCCATTGCCGGCGAGGCCGTGCCTTCGGCCGGCTCCGGTGAAGACCATGCGGCGTCGGCCGCAGATCTGTTCCTCCAGCGCAACAGGGACCTGTTGCCACCCGGTTCGCTTGGCGGCTTGCGCATCGGCGTCTATCAGCACAGCACGGTAGCCCGCGATCTGCTCGTCGAGTTGCTGACGCATCTCGGCGCCGAGACGGTCGCTCTCGGCCGATCCGAGGACTTCGTGCCTGTCGATACCGAGGCGGTTTCGCCTAAAACGCTCGCCAAGCTTACCGCCTGGGCGCCTGAACATCGCCTGGATGCGATCGTCTCGGCCGATGGCGACGGTGACCGGCCGCTGGTTGCCGATGAAAAGGGCGCGCCGCTTCGTGGCGACCTGTTGGGCCTCGTCGCCTGCGAGTTCCTCGGTGCCCAGATCGCCGTGACGCCGGTCACCTCCAATTCGGGTCTCGAACGAGCCGAAGGTCTGTCGGTCATCCGCACCCGGGTCGGTTCGCCCTATGTCATCGCCGGAATGGCGCAGGCAGTTGCGGAAGGCCGCACGAAGGTGGCCGGCTTCGAGGCCAATGGCGGCACGTTGACCGCGAGCGACTTCTCCGTCGGCAATGGTGTTCTCAAGGCTTTGCCCACCCGTGACAGCTTCCTGCCGATCCTCGCCGTGCTTGGGCGCGCCGCCGAAGCCCGGATGACCCTCTCGGCGCTGGCCGCGTCCTATCGTCTTCCGGTCGCGCTTAGCGACCGCCTCGAACACTTCCCGGTCGAAACCAGCAGCCGGCTGATGGCGTTTCTGCGCGGTGGGGCGGAGAACCTCGGCGGCTTCCTTGCCGCCATTGGCCGTCCGGCTGCCGTCAGCGACATCGATGGTCTGCGCGTTACCCTTGCCGATGGTCGAACGATTCATTTCCGCCCGTCCGGCAACGCACCGGAAATGCGCTGCTATGTCGAG
The DNA here is from genome assembly GCF_001424825.1 of Ensifer sp. Root31. Classification (NCBI taxonomy): domain Bacteria; kingdom Pseudomonadati; phylum Pseudomonadota; class Alphaproteobacteria; order Hyphomicrobiales; family Rhizobiaceae; genus Ensifer; species Ensifer sp. Root31. The sequence continues at coordinate 430,390 of NZ_LMCO01000001.1, read as the reverse complement.
GCCGAGACGACAGCAGAGGCGGAATCGCTGCTAGCTCAAGGACTTTCCACAATTCGATCCTGGGCAAAAGTGACGTCAAACTGACCTTTTTCGTGTTCTGACACGAAAACTTCAAAATGCCTGTTGACACTTCGGCTCGGGCCTTTTACATGCCGGTCCGTCGCCCAGATGGCGGAATTGGTAGACGCGCCAGCTTCAGGTGCTGGTACTCGAAAGGGTGTGGAGGTTCGAGTCCTCTTCTGGGCACCATTCCTTTAGCCAAACATTTGTTTTGGTTCGAAAAACCCCGGCTTGCCGGGGTTTTTTCGTTTCTGGCTTTTGGCCTGAACGGCGAGCGACCACCGCAAGTTTGCCTGATGAAAAATGCCCGATTTCCCGAGTTCGAAACCGCGCGGCGGAGCCACGTTCCTGCATAGGGTTTGTGTGCCTGCTAGCGCGCCGCGTGAGCCATTTCTGCAGCGTCTGGTGCATCTGCGCGGTACAGGGTCATTCAGCCAGTAAGGAAGCCGTTGTGGCGGCGCGTCTTGCGATCTGTGGTAGGCTCGCTACTATTCAATCACCCGCTGCGGCGGCGGATTTCGAGCGAGGATCATCCGCGATGGCTGACACGCGTCGCAAGCTGACGACCATCTTCTCCGCTGACGTCCAGGACTATACCCGCCTGATGCGGGCGGACGAGGAGGGTACGCTTGCTACTCTCAAGCGGTACCGGGATGCCATGACGCGCCTGATCGAGGCGCATGACGGCCGGGTCATCAACACCTGGGGGGATGGGCTGATCGCCGATTTCCCCAGTGTCGTCGAGGCGCTGCGCGCGGCGATCGACGCCCAGAACGAGCTGGCCGGTTACAACGCGAGAAGCAAGGACGATGCGCAGATGCTGTTTCGCATCGGCATCAACCTCGGAGATGTGATCACCGAGGACGACGACATCTATGGCGACGGCGTCAACGTTGCCGCTCGCCTGCAGGCGTCCGCCCCTGCCGGCGGCATCGTGATCTCCAACACCGTCTATGACCAGGTGCGCAACAAGATCGCCGTCGGCTTCGAGTTTCTGGGCCAGCTTGAGGTCAAGAACATCGACGGCGGCGTGCCGAGCTATGCCGTGCGCATCGGTGCGTCCGATGACAGCGGGGCGGCTGCGGACCGCCAAGCCGAATGGGGCCGGTCGGCCGAGCAATCCGGCCGATCCGCGACCGTACCGATCGAAGCCGCGGCTGAACCGACGGGCCTGACCGGAAAGCTTATGGGAACGTTGGCGGTCATCGGCGCCGGCCTCGCGGCGCTCAATCTGCTGACCTGGCGCGGCGTGTTCTGGGCCGCATGGCCCCTGCTGGCATTCGCGGTTCTCGCGGCCTTGCGATGGGTGCGGGCAAACAGGAAGATCGACCGGGTCATCGGCACGCTTGCTGTCGCCGGTCTGGCTCTCGTCGCAATCAACCTCCTGTCCTGGCGGGGCGTGTTCTGGGCGGTGTGGCCGTTGCTTGCGATCGCTATTGCTGCTGGCATCCGTTGGGTCATGCGCCAGAGAGATGGCGTCCGGCGTTGACGGCGCGCGCTGCAGGCGCCTCAGGATGATGTCGTCGGTGATTTCAAGGCTGCATCCTCGACGATCGGCCGCGCGCTCAGCACCTCATAGACATCGAGTGCCGTGGCGCGCCCCTTGGCTTGCGCCGATCCGAGCGGCCGGAAGGTGATCGCGTCGGATGCCTGGGCGACGACGGCGCCGCTCGCCATGATCGTCGTGCCGTAGTTCTTGTTCATGCCTTCGAGTCGCGAGGCGACGTTCACCGTGTCGCCCATGGCGGTATATTGCAGCCGTTCCTTCGCGCCGACGCTGCCGACAACGGCGGTGCCAGTGTGGATGCCGAAGCGCGTACGGAACTCCGGCAGGCCCTTCTTGCGCTGCGCTTCGTTGAACGCTTGCAACCGTTCCTCGACTGCCAGCGCGCAACGACAGGCATTCTCCGCATGGCGCTCGTCTGGCGCCGGCGCGTTCCACATGGCAAAGACGGAATCGCCGAGGAACTGGATGATCGTGCCGTCATGGGCATCGACGACCTCGCTGAAGATGTCGAAATATTCCGAAAGCATCGCCACCACTTCTTCCGGCGCGTGGCGTTCGCTCAAGGTGGTGAAATCGTAGATATCGGTGAAAAGTGCCGTGACCTCCTGACGCCAGGCCGCGCGGCCGCTGAACTGGCCGGATTCGATGCCCTTGCGCACCAGTTCCCTCGGCACGTAGAGCGCGAAGGTGAAGATCGCGTCGCGTGCCCGGTTCATCGCCCCGCCGAGCGTGGAGATCTCGCTGACATGCGACGACACGTCGATCGGCGTGGTGAAATCCAGGTCCTGCAGCCGGTTGGCGCTGGCGGTCAACTGGTTGAGCGATTTAGTGATCAGGTGTGCGAGCACCAGCGACGACAGGACGGCGAGCGCCACTACGGCGCCGGATATTGCAAGCCCCTGGATCAGTGCCTTGTTGGCGTCGGCCATGAGTTCGTCGAGCGGGGCGGCGACGACCGCCCGGTGTCCGGTCAGCAGCAGCTCCGATTCGAGCGGTGTCACCATGACCAGATAGGTCCGGTCCCCCACCTCGGCGAAACCGGCCTTTCCAGGCGGTGGCGGGTTGAGGCGGATGCTTTGCACCAGCGGATCGTTCTGCGGCGGGACGATCGGATCGTCCTTGTCCTTGGCCGACATGATGCGTTTCATCATCGTCCGGTCGGAGTGGATGATCGGTCGGCCGACCGCATCGAGGATGAAGGAGACGGATCCCTTCGTCAGCCGTTCGCGCGACAGGAAATCGGTGATGGTGTCGAGAACCACGTCGGCGCCGATGACGATCTTGGGATTGCCGCGGTGCGCCTGCGAGATCGTCATGCCGAGCGCGCCGGTCGTTGCCATCTCGTAAGGGCCGTTCGACACGGCAGCCGTGCCGTCGACGGCCGACTGGTACCAGGGCCGGGTTCGCGGATCGTAGCCCGACGGCGGTAACCGTCGCTCCGACGTCGGTTCGCCCGCCTCGTCCAGGAAGATGACGCGGTTGATCGATTTGCCGCTGGCGTCGCGCTCCATCGAGCGGACAGCCATGGAGGCGCCGCGTGGGGCATCGAGCGCCATGCGCCAGGCGATGTGCTTGAGATCGACCACCTGGAAAAACGCGCCGCTCGGGTAGCCGACATAGACGCCGTCGATATGCGGCGAGCGGCTGATGCCTTCGCGCAGCACGGCCGCCTTGTCGTTCATGCGCTCCGGCGGAGGCACGAGGAAGGAGTTGGCGACCGACGAGACGAGGCTGACAAGCGCCGAGGTGTCGCCGGACAGCACGCCGAGACGATCGACCAGGCGGCCGGCAAAGCCGCGCATGTTGGATTCGGCATCCGCAATCGCGGCGTTGCGTGAGCGGTGATAGTCAAGCCCGACAAGGATGCCGGATACGGCGATCAGCATGGCGACCATCACCAGGCTGAACAGCGAACGCAGCGAACTGTTCCAGCTGTCGCGTATCCTGGTTCCGAGAAAGCCGGACGTCTTGTTGGCCATTGCGTGTCTCTGATCTCGCGCCTGTCCTGGCGATGCTACGTGCTTTTCCCATAAAACACGTTAATCGGGGGCAATGCATTCCCGGCCGTCAGCGAAACGATGAAATCTCCGATGGCGAAGAGCTTATACCAAGCTGGGTCGATATCAGTTGACCGTCACCGGCTTGGAGCGCATCCGTGCGACCGTCTCGCGCTCAGCGCGTTTGCAGCGCATCGGCGGCAGGTCCCGGTCCATCAGGTCCATGTCTTCCAGCACCATGTCGCCCATCTTCTTGAAGGCGCTGTCGAGCGCGCCCGCGCGGTGCGCCGAGCGCAGGAAGCCGGGCAGGCGGCGCACCCTGTGGTCGAGCGGAAGTGGCTCCTGCGGGAAGACGTCGCTGGCGGCAACGATATGCCCGCTTTCGACGGCGGCCATTAGCGCATCGAAATCGACGACGCCGGCGCGGCTGAGCAGGATGAAGGCTGCCCCCGGCCGCATGCTGGCAAAGGCCCTCGCGCCGAGAAAACCCTCATTCTCGCTGGTGACCGATGCGACGACGAAGACGAAATCGCTTTCGGTCAGCACGGTTTCCAGCGATGCCGGTTCGACGCCGTTGTCACGGAGGATAGAGGCCGGCATCCAGGGATCGAAGACGCGGATCCTGGCGCGGAAGCCTGACAGCACCCGGTTGAGCGCCTTGCCCAGGTCTCCGAAGCCGATGATGCCGATGTCCGAGCCGGAGAGCAGTCGCGCCGAGCGATTGCCGTCGCCACCCCAAAGCTCCCGGCCCTCGCGAAAGGCGAGATCGGCGTCGACGATGCCGCGCGCGATGTTGAGGGCCATCGCAAGCCCCATTTCGGCGACCGGCTCGGCAAATACTTGGCCGGTCGTGACGACGTGGACACCGCGTTCGAACAGCACCTCATAAGGCATGTTGTTGATCAGGTTGCTCTCGACATTGAGAATGGCCCGCAGCTTCGGCAGGCGCGCCAAGGTATCGTGGTCGAGCGGCGGTTGGCCGATGATGTAGCGCGCTTGCGACAGCACCTCGTCGCCAAGGCCGGCGATCTCATCCGGATCGGTCTCAACGATGCGGTAGCGCTCGTGCAGTTGCTTCAAGGCGTCGGCTGTGAAGATCAGGTCGAGCGTGCGCGGCGCCGGCACGCTGATGGCGAGCGGTCTCGTGTCGTTGGGCATTGTTCCTCCTCGGTGGAGGCAGAACACCTCCACAGTTCCTTGCCCAATTTTCTAGGAAGTATTCATCGGCTTGCCAAGCCGAACCGGTGCAGGTTGGTATTAGTAGCCGAGCCCGCGCTTCTGCCGGTAGAGTGACGGTGGCAAATCGCTACCCTGGAACACCGGGCCATCGCCGCGGCGGCAGTTGTAGATCGTGTCGTAGCGCGGCCCGCCGCGCGAGCTCGATTCGAACGGATAGTCGCGATCGACAAGTGTCTGCTGGCAGACGACCTTGTCGCCGTTGTCGTTCAGGGGATCCATCGGGCGCACACCGGGCAGGTCCCTATAGTTCTGCGCCAGCGCCGGCACGACCGTGAAGCCAAGCACGAGCGATATGATCGAAAGAGCCGAGGCGGTGCGAGAGGAGGTCATCAATGCGAGCTTTCGAAGGGTGCACCCGCGGCGAGGTGCCATGACACGGTTTCGCCAGGGCCAAACTTGCGCTATAGGCGACACCACTTCCGTTTCATCTGGGGATTTTCGATGGCGAATGCAATACGGTTCCATGAAGGCGATATTTCCGCAGCCGATGCCGCCCGCTACCGGGGCGCGATTGCCGTCGACACGGAAACTCTTGGCCTTGTCCCCCGCCGCGACCGGCTCTGCGTCGTCCAGCTTTCGCCGGGCGACGGCACCGCCGACGTGATCCGTATTGCCGCCGGCCAGAAGGATGCGCCGAACCTCGTCGCCATGCTCGCCGACCCGGCCCGGCAGAAGATTTTCCACTACGGCCGTTTCGATATCGCCGTACTCTTCCACACTTTCGGCGTGACGACGACGCCGGTGTTCTGCACCAAGATCGCCTCGCGTCTGACGCGCACCTACACGGATCGCCACGGGTTGAAGGACAATCTGAAGGAAATGCTCGACGTCGATATTTCCAAGCAGCAGCAGTCCTCCGACTGGGCGGCCGAGACCCTGTCTCCGGCGCAGCTCGAATATGCCGCATCCGACGTGCTGCACCTGCATGCGCTGCGCGAAAAACTGACGGGGCGGCTCTTGCGCGATGGCCGCATGGACCATGCGGATGCCTGCTTCGCCTTCCTGCCGACCCGCTCCAAGCTCGATCTGCTCGGCTGGGACGAGACCGACATTTTCGCCCATAGCTGAACGGGTCATACCAACCTGCGCTGATATTGACCTCTCGCGCCGGAGCGATTTTGGTTTCCGGCAAAGAGACAATCGCAACCGGACCCAAGCGGCGCGGTGAGGAGTGTCGACGCTATCAGGATGCCAAAAGCGCCCGGCCCTTCGGGTGGGCCGTGTATCGGCCACCGGCAGCGTCGCAATCCTCGACCGATGCCAAAGCATCGTCCTGCGGTATGCTCCTTGCCGGATGACCGCACGGTCCCACGCAAGACGTCAATATCAGCGCAAGGTTGGTATCACGGCGTCAGCCAGAGCACGATGGCGTAACGCGCCGCCTTGCCGATCGCCACGAACACCAGGAACAGTGCAAAAGGCATGCGCAACAGCCCGGCGACGAGCGTCAGCGGATCGCCGACCACCGGCAGCCAGGATAAGAGCAGCACCGGCTGGCCATAGCTCGCAAACAGCGTCTCCGCCTTCTGCCGCGCCGCAGGCGAGATCGGGAACCAGCGCCTTCCCTCAAAGCGGATCAGGAACCGCCCAAGCACGAAATTGACGACGGCGCCAAGGACGTTGCCAGCTGTGGCCGCGACGAAAAGGGCGACACGGCCGGTTTCGCCATGAAGTGCGGCGGCGACGATCGCCGCCTCCGACATGCCGAACAGCAGTGTCGCGGAGAGGAAGGCTGCCGAGAAAACGCCAGCGAGAATGCCGAAATCCAGGATCAGCTCCTGTCGGTGTGGCCGAGATCGCGCTCCGGCTCGATGATGTCGCGGATGCGCTGCTTCAATTCTTTCGGTCCGGGAAAACCGCCGTCACGCTTGCGCTCCCAGATCAGTTCGTCATTGACGCGGATCTCGAAATTGCCGCCGGTGCCGGGGATCAGCGCCACTTCACCCAACGATTGGCCGAAGGTCTGCAGCAGCTCCTGTGCCATCCAGCCGGCGCGCAAAAGCCAGTTGCACTGCGTGCAATAAAGGATGGTGATCCGCGGCTTCTCGTCCATCTGGTGGTTCCCGGCTGGTTTGTGCGCGGCAACATACTGCATAACCCCGTAAAACCGGAACCGGTTAAATGAGAAAATTACACAGCAGGTTTCAGGCGTTACACCGTCCCTGGTGCGTCACGCCGACCGCTTGGCGCGGTAGCGGTCGATCTGGAAACAACCGGCGGTCACGCGCCTCTCACGCAATTGTCAACTGATTTAGTCATGTTTTTATCGGTCGCTCCCTTGCAAACGAAAAGACGCCCGGCGAGACATTGCTGCATTGCACATATTGTCGCAGCCACCTCCAAGAGGACCTACCCATGACTGATGCTACCGTCTCGACCTCCCGTCCCCGTGCAATCCTCCCGGCACTGGAAAAGATCTATCTGCCGCTTGATACCTTTGCCGAAACGCTGCTGCGCGTTCTGTGCGGCGTCCTGCTCGTAACCCACGGTTACGGCAAGATCATCAATCCCTTCGGGGCTGTCGGCATGGTCGAAAGCCTCGGCTTCTACCCCGGCGTCTTCTGGTCGCCGCTGCTGGCCGCCACAGAATTCTTCGGCGGCATCCTGATCGCGATCGGCCTTCTCACCCGTCCGGCCTCGGTTGCCGCGATGATCGTGCTGCTCGTCACTGTCTACTTCCATGGCGTTGTGCAGGACCAGGGCCTCGGTGGCGCCGAAAAGTCCATTCTCTGGGCAGCGATCCTGTTCTTCTTCGCCGTTCGCGGCGCCAACAGCCAGTCCGTCGACGCCAAGCTCGGCAAGCAGTTCTGATCGACCTTCGGGCAAGAGTTGATTGAAAAGCGGGGAGGGCGGTCTGACGACCGGCCTCCTCGACGCGTTTCGGGGGTGCGCTCAGGCCCGCTCGGCCGGTGTAACGTTGCGGATGGTCATCCGGTGGACCTTGCCGGAGCGGTCGTGCCAATCGATCGACTGGCCGACGGACAGGCCGATGAGTGCTGCGCCGATCGGCGTCAGCACCGAAATACGCCCAGCCTCGATATCGGCCTCGCCGGGATAGACGAGCGTCACCTGCTTGGCAAAACCATTGTCGGCGTCGAAGGCGACGGTGGATCCCATCTGGACGCTGTCGGCCGGCAGCTTGCCAGGGGTGGTCACCCGCGCCCGTTCGAGTTCGGACAGAAGCGCCTCGGCGACCTCGGGGATGCGGTCGAGAGCGGAGGAGGCAAGCGCCGTCAGACGCTTGTGGTCCTCGGCATTGATGATGATCGCGGGAAGTTTGTTACGGGCGGTGGTCGCCATGATGATAACCTGACGTTCTTGTCGACGGGCCATGGGCGCCGTCATTGCTGATTCTTTCTGGAAAAACGCGGCGCTCGGATCGTGGCATGGGAACGGAGGTTCTCATTTGCCGACGCGAAAGGCTCCCCTGACCCGGAGAGCGCAAGCATCCGGGCTGGGGTCAGGTTCCTGCGATCGGGCACACCCGGAAGCAGCGAAGGGAAGAAATCGCGAGCATCATGATATCAGGAAAGTCGGAAAGTTTGGCACGGAAGTCAAGGCCCGGCTGCGTTGGTCAATGAGCACCATGCCGGTTCTCTCCTCTTGAACCGGGGCGCATGTCGTGATCAATCTTCCGCCCATACGGCAAAGGGAAGGTGATGATGCGGGTACTGGTGGTGGAAAACATGGCGAAGACGGAGCTCGGCCAGGTCGGCACGGCGCTTCGCGAGGTCAAGGCCGAAATCGAGGTTCGCCGTGCCTATGCCGGCGACCCGGTGCCGACTGAACCCGATGGCTTCGATGCGCTGGTCGTGCTCGGCGGCGAGCAGAGTGCGCTCGACGACGAGGCTTTCCCCTATCTCCCGCAACTGGCAGCTCTGATGCGCCGTTTCGGCGACAGCGAGCGTTCCGTGCTCGGCATCTGCCTCGGCAGCCAGCTTTTGGCGCGTGCCTATGGTGCGAAGAACCTGTTGGGCGAAGCCAAAGAATTCGGCTGGCACGATGTGCGGGTGCGTGCCGAGGGGCAGAGCGATCCGGTGCTGGCAAGCGTCGGCGAAAGCTTTCCGATCTTCCAATGGCATGGCGATACCTTCACGCTGCCGGAAGGGGCGGTGCACCTTGCCGAAAACGATGTCACCCGGCATCAGGCGTTTCGCATCGGCCGTGCCGCCTATGGCACGCAATTCCACTTCGAGGCCGACACCGATCTCGTCGAGGATTGGAACCGCTCGTTCCCGCAGACGATCAATCGGCTCGACCCCAACTGGTTGGCAGAGTACCCTGCCCATGCCCGGCATCATGGCGAAAAGGCCAATGCCGCCGGTCTCGCTTTGGCGCGCGCCTGGGTCGCCACCATCAGGCGTGGCGATGCTATTGCCGCAGCGTCGGGCGACGAGGTGCTGGAGGAGGCCTGCTGATGGATAAAACCATTGCTGGCGGCTGCTTCTGCGGACGCATCCGCTATCGGCTGAAACGGCGGCCGATGTTCGTCAACTGCTGCCATTGCACCGATTGCCAGCGACAGGTCGGAAGCGCCTTCGTTGTCAATGGCGTTATCGAGCGTGAGAACATCGAGCTGACGGCAGGCGAACCCATCGTCGTGACGCTGCCGACCGAGAGTGGCCGGCCGCACGATGTCTATCGCTGCGGTGAATGCCAGACGGCGCTCTGGAGCGATTACGGCCGTCGCGGCTGGCTCGCCTTCCTGCGCATTGCAAGCCTCGATCGGCCTTCGGATTTCCCGCCGGATGCCCATATCTTCACGCGCTCGAAGGTCTCCTGGCTATCGCTTCAAGGCGGCGCCCCGGTCTTCGACATCTATTACGACATGGCGGCACTGTGGCCGGCGGAAAGCCTGGCGCGGCGTCAAGCGGCCGAGGCAAGGGCAAAACCGTGAGCGCCAGCGAGCGCGGCAAGATGGCGGCGGGCGATTGGTACTGCTGCCTCGACCCGGAACTCGAGCGGCTGCGTCAGCGCGCGCGTGACGCGGTGCACCAGCACAACACCATGGCACCCGATGCGCGTGGGTCGATGGCGCCGGCGCTTCGGGCGCTGTTCGCGAGCGTTGCCGATGATGTTCTCATCGAAGCGCCGTTTCATTGCTCCTATGGCATCAACATTTCGCTTGGCCCCCGCGTCTATCTCAATGCCGGCTGCACCATGCTGGACAGCGGCCGCATTTTGATCGGCGAAGGTTCGATGCTAGGCCCGGGCGTGCAGATCTATTGCGCCGAGCATCACAAGGACGTGCCGCTCAGGAGCCGTGGCATCGAGATCGCAAGGACGGTCGAGATCGGCAAGGACGTGTGGATCGGCGGCGGCGCCATCATTCTCGGTGGCGTGACGATCGGCGATGGCGCCATCGTCGGGGCCGGCTCCGTCGTCACGAGAGACGTGGCGGCGGGCGCGACGGTTGTCGGCAACCCGGCGCGGCCTCTGCCGCAATCCGGCAAGTTGTAGTTCAAAAGAGAGGTTTTTGATGGTCGACCAGATGACAACAATCAAGGTGCGTCCGACAACGCCTGCCGACGTGCCGGCGCTCTGCGCCTTCCTCAACGAGATCATCCGGATCGGCGGCACGACTGCCAATGAGACGCCGTTCACACTCGAAAGTTTTACCGCGCACTACCTCGCCGGCCCGGGCTTCGTCAGCTGCTTCGTTGCCGAAGATGTCGACGGCCGCCCTTGCGCGTTCCAGGCACTGGAACGCTACGACGGATTGCCGGAAGGCTGGGCCGATATCGGCACGTTCTCCCGCCCTGATGCCAAGGTGCGCGGCGCCGGCTCGGCGCTCTTTGCGGCCACGAGGGACAATGCCCGTGCGCTGGGCCTCACCGCGATCAACGCCACCATCCGCGCCGACAACACGGGCGGCCTTGCTTATTACGGCAAGATGGGTTTCGTCGATTACAAGGTGGACAAGGCGGTGCCGCTCAAGAGCGGCCTTCCGGTGGATCGCATCTCGAAGCGGTATCTGCTCACTGAGAGCTGAAGACGGCTGGTGGTCGGTGGTGGCCTCGGGTCAAGCCCGAGGATGACGGCGGTCGGGTGTGAGGCTGAACAGAAATCAGCTCTGCTTTGCAGCCTCCCCGTGGGCGACTGCCCCGAGATCCGTTGCTGGCCAGGACCACCTCCCACTGTCATCCTCGGGCTTGACCCGAGGATCCATGGACGAGCTCTGCCCCGCTGCCGGGCCATGCTGACATCGTCACGAACTGCAAAGAGGCGATCGTTATTTCGAGATTTTGCAGGTGGATCCTCGGCTCAAGTCCGAGGACGGAGACGCCGTCAGCGAACGTCTGCAAGCAAGGGCGTGGCGTCAGGCTCTCCCCTTCGCCACGCACGTCATTGGTGTCTGACGCTTATTCGTCGCCCATCTTGAGCGCGGCGATGAAGGCTTCCTGCGGGATCTCCACCTTGCCGAACTGGCGCATGCGCTTCTTGCCGGCCTTCTGTTTTTCCAGAAGCTTGCGCTTGCGGGTGGCGTCGCCGCCGTAGCACTTCGCCGTCACGTCCTTGCGGAGCGCCGAGATGGTCTCGCGGGCAATGACGTTGCCGCCGATCGCCGCCTGGATCGGGATCTTGAACATGTGCTTCGGGATCAGCTCCTTGAGCTTCTCGCACATTTCGCGACCGCGCTTTTCGGCCGCCATCCGGTGCACCATCATCGACAGCGCGTCGACCGGCTCGCCGTTGACGAGGATCGACATCTTCACAAGGTTGCCTTCCTTGTGGTCGGTGATCTGGTAGTCGAACGAGGCATAGCCCTTGGAGATCGACTTCAGGCGGTCGTAGAAGTCGAACACGACTTCGTTGAGCGGCAGGTCGTAGGTCAGCATCGCGCGGGTGCCGACATAGGTCAGCTCGATCTGAATGCCGCGCCGGTCCTGGCAGAGCTTCAGAATGCCGCCGAGATAGTCGTCGGGCGTCAGGATCGTCGCGCGGATCCACGGCTCGTGGATCTCGGCGATCTTGACGACGTCGGGCATGTCGGCCGGGTTGTGCAGCTCGCGCTCCGAACCGTCGGTCATGAACAGCTTGTAGACGACCGAAGGCGCCGTCGCGATCAGGTCGAGGTCGAACTCGCGCTCCAGGCGCTCCTGGATGATTTCAAGGTGCAGGAGCCCGAGGAAGCCGCAGCGGAAACCGAAGCCGAGCGCGGCCGACGATTCCATTTCGAACGAGAACGACGCGTCGTTGAGGCGCAGCTTGCCCATCGCCGAACGCAGGTCCTCGAAATCGGCGGCATCGACCGGGAACAGGCCGCAGAACACCACCGGCTGCGCCGGCTTGAAGCCCGGCAGGGCCTTGGCGGTCGGGCGCTTGTCCTCGGTGATGGTGTCGCCGACGCGGGTATCGGCCACTTCCTTGATCGAAGCGGTGATGAAACCGATCTCGCCCGGGCCGAGCGCGTCCATGGCCACCATCTTCGGCGTCAGCACGCCGACGCGTTCGATCGTGTACTTGGCGTCGGTGCCCATCATGCGGATGGTCATGCCCTTCTTCAGGGTGCCGTCGATGATACGCACGAGAACCATGACGCCGAGATAGGCGTCGTACCAGCTGTCGACCAGCAGCGCCTTCAGCGGTGCGGTATCGCCGCCCTCGCTCTTCGGCGCCGGCAGCTTGGTGACGATCGCTTCGAGAACATCGGGAATGCCGAGGCCCGTCTTGGCCGAGATCAGAACGGCTTCGGAGGCGTCGATGCCGATCACTTCCTCGATCTGTTCCTTGATCCGCTCCGGCTCGGCGGCGGGAAGGTCGATCTTGTTGAGCACGGTGACGAGCTCGTGATTGTTGTCGATCGCCTGGTAGACGTTGGCGAGCGTCTGGGCTTCCACCCCTTGGCTCGCATCGACGACCAGCAGCGAACCTTCGCAGGCCGACAGCGAACGCGAGACTTCATAGGCGAAGTCGACGTGGCCGGGCGTGTCGATGAGGTTCAGCACGTAGGTTTCGCCGTCATTGGCCTTGTAGTGCAGACGCACGGTCTGGGCCTTGATGGTGATGCCGCGCTCGCGCTCGATATCCATGCTGTCGAGCACCTGCTCGGACATTTCCCGCTCGGCAAGGCCGCCCGTCGACTGGATCAGTCGGTCGGCCAGCGTCGATTTGCCGTGGTCGATATGGGCCACGATCGAGAAGTTACGGATATGCGACAGGGGCGTCTTGGAAGATGTTGTGCTCATGGGCCGCATATAGCAGTGCCTTCAAGCCGCGCAAAGCGGGAAATGAAGGCTTCGTTCACTATAAATGAGGGGCTGCGGCGGCTATTCGGTTCTGGCATCCGCGTCGATCAGCGCGCCGGCATTCGGCACCTGCGCGCTCTTCAGTTCGAAGGTCTCGCGCTCGCCGGCGGGTACCTCGTCGCGTTTCCTGAGGCGTATCAGCACGAACAGCGCATAGAGCGCCGCAACGACCATCGCCGCATAGATGAAAGTACGCGGCCCGAACACCGGCGTCAGCAGCGTGACGAGCATCGGCACCAGGGTTGCCGCCGCCGACCAGGCGACCAGCATGGTGCTGGCGAGCGGCACGAAATCCGCCGGATCAGTGCGGTCGTTGGCATGTGCGTTGGCGATGGAATAGACGGTCTCGACCGCACCGGCGAACAGCGCGAAGACCACCATCAGCATGAGAAGATTGCTGAAGGTCGCCGAGAGCGCGAAGAAGCCGGCGGTAACGATCAGCAGGCAGGTGGCGATCAGCACCAGCCGGCGGTCGATCCGGTCTGATAGCGTGCCCATCGGATACTGGATGGCGATCAGCCCGAGCTGCATCACGAACATCAGGTTGGCAACGTCGCCCTGGCTCACCTGATTGGCGGCCGCATAGATCGGCGTGAAGCCCTGTACCACCATCGAAAGACCGCCAGCGGCAAGCACGCCGATGAAGGCGACAGGTGAGCTGCGCCAGACCATCGGGATATCGATGCTGACCTTGGCCGGCGCCGGCGGTGTGGGCAGGCGCGTCAGGCCGATCGGCAGGATGGCAAGTGCCGTGAAGAAGATGGTGATGAGCGGCGGCAGGTTACCGTCGACGGGGATCTGTCCGAACAGCCAGGCGCCGGTGCCAAGCCCGATCACGTAGGCCATGTAGAACATCGCCATCGCCCTGCCGCGCCAGTGGTTGTCGCTCGCATGATTGAGCCAGCTCTGACTGATGATGAAATTGGTGTTTCCGGCAGCACCGTAAAGGCCGCGGGCGAGCACCCAGAGGATCGGGTGCATGCCGAGACTGATCGTCAGCGCCGAAAGGATGACCAGCGCCATCGAGCAGGAAAACGCCCGGGCATGGCCGACGCGGCGGATCATCGGTCCGGCGATCACGCAGCCGACAAGTCCGCCGAAGGCAATCATGGTGACGGCGGCGCCCGGCACCCAGTCCGGCGCATCGGACCGGGTCAGCACGAAAGGCACATAGGCGAGCATCATGCCGTTGCCGATCGCCACAGCCGTCATCGACATGACGATGCTGGCAATCGACGTCAGCGAGGAGGGTTGCTTGTCCATGTCGTGCCGGTCCGTTTCATCAGCCGTGACGGCCTGTTTCGTGAGGTCGTGCTAAATTATTGAGCGGGAACGTTTTTTCGCTCAGGATGCCCGTTGCGGACCTTAGCCGAAAGCGCGTTGTCGCAATGTCGCCAAAGCGGCATTGTCAGCCTTTATTTTCAGTTCCCGAGGTCTTGACTCTATTATATGAGAAATGTAATCTCAAATAATGGAAATCACCGGCGACCCACTCGAACAAGCCATCGGCGAACGCGTCCGTTCGCTGAGGGCCGAGCAGAACCTGACACTTGACGATCTGGCGACGCGGTCCGGCGTCAGCCGGGCCATGATCTCGCGCATCGAGCGCGGCGAGGTGAGCCCGACGGCGCAACTGCTCGCCAAGCTTTGCAGCGCCCTCTCGACTACGCTGTCGGCGCTCTTTGCCTTTGACGGCCAGCAGGCTTCGCCGGTTGCACGGCGCGCCGATCAAAGACTTTGGCGGGATCCGGAATCCGGCTATCTGCGCCGCTCGGTCTCGCCTGATGGTGTCGGCTCGCCGGTCGATATCGTCGAGGTCGAGTTCCCGCCGGGCGCGCGCGTCGTCTTCGAACGCCAACCGGCCGATCGGGGCATTACGCAGCACCTCTGGCTTTTCTCCGGCCGGCTCGAACTGACCATGGAATCCGGGTCGCATGTGCTTGAAGCCGGCGACTGCCTGTTCATGGGGCTCGAGCAGGGCCACGTCTTTCACAATCCCCATGATGAGCCGGCTCACTATGCCGTCGTCCTTTGCCGAACCAGGGTTTGACCATGCCTGACATCACGATCCGCCTGCTCAACGAAGCCGAAACCCGTTCCGCCATGCCGGCGCTTGCCGAGGTGCTCTCCGATTGCGTCGAGGGCGGCGCATCCGTCGGTTTCATGCAGCCCTATCCGCCGGAGGCGGCGTTGCCCTACTGGGATGGCGTCGCCAATGCGGTTGCCGCCGATGAAACGCTGCTGATAGTTGCCGAAGACGAGGGGCGGATCGTCGGCACGGTCCAGGTCGGCGTGGCGCAGATGCCCAACCAGCCGCATCGCGGCGATCTGAAGAAGCTGCTCGTCCATCGCGCCGCCCGCGGCAAGGGCGTCGCCCGGCTGCTGATGCAGGCCGTCGAACGGGAGGCGGCGGCACGCGGCAAGGTGCTGCTTGTGCTCGACACGGCAACCGGCAGCGAGGCGGAGGCGATCTATCCACGCCTTGGATGGGAACGCGTCGGCGTCATTCCCGATTACGCCATGTGGCCGGAGGGCGGCCTGTGCGCCACGACGCTTTTCTACAAGCGCATCGCGGCGTAGGGGGATCGCCGCTCCCTCGGATGCCCCTCCTTCAGTGTCGCTGCCCCTCACCCCAGCCCTCTCCCCGCTTGCGGGGAGAGGGGGGACTGGAGTTTGCCGCGCGTCTCCTTCGCCTCGCTTGCGGGGAGAAGGTGGCCGGCAGGCCGGATGAGGGGCGCCCGCTGAGGTAGCCAACGGCCCGAACCCTGCGCTAGCTTGCCGACGCTTCGCTCGCTTCACGAACTCAACCGGGACATTGCCATGCGCGTTTTCTATTCCGAAGATCACAAGCTCCGTGAGGCCAGGACAGAACTCTTCGGTGGCGAACTGGTGGCGCCGTTCGAGGCGCCGTTTCGTGCCGAATGGATTTTGGCGGCGGTGAAGGAGGCTGGCTTTGCCGATGTGGTTGCGCCCACGCATCACGGCCTGGAAACGGCCCTCAAGCTCCACGCGGCCGACTATCTCGACTTTCTCGAAACCGCCTGGGCGCGCTGGGTCGCTGACGGTTATCGCGGCGAAGCGATCCCGACGTGCTTCCCGGCGCGCCGGATGCGCCAGCACCCGCCCAAGGATATCGACGGCGCGCTCGGCTATTACGCCTTTGCCGCGGAAACATCGATCACTGAAGGCACCTACGTCGCCGCGCGCGCGGCGATGAATTGCGCGCTTTCGGCTGCCGAGCATGTGGACGCCGGCAACACGGCCGCCTTTGCGCTTTGCCGCCCGCCCGGCCATCACGCGGCGATCGATCTCTATGGCGGCTACTCCTTCATCAACAACGCCGCCTGCGCCGCCCAGCGGCTACGCGATCTCGGTGCTGCCAGGGTCGCAGTGCTCGATGTCGACTTCCATCATGGCAACGGCACGCAGGACATCTTCTATGGACGCGGCGACGTCTACTTCGCCTCGCTGCATGGCGATCCCGTCGACGCTTTCCCGTACTTTCTCGGCTTTGCCGATGAAGAGGGGGCTGGCGAAGGCCTCGGCACCACGAAGAACTATCCCCTGCCGCGCGGCACGGCCTATTCGGCCTGGTCGGCCGCGATGGACGATGCACTTCATCGCATCGAGACCTTCGGCGCCGAGGCGCTGGTGGTTTCGCTCGGCGTCGACACGTTCGAGCGCGATCCGATTTCGTCGTTCAAGCTGAAGTCGGAGGATTATCTGCGCATGGGCGAGAGGTTGAAGAGGACGGGCCTGCCGGTCGTCGTCTGCATGGAGGGCGGCTACGGTGTGCCCGAAATCGGCCTCAACGTCGCCAATGTGCTCAAGGGCATTGCTACCTGAGCCTACTCCGGCCGTCAGGCAGCCGCAGATTTCTCACGAACCCCTGTTGACCTCAACTTTACTTGAGGTCGTACGAGTGTTCCTGCCCGTCGCCGAATGGCCGCCGACGGGATTTGAAGGGATACTCAAGGAGAGTTCAATGAGCAGCAATACAAAGGCGGGTATCGTCGCACCGCTCTATCGTATCAACAAGTTTGCGGTGCCGACCGCCGCACGGACGCAGTTTCTGGAACTGGTGGAAAAGACCCTCGAAGTGATCCGCAGCCAGGACGGCTACGTCAAGGACCTGTTCCTCGAGCAGCATGCGGGCCCGGGAAAGTTCAACTTCTGCACCATGATCGAATTCGAAAGCGAAGAGGTCGCGCCGAAGGTTGCAGCAGCGATCGGCGCGTTCGATAGAAGCCTCAACATCGATCGTGCGGCGCTGATGGAAAAGCTCGGGGTTGAGACCGATTCCGCCAGCTACAAGAGCTTCCAGGCGACATCGGCATGAGATCGCGCCGTTCCGGCTACTGCTTAATTGCTTAAATCGAATCCGATTTAAGGATAAAATTATGCAGCAAGTTTAAAGCGATACAGCGTCCTTTGCGCGTCATATTTGACGCACGGCGCTGTAGCCGGCCGGACTCGCGACCGGCGCGTCGATGACGACGCGTCAGGTTCACGATGGCGATACGTTTTAAGAAACGAAGAAGTTGGATAGGCCCTGGCCGGCCGCAACTGCCATATAGGCGAGGACGGTGAAGTAGACCGTGGTTGCGATCAGGAAGAGATAGCCGCCAGCGACCATCAGTCCGTCGCGCTGGATGATGCCGAGCGACAGGAGCAGGATGGCGATGCCCGGCAGCGTGTTCGATAGCGGAATGAGGCCGAGCGGAAACATCAGCAGCACGCCTCCGGCCATGATCATCAGGCCGTTGAAGCGGTTCATCAGTGCGCCTTGCGTCAGGAAGCCGAAGCGCGGCCTGACGAAGCGATCGAGCTTGGAGACAAGCGCTGCCCCCTTCTGCAGCGTCGGCACCAGTTTTTCGGTTTCGATCTGCCGGTCGAGGATGCGCTGCGGCATCCAGGGCAGGCGGTTGAGGGTAATCGAAATCGAGATCAGGATGATGGCGGCGCCGAAAACGGTACTGACGCCGGGAATGGAGACCGGCAGCAGAAACGGCAGCGTCAGCAGCGCGCACAGCAAGAGAAAGCCCTGTTCGCCGATGCCCGTCATCAGGTCGCGAAGCGTGATGGTGTTGCCGCGAATCGACCCGATCATCCCGTTGAGCGTGTCGCTGAGACTGCGTTGCGTATCGCCAAACTCGATTGCCATCAGATAGTCCGCCTCGATTTTCCTCGAACGCGCTTGTTATCAAGAGCGTGTGAAGGATCGGTTAGTATCCGGCCCTGTCATGACGATGACTGTGGCCGTGGCGCCATTTGTCGCCAAACAATGGCATCAGTGGGACGTCTCTTCATCTTCCTGCCGCAATCGCTAGTATGAAGCACCTTTGAGCACGAATGGGGACCATTGATTCTATGATCAAGAAATGCGCCATACTGGCTGTAGCGGCCATCTATCTCTCGGGATGCACGACCACCGATCCCTATACGGGTGAGCAGAAGATGTCGAACACCGCCGGCGGCGCGCTGATCGGCGCGGGTCTCGGTGCAGCGACCGGCCTTCTTGTCGGCGGCAGTGCTGCGGGACGGCGTGATGCCGCTCTCGTCGGTGCCGGTATCGGCGCGCTCGGCGGTGGCTTGGTCGGCAACTACATGGACAGCCAGGAAGCGGAACTGCGCGCCCAGCTGCAGGGTACCGGTGTTTCCGTTACCCGCGCAGGCGACCGCATCATCCTGAACATGCCGTCGAACATCACCTTCGCCACCGACCGCGACCAGGTAATCCCAGCCTTCTACGACACGCTGAACTCCGTGGCGATCGTGCTGCGCAAGTTCAACAAGACGCTGATCGACGTCGACGGCCACACCGATTCGACCGGCAGCGCCTCCTACAACCAGGGCCTTTCCGAGCGTCGCGCAGCCTCAGTTGCCAATTATCTGGCAAGCCAGGGCGTCGACCAGCGCCGCATGGCCACCATGGGCTTCGGCCAGGAACGGCCGATCGCCTCCAACGGCAGCGAGGCCGGCCGGGCGCAGAACCGCCGCGTCGAAATCTCGATCGCGCCGATCAAGCAGGGCTGATAGGTCTCTGCGATACCTTGATATAGAAGGGCCGCACCGGGAACAGTGCGGCCCTTCGTCGATCGGACGTCCCGTCGCCGTACTGCTAAAAGCGGTAGCGCAAAAGCCGCCCCATCCGCTGCAGCATGGGCATGACGCTGAAGATCTGGATGGCGATGCGCGCGGCCGCTGACATTCTTTCTATCTGGCTCGGATCGTAGTCGCTGACCTCCTCCAGCAGACTGAGGCCCGGCACCTGCCGCTCCAGCATGCGTGGATCGTCGATGCCCCAGCGAAGCGCAGCACCGGTGGCGCGGATGGCGGGGTTGAAGCGCAGCAATTGAATGCCCAGGTGGCTATAGCCGTCGAAGACGACCTCGCCCGCCGGCAGGCGTTCCAGCAGACGCCGAAGCAGATCGTAGACGTCCTCTGCCGCAAGGTAGGGCAGGACGCCTTCGGCGACGACGATCGCCGGCGCGTCATCCGGTATCGCCGCAAGCCATCCCGCCTCCGTCACCGAAGATGCGATCTGTGTATAGTTGGCGCGATCCGGATAGAGCGTGCGGCGCAACGTCATCACATCGGGAAAATCGACGTCGAACCACCGCACCTCGTCGGGCGGATCGACGCGGAAAACGCGGGAATCGAGGCCGCAGCCGAGATGCAGCACAGTTGCATCCGGGTGCCTGGTGACGAAAGCCCGTGTCCACTGGTCGAGGAGATAGGCGCGCATGGCGATCCCGATCGTCATGTCGTGGCCGACGTCGAGATGCTGCGCAGCTTGCCCGAGACGACGCATGGCATCGGCGGCGAAATGGTCGCGCAGCAGGGAATCGGGAAGCGCGCTTTCGGCGGCCTTTGCCTGCAGCGTGATCAGCAGTGTTTCTTGCGCGCCACTCAGGCCGATCCCGTCGGCATCCATCGTTTCCTCCCCACAGCGCCGCGCGTCAAATATGACGCACAAAGGATGCTGTAGCGCTTTAAACGTGCTGCATAATTTCATCCTTAAATCGGATCCGATTTACGGAATTATGCAGGAGGCACGGCCTCGGAAACGGTGGCACGTATCCGCTGCCTAGTCGTCGGCTGCCTTCACCGCACGCGCCCGACGGACGCGCCTCGCCGTCAGCATCGCCAGTGCCGGTGCCAGCGCGAACAGCCAGAAAAGCCACTGCGTCGCGCGGGCAACGCCGTCGGTGGTGCTTGCTTCGATACCCGCCAGATTGGCGGTCAGGCCGGCAAGGGCAGCACCCAGTGCGGCGGCAAAAAGCTGCACGGTGGTGATCGAGCTCGATGCCTTCTCTTCCTCGCCCTGTGGTGCCAGTTCGTAGACGGCCGTCACGATATGCGGCCAGGCGAAACCCATGCCGAAACCGACCGCCATGATACCGGCGGAAAGCGGTGCGGAGATCGCGGCAAACCCGGTGCCGGCCATCGGCATGAACATGGCGATCAGCGCCAGGCCGGCAAGGCCGAAGGCCGGTCCGGCGAAGATCGTGCGCTGCGCCCTGTCGCCGTGCCAGTGCGCGCTGGTCATCGATCCGGCGGTCCAGCCGATCGACATCAGTGCGGCGATGTAGCCGGCAACCAGCGGCGACAGCCCATGCAATTCCTGCAGCAGATACGGTACGTAGATCTCCGGCTGCATGCCGATCATCAACAGCGTGATCGTAGCATAAAGCGCTGCCAGCGGGGAGGTTATGGTGAAGCTGCTGCTCGGCAGCAGCTTGCCGGCAGCCCGGCGTTCGACGACGAGAAGCACTGCGAACATGAGGATGGCCGCGCCGACCGAGGCGAGCTGTTCGCCCGATGTGGACAGGGTGCTTGCGATCGAAAGAGCCAGAACGATGCCGACCAGAAGCAGCAGTTGCACGACCGGCAGCGGCGTGCGATTTCCTTCGGACGAAGCGTTGCGCGGCAACGTCCAGAAGGCGAGTGCTGCCAGAAGTGCCGTCAGCGGCAGCAGCGACCAGAAGGCGGCGCGCCAGGTGGCGAATTCCGCAAACATGCCGCCAACAGCCGGGCCGATAAGCGTTGCCGTGCCCCAGGTCGCCGAGATCAGGCCGATGGCACGGGTCCAGAGCGCCGGCGCAAACACCAGGCGGATGACGCCATAGGCGAGCGCATAGAGCAGGCCGCCGCCAAAGCCCTGGATCGCCCGGCCGCCAAGCAGCACCAGCATATCGGGAGCGGAGGCGCACATGAGCGTGCCGAGGCCGAAGACGAGCGCGCCGATCGCATAGGCCGAGCCGGCGCCGACGACGGCAAGCAAGCGGGCCGAGAGTGCTGCGCCGAGGATGGATGCGGCCACGAAGACGGTGGTGCTCCAGGCGTAATATTCGAGCCCGCCGATCTCGCGCACGATCGACGGCATGATCGTCGTTACGACATAGATGTTGAGCGCATGGAGAGCTACGCCGCCGCTCAGCACGACGGAATGGATGGCGTTTTCGCCCGACAGCAGAGCGAGCCAGCCGCTGTCGGCTTTTTCAGCGGGTCTGGATGTCTTGTCGAGCATATGTGTGCACCTTTTCCTGTCGCCTCACGACTGCCGGGCAAGTAACGCGCCGTGCATCGTTGCGCGGCCGCGTCGGGCTTGCCCCGTCGGCGCCGATAGAGCACTCCCGTTTCAAATGGAGTTTTGGAGCGGCTCTATCCTATTGTTTTTACGCATTTCCTGACGGAAAAGCGCTTCGCATTTTTCGTGGAAATGTTCTGATTCAGTGGACGACGGCATCACCGAGATGGGTGAGCTTGTCCGGATTGCGAACGATGAAGATGTCGTTGACGTTTCCGTCGCCGTCATAGCCGAAGGAAACGCTGGCGGCGATATCATTTTCGGTCTCGCCCCGGAGCACAATGCCGCGGCCGCCGTTGATATCGGCAACGTCCCAGACATAGTGCGCCCAGTATTCGGTCAGCCGGTCGGCGATGAAGGCAAGCACGGTTTGCTTGCCCGAGAGCACGCCGAGCACCGTCGCCACCTTGCCGCCGCCATCGGCCGTCAGTCGTACGTCGGCGGAAAGCAGGCTCGAAAGGCTGGCAATATTGCCGCCGTGGATCGCCGTGTGGAAAGCCGACAGCAACTCGTCCTGGCGTTCGCGCGGCGTCTGGTGACGGCTCTTCTCCACGCCGATATTGGTCTTGGCGCGCGACACCAGCTTGCGTGCGGCCGCCTCCTGCATGTCGAGCGTTTCAGCCACCTCCTCATAGGGCTGGCCGAAGATTTCATGCAGCAGATAGGCAGCCCTTTCCTTCGGCGTCAGCCGCTCCAGCATCAAGAGGAAGGCGGTGGTCAGCGATGAGGTCAGTGCCAGCTTCTCCTCGGCATTGTCGTCGCTTGCCGTGTGGATCGGCTCCGGCAGCCAGGCACCGACATAGTCGACACGCTTGCGGTGTGCCGCCTTCAAGAGGTCGAGGCAGCGGCGGGTGCAGGCGGTCGTCAGCCAAGCGGCCGGGCTTTCGATCGCCAATTGATCGGCCTCCTGCCACTTCACGAACGTGTCCTGCACCGCGTCTTCCGCGTCCGCGCGCGAACCAAGGATCCGGTAAGCCAGACCGAGAAGGCGGGGACGCGCCTCCTCGAAAATTGCCGTGCTGTTTGCGCCGCCCATCTCAATGCCTCGATATCTGTTTGGTCCGGTCAATGCTGTCCTGGTCGATCGTCTTGCGTCCGCCGGCAAGCGCGCCGAGCCCGTCGGGGATTTTCTGCTCGTAACGGACGGTTTTCATATCGGTCATGATTACAACTCCGTCGATCGTTGCTCATGACCAACTGACGATTGGCTTCCGGCCGCTGTGACGCCGTCTTGAAATTTTTCTCAGATTTTTGGCGGGTAGGCGTGCTCTTTGCCGCGGAAGTCGGTCACGGTGTAGCAACCGCCGCCGTCCGCAGCGATCGATGCCGCGCTGATCACCGTCTTGCCGTGACCGCCGGGAATGTCGAGGATATAGGTCGGCTGGCAGAGGCCAGAGACCCGGCCGCGCAAGGACGCGACGAGTGCCTGGCCCTCCTCGATCGAGAGCCGGAAGTGGCTGGTGCCGGGTGCCAGATCCGGGTGGTGCAGATAGTAGGGCTTGATCCGGGTTTCGACGAAGGCGCGCATCAGTGCGGCAAGCACGTCCGCATCGTCATTGACGCCTTTCAGCAGCACCGACTGGCTGACCATGACGACGCCGGCATCGATCAGCCGGGCCGAGGCGTCGCGCGCTTCCTGTGTCAGTTCACGCGGATGGTTGGCGTGCAGCGCCACATAGGTCGCCTTGCCGCTGGCCTTGAGGGCTGAAACGAGATCGGCGTTGATGCGCTCGGGCTCGACCACCGGTACGCGGGTGTGGAAGCGCACGATCTTGACATGGGCGATCGGCTTCAGCCGCTCCATGATTTCGGTGAGGCGGCGCGGCGAAAGCACCAGCGGGTCGCCACCGGTGAGAATGACCTCCCAGATCTCGTCATGTTCGGCGATATAGGCGATCGCCGCATCGAGTTCGGCGGGTGTCAGCGTACCCAGTCCCTGCGGTCCGACCATTTCGCGGCGAAAGCAGAAGCGGCAATATACCGGGCAGACATGCACGGCCTTCAAAAGCACCCGGTCGGGATAGCGATGCACGATGCCGGCGACCGGGCTGTGCGCCTTGTCGCCGATCGGATCTTCGCGCTCTTCCGGCAGCAGCGTCAGCTCGGCGGCATCGGGTACGAACTGGCGGGCAATCGGATCGTTCGGGTCGTTGCGGTCGATCAGCTTGGCGATAGCAGGACTGATGGCGACCGCGTAGCGCTCGGCGACCTGCGAAACGACGGTTTGCTGTGACGGTTCGATAAGGCCGGCATCAACCAATTCGCCGGCTGTCTTGATCGGCCGGTGAACGTTCATGATGCCGTCTCCGCCACCGGTGCCCAGAGCACCTGGTCGATGCGCGACGCACCGGTCGCCAGCATGACCAGCCGGTCGAAGCCGAGCGCGATGCCGCTCGCCTCGGGCATGATGGCGAGCGCTGCCAGAAAATCCTCGTCGAGCGGATAGGTCTCGCCATAGACGCGGGCCTTCTCCGTCATTTCCATCTCGAAACGACGGCGCTGCTCGGCCGCATCGGTCAGTTCGCCAAAGGCATTGGCGAGTTCGACGCCGCAGGCATAGAGCTCGAAGCGCTCGGCAACGCGGCGGTCGCGCGCGGTCGGCCGGGCAAGGGCTGCTTCAGCGACCGGATATTCATCGAGGATCGTCGCGCGGCCAAAGCCGAGATGCGGTTCGACCTTTTCGACAAGCACGCGGCTGAACAGGTCGGCCCAGTTATCGTCGGCGGCGACCCGCAGCCCGGCCGATACCATCGCGCTAGCAAGCGCGTCCCGGTCCGTTTCTCCGTTGGAGGCGATCGAAGCGAGCAGGTCGATTTTCGCAAAACGCTTGAAGGCTTCGGCCACCGCCAGCCGTTCGGGCTCGGCGAAGGGGTCGCAGGTGCGGCCCTGGAAGGTGAACTGACTGACGCCGGTCGTCTGTGCCGCGAGCGTCAGGATCTCGGCGCAGTCGCGCATCAGCGTCTCGTAGGTCTCACCGGCGCGGTACCATTCGAGCATGGTGAATTCCGGATGGTGCAGCGGCCCACGCTCGCGGTTGCGATAGACATGGGCAAAGCAGGCGATGCGCTTTTCACCGGCAGCGATGAGCTTCTTGCAGGCAAACTCCGGCGAGGTGTGCAGATAGAACGGATCGGCGGAGCCGTCATGGTTGAGCGCCTGGGTGGCAAAGGCGTGCAGATGGGCTTCGTTGCCCGGTGAGACCTGCAGCGTCGCGGTATCGACCTCGATGAAGTCGCGCTCGTCGAAAAACCGGCGCAGCGCCGACTGGATCCGGTTGCGTCCGAGAAGAAACGGGCGCCGGTCGGCATGGACGTGCGGCGTCCACCAGGGTGAGGCATGCGACATGGTCGTTCGATCCAGGCTTTCTTCGCGCCCTAGGCTATCTTCGCGTCAATGCCGGCGCAGGCTGGCTATTTGCACGAAATTAGGGTAGTGGCGGCGCGATATCATAATTTTCGCGTCTTTCGGGGCCGGCTTTCCCGGCGCGCCGTGTCGCGCATACCTCTGTTACAAGGAAGACTAATGGTCAAGGTCATCGCTTCATCTGTCCGCAAGGGCAACGTTCTCGACGTTGACGGCAAGCTCTATGTCGTTCTTACCGCGCAGAACTTCCATCCGGGCAAGGGCACGCCGGTCACCCAGGTCGACATGCGCCGCATTTCCGACGGCGTGAAGGTCTCCGAACGCTACCGCACGACCGAACAGGTCGAGCGCGCCTTCGTCGAAGACCGCGAGCACACCTTCCTTTATGAAGATGGCGAAGGCTTCCACTTCATGAACCCGGAAAGCTACGACCAGCTGGTCATGACCACTGACGACATCGGCGACCTCAAGGCCTACCTGCAGGAAGGCATGGCCTGCATTCTTTCGATCCACGAAGGCCTGGCGATCGCCATCGACCTGCCGCGCCACGTGACGCTCGAAATCACCGAGACCGAGCCGGTCGTCAAGGGCCAGACGGCATCGTCGTCCTACAAGCCGGCTATTCTGTCGAACGGCGTTCGCACGCTCGTGCCGCCGCATATCCAGGCTGGCACCCGCGTCATCATCGCGACCGAAGACGGCTCCTATGTCGAGCGCGCCAAGGACTGACACGCTCAAGCACTGACGATCGAGCGATCGCATCGAACGGGGACGGCAGGTTCAACCTGCCGTCCCCGTTGTCGTTTCTACTGCTGGGCTCCTTCGACCGTTGGTGTTTCAGGGGCAAAACCAGGCAGCAAGTTCAAAGCGTTACAGCGTCCTCGGCGCGTCACCGGATGCGCGACGCCGCAGAGCCCGGAAGCTGTGGCAGAGATCGGATAAGCAACCGCAAATTTAGGGGGAGCATTTCGAAAAACGGGTGCTAGGATGCCGGCGCTACGACGTTTCCGCCATGAGAGGGCCCGCATGTTTCCATTGTCGCATATGATGAAGTCGTTCATTCGCAAGGGTCGCCTGACGGTGATCGACGCTGATGGCAGGAGGCATGTCTTCTCCGGCGAGCCGGGGCCTGAAGTCACCATGCGGCTCACCGACAAGAAGCTCTATCGCAGCCTTGTCTTCAATGCGGAGCTGGCGGCTGGCGAGGCCTACATGGACGGTACCATGCGCTTCGAGGAAGGCTCGACGCTCAAGGATTTCCTGACGCTGTTTTCGATCAACCGGCTCTCGCTCGGCTCCTACCCGATCCAGAAGGTGCTGCGCGCGATAAAGATGCGCTTCCGCAAGCGCCAGCAGGCAAATCCCAAGGGCAAGGCGCAGGAGAACGTCGCCCATCACTACGATCTCGGCAACGACTTCTACAAGTTGTTCCTCGACGAGAACATGCTCTATTCCTGCGCCTATTTCCGCGAGCCGAACGAGAGCCTGGAAAAAGCCCAGCGCAACAAGCTGCGGCTGCTCGCCTCCAAGCTCTGCCTGGAGCCGGGCATGAAGGTGCTCGATATCGGTTCCGGCTGGGGCGATCTGGCGATGTACCTGGCGAAACTCGAAAACGTCGAGGTTCTGGGTGTGACGCTTTCCAAGGAGCAGCAGGCGCTGTCTTCGCAACGCGCACAGGCGGCCGGGCTCGCCGATCGTGTTCGCTTCGAACTGAAAGACTATCGGGATGTGCAGGGACCGTTCGATCGCATCGTTTCGGTCGGCATGTTCGAGCATGTCGGTGTGAATCACTACGACGAGTTTTTCAAGAAACTCAATGCGCTGATGCCGGATGACGGCGTTGCGGTGCTGCATTCGATCGGCCACATGAGCCCGCCCGGCATGGCGAGCGCCTGGCTGCGCAAATACATCTTCCCCGGCGCCTATTCGCCGGCACTTTCGGAGGTCTTCGACGTCGTCGAGCGCAACAGCCTTTGGGTCACCGATCTAGAGTTCCTGCGCGTGCACTATGCCACGACGCTGGCGCATTGGGGGGAGCGGTTCGAGGCAAACCGCGACAAGGTGATCGCGATGTATGACGAGCGCTTTGCCCGCATGTGGGAGTTCTATCTGATCAGTGCCGAAATGATGTTCCGCACCGGCAGCCAGCTGGTCTTCCACATGCAGCTGTCGCGCTCGCGTGACGCAGCACCGATCGTGCGCGATTACATCACCGACCGCCAGCGCGACTTCATGGCCCGCGAGCACGCGCTCGACCTCAACATCTGACCGGCCCCATTTGACCGGCATCGTGCCGGTCAATCTCCGTTCCAGCGCAGCCGCTTGTAGTCGAAGCCGAATTCGAGTGTCGGCTTGACGATCGAGAAGAACGGCGAGAGATCGAAGTCGCGCGGGGTATAGAGCGAATAGTGGCGGATATGCAGGATCTCTTCGCGTGAATAGGTGGAGGCGGCCGACGCACGCCCAGGCGCGCGCGTGACCTCCGGCAGGATCGGATAGCGGATCTGCTCGAAGGCTTCGGCAATCAGCGTCGAGCAGATCGCCCGCGTCGGATCGCCTGAACCAAGCGCCAGCAGGCGACGACGCCAGCGCACGGGCACCGGCGGTGCCGGCATGAAATAGCGCAGCATATCCAGAATGTTCTTCAGGTCGTATTTCATGCCGAGCCGGGCGATCATGAAGCCGACCAGCGCGGTACGATCGTCGGGCGTCAGCGCCACCGGTCGGCAGATGCGCGTGTTGAACGATGCATATTTCTTCAGCGGCACCGCGACGCAACCTTCGCCGATATTCACCTCGATCAGTTGAGGCCTTTCGATCACCGGCAGGGTCGCCTGGTCGAGCGTCAGCGGCATCTCGTCGCCGACGAAAAATGCCGCGTGCGACCAGGTGGATTGCGTCAGGTATTTGATCGCGGCGGAAACCTTCTGGTTGCCTTCGATCAAGAGGACGTCGCCCGGACGCAGCGTGCGCGCCAGCGTTTCCGGGTCGGATGGCGTGTAGGGTTCGTAGCCAAGGGTCTGCGTCTGCAACCTTGCGGCCATACGGGCGCCGAGCCGGTCCAGAAACGTATCCTTGCTTTCCGAAAGCGGGTAGATGGTCCTCATGGAGGCGATTGCTCCAGCCGCGGGAAGGGGATTCGCATGCGCCTGCATGGTGGCCGAGCCGCGACACTCTGTCGAGTGATTGTCGCGTGATTGCATGGCTTTGACCTTGACGCACATTCCCGGGGTTTCTATTTAGAATTATTCTAAAGAAGGTTTTCAACGATGTTTTCCCGTCTCTTCTCCCGCTCCAAGCGTCCGTTTCTCTCCCTCAACGAACAGGAAATCCTGGCACTGGCGATCTCGTCGGAGGAGGACGATGGACGCATCTATCTCGCCTATGCGGAAGCGTTGAGAGAGAAATATCCGCACTCGGCAAAAGTGTTCGAAGAAATGGCGGAGGAGGAGAGCCATCATCGGCAATGGCTGATCGACATGCACGTACAGCGCTTCGGCAACCGGATCCCGCTGATCCGCCGCG
Organism: Ensifer sp. Root31; assembly: GCF_001424825.1. Taxonomy (NCBI): domain Bacteria; kingdom Pseudomonadati; phylum Pseudomonadota; class Alphaproteobacteria; order Hyphomicrobiales; family Rhizobiaceae; genus Ensifer; species Ensifer sp. Root31. The sequence goes on along the minus strand of NZ_LMCO01000001.1, from coordinate 401,857 downwards.
AGCATGTCCGCGACTTCCCCGATCGCAAGCCTGAGTGGCTGATCGCCGAAATGCCGATCGAGAAGGCGCGGGCGGAAGCCGAGGCAATGGAGGAGACGGCGCACCGCTTCTATGTCGAGGCGGCGGCGCGCACCCAGGATGCGGCGACGCGCAAGCTGCTGGGCGACCTGGCAATCGCGGAAAAAACGCACGAATCGCTCGCCCGCAGGCTCGGTGAAAAGCACACACCGGACGATGTTCGCGAGGAGGAGGAGCAGACGGCGCGCCGACAGTTCATCCTGACCTACGTTCAGCCGGGGCTGGCTGGGCTGATGGATGGCTCGGTTTCGACGCTCGCACCGATCTTTGCTGCTGCCTTTGCGACACAGGATACCTGGCAGACCTTCCTCGTCGGCCTGTCGGCCTCGGTCGGCGCTGGTATTTCCATGGGCTTCACAGAGGCGGCCCATGATGACGGCAAGCTGTCGGGCCGCGGTTCGCCGATCAAGCGCGGCCTCGCATCGGGCATCATGACCGCGCTCGGCGGTCTAGGGCACGCACTGCCCTATCTCATTCCGCATTTCTGGACGGCGACGATCACGGCCGCAGTCGTCGTCTTCTTCGAGCTTTGGGCAATCGCGTTCATTCAGAACCGCTACATGGAAACGCCGTTCCTGCGCGCCGCATTCCAGGTTGTGCTGGGCGGCGGCCTAGTGCTGGCAGCGGGCATCCTGATCGGTAATGCCTGATCGGGCGTGCAGCGTTTGAAACGAAAAAAGGGCCGGTTTGACCGGCCCTTTTTCGTAAAGCGATGATGCTGCGGTATCAGTTGCCGACCGAGCCGACGACCACTTCCGCGCCGTTGTCGATGGTGACCCAGCGACCGCTGTTGAACGAAGCCTGGCGCTTGAGATAACGGTAGGGCGTCTGGGTCCAGAGCCGCACGCCGTTTTCGAGGTTGTCGAGGACGAAATCCCCCTGGGCGGTGCGCACCGTCAGCACGGCATGGCCCTCGCCATCGGGTTTGCGAACGACAGTGATCAGCAGTTCGCTGGGGGAAAAGCCCTTGCGCATCAGACGCTTGCGCTTTTCGAGAACGAAGTCCTCGCAATCGCCGGCGTCCTGCGGGTAGGACCAGACTTCATCCCTGCCGAAGAGTTCCTGATCGGTCACCGGCGTGATTTCGCGGTTCACGGCAGCGTTGACCTGACGGATCGTCGCCCAGCCGCGCTCGGTGACACGCGGCGCCACGCTCGTCTTCGATTTGACGCTGCATTCGCCCTTGTGCTTCTGACAGAACTCGTAATGTCCGATCGGCTGCGAGGTAACCGAGCCGGTCTGCATCCAAGGAGAGGATCCCGCCTGTGCGGGAATTGCCGTGTTCGCTGAAATGAAAAGTGCGCAAAACGCCGCGATACTTCCCTTAACCCCGGTCCAAGACGCCATACAAATCCCCTGCGTGACGCGGTATGCCGGGCTCTTCCTGTCCGGACGTATTCGCGCAATCCTGAGTTGAGGGCAGCTTGTTCAGGTCTTCCGCCTCACGCTGCTCTAATCGTTAATAAAGAGTTAATAGCGTTGGGGTCGGAGAGTCAATCTACTGATTCGGCCATTGGACTTTATGGTTAAAGCCGTTGCCGAAACGCAGCGCAAAGCCCTGCGCAGCAGGCGGTCTGCGGCGCATGGACGCGGAAATTGGGGGTAGAAAGGGCGTCGAGCGCCGGCCTATCGGCTTAAGCCGAAGGCAGCATGTTTCCGATCGCCTGTTTCATTTTAGCAATGTCTTCCTCGCGCGAAAGACGGTGGTCGCCGTCACGGATGAGCGTCATGACGACGTCGTCGGCCGGAAGGTGCCCCATCAGTTTCAGCGCGTGCGTGTAGGGCACATCCGGGTCGCGCATGCCCTGCAGGATGTGAACCGGGCAGCCGGTGGTGATGGTGCCGACGAGCACGCGGTTGTCGCGGCCGTCCTCGATCAGGGCGCGCGTATAGATGTTGGGCTCGGGGCTGTATTCGGACGGTTCCTCGAAATAGCCGCGCTCGGCAAGCGAGTGCCGCTCGATCTCCGTCAGGTTTGGTTCGATGAGTTCGGCGGTAAAGTCGGGAGCAGGCGCGATCAGTACCAACCCGGCGATGCGTTCGCTGAGGCCGCGCTGGCGTAGTTCCTGGATCAGCCTCATCGCGATCCAGCCGCCCATCGATGAGCCGATCAGGATCAGGCGCTGCCCGGGGGCGGCATGTTCGACGACGGCAAGGCTTTCTTCCAGCCAACGCGAGATCGTGCCGTCCTTGAAGGCGCCGCCGGAGGCGCCGTGGCCGGAATAGTCGAAGCGGATGCAGTCGGTTGCCCTGTCTCTCGCAAGCTGCTCGACCTCGACCGCCTTCGTCCCGGTCATGTCGGAGCGGTAGCCGCCAAGCCACACAAGCGTCGGCCGATCGGAGCGCTTTTGTGCCCGCAGGATCCGCATGGCGATGCGGCGACGGGCGGCATCCTTGCCAACCTCGATGAAGGTTGTTTCGGTTTCGGCTGGCGTCGTTTGCATCTCAATTCTCTCCAAATGCCCGGATTGGCGGCGAATTTCTTTCTAAAACAGATTCGTCTTGGCTTCGACAGGTGGTGATTTTCCCTGCGAGCCATGCTATTGACTCTCCCGTCGCAATTCACACATTGCCGTCGGCGGCAGATTGAAGCATTTCGGCCAAGGCCGCGCCGACTAATAATTGAACCGCATTTTCGGAAACAGCTCGAGGAGAGTACGACCATTCGCAGACCGTTCAAAACGGACGCCCCCGTCAAGGAGGGACCGCGCTCAAACAAGGAAATCCGGGTGCCCCGGGTTCAGCTTATCGATGCCGAAGGCCAGAATATCGGTGCCATCCCGATCGACCAGGCGCTCCGCATGGCGGAAGAGGCCGGTCTTGATCTGGTAGAGATCGCACCGAACTCCGAGCCGCCGGTGTGCAAGATCCTCGATCTCGGCAAGCTGAAATACGCCAACCAGAAGAAGGCGGCCGAAGCGCGCAAGAAGCAGAAGATCGTCGAGATCAAAGAGATCAAGATGCGTCCCAACATCGACACGCATGATTATGAAGTGAAGATGCGGGCGATGAATCGCTTCTTCGAAGAGGGCGACAAGGTCAAGGTGACCCTGAAGTTCCGCGGTCGCGAAATGGCGCACCAGGAACTCGGCATGAAGCTCCTGCTTCAGGTCAAGGATGACACCCAGACGATCGCCAAGGTGGAGGCCGAGCCGAAGCTCGAAGGCCGCCAGATGATGATGGTCCTCGCTCCGCGTTGACCGAGGTGTCCGGGCGCAATGTCCGGAAACTGGATCAGGTAGGAAGCCGCCCGAAGGGCGGCTTTTTGCGTTTGAGGGTCCTTGCCATCAGCGCCGATATCGCCGATGCCTATGGCGCGAAGTTGATCCTCGGGCAGTCGCCGCTCGGCGGACTGGAGGCGGTGCTCGCCTTCGAAACGGCCGGCCGGCGCAAGCGTCGGCGCGATCCGGTTTGACGTTGTATGTCGCTTCTATGACGCTTCGTCGATTCCGCAGTTGCGCTTTCGGGGAGGTCCGGGTATAAGCGCCCGTCCGAACGGTCCGGCAGGGCATGCCGTGGCCGTTCTTAACGCTGGAAATGGACCTCGTCTGTCCGTTTCGAATTCTTAAGAAAAATGGAGTAGCAAAATGCCCAAGATGAAGACGAAATCGTCTGCCAAGAAGCGGTTCAAGATCACCGCTACCGGCAAGGTTCGTGCAGCAGCTGCTGGCAAGCGCCACGGCATGATCAAGCGTTCCAACAAGTTCATCCGCGACGCACGTGGAACCATGGTTCTCGCGGAGCCCGATGGCAAGAAGGTCATCAAGAACTACCTGCCCAACGGTCTCTAAGACTTTCAGGCATTTTGGACACGTTAAGGAGATCATGACATGGCACGTGTAAAACGCGGCGTAACCGCTCACGCCAAGCACAAGAAGACACTCAAGGCAGCCAAGGGCTTCTACGGCCGCCGCAAGAACACCATCCGCGCTGCAAAGGCTGCGGTTGATCGTTCGAAGCAGTTCGCTTACCGCGACCGCAAGGTCAACAAGCGCAACTTCCGCGCTCTCTGGATCCAGCGCATCAACGCTGCCGTCCGCGAATTCGGCCTGACCTACGGCCGCTTCATCGACGGCCTGAACAAGGCTGGCATCGAAGTCGACCGCAAGGTTCTGTCCGACATGGCTATCCATGAGCCGGCAGCATTCGGCGCCCTCGTCGAAGCTTCCAAGAAGGCACTTGCCTACCTCAAGGAAGCCGGTACGACCAACGAGTTTGAAAGCGCTGTTCGTTAAGCCAGCGTTTTCCCAAAACCGTTCTTGATTTTTGTTGGGAAACCCGCGCTGGCAGGGCTAGCGCGGGTTTTTCTTATTTGGCGGGACGAAAGTGTACGACGATCGAAAGGGGCCGCTTGCGGTTCGCGAGCTTGACGACGAGGACATGGCGGCTCTGCTGGCAGCACTTGCCGGCGGATCATCCCGTGTCGAACGACGCCAGCCTAGGGATCGTATGGTCTGGATCAAGCGTGACCGGCGCGTTGGCCCGCGTCTCGGACTGCTCTTCCTGCAGATCGCAAGCCGCGCGCTGAAGCCAGAAACGCCGGACCGGGCTTTTGCCGCCTGGAAGCTTGCGGCGCCAGCGGAAGCCGCCGTCGCTCCCTCAGAGATCAAACCGCTCTTTACGCGATTGTTGCCGCTGGCGCGCTTCTTCCTGCGCATCCAGAACGGTCATGACCCCGTGCGCCTCGTGGCGGCGACGGACTCACTGGCGACGCAATCACAATCCTGAAGACAACAACCGATATAGACCGAACCCATTCCCGCATCGAGGCAGGACAGAATGAGCGAACTGGAAACACTGGAACGGACACTGCTGGCGGACATCGATGCCGCCGGCGACGAAGGATCGATCGAGGCGGTGCGCGTCGGCGCGCTCGGCAAGAAGGGCTCGATCTCCGAGCTACTGAAGACGCTCGGCACGATGACGCCGGAAGAGCGCCAGACCCGTGGCGCCCAGATCAACGCGCTGAAGACCACGGTTGCAGAAGCGATCACCGCCCGCAAGTCGGCGTTGAAGGACCAGGCGATCGCCGAGCGTCTGGCCCGCGAAACCGTCGATATCAGCCTGCCGGTGCGCTCGTCCCCGGCCGAACGTGGCCGTATCCATCCGATCAGCCAGATCGTCGACGAGATCACCGCGATCTTCGGCGACATGGGTTTCTCGATCGCCGAAGGTCCTGACATCGAGACCGACTACTACAACTTCACGGCGCTGAACTTCCCGGAAGGCCACCCGGCCCGCGAGATGCACGACACCTTCTTCTTCAATGAAGATGACAAGGGCGAGCGCAAGGTGCTGCGCACGCATACCTCGCCGGTGCAGATACGCACGATGGAGGCGCAGGACCCGCCGATCCGCATCATCATCCCCGGCAAGACCTATCGCCAGGATTCCGACGCCACCCACTCGCCGATGTTCCATCAGGTCGAGGGCCTGGTCGTCGACAAGTCCGCGAACGTCGCCAACATGCGCTGGGTGCTGGAAGAATTCTGCAAGGCCTTCTTCGAGGTCGATCAGGTCACGATGCGTTTCCGCCCGTCGTTCTTCCCGTTCACCGAACCGTCCTTCGAGGTCGACATCCAGTGCGACCGCTCCGGCCCGATCGTCAAGTTCGGCGAGGGCACCGACTGGATGGAGATCCTCGGCTGCGGCATGGTCCACCCGAACGTGCTCAGATCCGGCGGGCTCGATCCGGACGAGTATCAGGGCTTTGCCTGGGGCATGGGTCTCGACCGCATCGCCATGCTGAAATACGGCATGCCGGACCTGCGTGACTTCTTCAACGCCGATGTCCGCTGGATGAACCATTACGGCTTCCGCCCGCTCGACATGCCGACATTGTTCGGCGGCCTCTCGGCCTGATCGCGCTGAAAATTGGAGCATTTCCAGGAAAAGTGCGAAGCGGTTTTCCGCCAGGAAATGTGTAAAAACAAAGGGATAGAGTGTTTCTGCAACCCGGTTTAAGCCGGAAACGCTCGAGGACACAGGTGAAATCATGAAATTCACGCTTTCCTGGCTCAAGGACCACCTTGATACCGACGCTTCGCTGGACGAGATCTGTGCGCGCTTGACGATGATCGGGCTTGAAGTCGAGGATGTCGACGACAAGGCCGCCTTCAAGCCGTTCGTCATCGCCAAGGTCGTTTCCGCCGAGCAGCATCCGAATGCCGACAAGCTTCGGGTCCTGATGGTCGATACCGGCACAGGCGCACCGGTTCAGGTCGTCTGCGGCGCGCCGAACGCCCGCGCCGGCCTCGTCGGCGCCTTCGCCGCATCGGGCACCTACGTGCCGGGCATCGACGTCACGCTCTCCGTCGGCAACATTCGCGGCGTCGAAAGCCACGGCATGATGTGTTCGGAAAAGGAACTCGAGATCTCCGACGACCACAACGGCATCATCGACCTGCCGGATGATGCGCCTGTTGGCACGAGCTATGCGGCCTATGCCAGCCTCGACGATCCGATGATCGAGATCAACCTGACGCCGAACCGCCCGGATTGCACCAGCGTTTACGGCATCGCCCGCGACCTCGCAGCCTCTGGCCTCGGTACGCTGAAGGCCCGCGCGGCACCCGCCTTTGCGGTCGAAGGCGAGACCCCGGTCAAGCTGACGATCGACCTTGGCGAAGATCGTCACCTTTGCCCAGGCTTCGGCCTGCGGCTCGTGCGCGGCGTCAAGAACGGCCCGTCGCCGAAATGGATGCAGCAGCGGCTGCTGTCGATCGGTCTTCGTCCGATTAACGCGCTGGTCGACATCACCAACTACATGACCTTCGACCAGGGCCGGCCGATGCACGTCTTCGACGCGGCCAAGGTTACGGGCAACCTGACTGTGCGCCGCGCCAAGGAAGGCGAAACCGTGCTTGCGCTCGACCAGCGCGAATACAAGCTCGGCCCGAACAACGTCGTCATATCAGACGAAAAGGCCATCGAGTCGATCGGCGGTATCATGGGCGGCGAACACTCCGGCTGCGATGAGAACACCACAGACGTGCTGATCGAATCGGCGCTCTGGGACCCGATGAACATCGCCAAGTCCGGCCGCACGCTCGGTATCATCACCGACGCGCGCTACCGCTTCGAGCGTGGTGTCGATCCGGAATACATGGTGCCCGGTCTCGAGCGCACCACCGAACTGGTCCTCGAGCTTTGCGGCGGCAAGCCGGCCAAGGCAGAAGTCGTCGGCTATGCCGGCTATAGCCCGAAGATCGTCGATTTCCCGATGTCCGAGGTCAAGCGCCTGACGGGGCTCGAGGTTTCCTCGGAAGAGAGCGTCACGATCCTGAAGAAGCTTGGCTTCGGCGTCCAGGGCTCGGGCGAGCGCGTCAACGTTTCGGTGCCGTCCTGGCGCCCGGATGTCGACGGCAAGGCCGATCTCGTCGAAGAGGTCATGCGCATCCACGGCGTCGACAACATTGTTGCAGCACCCTTGCCGAGCCATGGCACCGTCAATGGCAAGATCCTGACGACGCTGCAGATCCGCACCCGCCTTGCCAAGCGCGCGTTGGCGAGCCGCGGCATGCTGGAGGCCGTCACCTGGTCGTTCATTTCCGAAGACCAGGCGAAGCTCTTCGGCGGCGGTCAGCCGGCGCTGAAGCTTGCCAACCCGATCGCGGCCGATATGTCGGACATGCGCCCGTCGCTGTTGCCGGGTCTCCTGTCGGCGGCACAGCGCAATGCCGACAAGGGCTTTGGCGACGTTGCGCTCTTCGAAGTCTCCGGCACCTATGAAGGCGATGGCCCGGATCAGCAGCGCCGCGTTGCCGGTGGCGTACGCCGTGGCACCGCATCGCTCAACGGCGCCGGTCGTCTCTGGTCGAATGCTGCCAAGGGCGGCGGCAAGCCGGTCGACGTCTTCGACGCCAAGGCCGATGCGATCGCGGTCTTGGAAGCCTGCGGCGTGCCGATGGGCAATGTCCAGTTCGAAGCCGGCGGTCCCGCCTGGTATCATCCCGGCCGTTCCGGCACGATCAAGCTCGGTCCGAAGATCGTGCTTGGCTCCTTCGGTGAATTCCACCCGAAGACGCTTGAGGCGCTCGATGTCTCCGGTGCACTCTGCGGCTTCGAAATCTATGTCGACGCCATGCCGGAACCGAAGAAGAAGGCGACCCGCACCAAGCCGGCACTTGATCTTTCGCCGTTCCAGGCGGTCAAGCGCGACTTCGCCTTCGTCGTCGACAAGGGCGTCGAGGCAGGTGCCATCCTGCGTGCAGCCTCCGGCGCCGACCGCAAGCTGGTGACCGGCGTCAGCGTCTTCGACGTGTTCGAGGGAGCGTCCCTTGGCGAAGGCAAGAAGTCGATCGCCATCGAAGTGACGATCCAGCCGGTCGAGCGCACGCTGACCGACGAGGACTTCGAGGCTTTGACGGCCAAGATCGTCGCCAACGTCACCAAGACGACAGGCGGCGTGTTGCGCGCCTGAAGGCCGTTCGGTTTATAACCATGGCAAAGGCCGCTGCTTGCAGCGGCCTTTGCCATGCGGCTAACCAATGCGTTGCATCAGCTCGATCCGGTTGCCGAAGGGATCGCTGACGTAACACCTGGCATATCCGGCAAGTGGCGCGTCACGCGTGATCGACACGCCGGAGGCTTCGAGTCGCAAAGGGAGCAGGGCAAGGTCGTCGACAAGGAAGGCGGGATGAGCCTTGCGCGCAGGCGAGAAAGCCGGGTCGATACCGAGGTGAATTCTTGCCTCTCCTCGCTCGAACCAACAGCCACCACGTCCGGCAAGGTTCAATGGTTTCTGCACCTCGGTTAGGCCGAGCAGCCCTTCATAGAAACCCCGTGCTACATCCTCCATCCCGGCAGGCATGGCCAGCTGGACATGGTCGAGCGCCATGATTTGACCTATGGCCTCGAGGCTCCCGCTTGATCCCGCCATCAGGCGTGAAGGTGGTAGATCTTGTTGACGATCACCCAGCGCCCGTCGATCTTGACCAGCGACAGATAATCGGAAAAGCGTTCGCCGGCGAAGCTGTCGATCACCTTCACCGTTGCCGCATCGCCGGTAATGTCGGTCATCTCCACATCCATCTCCGGCTGGCTCCCGGGCGGCGCGGCCCCCTGGTCCAGAACCGCCTTGATGAAGCCGTCGCGCGTCATCCATTCGAGCGCGCCTCTGTAGTTGCCGATGATCGCCGCGTCTGGGTGAAACGCCTTGCGCAACGCACCTTCGTTGGCAAAGGCCATGCCGTCCACATAGAGATGCACCACCGCGCTGATCGCCTGCTCGTCGGACATTCCCGATCCTCCGAAATTGTTGGTCACGACAGGAAAGGTAGTGCATCCGGCTGAAAATTCGATGGGTGAATGCCCCGCCTCGGCAAGGAGGCGGGGCATGCGCGTTCAACGATTGGTGAGCGCCAGCGATGCTTCCGTATAGCGCTTGCCAGCAACGAGCGCCGGCGACAGCGCATCGCCGAGCCGGGCAAGTTCGTCAGCGCTCAGCACGATATCGGCCGCGGCCGCATTCTGCTCCAGGTGGTGGAGCTTGCGCGCGCCGGGGATGGGCACGATGAAGTCGCCCTGATTGATCACCCAGGCGAGCGCCAGCTGGGCGGCGGTTACGCCTTTTTCGCGCGCGAGCGCTTCCAGCGTTTCGACAAGGGCGGCGTTGGCGCCGAGGTTTTCCGCCTGGAAGCGCGGCAACGAGCGACGGAAATCGTCCGCTGCAAGATCGTCAGCCTTGCGGATCGTGCCCGTCAGCATGCCGCGCCCAAGCGGGCTATAGGGCACGAAGCCGATGCCGAGGTCGCGGCAGGTCGCCAGCACGTCCTCTTCCGGGTCTCGCGACCAAAGCGAATATTCGCTCTGGACCGCCGCGATCGGATGCACCTTGTGGGCACGTCGGATCGTTTCGGAACTTGCCTCGGAAAGCCCGAGCGTGCGCACCTTGCCCTGGCGCACCAGATCGGCCATGGCGCCGACGGTTTCCTCGATCGGAACCCCGGGATCGACGCGGTGCTGGTAGTAGAGGTCGATCACATCGATCCCAAGCCTCTTCAGCGAGGCGTCAGCCACGGCCCTTGCGTTTTCCGGTCGACCGTCGATGCCTTTGATCGCCTCGGCCGCTGGTTTGCCGGGCTCTATGCGGAAGCCGAATTTAGTCGCGATCGTGACCTTGTCGCGTAGCGGCTTCAACGCCCGGCCGACAAGCTTTTCATTCTCGTAAGGGCCATAGACTTCGGCCGTGTCGAAGAAGGTGACGCCGAGGTCGACGGCGCGCTGCAGCGTGCGGATCGATTCCGCCTCGTCGGCGCCGCCATAGGCAAAGCTCATGCCCATGCAGCCAAGACCAATGGCGGAGACGGTCAGTTCATTCCCGAGTTTGCGGGTCTTCATGTCATGTCCTTTCGGGGTAGGGGCGACCATGCAGGCGCGCCAAGGTGGCCCGCGAACGCATCGAAACGCCCGGTATTCGTCGGCGCTTGGCCAGTCGGCTCCAAGCGGCGTCCTGCATGCCGCTCTTCCCGGTGCCGTCTGGCTACGACGATGATCAAAGGATAGGGCCGCAGCATGCGGTTGAAAATCTCTGTCAACTCTCACGGGCTGTTCTATTATTTAGATCAATGAACAGGACCCAGCTTTCCCAACTCGCCGTCCTTGCCGCGGTTGCCGCCCATGGCAGCTTCCGTGGTGCCGCCCGCGAGCTTGCCATCGCACCATCGGCCGTCAGCCACGCGGTCGGCAGCCTTGAAGCGAGCCTTGGTGTGCGGCTTTTATCGCGCACCACCCGCAGCGTCGCGCCGACCGAGGAGGGGCGGCGCCTCCTTGAACGACTGGCACCGGCGCTCGACGAGATCGCCCACGCGCTGGAGGCTGCCACGGACACGCGCGACCGTCCGGCCGGCAATCTGCGCATCACGGCGCCGCGATTTGCCGCCGATCTTATCCTGGCGCCCCGGCTTGGTGCCTTTCTCAACCGCTACCCGGAGATCGTGCTGGAAATCGCCAACGAGGATGGTTTCACCGACATCGTCGAACAAGGCTACGACGCCGGCATCCGACTCGGCGAAAGCCTCGAAGCCGATATGATCGCCGTCAAGGTCGGGCCGGAGCTGGAAAGTGCGGTTGTTGCATCGCCCGATTATTTCGAGCGTTTCGGCCGCCCCTTTCATCCGAGCGATCTCGCCGGCCACCGCTGCATCCGGCGACGCTTTTCCAATGGCACGCTCTATCGCTGGGAGTTCGAGAGGCACGGCGAGGAATTGACGGTTTCCGTCGAGGGGCCGTTAATCCTTGGGGAAGACCGGCCGATTATCAAGGCGGCGATGGGTGGAGCAGGGCTTGCCTATCTCTTCCTCTCGCGGGTGGAAACGCCAATCGCCGAAGGGCGGTTGATCCGCGTGCTCGAGGATTGGTGCGCGCCCTATGCCGGCCCGTTTCTCTACTATCCGAGCCGGCGCCAGATGCGCCCGGCCCTTCGCGCCTTCATCGATTTCTTCAAGCATGCGAGCTAGGCCGGTTGATGGCCCTCATCAACGGCTATCGGCGTTTGCATCGGACTTGCAATCGCCGGTCGGCCGGGCAAAGTCGCGCTGACGCGGTGTGTCACGAGGGGAAGCGCAGTGAAGAAACCGCATTGGAAGATCTCGGGCGCGTGCGGCTGTCGAAAAACTTCTTCTTGCGCGAGTTCCTGCATTCGGAGATCGCCGATTTTCATCGTATCCCGAATATACCCGATGATCCCGAGCTGGCGATCGAGGCCGGGCGGCGGTTGTGCGAGGAGCTACTGGAACCGCTGGAAGCGACCTTCGGCCGTTTGACCATTCGCTCCGGATACCGAAACCGCGCGGTCAACGGTTTTGGCAATGCCCGCGGTCTCAACTGCTCGAGCAATGCGGCGTCGGCGGCCGATCACATCTGGGACATGCGCGATGCGGACGGCTGCATCGGCGCATCCGCCTGCATCGTCATTCCCTGGGTCTGGGACCGTCGCCACGAGCTCGGCGGCTGGCAGTCGATCGCCTGGTGGATCCACGACCATCTGCCCTATTCATCGCTCTGTTTCTTTCCGAAACTCTGGGCGTTCAATATCCAATGGCACGAGCGGCCGGCGCGCCGGATCCGAAGCTTCGCCGAGCCGCGCGGGATGCTGACCAAGCCCGGCATGGCGAACCAGCACGGCAGCCATCATGCGTTCTACGCACTCTTGCCCGAGCCGGTGAACGTGCCGAAAGTCAACTTGTAGCGCACGTGGTCGTCGGTTGCCGAGTAGCGGTCGTAGAGACGGCGCGCCACGGCATTGTCGCGTTCGGTATACCAATAGAGCCGGTCCCAGTCCGACGCCTGGCAGAGCGCGATCAGGTCGTCGATCATGGCGCGGGCGACGCCTTGGCCGCGCGCTGATGGATCAACGTAGAGATCCTCGATGTAGCAGATGGGGTGTCGGAAGAAGGTCGCGAGCTGTTCCTGGCAGATCACGAAACCGACCGGTTCGCCATCGAGGATCGCCAGCCGGGCAAAGAGCGGTGCAGCGGGATCGATGAGGCGGCTCCAGGTCAGACTGACGATGTCCTCCGCCAGCTCAATGCCGGAAAAGGCGACATAGCCGGCCCACAGGCGGCGCCAATGCGTTTCGTCGCTGGCGGTCGCCGCCCGTATGCTCAATGCCATCGTCCTTGCCTTGCTCCTGCTATTCGCTGACGTCGTTGAGCTGTCGAATTGCCTCGTCGCTCAAGGTCAGCTGGGTCGAACGGATGAGGCTCGTCAACTGGTCGAGATTGGTGGCGCTGGCGATGGGAGCGGTGATGCCCTTGCGGTTTCGCACCCAAGCGAGCGCAATCTCGGCCTGCGTTGCTCCGGTCTCTTCAGCGATTTCGTCGAGCACGCCGAGGATGCGCATGCCGCGGCCGTCGAGATATTTTTCGACGCCCGAGCCGCGCGCCGACCCTTCAAGGTCCTTGTGCGTGCGGTATTTGCCCGAGAGGAAGCCGCGCGCCAGGCCGAAATAACTGATGACGCCGATCTCTTCGCTGACGCAAAGATCGCGCAACGGCCCGTCGAAACTGTCGCGATCGTAGAGATTGTATTCCGGCTGCAGCACCGCATAGCGCGGCAGGCCGCCATTGGCGCTGACATCGAGCGCTTCGCGCAGCTGCAGCGAGTTCAGGTTCGAGGCGCCGACGGCGCGCACCTTGCCCTCAGACAAAAGCTGGTCATAGGCGGCAAGTGTTTCTTCGTAAGGCGTTTCGGGGTCTGGCCAGTGCGAGAGGTAAAGGTCGATATAATCAGTCTGCAGCCGCTTCAGTGAATCCTCGACCGCCTGCAGGACCCAGCGGCGTGACAGGCCCTTGCGGTCCGGCCCAAGCTCGGAACCGACCTTGGTAACGATCACAGCCTTGTCGCGGCTGTGGCCGGACTGTTTCAGCCATTTGCCGATGATCGTCTCGGATTCGCCGCCCTGGTTTCCTGGTGCCCAGGACGAGTAGACGTCAGCGGTGTCGATGGCATTAAGGCCGGCATCGAAGAAGGCGTCGAGCAGGGCGAAGGACGTCTTTTCGTCAGCTGTCCAGCCGAAGACATTGCCGCCGAAGACAAGCGGCGCGATTGAAAGGTTAGTGCGGCCAAGTCTGCGTTTTTCCATGGTTTCGCTCCATTGGACTGGATGAAAGCAAGTGCGCGATCGGGAGGATGCCGGCACGAACATAAGGCAAGCGAACAAAGCTTGTCACCTGCCGCCGGTCTTTTTTATCGGTCGTCGCCGCTTGATAGGTACGCACCTCGCCGCTACGGCGCCGCGCGTCATATGACGCGCTAAAGGCGCTGTAACGCTTTAAACTGCTGCATGATTTTCTCCTTAAATCGATTCCGGTTTAAGGAATCATGCAGTAGTCTCAGCCGCCAAATCAGGGAGCCCCGCTATGTTTCGTTTCGGAATTCTGTCCACGGCCAAGATCGGCCGCGATCTCGTCGTGCCCGCCATTCAGGACGCCGAGAACTGCGTCGTTTCGGCAGTCGCCAGCCGCGACCTCGCAAAGGCGCGCGCCATGGCCGACCGCTTTTCCGCGCCGCACGCCTTCGGATCCTATGAGGAGATGCTCGCCTCCGACACGATCGATGCGGTCTATATCCCGCTGCCGACCTCGCAGCACGTGGAGTGGACGATCAAGGCTGCCAATGCCGGCAAACATGTGCTCTGCGAAAAGCCGATTGCGCTGCGGGCATCCGAGATCGATGCATTGATCGCGGCGCGCGATCGCAACAAGGTGCTGATCGCCGAAGCCTTCATGGTCACCTACAGCCCCGTCTGGCGCAAGGCCCGCTCGCTGCTTGCCGAAGGGGCTATCGGCCGACTTCGACACGTGCAGGGTGCCTTCACCTATTTCAACCGCGACCCCGGCAACATGCGCAACATTCCGGCACTCGGTGGCGGCGGCCTGCCGGATATCGGCGTCTACCCGACGATCACCACGCGCTTCGTGACGGCCAAGGAGCCGGTGCGCGTGCAGGCAAGCACTGATCGCGACCCGGAATTCGGCACCGACATCTATTCGAGCGTGCGCGCCGACTTCGGTGATTTCGAACTGAGCTTCTATATCTCCACGCAGCTTGCCGCCCGCCAGGTCATGGTCTTCCACGGCGACAAGGGTTTCATCGAGGTGAAATCGCCGTTCAATGCCGACCGCTACGGGCGCGAGGAAGTGGAGCTCACCAACCAGAACCACGCCCAGTCGCAGCTCTTCCGCTTCCAGGATGCACGCCAGTACAAGCTGCAGGCGGAAGCGTTTGCGCGCGCTGCAAAGGGCGAAGCCGAGGAAGTGGTCACGCTCGAAAACTCGCGGCTCAACCAGAAGCTCATCGATGCGATCTACCGCGCCAGCGACAAGGACGGCTGGGAAAAGATCTGAGCCGGCTAATGAAAGAAAAAGCCCGCCGGCGCGAGCCGGCGGGCATTTCTCGTTGTTGTCGGATCAGGCCAGCGCCGCGCGCTCCCTGGCGAAGCCCTTCACCTTGAAGAACAGGAAGTCGCCGACGCCGATCAGGCCGACGATCAAGAACCCGACGCCGATGGGCGTCAGCGAGTTATAGGCGGTTGCAAGCAGTGCAAGGCTTGCGATCTGCCACAGGACGTCGCCGCCGATACTGACGCGGGCGGCAGCCGAAACCGGCCCACCGTTGCGGGCGGCCGAGAGATGGAAAATCCCCCAGGCCAGAAGCCCGACGCCAAGCAGCTTTATCATCAGCGGGGTGGCGACAGGGCTGATGAGAGCGGCGAGCGGGGCCGCACCGAGGATGAGGACCGCGCCGGTGAGGAGCGAAAATGCGCCATCGGCGAGGAAGGTCTTGTTGAGCAGGCTGCGGTTGGAAAGGTTCAACATTTTCGGCTCCATTCGTTTGTCGATATCCGGATGTTGCCGCCTCCCGGTCATGAAACCAATTACCTCGCAGGTAGTGGATTTTGCGCAGCGCCTGCGCCAATCTGCCGGCACAACGGAGATCGGCATCGATGGAATTCGGCAATCACCTGAAGGAATGGCGTGGGCACCGCCGCATGAGCCAGCTTGACCTGGCGGTGGCTGCCGGCATCTCGACGCGGCACCTTTCCTTCCTCGAAACCGGCCGATCGAAGCCATCGGAAGGCATGATCCTGCGTCTGGCCTCGGTGCTCGACATTCCTGCGCGCGACCAGGGCACGCTGTTTTCAGCCGCCGGATATCGTCCGCGCATGACGACGCGCCCTGCGTCGGGGCTCGATGCCATGCCCGCCGCCGTGGCCAATGCCATCCGGCTCATCCTTGCTCGCCACGATCCCTATCCGGGCCTGGTGCTCGATCATGAATACACGCTCCTGATCGTCAATCCGGCGCTGGCGGCGCTCGCCGTTTCGGCCGACGTGCCTTTCAATCCCGGCCAGAACTTTCTCGATGCTTTTCTCTCGTCGGAAAATGTCCGCGCCCTCGTCGTCAATTGGGAGGCTGCGGCCGCCGATCTGGTCCAGCGCGTTCGCACCGAAGCCTGGCTGCAGGGGCCGAGGAGTCGCCTTGGCAAGAGGCTGGAGAAACTGGCGGCCGATCCCGCCGTCAAGCGCGCGGTCGAAAACTATCCGGATACCGACCGGCTACCGGTTCTGCCTGTCGAGTTGCGCGTCGGGCCGGTTACGTTGAGCTTCATCACCACGCTGCAGACCTTCGGCTCGACCCAGGACGCCCTAGTGGAAGGTGTGCTGATCGAATCCTTCTTCCCGGCCAACGAGGAAACCAGAACCTTCTTCGAACGCAAGGGATGACGTGTCAGCCGTTATGCACGCCAGCGACGATGGCGCCGCACAGCGTCAGTGCAATGCCCATGTTGTAGCCGCCGATCGCTGCTGCAACCTGCACCCAGTCACCACCTGCACCCGCCAGGATGGAAAGCACGCCGGCAACGAACAGGCATGTCCGAGGCGAACGGAGGCCTGCGACAAGCATGCCGAGCATGACGGTGGCGATAATGATCATGAAACCCACATTGCTGGCATCGCCGTCAGGAGTTGATGATGATCATGCCGCCGATGATCAGCACCGCGCCACCGACATAGCGCAGCGTCAAGGCTTCGCCGAGGAAGACGGCGGCAAGCAGCGGCACGATGCAAAAGGTCAGGGCCATGAACGAGTAGGCGATGGTCAGCGGTACCGACCTGATGGTGAAGATCCAGATGATCGTGCCGAAGCCGTAGACGATCAGGGCCGTCAGCAGCGACGGACTGAAGATGAGCGCCAGCAGGCCCTGTGCGTCAGGGCTTCCCGTCTTGGCGCTCGTCAGCTTGAAAAGGATCTGGCCGGCCGAGATCAAAACCGGCGTGAAGAACAGTCCAAACCAAACGGCCGGGGCGAGATTGAGATTCATCGCAGGGCACCTCGCATCGGCTACAGCGCCGCGCGTCTCATTAGACGCGCAAAGGTCGCTGTAGCACTTTGAATTGCTGCATGTTTTTATCCTTAAATCGAATAGGATTTAAGGAAACATGCAGTAGGCCTTGTCTTCGCAATAGAAAATATCGCGACCGATATCGATGCACGCGTGTTGCGCTGGGACAGGATGCATCGCCCGCAGGAAGGAGTGCGTATAGGGGAAGAAATTGAAATGCGGATTGAAGGTGTAGCGATATTCGCGTTCGCGCGGAACGACGATGATCAGCCGCTGCCGGGTGATACGGCGCAGTTCGGCAATCGCCTTGCGATAGTCGAGGATATGCTCGATGACGTGGGTGCAGACGACGGTATCGAATTCGCCATCCGCGAAGGGAAGCTCTTCGATCATCGCCGCGAAGTATTCCACGCCCTCGATTGTGGCCGCGTCATCGATGGCGAAGTCGACGCCGGTCAAGCGCCGCAGATCGGGGTTCGCGCCTCGGATGTGCTTCAGCAGCACGCCGGTGCCGCAACCGACATCGCAGACGGATTTGCCGCGTACTTCGGCCGCAATCTTGCGAACACAGGCTTCGGAATTGTCGGTTCCTTCGTGAACGCGTGGATGCTGCTTGTAGAGCTGCTCGTATTCTAAGGCCGTCAGGAAGGGGGCACGTTCGCGAAAACGGGCGAGGTGGCCGATATGCTCGCCCCAGGCGAGGCTCGCCATGCCCTTGAACAGGCGTGAGTCCCTGACGAACGGCGGCAATATGTCTTCGATGACAAAGCGTATGCGGTTGGTGGTTTCGCGGTTCATCGACAGGGGTTCCATATATCTCGTGAGCTTAGGCCGCGTCCGGTCCGCGCCGGTGGGCACGGAGCTGCGGGACCGCCGGCTTTTCGACGACAGCCTCTCGCGCTGCGCGCCGGCCGGTCGCCATGTAATGCAGCCGCAACTGCTCGGTGCGGGCCCGCGATACGGAGTCCAGGATCAGGCCGGCGGTGAACATCGTGATCGATATCAGCAGCAGCACCATCGAAAGCACCCAGGTCGGCATGCGGGGAACCAGCCCCGTGCCGAAATATTCGATCAGCACCGGCGTCATGAAAATCAGGCTCGTTGTCATGAAAGCGAGGCTGATCAGACCAAAGAAGGCGAAGGGTCGCGTTTCCTTCATCAGCATTGCGAACATCCAGAGGATCTTGGCGCCGTCGCGGTAAGTTGAGAGCTTGGAATGCGAGCCTTCGGGGCGTCTGCCATAATCCAGCTCCAGTTCGCTGACCGGCAGCTTCAACCGCGAGGCATGCACCGACATCTCGGTCTCGATCTCGAAGCCGGCGGATATCGCCGGAAAACTCTTCACGAACCGTCGCGAGAAGACGCGATAGCCGGAAAAGATGTCACTGAAATCCGTACCGAAGATCGACCGGTAGAGGTAGTTGAAGAGCTTGTTGCCGAGCGCGTGACCCTGCCTGCCTGCATCTTCGCGAATATTGCGCCGCGTCCCCACGACCATGTCCGACTGTTCGGTAATCAGCGTGCGGATCAGGTCCTCGGCGTCAGCCGGTGAGTAGGTGCCGTCGCCATCTGCCATCACGTAGATATCCGCGTCGATGTCGGCGAACATCCGCCGGACCACGTGTCCTTTGCCTTGCCGTCTTTCGCGAACGACGGTGGCGCCGGCGAGCATTGCCTGCAAGGCGGTTCCGTCCGTCGAGTTGTTGTCGAAGACGTGAATGCTGGCCGTCGGCAATGCGGCTCTGAAGTCGCGCACGACGCCGCCGATGGTCGAAGCTTCGTTGTAGCAGGGCAGAAGGACAGCAATGCTTAAGGGTTCAAACATCGGCGCAGCTCGATTTGAAAGTGTCAGCGCATGATAGGTGTCGCCGGTTAACAACACGCCAAAGTGCACATGCGCGTCAGCGCCTTTGTCTTCGGGAGCCCGGTACAACTTTACGGTTTTTTGATCCCGCCCGATTAGGGTCCTGGGAGGATAGGGGCGTAAGAAGATGCTGGACAGAATTGCGAGACGTCAGGACCCGGCGGCAGTGACCGCAAAAATGCGCTTCTGGTCGAGCTTGCCTTGGATGGTCCTGTTCTATGGCGCGCCCGTCGTCTTGTTTTTGGCCGTCCGTTTCCTCCGCGCATCGGATTATGTGGGCCGCGACAATGATGACGCCATGCGGCTGGTTCAGGTTCGAGACCTGCTCAACGGTCAAGGCTGGTTCGACCCGGTCCAGCTTCGTCTCGGTCTGGATGGCGGCACGCAGATGCATTGGTCGCGGCTGATCGACCTGCCGATAGCCGGGCTCATTTCCTTGCTCAGTCCGCTCTTCGGTGCCGACAGAGCCGAAGTGCTGGCGCTTGCGATCTGGCCGATCTTCCTCGCCATTCCATTGCTGGTGTTCATGGGGCTCGCCGGCCGTCGTATTGGCGGAACGCAATGCATGCATTTCTGCCTCGGTCTGACGGCGATCTTTGTGGTGACCAGCAATCGGTTTATGGGTGGCGCCATCGATCACCACAACGTCCAGCTGGTCCTGGCTGCAGTGATGGCCGCGATGCTGGTCGACATGCGCCATCGTGCGCGCAACTACGTGATTGCCGGCGCGGCGGCGGCGCTGGCGATTGCCATCGGCGCCGAGACGACGCCGCTTGTGGCGGTCGTTTGTGCCATTGTCGCGTTGCAATGGGCGCTCCTCGGGCGGGACGTTGCTGGTGCGACCATCGCTTTCGGCATCTCACTGGCAGTTACCTTGAGCACTGTGTTCTTCCTCACGGTGCCGCCTCACCTCTATCGCGTGGCAACCTGTGACAACCTGTCGATCGCCTTCTACTCCCTGGCACTTGTCGGCGGTTGTGTGCTGGCTGCGTCTGCGGCATTTGTTAGCGATCGCGGAATATCGGCTCGGTTTGTCGCGCTGGCCGTCAGTGCCTGTTCCGTCCTGGCTGTCGCACTCGTTATTGCGCCCCAATGCCTTGGCAACCCGCTTGCCGATCTTGACCCGCTGTTGATCGAACTTTGGCTCGACCGTGTGACCGAGGCGCAATCCTTCGCGACCGTGCTGGCGCGCCAGCCGGCAAGCGTCGGCGCCTACTATTTCTGTGGGGTCTTTGCATCGCTCGTCTGTGTCTGGCGCATTTGGCAGGGCGATCGGGTCAGACTGCATCTCATCCTCGTCGCCCTTGTTGCTGCCAATCTTGCCATCGCGATGGTCCAGGTGCGAGCGATGGCGTTTTCCAACCTTCTGGCAATCCTGCCGCTCTCGCTGCTGCTCGTGGATATGCGAGCCTGGTCGCAGGGGGGAACCAGGGGCGTGAGCGCATCGCTCGCCTATGTCCTTGTTCTGATTTTTTCGGTGCCCGCAGTCTGGGCAATCGGCGGCGCCTTGGCACGCAACGGCCTTGCCGCTCTGGAGGCGCCGCAGGCGTCCAATACCGAAAACTGCCTGACGCCGGCAGCTCTTTCAGATCTTGAAGGTCTTCCGCCATCGATGATCGTTGGTCCTTCGGATATCGGCGCCTCGATCCTTAGATACACGAGCCACCGTGTCTTGACGGCGCCCTATCATCGCAATGCCGATGGCATGCTTATGGAGCTGAAGATCGGGCTGGCGTCGCCATCTGATGCCAAGGCGATGCTGAGCAAGTTGCACGAACCGATCCTGGCATTTTGCGCCAACGATGTTCAGGCAGACATGATCATCAAGCGGGAACCTCGGGGGCTCTACGGGCAGCTCGCCGCCGGTCGGGTTCCGGAGTTTCTGACGCCGCTGCCTGTTTCCGAGAAATCCAGCATTTTGCTCTACGCGCTGAAGCCATAGCGAGCGGGGACGGCGGAGGAAGAAACCGGTAGAAAGGCGCACGGTTCTGCTGACCTTGGGCCTCTCGTCGGCTACAAATGGGCATGAGCTCCATTTTCGACAACGATTCTCCGAGCAACCTCACCGAATATTCGGTCTCCGAGCTTTCCGGCTCGATCAAGCGTACGGTCGAGCAGGCCTTCGATCAGGTTCGTGTGCGTGGCGAGATCTCGGGCTATCGTGGGCCGCATTCTTCGGGGCACGCCTATTTCGCGCTCAAGGACGATCGGGCGCGCATCGATGCGGTGATCTGGAAGGGCACCTTCTCGCGGCTGCGCTTCCGCCCGGAAGAGGGCATGGAAGTGATCGCCACCGGCAAGGTCACGACCTTCCCCGGTTCGTCGAAATACCAGATCGTCATCGAGACGCTGGAGCCGGCCGGTGCCGGCGCGTTGATGGCGCTTTTGGAAGAGCGCAAGCGCAAGCTTGGCGCCGAAGGCCTGTTCGACGCGACGCGCAAGCGGCCGCTGCCTTTTATGCCAAAGGTGATCGGCGTGGTCACTTCGCCGACCGGGGCCGTCATTCGCGATATCCTCCACCGCATCGCCGACCGGTTCCCCGTCCATGTCGTCGTCTGGCCGGTTAGGGTCCAGGGCGAAGGCTCGGGAGACGAGGTGGCGGCGGCCATCCGTGGCTTCAACGAATGCGAAGCCGGCGGGCCGATCACCCGCCCCGACGTCCTGATCGTCGCGCGCGGTGGCGGCAGCCTGGAAGATCTCTGGGGTTTCAACGACGAGGCGGTCGTGCGCGCGGCGGCAGCGTCCGTCATCCCGCTGATCTCGGCCGTCGGTCACGAGACCGACTGGACGTTGATCGACTATGCTGCCGACCAACGCGCACCGACCCCGACCGGGGCGGCGGAAATGGCCGTGCCGGTCAAGGCCGATCTGGAAGCGGAAGTATCCGGCCTTTCGGCGCGGCTGAAGGCCGGCATGGTCAGGCAGATGGAAAACCGTCGCCAAGTGGTGCGGTCGCTTGCCCGGGCGCTGCCGTCGCTCGATCAGTTGTTGGCGCTGCCGCGTCGACGCTTCGACGAGGCTGCCCTCGGCCTCGGGCGTGGTCTGATGATGAACACAACGAACAAGCGCCGGATGTTCGAGCGCGCTTCGGCGGAGCTGCGGCCGGATCTGGTCAAGGCGCGGCTCGGCGATCGTCGGCAACGGCTAAACGATGCGATGAACCGCGCCGAGCGCGTCGTCGAGCGTCAGGTCCATCGCGGACAGTCGCGTGTCTCGGCGGCGGATGCGTCGCTGCGCGCGCTGCCGTCGCGCCTGCTGGCCCAGATCCACCGCTCGACGGATCGCGTGGCTGGGCTGGTTGCGCGGTCCGACGCGGCAATCCGCACGGACATTCGCCGGTTGACGGGTGTCATCGCCGCACAGGACCGCATCCTGCAATCGCTGTCCTATCGCAATGTCCTGCAGCGCGGTTTTGCGCTGGTGCGCGACGGCGAGGGCGGCCCGGTTCGCCAGGCCGCGGCCGTTGCGCCCGGCATGGCGCTGTCGCTGGAATTTGCCGACGGCAGCGTTTCGGCGATTGCGGGTGAGGGTGGGGAGCCGACAGCCCAGGCGGCCGCCAGGAAGAAGCAGCCGAAAACCGGTGGTTCCGGTGGCGACCCGTCGAAGCAAGGCAGCCTGTTCTAGGCAAGGTTTGCGATCACGGGAGCCCTCATCTTTCCAACGAGGACGGGTTGACTGTGCGGCCTGCATCAATGACGCCTGCTTTTCATTTCCCTGTCACGGAGGCAGCATAACGCCGCGCTCACAGCACTCTGCGGAATGGAAGTCAGATATGGTCGAACGAGCCAAGATTATCTTCATTCACGGCGCTTCCAGCAGTGGAAAATCCACTCTGGCGCGCGCGGTCCAGGCACAAATCGGCGAGCCATTCTGGCACGTCTCGATTGACCATATTCGTGATTCGGGAACGTTGCCGACGGAAAGATTCCGGCGCGGCGACTTCAGGTGGCAGGAATACCGTGCCCGTTTCTTCGAAGGGTTCCACCGCTCCCTGGTCGCCTATGCCTCGGCCGGCAACAATCTCCTGCTGGAACACATTCTCGAGGAGCCCGGTTGGGCGTCTGAGCTGGCGATGATGCTGCAGTCCTTCGATGTCTTCTTCGTCGCGCTCCACTGTGAGCTTCAGGAACTTGTCCGACGGGAAACGCTGCGCGCGGACCGGCCGATCGGCAGCGCTAAAGACGATTTCCATCGCATTCACGAGGGGCAGCGCTACGATCTCCAGCTTCATTCAGGGCAAGCCGTTGAAGATAACGCTGCGCAACTGATTTCCGCCTGGGCGTCGCGCCGGTCGCCATCCGTGTTCGAGGAACTGGCCTTGGAAGCGCGCGCCCGGCCCGCCTACTCCTCCGGTCTCTGAGCAAGGGCGAGTTTGGCAAACGCATTTGGAATCGGCCGATTTTCCGGTGACATGCGTTCGTCGCGGGCGGGTCGCGCTACGGCTCAAAAGATCGTCATTGCAATAGATTGATTCTTTGGATCATTTTCTCCGTCGATCGATCTCGATCCCAGGTCTTATGCAGTAGGAACAATGGATGCATATTCTGCTCGTGCTCGCCCATCCGCTGGAAGACAGCTTTGCCGCCAGCGTCGCCCGCGAAGCGCAACGGGCGCTTGTTGCCGGTGGCCATACCGTCGATCTGCTCGATCTCTATCGCGAGGATTTCGATCCGAGGTTGAGCAAGGTAGAGCGCGGCAGCTATTTCACCGACAACTACGATGCCAGCTTAACGGCCGGGTTGATCGCGCGGCTGCAGGCAGCGGACGGGATCGTCCTGGTTTTTCCGCAATGGTGGTTCAATTTTCCGGCGATCCTCAAGGGCTTCTTCGATCGGGTCTTCGTGCCGGGCGTTGCCTTCGACAACGATCCGGCCGGCGGCCGCATCATCCCGCGGCTGAAGAACATCAAGCTCTTCTGGGCGCTGACGACGACGGGATCGCCCTGGTGGGTGGTGCATCTTTATATGGGCAACCCCGTGCGGCGGCTGCTGAAGCGCGGTATTGCCGCCTTCTGCGCCAAGGGCCTCGATTTCCGCATGGTCAGCCTGCACGACATGGATCGGGCCACGGATGAGAAACGTAAGCGTCACCTTGCCCGCGTGCGGCAGCTCGCCGGACGCATCTGATCGTCAGCCCTATTCATAGGTTGCAAGCAGTTTCCGCAGCACCGCATCCAGCGCTTCGCGCTCGTCCGGTGCAAGGCTTGCAACAACCCGGTGCTGGTTGGCGACATGGGCCGTCGCAGCCTCGTCGACGCGTTCCAAGCCTTCCGCCGTCAGCGCTATGATCACGCCGCGGCGGTCGTCCGGATTGTCGAGGCGCTGGACGAGACCCTGCTTTTCCAGCTGGTCGATGCGGTTGGTCATCGTGCCGGAACTGACCATGGTGGTCGCCAGCAGTTCGCCGGGTGAGAGCTGAAAGGGTGATCCGGAGCGCCTGAGCGCCGCAAGCACGTCGAAGCTCGCCGACGTCAATCCGCGCTCGGCGAAGGTCTTTTCGATCTCGCGTCCGATATGGTTACGCAGCCGCGTGAAGCGGCCGAGAAGGCCCATGGCCGAAACGTCCAGGTCTGGTCGTTCGCGTTGCCACTGCGCCAGAATTCTATCGACGTGATCCATCTGAGCCTCCACCGTTCTTCCGAAATGCCTAAGGCGAAGATATCTTGACGTCAAGATAATATCGGTTATAACGGAGATATCTTGATCTAGAGATACTTGAGGTAGAGACATGATCGCCAGCCGCAACGCCGACCTCGCCCTGACCGCCCTGGCGCCTGCCATCTGGGGCAGCACCTATCTGGTCACGACCGAACTGCTGCCGCCGGGCTATCCCTTGACGGTCGCCATGTTGCGCGCCTTGCCGGCGGGGCTCTTGCTCCTGCTGATCGTCCGCCAGCTGCCTTCAGGCATCTGGTGGCCGCGCACGTTCCTGCTCGGCGCCCTCAATTTCTCGTTCTTCTGGGCGATGCTGTTCGTGTCTGCCTACCGGTTGCCCGGCGGCGTCGCCGCCACGGTCGGCGCGATCCAGCCGCTGATCGTCATCCTGTTGTCGCGCGTCTTTCTCGGCTCGCCGATCCGCGCGCTGAGCATCATCGCCGGCCTTGCTGGCATCGTCGGCGTCGGCCTGCTTGTGCTGACACCGGGCGCAACGCTCGATCCACTCGGCGTCGTTGCCGGTCTTGCCGGTGCCGTGTCGATGGCCTTCGGCACGGTTCTGAGCCGCCACTGGGCGCCGCCCGTGCCGCCCTTGACCTTCACCGCCTGGCAGCTTGCCGCCGGCGGAGTGCTGCTGGTGCCGGTCGCTCTCTTCTTTGAGCCGGCCCTGCCGACCCTGACGATGGCGAACTACGCGGGCCTCGCCTATCTCGGCCTGATCGGCGCCGCCTTCACCTATCTGCTCTGGTTCCGGGGGCTGTCGCGCCTCGAGCCCTCGGCCGTAGCGCCGCTCGGCTTCCTAAGTCCTGTCGTCGCGATCCTGCTCGGCTGGGGTGTGCTTGATGAACGTCTGACACCGGTCCAGGCGCTGGGCATTCTCGTCGTGCTAATCAGCGTCTGGCTGAGCCAGCGGGCGCAACTGGCGCCTCGCGTTCGCCCGGCCCGTGCGTGAAGAACAAGGTGCCCCCTTCGCTCACCAATCCAGGCAAGCGCTGAGGTTGGACAAGGCAGGCGCCCCGGCAAAAACCTACCCGAGGTCGCAGTCGCGGGTGCCGGCCGCCGCTTTCGCAGCGGCGGCCGTTAACCCCCGAGCGATCGGCGTGTGGATATCGGCGGCAGCCATGGCCTCGAGCCCGGCCGCGGTCGTGCCAGCGTAATCGAGGAAGGTTTGCACGATTTCGTCAGGCGTCTGCTTGCTGCCTGCCAGCAAGGTGCTGCCGCCGAGGAAAAGCTGGCGCACGGCGCGCTCGGCGATGCCTCTCTCGATGCCTTTCGTCACGGCATCGGAAATCATCGCATCGGCAAAGACGGCAAGAAAGGCAGGGCCGGAGCCGATCAAGGCGGTGAAGTAGTCGAGCTCGGTTTCCGTCGCGATCCTTTGCACCTTGCCGGATGCTTCAAAGAGCCGCTCGGCGAAGGCGCAATCCGCCTCGGTGGTGTCAGGGCTTGCAAGCCACGGTGTGAAGGAGAGCCGCTTTTCGGCGGCAGTATTCGGCATCGCCCTGATGATGCGACGAGCCTCGAAGCGGGCGGCAAGGTCGGCAAGCGAAACCATCGCCATCACCGAAATGACGAGCTTGCCCGAGAGATCGAGCGCGATGGCGTCGAGATCCTGTGGGCGTACGGACAGCATCACCACATCCGCGTCAGCGGCGAGCGCGGCGTATCTTTCGTCTGGCGGACAGCCGGCCAGGGCTCGAAGCCCGGGACGGTGCCGCTGCGCGAGGAGACGGTCAACGCCTCCCCGGCGATGACGCCATCGGCAAGGGCGGGCAGCAACAGGGCCTTGCCCAGCCAGCCGCCGCCGCCGATGACACCGAACTGCGTCAAGCCCACTCGCCCTGCCGCATGACCGGCACGCGACTGCCGTCGGCGCGCACGCCGTCGATATCCACCTGGCCGGAGCCGATCATCCAGTCGATGTGGATCAGGCTCGAATTGCCGCCCTGGGCGCGGATCTGTTCCGGCGTCAGGCTGGTGTCGTCGACGAAGCAGCCCGAGTAGCACTGGCCAAGCGCGATGTGGCACGAGGCATTTTCGTCGAACAGGGTGTTGTAGAACAGGATGCCGCTTGCCGAAATCGGCGAGGAATGCGGCACGAGGGCCACTTCACCGAGCCTGCGCGCGCCCTCGTCGGTGTCGAGCACCTTGTTCAGCACCTCCTCGCCGCGCGAAGCCTTCGCCTCGACGATGCGTCCGCCTTCGAACCGGACCTGAATGTTGTCGATCAGCGTACCCTGATGCGACAGCGGCTTGGTGCTGGAGACGTATCCCTCGACGCGCAGCGCGTGCGGTGTCGTGAAGACCTCTTCGGTCGGGATATTGGGATTGCAGATGATGCCGTTTTTCGCTTCCGACGCGCCGCCACACCACAGATGGCCATCGGCCAGCCCGACGACGAGATCGGTGCCGGGGCCGGTGAAATGCAGCGAGGCGAAGCGTTCGCCGTTCAGCCAGGCGGAGCGTCGCGCCAGGTTGGCATTGTGCGCCTTCCAGGCCGCAACCGGATCGTCGAGATCGACGCGCGACGCGGCGAAAATGGCGTTGGCCAGCTTTTCCACCGCGATCGGCTCGGGATCGTTCGGGAACACCAGCTGCGCCCAGGCAGGGTTCGGATAGGAGACGATGTTCCAGTTGATGTCGAAATTCGTGATTTTTTCGAGCGCCGGCTTGTAGGCGATGGAATTGGCCTTGTTGGCGCGCGCCACTTTGCTCGGGTCCTGGGCCGACAGCATCATCGGGTTGTCGCCGGAGATGGCTAGGCGGGCAGCGCCGCCGCCGAATGCCTTGGCCATGCCTTCGTAAAGCCAGTCGCTTGCCCGGTCGAAGCTTTCGTCAGGCGCGTAGGCGTAGCGCGCAAGTGTCGTTTCCTCGTCGGAATAGAACGTCGTCACCAGACCGGCGCCGGCCTTGTAGGCGTGCTTGGCGATATCGCGCACAAGCGGCATGGCGGCGATCGGCGCCGTCATTACCAGGTCCTGGCCCTTTTGCAGCTGCAGGCCGACCTTGATGGCGACTTCCGCGAGCTTGTCGAGTTTTACCGGGTCGATCGGGGTGGGGGTGTTGGCGGGATAGGTCATGATTTGCCTGTCATTATGAAATCGGACGAACAAGACTTAGTGCGCTTTGCGGCGAAAATGAAGGCTGGCGGTTGCAAACGTCAGATGCTCTTGGCTGCAGCGCGCATTCTGGCGACATTGCTGTCGTGCACCTCTTCATAGGGCGCGAAGTAGAGGATCGAACCGGCGGCGATCTCATCGGCAGCAAAATCCTTGAGAGGCCCGATGGGAGTTCCGTCCGCGGCCGCGCGCACCAAACGTTCGAGATAGCTTCGGTTCGCATCGATCAGCGCCGCGTCATAGCCGCCCGCAGCAATACGATCGCGATCGCCGTGGCTTGGCAGGATGCGGGCGATCGGCCATTCCCGCAGGCGCTTCAATTCGGCGATATGCGTTGCGACCTGCTCGGCTTCGGCGATAAAGGTGGCGCAGTCTTCGACCGTGTCGCCGGCCAGCAGCAGCTTTTCCTCGGGCAGCCAGAGGACATTGCCGTCGGCGCTGTGAATGGCGAAATGATGCAGTTCCACCTTTCGTTGCCCCACCTTGAGATCAAGCCCGTGCTCAAACAGGCGGTTGGGCATGACGAGGGGATGGATCGGCGGCGTTGCGATTTCGATCTTCTCGCGGTTTTCGGCAAGCCGTTCCGCCGTCAGCGACAAAGCGATGATCTCGCAATCGGCAAAGGCGGCGTTTCCGGCTACGTGGTCCTTGTGCCAGTGGCTGAGCACGACCCGGATCGAGGTGACGCCAAGGCCTTCGAGATGGACGCGAATGGCTTCGGCGTGGGGGATGGAGATGTGGGTGTCGTAGACGAGCGCCTCACCGCCATCGACGATTGCGTAGGACGCGACGCCCAACGCATAGGCGCCATCGTCCAGCCAGTTTGGTCCCTCGGAATGGAGCCGGGTCCCGGCAATCCGCCCGTCGTAATAGGCGAAGATGCCGGGATAGGGCTGCAATATCGTCAGGGTCGACGTCATATCAGGCATGGCGCGCTTGCTCCTCCCGTTGTTCGCATCTGTCATAGGATGGCGCGCGCCGAAAAAGAAGGGCCGTGGGGCCGCTCTATTGCGCACGCAGCAGATAGGCGTCGTGCTGCTTCAAGAAGATCATCAGACGCTCGCCATAGTCCGATGCCACGGCAGCCTTGACGCTCGAGCGTTCCGCCAGGGCCTGCCGCCAGGCGGAAACACGGGCAAGGCCGCTGAAGATCTTGTGGTCGACCAACGTGTCGAACAGGTCGAAATAGCGGAAGATCGGCGCAAAGACTGCATCCACCAGGGAGAAATCCGTTCCGGCGAAATAGGGCCCGTCGCCCAGAACGGTTTCGATCGTCGCAAACTTCGCGGCGATCACCTGGCGCTTCTGCTCGAAAGCGTCGGCAGCCCCGGTGGTCTCGAAGCCCCAGAGGTCCGAGAGGATCGACGAGCCGTATTCCATCCAGCCGCGGTGGCGTGCCCGTTCCAGAGGGTCCGTCGGGTGAAGCCGGACGCCAGCCTGTGTCTCCTCGAGGTATTCGCAGATCACCGAACTTTCGAACAGGACGGCCTCGCCGGTCGTCTGCGGGATCTGCAGCAACGGCACCTTGCCGAGCGGCGAGATTTTCAGGAACCAGTCTGGCTTGGCGGCCAGATCGATGCTCGCGCGATCGAAGGCGACACCCTTTTCGGCAAGCGCGATCGCAGCGCGCTGCACATAGGGGCAGAGATGATGGCTGATCAGGGTAAGGGCACTGCTCATGGGTGGTCTCCTGGGTTGATCAATGTAGATGCATCTGCATGTATGTGTGCTTGCCAACACTTTCAAGATCAATGTAATTGCATCTATGAGCGATATTTCGAAGAATGGAGAACTGCGGCCGACGCCGGCTGCCACACAGGCCTGGATCGGCCTCATGCGCGCGCAACGGCGCGTGCTTTCGGCGATCGAGGCGGATTTCAAGAGGGCCGGTCTGCCGCCGCTCGGCTGGTATGATGTGCTCTGGGAACTGGTGCAGGCGGAGGACGGCAAGCTGCGTCCCTTCGAGATCGAGTCCCGCACCTTGCTTGCCCAATACAATCTCTCGCGTTTGATCGACCGGCTTGAACGGGAAGGGCTGGTTCGGCGCGAGGCTTTCGACGCCGACGGGCGCGGGCGCTGGGTGGTCGTGACTGACAAAGGGCGTGCGACACGCGAGCGCATGTGGGAGGTCTATTCCGGTTCGATCGAGGCCCATGTCGGCACAAAACTGGGTACGGACGAAGCGCAGCAACTGGCTAGTCTGCTCGCAAGGCTTCGCTAGAGCATTTCCAGGAAAAGTGCGAAGCGGTTTTCCGTCAGGAAATGTGTCAAAACAGGGAGATAGAGCGTTTCTGCGGCTCTGTCTAAACCGGAAGCGCTCTCGATCTCAGAACACGCCTGGAATGCCCAAGGACATCCTGGAGTGTTCATGTCGGCGTCAGGCGATCAGCGGTGCCGCCACGGCCTTGAGTGCCGTTCGTGCGTCGCCAGGTGCCAGCCGCACCTGAAGCCCGCGCTGGCCGCCATTGATGTAGACCTGTGCTTCGGAAAGCGCCGCTTCTTCGATCGCGGTCGGCACCAGCTTCTTCTGCCCGAACGGGCTGATGCCGCCGACATGATATCCGGTCAGGCGCTCGGCATCAGCAGGCTTCATCATCGCTGCCGACTTGCCGCCGAAGGCCGCGGCCAGTTTCTTCATGCTGACTTCGCGATCGGATGGCACCACGCAGCAGACTGGCTTGCCGTCGACCTCGGCCATCAGCGTCTTCAGCACCCGGCTCGGATCCTCGCCGAGTGCTTCTGCCGCCTGCAGCCCGACGCGCTCGGCGTTCGGGTCGTAGTCGTAGGTGTGGACGGTGAAGACAACGCCGGCCTTGGCAAGCGCCTGAGTTGCGCGGGTGGTCTTGGACATCGTGCCTCTCCCGGCGTCAGGCGTTGGTCTTGTGAAACAGGGCCTCGTAGAGGTCCGGCTTGAAGCCGATCAACAGGTTGCCGTTGGCCTCGATCACCGGACGCTTGATCATCGAGGGCTGTGCCAGCATCAGCGCGATTGCCTTGTCGGTATCGAGGTTCTGCTTTTCGGCATCGGGCAGGTTGCGGAAGGTGGTGCCGGCGCGGTTGAGCACGATTTCCCAGCCTGCCTCCTTGCACCAGCGATCGAGATGGGCTCGGTCGATGCCCTCGACCTTGTAGTCGTGGAAGCGATAGGCGATGCCCTGGCCGTCGAGCCAGGTGCGCGCCTTTTTCATCGTGTCGCAATTCTTGATGCCGTAGATCGTGACCGTCATTCCCATGCCTTTCCTGCCTTGCGGCAAATTCGTGCTGGGAGTGATAGCCTCCCTCTCAGGGAGAGGGAAGACCTTGCCGGTGTCTCAGGTTACGCCGACGTAGCGGCCCGGCTTGTGGTTGATGGCAAGCGTCATGTTGACGACGGCGGCGCCAACTACGGACAGAACCAGGTTGGCCGGCGGCAGCACGAAGAAGGCGGCGGCAAGGATCGTAAGATCGACGGCAAGCTGGAAATAGCCGGCGCGGATGCCGTACTTCTCCTGCAGATAGATCGCCAGAATGTTGATGCCGCCGAGCCCGGTGCGGTGGCGAAAGAGGATCAGCAGGCCGGTGCCCATCAATCCGCCGCCGACAATGGTCGCGTAGATCGGGTCGAGCTTGGCGAATTCCACCCATCCTGCCGTCAACTTCGAAAACAGCGCCACCAACGTGACCGCAAGAAAGGTGCGCAGCGCAAACATCCAGCCGAGCCGTTTGATCGCCAGGACATAGAACGGCAGATTGATGAGCGAGAACACCAGCCAGAATTGCGCGCCGGTCGCGTATTGCAAAAGAAGGGCCAGACCGGAGGTGCTGCCCGTCAGCAGCATCGCCTTGCTGTAGATGATGACGCCGAGCGACATGATCAGCGTGCCCGTCAGGATCGCCAACGCATCCTCAAAGAGGTGGTGGCGCTCGGCGGGCACGTCCTGGGTATTGATCATTGGCTCGGCGTTCATCGTCTTTTCAGTCCTTAGAGGTTCTTGAACTTGCCGATGACGTCATCGACTTCGGCCGTCTTCAGTCCGGCAATGTTGATGCGGCCGGAACCCGGCATGTAGATGCCGTGTTCGTTCCTGAGCCGCATCACATCCGCTTCCGAAAGCGGCAGCAGCGAGAACATGCCTTCCTGGTCGGCGACGGCGCCAAGCGCCTGCCAGCGGTCGCGCAGGCCTTCGGCAAGCGATCGGCGAATGCCTGATATACGCTGGCGCATGGTTTCAAGTTCTTCTCTCCAGTCGCGCGCCAGGTCGGCATCGCACAGGATGGTGCGCACGATGGCGGCGCCGTGATCCGGCGGCATCGAGTAGCTGGTGCGCGCCAGGCCGGCGAGGTTGGAGCGGACCGTGTCGGCCGACGAGGACGAGGCGGTCACGGCAAAGATGGCGCCGGTGCGCTCGCGGTAGAGCCCGAACGATTTCGAGCAGGAGACGGCGATCAGGGTTTCCGGGACGATGCCGATGAGATGGCGAAGGCCCGTTACGTCCTCGTCCAATCCGCGGCCGAAGCCCTGATAGGCAAGGTCGATCAACGGCAGCAGGCCGCGCTCGGCGACGACGGCCGCGATCTCCAGCCATTGCGTATCGGTGATCACGCCGCCCGTCGGGTTGTGGCAGCCGGCATGCAGCAGCACGGCGTCGCCGGCCGAAGCACCTTGGAGCGCGCTCATCATGGTGTCGAAGAGCACGGTCTGGGACGGGACGTCGAAGAATGGATAGCCGGCCGTCTCAAGGCCCGCGGCCTTGAAGATGCTGGCATGGTTCGGCCAGCTCGGCAGGCCGATCCAGATGCGCTTGCCGCCCATCTGGCGGATGAGGTCGGCCGCAAGCCTTAGCGCGCCGGAGCCGCCCGGCGTCTGCACGCCGGCCAAATGGCTTCGGTTGATCGTGTCGCCACCGACCAGCGTCCAGAGGTGATCGACGAAAATGAGGTCGCCCTCGGGGCCGACATAGGCCTTGCTGTCCTGCGTTGCGAGCAGCCGCTTTTCCGCTTCCTTGACCGCGCGGAAGATCGGCGTGTGGCCGGTTTCGTCGCGGTAGACTCCGACGCCGAGATCGACCTTTCCAGGGCGCTCGTCCTTGCGATAGAGCCCGATCAGGGCCAGCAACGGATCGTCGGGTTGGCGGGTCAGAGCGTCGAACATGCCGGAATTCCCCCTTGGCAGTGACAGAGTAGCGATGGGCGATCGAGAAAGGTCGCGCCGAGAACCGTCCTCCGGCTCTCGACAGGCTTCTTCTTTAAATCAGAGACAGCGCAAAATCGATGCCGGATTTGCCACGGAGACAATATTCGCATAGATCGAATTGCGTAAATCGATGCATTTCTTTTGCTGATTTGCGCAAACGCTGAAGAGAGCGGGAAGGGCTGGCTATGACGGAGCGCGGAGCGTCCAAACTCGATGCGATCGACCGGCGGATTATCCGATTGCTTGTCGAGGACGCGTTGCGCAGCAACAACGAGCTTGCGGCGCGGGTCGGGCTTTCGCCGGCACCGCTGTCGCGCCGGTTGGCGCGGCTCTACTCGGAAGGTGTTATCCGGCAAACGGTCGTGGTCGATCCGAAGGCGGCGGGGGTCGGCTTCCAGGCCTTTCTCGAAGTGACGCTGGAGCGGACCGCAAGCAAGGTCGGGCAGCGTTTCATCGAACTGGTGTCGCGCATGCCCGAGGTGGTGGAGTGCCATACGGTTGCCGGTGATTTCGACTTTCTGCTGAAGATCGCCGTACGTGATGTCGCCGACTACAAACGGCTATTGTGGACCGAGTTCGAGCAGATCGGCGAGATCAAGACTCTGCGCTCGACCATCCTTCTCGACAGTCCGAAGATGACCGCGACGATGTCGCGGTGATGTCCGGAACGTTCTCAGGACGTTCCGGACAAAGCCACAGCTTTGGCTTGGCTTCAGGCTTCCAGCGGGCCGGGCTTGCGTGCGGCGCTTGACGCGGTTGCGCAGGCGATTTTCATCAGGTCCGCGCGGCGACGGGCAAGCCTTGTCGATACCCGGGTAACAATCAGCCCGTCCTGCGGTGCGCGGACTTCGATGGCGCCGTCTGGCCGGCCGGGACGGCTAAGGATCGTCACGAGCAGATCGGCGGCCTTCACCCTCTCGCCGATATCGCGGTGGAAGAGGATGGCGCCGGATTCCGGAGCGCGGATCAGCTCGATGTTGTCGAGCGGCGCGACGATGCCGCCGAATGCTGGAAGTGCTGCCCTGTCGCCGGCGACCACGCCGCGCTGGGCGAGGAAGCGCAGCACGCCTTCGGCATCCTTGCGTGCCATGTCAGGATAGACGTCGCGTGTGCCGCGAAGCTCGACCGTGACGGAGAGCCGCCCCGGAAGGCTCGTCTTCATCTGACCGGCTGCCTCATACTTCCAGGCGTAGGCGACGGCCTCTTCGAAGGCGGAGCTTTCGCCATCCGAAAGAAGCACCGCCTCCATGTCGAGAGCTGCGGCAAGGTCGGCCGCCTCCGGCCAGAAGGCGTCGTCGATATAGGCATATTGCAGCGCTTCGTCGTCGCAATGCAGGTCGAGCATCAAGTCGGCGCCGAGCGCCATATGCAGCAATTGCCGCTTCAGCCGATCCGTGGCCGAGTAACGATCAAGATCCTCGAGAAGGCTGTCGCGCTCGCCGAGTGCGATCAGCGGAAAATCGCGGTTGAAATTGGTGCGCGAGCCGAGATCGAACCGGCCCTGCAGTTCGCCGAAATGCGATTGCGCGGTGCCGATGGGGTTTGCCTGCGGCACGACGGTGATGTCGCCGAGAATGGCGGCGTTCTTCTCCGCGTCAGCGAGCTTCTGCAGGAGGAAATGCGCCAGCGCGGTGCCGGGCAGTTCGTTGGCGTGCAGTGCCGCTTGAATATAGGTCTTCGGTGCGTCGGGGCTCCTGCCCTTGAAGCGGAAGACCGGAAGGCGCCATTCGATGCCTGCGGTGTCGCCGGCGATGATGATTTCCGAGATGTCCATGGTCTCCCCCTTTTGTCTCGTGTCGAAGGCTTATCGGCATTCCCGATAGGCTCTGCAAGTGGCTAGAAACGGGGAGCGCGGGCGTTGATGGGGGCGGAGCAAGGCTTTGCTTTTGCCGCGCATCCGTTGTCTTCTGGCTGCGCTCTCACCAGACGGGACCCTGCAGATGATCCTGATCGGCCAATATGATTCTCCCTTCGTCCGCCGCGTCGGCATCGCGCTCACGCTATACGGCATGGAATTCGAGCACCGCCCCTGGTCCTCCTTCGGCGATGCCGACAGGCTTCGTGCCTACAATCCGCTGACGCGCGTCCCGACCCTGGTGCTGGACGACGGTACCGCGTTGATCGATAGCCACATCATTCTCGATTATCTCGACGGCCTTGTTGTTTCCAAGGTTCGAACCCGCCCGACATCGGGCGCTTAAGGTTGCGGCGCTTGCAACCGGGCTCGGCGACAAGGCCGTCAGCCTGTTCTACGAGAAGCGTCTGCACGGCGAAGTCTCGGCCCTCTGGGTCGATCGCTGCCGTCACCAGATGGAGGCGGCGCTCGGCGTATTGGAGGCCGGCCGGTCGGAGGGTACCTCGGAGTTCTGGTTCGGGGAGCGCATTGGCCATGCCGATATCGCCGTGGCAGTGGTGCTGCGTTTCCTGTGCGAGGTCCATCCCGAGCTGATCGCGATCTCCAACTATCCGGCGCTACGGGCACACGGGGAAATGCTGGAGGCGTTGGCCGTATTCCAGGCGATCAGCCAGCCTTTCATTCCGCCGACCTGACGCCCAGCCGGAGCTTGAGAGCTATCGCGCTGCGCGCTGGCCATGATGCGAAAAGAGCCGGCGCAAAGTGCTTGCGCCGGCTCTGGTCAATGGCCGCTTCGTAGGCACCCTCGATCATTCCGCGTCGAGAAAGCTGCGGATCGCCTTCACCGTCGCTTCGGGCTGTTCCTCCATCAACCAATGGCCGGAAGCGGGAATGACCACCTCGGTGACATTGTTGGCGGCAAAGCGGGTTACGACGGCCATTGTCGGGCCGAAGGATTTTTCGCCGCCGACGGCCAGGACAGGCATGCCGAGCTTGCCCTGTTTCAGGAAGGCCTGGTTGTCGATCGCGTCCTGATCGAAGGCGGCGAACTGGGCGAAGCCCGCCCGCATCGCGCCCGGCTGGGCATAGAGCTTGGCGTAGTGTTCGCGCGAGGCCTCGTTCCACTTCTTCGGATCGGCGGAGAATTCGTTCCAGAAGCGGTCGAGGTAGATGCGCTCGCGGCCGGCCACCAAGCGCTCCATGTCAGGCCCGCCGAAACGGAAGTGCCACAGCAGCGGGTTCTTCAGGATCTCTTCCCACGGGCCGACGCCGGGAAGCGGCGCGTCCATCAGCACCAGCTTTGTCGTTCGTGTCGGATACTGGGCGGCAAAGGCGTAACCGACCATGTTGCCGATATCGTGTGCCACCACGTCGACCTTGTCGGCCTTCAACGCGTCGAGCACGCCGGCGATATCCTGCGCTTCTGTCTTCTTGTCATAGCCGGTCGCCGGCTTGTCCGAGAGCCCCATGCCCCTGAGATCGGGCACGATGACGCGGTGATCGCGGACAAGCTCGGCAGCAAGCGGCGCCCACATGTCGTCGGTCTCGCCGTAGCCGTGCAGCAGCACGACGGTCGGCCCCCGAACCGCCGACGCGCACATGCAGGGTCGTGCCGTTGGTGGCGATGGTTTCCGTTGTAAACGTCGCCGGATAGGGCTGAACGTCGGCGAGTGCCGGGACGGCGAAGGCTATGGCTGCGCCGGTGATGAGGGAACGAAGCATTGGTCTCTCCTGTTTTTTCGGTGTGCGCCGATTGGCGTTTCGATGGAGAGAAGATGACAGGCGTGATCTGTTCGAACTAGCCGCCAGAAGGCGGATCTACTGTTCGGCAATACCGAACGCGGCATGGCGCATTTGCTCGGTTGCTACGCGATGGGGATGGGGTAGGGCGCGCGACGGCGCGCCCTGGAAAACTTCGATGTCCGTTCGCCTGGTCTTTACATCGGCGGCATCTTGTCAAACTTCGGCAGCGTCGGGTCGAGGTGGTCCCAAGCGTAGCCGCGTGATCCATAGGTGACGACCTGGGGCTTGTAGCGACTCGGATCGTCGAGGCTCGCCGCGCGCACGGTGAAGAATTCGGGCATTGCGGCAAAGGTCATATAGACGGGCGAACCGCAGGTGGGACAAAAGGCCCGGGTCTTCACGTTGCCGCTATCGGCGACCATGTCCCACAGCGTCGCCTTGCCTTCGAGCTTCACGCCGTCTCGCCTGAAGGTCAGGTGCGATCCGTGTCCGGTGCCGCTCTCGCTCTGGCAGTCGCGACACTGACAATCGTTTGAGAAAACCGGTTCTCCAGAGATCTCGTAACGGATCGCGCCGCAGGCGCATCCACCGGTATAGGGCTTGCTCATGTCATTGCTCCTTGGGCTCTGGGGACGGCAACGCGTACGTCATCGAGCGTGCTCGATGGTCGGGCATCGCAATCAGTTGTTTTGCTTGTGTTCGTGATGGCGCTACGGCGCTTGCCGAACCGGGCGCGTCAAGGACGCGGGCACGGCGCCCGCGTCAGGCTTTGGGTGTCGTCTCAGTCCTGCCCTTCGGTCACGGTGCCGATCCGCGTCAGAACCTTCTTCCAACCTTCGCTCATGTTCTTGAAGGCGGTGTCGTTTCTCGGCGTCACGAAGCCGGAATGAACGAGGCGAAGGCGCGTGCCGTTGTGGACCCTGGACAGGGTCCATGTAACGACCGTGTCAAGACGCGAGCCATAGCCGGCATTGGCCTCGTGCCCGCCTTTCCAGGCGTAGACGAACCGCTCGTTCGGTTTCACCTCCAGCACCCGGCAGTGGATGACGCCATCCCATTCGCCGGCCGGCGTGGTCTGGAAGGTGAAGCGGTTGCCTTCGACCGGCTCGAAGCCTGTCGCAACCATCATCCAGCGGCTTATCAAGGCGCCGCTCGTCAAGGTTTTCCAGATCGTCTCGGGGGCGTGGGGGAAGACCTCGTCTACCACGATGTCCTGCGTGTGGGGCTGCAACACTACTTCATTCATGGATCGATCTCCTTCAAGAGAGTGCGGAGGTTTGCAAACCGTTCGCGCCAGAAGGCGCCGTAATGGCTCATCCAGTCGACAAGCGGCTCGAGGCCTTCGGGCTCAGCGCGGTAATAGACGTTGCGGCCTTCGGGACGCTCGCTGACGAGGCCCGCCTGCTTCAATGACTTGAGATGCTGCGAAATGGCACCCTGCGTCACGCCGCTGCCGCGCGTCAGTTCGACCACTGTGATCTCGTCGGCATTGGCGATGCGCTCGAACACGGCACGCCGGGTCGGATCGGCAAGGGCGCGCATGACGGCGGTGATGGGTGCGGTTTCAATCATGACAAAACAATTAGTGCATACTGATTAATTAGTCAACACTATTGTTTTTTGTCAGGTAAGGCTACGGCTCTTCCGTTGTTGTGGCGATGGCTTGGACTGCTTATTTCAGTCAGCAGGCCCCGCTCCGCAGAGAACCATTTCCCAAAATTTTCAAACGTCGCGATCCGTTTTCACCCTTCCGGTCGTCCTTGATGTGTTCGAAACAAAAAGGAGACATGCCATGTCCGACGAGTCAGTCATTTTGATCAATCTGCTGAAGGTCAAACCCGGGAAGCAGGATGCGCTGATCGCGCTCCTGAAGCTGAACACCGACACGGTTGTCCGCACGCTTGAAGGCTGGAAGACGACCCGGTTGATCGCGGCAAATGACGGCACCGGCGTCGTCATCTACTCCGAGTGGGAGACCCCTGCAGCGGTCGAGGCGATGCGCAGCGACCCGCGCATGAAAGCCTACTTCCCTGAGATCCTTGAGCTGGCGAGCCTCGATTCGATCATCGGCTCGGCGGTGTTTGGCGAAACCCGGTGAGGCTTGGCACACACCGAAACAACGGAGGAATCGCAATGGCCCGCATGGTCGTGATTTACCCAACACCTGATAATGTCGAGGCGTTCGACCAGCATTATTTCGAGATCCACGTGCCTCTCGCCAAGAAGATCCCTGGGCTCAGGAAATACGAGGTCAGCGACGGCCCGATCGCAAGGCCAGTCGGAACGTCCAAAATTCATCGCATTGGAACGCTGCATTTCGACGACCTTGCGGCGATCAACAAGGCGTTTGCAAGCCCGGAAGGTCAGGCCGCTGCGGCGGATCGACGACTTTTTGCGCCTGACGACTCTGGTGTTGAAATGTTCCTTTTCGACGACAGGGAAGTTTGAACCGACGCTGGCAGTTGGCCGCTTGCACAGGCCGCAAATATCGTAAGGTCAGAGTAAAGGGGACTGAGGGAATGGCAGTGACCAAAGCAGTTTTTGTCCTGATCCATGGCGGTTGGCACGACCGCTCGACATGGGACAAGGTGACGCCGATACTTGAAGCCAATGGCTTTTCGGCCTTGACGCTCGACCTTCCCGGCGCGGGGGTCAATGCCATAGCCCCACCGTCGCTCGGCCTTCGTCCGTTCGACCCCATTGCTTTTGCCACGGAGCCGTCACCCAGCGCCGGCATTACGCAGCTGGAGCGGACGGAAGCGGTTGTCGAGCTGGTAAAAGAGGCCGCGGCCCTCGGCGGCGGCAAGGTCATCCTGGTCGGGCACTCGGCCGGCGGGATGACGATTTCGGCGGTCGCCGAAAGGGTTCCGGACCAGCTTCTCGCAGTCGTTTATATCGCCGGGTTCATGGTGCCGAACGGCATGCCGTTGCTGGCGATGCTGCAACACGAAACCATGTCTTCGGCCCTGTCGCCCGGGTTGTTCGTGGGCGACCCCGTCGGCATCGGTGCGACAAGGATCAATCCGCGATCGACAGACGTCGCCTATCGATCGCTTCTCAAGGCTTCGTTTTATGGCGACGTGCCGGAGGTGGAATTCGCGCAGGCGGCGCTGCATCTTCACTACGACGAATCGAATGCCGGCGCCGTGGCTCCATCGGCCATTACGCCGGAAGGATTTGGCACCGTGCCGCGCCACTACATCCGCACCACACAGGACCGCGCGGTTCCGTTGGCCGGTCAGGATCACATGATTGCGACCGTAGACGTTGCCATCGGCGGCAAGACGACGACCCACACTTTGGAGACCAGCCACTCGCCATTCCTGTCACAACCGGCCAAGCTGTCGAAGATACTGATCGAAATCAGCGCCCAGTCCCAGGCGGAGCGGGCAAGCGCCGGAGGTCTTGGTGCATGAATACCGACCATTTCGAGGACCGTCTGAATGCGCTCAGACCACGCCTTCATCGCTACTGCGCGCGCATGACGGGATCGGCGGTCAATGGCGAGGATGTCTTGCAGGATACGCTCGTCAAGGCGCTCAACGCACGAGCCCAAGGAGTCGAGGTCGATAGTCTCGAGGGCTGGCTGTTTCGCATCGCCCACAACACGAGCCTCGATTTCCTGCGCGAGCGGTCGCGCAACACGGTCGTCTCGCTCACCGAAGACGTCGAGGCGGCGCCCATCCCTGAGGCGGAAATCGTCGCGTTCAGCTTCCAGACGTTTCTGCGGCTGCCTGAACTTCAGCGCTGCGCGGTGATCCTCAAGGATGTCCTGGGTCATTCGATCGACGAGATCGCCGGGATCGCGGGCTGCTCGCCCGCCGCCGCCAAATCGGCGCTACAGCGCGGGCGCGTTGCACTCCGGGAACTTGCGCAGGCACCCGACGATATCAGGCTGCCGCTGATGTCAGAGCCGGACCGGCGGAAGATGACCGCCTATGTCCGTCTCTTTCAGAGCGGTGATTTCGACGCAATTCGCGCCATGCTCGCCGATGACGTGAAGCTCGATCTGGTAAACCGGCTGCAACTCGAAGGACGCGACAGGATCGGCCACTATTTTACCCGCTATGGCGAAGTGACGAAGTGGCGGTTCGCCTTCGGCGCGGTTGAAGGACAGCCGGCCATGCTGGTGTTCGACAGCACCGGCTCGACGGAACGGCCTGCACATTTCGTCCTGATCGGCTGGTCGGAAAGCCGGATCATCCAGATCCGGGACTTCCTGTTCGCGCCGTATGTGCTCGAAGCCATCGATTGGGTGCGGTTGGACTAATCGACCGGACAGCGCCATCATGGCGCTCGGCGCACGTGAGGAATAGACGGCTTGCAGCAGCGCGGGCGAGAAAATCGCCGCCCAAAGCTACGCTATTGCCGCCGATTGCCCGTTATTCCCACTCGATCGTGCCGGGCGGCTTCGACGTGACGTCGTAGACCACGCGGTTGATGCCACGGACCTCGTTGATGATGCGCGTTGCCGCACGGCCGAGGAATTCCATGTCGTAGTGGTAGAAGTCGGCGGTCATGCCGTCGACCGAGGTGACGGCCCGCAGCGCACAGACGAACTCGTAAGTGCGGCCGTCGCCCATGACGCCGACGGTCTGGACCGGCAGCAGCACGGCAAACGCCTGCCAGATGGCGTCGTAGAGGCCGGCCTTGCGGATTTCGTCGAGATAGATCGCGTCGGCTTCGCGCAGGATCTCGAGCTTCTCGCGGCTGATGCCACCAGGGCAACGGATGGCAAGGCCCGGTCCGGGGAACGGGTGGCGGCCGATGAAGCTGTCGGGCAGGCCGAGTTCGCGGCCGAGCACCCGGACTTCGTCCTTGAACAGCTCGCGCAGCGGCTCGACCAGCTGCATGTTCATGCGTTCCGGCAGGCCGCCGACATTGTGGTGCGACTTGATCGTCACCGACGGGCCGCCGGTGAAGGAAACGCTTTCGATGACGTCGGGATAAAGCGTGCCCTGGGCAAGGAAATCCGCGCCGCCGAGCTTCTTTGCCTCTTCCTCGAACACCTCGATGAACAGGCGGCCGATGATCTTGCGCTTGGTTTCCGGATCGCTTTGGCCTTCCAGTTCGCCGATGAAGCGGTCGGAAGCGTCGACGTGCAGCAGGTGCAGATTATAGTGCTCTTCAAACATGGCGACGACGTTCTTCGCCTCGTCCTTGCGCATCAGGCCATGGTCGACGAGGATGCAGGTCAGCTGGTCGCCGACTGCCTCGTGGATCAGGAGCGCTGCGACCGAGCTGTCGACGCCGCCGGAAAGCGCGCAGATCACCTTCTTGTCGCCGACCTGTTTGCGGATCGCGTCCACGGCCTTGGCGCGGTAGGCCGACATCGACCAGTCGCCCTTGATGCCGGCGATCTTGTGCACGAAGTTGGCGATCAGCTTGGCGCCGTCGGGCGTGTGCACCACTTCCGGGTGGAACTGCACGGCGTAGTACTTGCGCTTCTCGTCGGCAATGAAGGCAAAGGGGGCGTTGGCGGATGTCGCCACGACCTCGAAGCCTTCGGGGATCGCCGTGACGCGGTCGCCATGCGACATCCAGACCTGGTGGCGCGAGCCGAGCGACCAGACGCCGTCGAACAGCGCGCAGTCCTTCTCGACTTCGAGGAAGGCGCGGCCGAATTCGCGGTGATGGCCGCTCTCGACCTTGCCGCCCAGCTGGGCGCACATGGTTTGCTGGCCGTAACAGATGCCGAAGACCGGCAGGCCGGAATCGAAGATCATCGAAGGCGCGCGCGGCGAGCCGATGTCGAGGGTGGAAGCCGGGCTGCCGGAGAGGATGACGGCCTTCGGCTTTAGCCGCTGAAAACCTTCGTCCGCCGACTGGAACGGCACGATTTCGCAATAAACACCGGATTCGCGCACGCGCCGGGCGATGAGCTGCGTCACCTGGCTGCCGAAATCGACGATGAGAACGGTGTCGGGATGGGCTGTCTGGGTCATGTCGGGCCTTCAAACAAGCTTGATCATGGCGAGCCTTTAATCAAAGCCCGTCCTCTGCGCAACGATTAGATTGCACCCCGACAATTCCGGGCTTTCAGAGCCGGATTTCGCCCGTGCCGATCGCTGTCTCAAGCCTGTCGATGACGCCGGCGAGCTTCTCGTCGATGACATCTAGATATTCCGTCCAGTCGTTGACGTGCTTGAGTTCCGCCTTACCGTCGGAAATGCCGCGAAGCGCGATGAGCGGCACGCCGAAAGACTGGCAGGCGCGTAGCACCGCATAGGTCTCCATTTCCACCATGTCGGCGTCGATGCCGTCATAGGCGGTGCCGGAGACGATGTTGGCGCCGGTCGAAAGCCGGGCCT
Source organism: Ensifer sp. Root31 (assembly GCF_001424825.1). Classification (NCBI taxonomy): domain Bacteria; kingdom Pseudomonadati; phylum Pseudomonadota; class Alphaproteobacteria; order Hyphomicrobiales; family Rhizobiaceae; genus Ensifer; species Ensifer sp. Root31. The sequence continues at coordinate 359,212 of NZ_LMCO01000001.1, read as the reverse complement.
CCTTGATCCCAGGAATGCGCAGCGGCAGCGAAACGACGGCGGGAAGGTCGAGAAACGGCGTCGCGCCTTTCTCGAAACCGAGCACCGAGGCGTCCATGTCGCGGTAGCCGACCGATGTCGCCTGATAGACTTCGGTCTGTTCAAGCTTGGCCGCACCCGCCGAACCGAGCGAGACGACGAGATCAGGCAGAGTGTCTTTGGAGGCAAGGCCTGCCAGCGTCTTCGTCAGCGTGACTGCGGCCTCGACCGGTCCGACGCCGGTCATCAGCGGCGCGATCCGTGCCTTGAGATGAGGACCGTACTCGGCATCGACAGCCATGACATAGAGAACCTTGCGGCCGGCGACGTCCTTCATTTCGACCTTCATCCTTCGATACCCTCGCGTCCGCGGATGACCATCATCGTGCCGGTCATCGAGGCGATCAGCTTGGCCGGCCCGTCCGAGCGGATGGCGTAGCCGCGCCCGTCGGAGACGATGATCGTCGTGCCGGGCTTGGTGACCTCGCCGCGAAACAGGAAGCGCTCGCCGCGCCCCGGCGACAGCAGGTTGACCTTGAATTCGATCGTCAGGATAGAGGCGTCGGGGTCGATGACGGAATAGGCGGCATAGGTGCCGGCCGAATCGAGCGCGGCGGAGATCACGCCCGCATGCAGGAAGCCGTGCTGCTGCGTCAGCTTTTCGTCAAAGGGCAGCTCGATCTCGACGGTACCCTGCTCGACCAGCGTCAGTTCTGCGCCGATCGTTTCCATGGCCGCCTGCCGTGCGAAGCTTTCCCTTATGCGCCTGCGGAAATCTGGGGGATCGCTGTCGTCCATCAGTCTGTACGGCCCTGGCTGTCGCGGCAGGCCCGATTGCCTCCCATATCGATCGACGGACAGTGGCACGGCCGCACCAGTGCGACAAGCTCAATTCATGAGGAAAATCGAGCCGTTGAGTACGGTCGCGAATGCCACCCAGGCGAGATAGGGCAGGAAGAGCAAGGCCGAAGCGCGGTCTCTTTGCCAGCTTGCGACGATGACACCGGCGACTGCGATCAGCAGCGCGATGATGACAATCAGTGCCGACGCGATGTCCTGCAGGCCGAAGAACAGCGGCGACCACAGGAAGTTGAAGATCATCTGCGCGAGCCACAATCGCATCGCGGCGGTACGGCGATGGTCAAGAAACAGCCGGGCGCCGACGATGCCGATCATCACGTAGAGCACCGACCAGACCGGGGCGAAGATCCAGTTGGGTGGATTGAAGACCGGCTTTGCCAGTGACTGGTACCATTCGCCGGGGATGTTGTTGTAGCCGATGAGAAGCCCGAGACCGAGAACGGCAGCGATGAAGACTGTGTAGACGAGGGGTCTGTTCATGGCGTCGACAGATAGAGTGCCCTGATGCGCTTTCCAGCGGGGGCTGCTGTTTCGAAGCGACCATGCGCCACCTATATCTCTGCCATGAAAAGCTTCCGACGCATCGACATCCGGCCGGCCGGTCCTGATGACATCATGATGATCGCTTCCGTCATCGTCGAAACCTGGCGATCGACGTTTCGCGGGCTGATTTCCGATGCCTTCCTCGATGCCATGAGCATCGAGGAACAGGCGTTGCGCCATGCCCGGCGCATGCGCGTTGTCGACGTTTTCCACCTGGTCGCGGTCGACATGAGCACGAACCGGGTGATCGGCTTTGCCAATTATGGAAAGGCCCGCTCGATGCCGCCGCGCTTCGACCGCGAACTCTATGCGCTTTATATCCTCAAGGAGTTTCAAGGGGCCGGCATCGGCTCGGCGCTCGTGCGCAGCGTCGCGGCCCACTGCCGGGAGCTGGGCGGCGCGTCGCTGTTTGCCTGGGTGCTTTCCAGCAATCCGAACCGAGCGTTTTACGAACGCCTGGGGGCGGTCGCCGTCGGCCAGGGCCAGGTCAGCCTCGGCGGTGAGAACCACGATCAGACCGCCTATCGATGGGACAATTTGGCAAAGCTGGCCGGCGAGGGTCGCTTCTCCGCGTGACGTGGGCCGTCAGTCCCGGCCGAGCCGGACGATATGCTGGTCCCAGGCGACACGGCTTTGACGGTCCTTGAAGCGGCCGTCATAGGACGACACGGCAAAACCATGCTCGGCCGCCGCGACACCGGCGGCGTCGGTCACGCGCTCTTGCCTCAACACCGCACCCGTGCGGGCATCGAGCGTCACGGCAACGCCACCCTTGGGCGAGGTGAGGCCGATCAATCCCTCCTGGCGGTTGACGGCTATGGCGCCGACATAATTGGCCAAGGCCTCGGTCGTGCTTTCGGGCAGCGACACGAAGGCGAGATCTTCGCCATGGGAAAAATGGCCGACGAGCGGCGGCAGGTCGTCGCGCGCACCTTCGTATTGGCAGGCAAACCAGATTTCGCCCTTCGGGCCGATATCGACGTGGCGGGTGGAGAGACGGTTGAGTTCGCCCGGCAGTATGTGTTTTTGGATCAGCGCGCCGGTCTCGGTGTCGACCAGTGTCAGGCTCGGTTCCATATGGTCGAGATTGAGCTTGGTGCGGCCGAAATCCGGATGAGTCTCGATGCCGCCATTGGCGATGGCCAGCATCCGTCCATCGGCGGAAAGCGTCATGTCATGCGGGCCGATGCCATAGGTCGGGAACTCGCCGATGCGGGCAAAATGTCGGCTGCCGTCGTAGATGCCGATCATGCCGCGATTGGCGGCAAAGTCGTTTTCGGTGGCGTAGAGCAGGCGGCCATCGGCAGAAAAGCAGCCATGGCCATAGAAGTGCCGGCCCTCGGCGGCCGCGATGACCACCGGCTCGGCGCTGCCGTCGGTCGCAAGGATCATCGCATAGGTGCCGGGGCGGCGGGAAAACGCCACCGTCCGTTTGCTGGCGGCTGAATGGGCCATGCCGTGGGCGCGTGCCGGAAGCGCCGTGCGCTCGACGATCTCGCCGGCCTCGGTCAGTGTGGCAACGCCATAGCTTCCGTCCGGCGCCATGAAAGCGGAGGCAAAGACCGCGTCGGCGCGCTCGAGCGCAAAGGCGCCGCGAGCGCCGAGCGTCGCCACCCAGGCGGCGCCGGCCATCTTGATGAAATTGCGACGGTCGATCAGACCCGTGGTGGCGCGCATGGCCATTCCTCGCCTGCCATCTTATCGGACCGGCACCGGAATTCCGCCGCCGATCCTTGTCGCTACGATGTAGCAGATGACTCTGTCAGAGCCAGCCCCGCCGCTTGAAGTAGAGGAACGGCACGATCGCCGAAAGCACCATCAGCGCCAGGGCATAGGGATATCCGAACTGCCACTGCAGCTCGGGCATGACCTCGAAGTTCATGCCGTAGATCGAGGCGACCAGTGTCGGCGGCAGGAACACGACGGCAGCGACCGAGAATATCTTGATGATCTGGTTCTGCTCCAGATTGATCAGGCCGAGCGTCGCGTCGAGCAAGAAGTTGATCTTGTTCGACAGGAACAGCGCGTGGTCGCCGAGCGATGTCGCATCGCGCTGGATCAACTTGATCCGCTGCCGGCTTTCCTTGGCCGCCTTGCGCGGACCGATGCCTTCGAGCGCCACGTGATAGGCGACCAGCCGACCGATGCTGACCAGGCTTTCGCGAATGATCGTCAGAAGGTCACCCTTCTGGCCGATCTGCTCGATCAGCGACTGCAAGTCGCGTGTCTTCTTGGTGGCGCTGGCATTGGTCTTGCGGAACACTTCACGCGAAATACCGTCGACCTCGCTGCCGGCCCGCTCGAGTGCGTCGGCGGTGCGGTCGATCATCGCTTCGAGAAGCCCCAGCATCGCCAGTTCGCCAGTTTCGCAGCCTTGGCCGTTGGCCTTCTGCAGCCGGTTGGCATAGGTCTGGAACGGCTTCGGGTCGGCGTGGCGTACGGTCACGAGCGTCACGCCCTTGACGATGAAGGTCACGGGAACCTTGACCGGGTAGTCGCTGTCGAGCTTGGCAACGGCCGTCATGGTCATGAACTGCGCGCCGTCTTCCTGGTAGAGCCGGTCGGACAGCTCGATTTCCTGCATCTCGTCCCGGGTCGGGATTTCGATGCCGAGTTGGCCTTCGACCAGCCGGGTCTCCTCCACGGACGGATTGAGCAGGTCGAACCAGATGACCGGCGTCGGAGAGGCAAGGCCGTCGAGCATGTCGACGAGCACGAGATGGCTGTTCTGGCTTTTGTAGATGCGCAGCATTTTGGGCTCCATAGGGCGAGTCATCCGACCGCCACGAAGCCCTGATCAATCAGGACCGAGCGGTCGTGAGCATGAAGGCTCGACTTCGACTGTCGGGGTTCATTGCAAGTTGATCCTTGTGGTGAAACGTGGCCGCGAGAGCGGACACGGGAGCGCTTTGCGCCCAAACGGGGGGATTGTCAACAGCCTCGGCTAAGGGCTGTCTGCTCAGTCGCCGTCGGCAAAGGAGAAGCCGGCGCCAAGGCCGATGGCACCGCCGAAATCCTTGTTCAGCCGGTCGAGAAGATCGGCGGTGTTGAGCGTGAGAAAATCGAGCTTGGCCCGGCTCTTGTCATCGGCGATCGCCTCGCCGATCGGACCGTCGATGGTCTGCGAGATGCCGATGACCGACTTGAAGACGAAGTCTGCCGACCCGGCGACCGAGCGGCTGTCGTTCGGAAGCAGGCTTTCCATGTCGGCCACCTTGAACAGGGTATGCAGGCCGCGGAAGTTGGCGGCGATCGAGGGCATGGTGTTTTCCGACCGCCAGTAGATCGCCGACTTCGGATGTCCCTTGTCCTGCTTGCCGTCGACGGTTCCGGCATAGAACGGCTTCAGCCGCTGGTCCTTCACCATCTCGACGCCGTGCACGAAAATGCCGAGCAGCTCGGTTGCCGCCTCCTTGCTGTCGCGAAATTGAGGATTTCCAGGGCCCGGCTTTTTCCAGGCGGCCTGGATGCCCTCAGGCTTTTGCCACTCCGCCAGGAACTCGTTGGCGATGGCGTCGAGGTTCTGCGAGATCGCCACGCCGTAGCGGCAACGGAAATCGCCGTCCTTGCTCGCCAGCACATCGGAGCCATTGCCGTAGAGCACGTATTCCAGTGCGCCCAGTCCTTGCGCCGCGACGCTCTTGCCCTTGAGCGATGCGACGTCGGTCGCCGTCTCGTCGCCCTTGGCAAGAATGGCCTGCACCTGTTTCAGGCCCGTGCTCTTGCGGTCGGGGTAGAACAGGAAGCGCTCGAAGCGGTTCTGCTCGAGCGCCGGCCCCAAACGGATGATTTCGACCGTCGACCAGGCCTGTACCAGGTCGGAAAATGCTTCTTGCGCTTTCTCCTGCGATGCCGCCGACGGGACCTCGCAAAGGGCGGCCGACGCCTTCGTCAGCAGCGCGGTCTTGTCCGACAGGTTGCGGTAGCCGGGGATAATGAAATCGTCGACCGCCCTAGCCATCACGGCTGGCACGGCAGCCTCGTTGACGACACGGGGCGACAGCGCGCTTCCCTCCTGCGCCATGGCCGGCAGGGACAGAGCGGCCAGGCAAAGGCCGAGGGCAAGCGAAGGCATATGAGACATCAAAGAGACTCCAGGAATGCGAGGAGGTCACGGCGGTCACGTGTGGAAAGCGCGGCAAAGGCGTCTCGCGCTTTTTCGCCCTCTCCACCATGCCACAGAATGGCTTCGGTAAAATTGCGGGCCCGCCCGTCGTGCAGCAGGAACGTATGGCCGCTCACCGCCTTCGTCAGTCCGATGCCCCAGAGCGGCGGCGTGCGCCATTCGCGGCCATTGGCGATACCTACGGTCTGGCCATCGGCAAGGCCGTCTCCCATGTCATGGAGCAGGAAGTCGGAATAGGGCCAGATCAGCTGGAACGCCTGTGCCTTGTGGGCAGCGTCGCGACGCGTCACGTATTTCGGGGTGTGGCAGGAAGCGCAGCCGCTCTGGTAGAAGATCTCCTTGCCGCGCAGGGTTTTTGGAAAGCTCGCCTTGCGCCGCGCCGGAACGGCCAGATTGGCCGAGTAGAAGGTGACCAGTCCCAGCACCGGGTCCGGAGCCTCGACCGCGCCGAGACGCGCCTGGACGCCGGTCGGCAGGCCGAGGCAGGCCGTTTGCCCTTCGGTGCAGTCGCCAAAACTGCGGTCGAGATCCGGGGTCGAAAGGCCGATATCGGCGGCGAAGGCATCCGCCGTCTGCTGGCGCACCGTCGGGGTCTGTGCCTTCCAGCCAAAGCGACCAAGCGCAATTTCTCCGGTCGCGCGATCGCGAACCAGCGAGGCGCGCCCGCTGATGCCGTCGCCGTCGGCGTCATCAGGGTCTGCAGGGGAAAGGATATCCGCCTCATGGATCGCCTCGATCAGTCCCAATCCGATCATCTGCGGCGCCACCCGCGGCGAAAGCGTCGTTGTCGGATCAAGGGCGCCGTAGGCGAGATCGCGCACCGCATAGGTCGGCTTGCGCAGGAAGACCAGTTCGCCGTCCGCCAGCGTGACCGGCAGCTCGGAGTAGGTCATCTTCATCTGACCTTCGGCGGCAAGCCCCGGCACCGCCCTGTCCTGCAACTGCGCGCCGTAGATCGGGTCGGGGAAATTGGCCATGTCGTAGGTCGCCAGCATCTGCCGTTCGCCGTCGTTGCGCGGCGCCCGGGCGAGCCGGTAGAGCATCGAGGTGCCGTCGCTGGCGCCTTCGGGCGGGCCGCCACGCCCATCGCGCGGATGGCAGCTGAGGCAGGACCTTGCATTGTAGAGCGGCCCCAGGCCATCGGACGCCTGGGTTGACGAGGGCGAGGACACCCAGAGCTTTTCGAACAGCGCATCGCCCAGCTTGAATCCCTCTTCATCCTCGAAAGCCAAGTTTGCGGAAAACTGAGTGAAGCTGTCCTGATCGTTCGGGGCGATCGACGTTCCGGCTCCCGCCGACATCGCCTCGTATCGTTCTGCCTTGGAGAAATCCGTGACCGGCACAGTGATCGCCTCGACGCGGCGAAGGTCGGCCTCGGAGAGATCGTCGCGCTTGTGCTTGAGCGCGGAGGTATCGTCTGACGCCTGAACTGCCGCCGCAACAAGAAACAGCGCCAGGAGCGACTGCAGAAGGGAGCGGGCAATGCATGCGTTCATCGATTGAGGATCGGGCCGCGTCCGTAACGGCGCGGCCCGCCTTTTCAGCTTATTGGAAAACAGCGTTAGGATTATCCAAGCTGTCGGAACCTTCAAGCTCAATCGTGCCGAGGTCGAGCGACGCGATGACGCGCTGCACGGTCTTGGCCTGGGCGATCAGGCCGTCGATCGCGGCCTGGACGGTGGCGTTGCCCTCGGCATTGCCTTCGCCGATCATCTGGTCGTAGGCCTCGACGGTTTCGGCGCGCTTGGCCATCGCCTGCATCTTCTCGACCGTGGTGGCGAGATCCTTGGTCATTTCCTTGTCGAGTGCCGCGTCCTTGGTGGCAACGAGTTCGGAAAGCGAGGCGCCGGTCAGCTTGGTGCCGTCGACGCGGGTATATTCGCCGGTATAGGCCGACTGGATGCCGATCGCGTCGTGCAGGTGCGAGTTGTGGGTGTTGTCGGAGAAGCAGTCGTGCTCTTCTTCCGGGTCATGCAGCAGGATGCCGAGCTTCATGCGCTCGCCTGCAAGCTCGCCATAGGAGAGCGATCCCATGCCGGTCAGGATGGCGGTCAGGCCAGCCTTCGGATCGGCTTCGACGGCCTTGGTCGCCGCGCCATCCGGCGTCCAGTTGGCAACCATTTCCTTCAGGTCCGAAACGAGCAGTTCGGATGCAGCCTTCAAATAGGCGCCACGCCGATCGCAATTGCCGCCGGTGCAGGCCTTGGTGTCGTAATCCGTGTAGGGGCGGTTGCCGGCGCCAGCCTTGGTGCCGTTCAGGTCCTGGCCCCAGAGCAGGAATTCGATGGCGTGATAGCCCGTGGCGACGTTCGCCTCGATGCCGCCTGCTTCCTGTAGGGTACCCGCCAGCAGTTCCGGCGTGATGTTGGTGGCGTCGACATCCTTGCCGTCGATCTTGATCGTCTTGTTGGCGATCACGTTGGCGGTGAAGAGACCGTTCTCGTCGCTCTCGCTGCCGTAGCTCGGATCGACATAGTCGATCAGGCCTTCGTCCAGCGGCCAGGCGTTGACCTTGCCTTCCCACTCGTCAACGATGGCGTTGCCGAAGCGGTAGACTTCCGTTTCCTGGTAGGGGTGGCGGGCCTTGAGCCAGGCTTCGCGCGCCGCCTTCAGCGTTGCTTCGCTGGGGGTCGCGATCAGCGCGTCGATTGCCTTGTCGAGCGCCTCAGCGGTGATCAGCGCATCTTCGAACTTGGCGTGCGCGACGACGGTGTAGTGCTTTACAACGGCGGCCGCATCGGTGGCGGCCTGCGCCGGCTGCAGGGCCAGCGTCGACGTTGCCGTCATGAGCGCCAGCGCCGCGGCGCGGATGAAATTCTTGGTCATGACCCTCTCCTGTTCTTCTCCCGGCGTGACCGGAACGGACACCGCGGGACGGCGTCATTGCTCGGCAATGGGTCGTGGAAAATCCCCCGCCGACCCGCCGGAGCTTGATTGTCATGAACCAAAAGTAAACTGGTGTCAAAGTGTATAGTTTAGAACGTTTTCAATCTGATGCCGGCGGTTTGGCGCAGTGTCGAAGCCGCCGGCGAGGCGCTCAGGCCTTGCGCTGCATCAGGCAGAAGAAGAAGCCGTCGGTGCCGGTGGAAGCCGGCGTCAGCGTCACCGTCTTCATGTCGGCGGACCATGGCTGCGGCTTGTCGGTACCGAATAGCCCGGCCCAGATGTCGGCGGCCGACAGGATCTCGAATTCCGGATTGTCTTCGCAGAAGCCGTAGACTTGCGCCTCGTTCTCCTCGGGAAGCACCGAGCAGGTGACGTAGATCAGGTGTCCGCCCGGCCGCACGAACTGCGCAGCACTTGCCAGCGCTTCTTCCTGCTGGGAGATCCGCTCTTCGAGGTTCTTCTGGTTGAGCCGCCACTTGGTGTCGGGGCGGCGACGCCACGTTCCGGTGCCGGTGCAAGGCGCATCGACGAGAACCCGATCGAAACGGCCGGCAAGCGGCGCCAGGCTGTCGGCGGAATCGTGTACCTGGACATTGCGCGTTCCAGCGCGCTTCAGCCGTTCGATGATCGGCGCCAGGCGCTTGCGGTCGGTGTCGTAGGCGTGCACCTGGCCCTTGTTGTTCATCGCAGCCGACATGGCGAGCGTCTTGCCGCCGCCGCCGGCGCAATAGTCGAGCACCTGTTCGCCTTCCTGCGGGAAGGCGAGATCGGCGACGATCTGCGATCCCTCGTCCTGGACTTCGAACCAGCCTTTCTGGAAGGAAAGCTCGGCGGTGACGTTCGGCAGGCGCGAGGCGCCTTCGCCGGCGGGAATACGAATACCGTTGCGGGCGATCGTTGCGGCTTCAGCGCCGCTGCGCTCCAGCGCCTTCAGCACCTTGTCCCGGGTCGACTTGAGCGTGTTGGCGCGCAGATCGAGCGTCGGACGCCCGGCGAGCGCCTTGGCTTCGTCGAGCCAATCCTCGGAGAAGTTTTCCTCGAAGGATGCCTGCACCCATTCGGGAATGTCGCCCTGGATGTGGGGCGCGGCATCATCGAGGCGGCGCGTCGCGAAGGCCTGCGCCATGTCGGCGGACGGCATCTCGGGTGCGAATTTGTCGCCATCGAGTTCGGCCGCCAGCGCTTCGGGGGAAAAGCCCCACTGGCGGTACATCACGGCGTGGCCGAGAGCGGCGGCGCTGTCGCTGTCCATCAGGTAGGCGTGGGAGAGCTTCATGCGAAGCGCGTCATAGACGATGTTGCCGATCGCCGATCGATCGCCGGAGCCGGCGAAGCGATGGGAAAGGCCCCAGTCCTTGAGTGCGTCGGCGACCGGGCGCTTCCGCTTTTCGATGTCCTCAAGAACCTCAATGGCTCCAGCGAGCCTGCCGCCCAATCGCATCTTCGATCAACTCCTTTTTCGCCGTGGTAGCGGCGATGGCATCGAAGAGCAAGACGCTGGCCGGGATTAAACGCGGGGAAGTGGCGAGGAACAGTACTTCTCAAAGCAGAACCGCCCGGATCGGATGCCGGACGGAAGTATTTTACGATCAGGAATTGACGACGCGATAACAGATGCTGGCGTGGCCGGAGCTGATCATGCCGATCTGCGAGGCGGCTGCTTTGGAAAGATCGATCACACGGCCACGGATGAACGGGCCACGATCGTTGATGCGAACGATTACACTCTTGCCGTTGCGCTTGTTGGTGACCTGCACCTTGGTGCCGAATTTCAGACTGCGATGGGCGGCGGTGAGGCGGGCGGCGTTCATACGTTCGCCGGAAGCCGTCTTGGAGGTCAGCGCATACCAGGAAGCACCGCCGCAGCCGGCGCCTGCTGCCTGGCTGTCGGAAACGGAACCGAGGCCGATCCCGGCGGTGAACAGCGCTGCCGCAGCAACAGTCTTGATTTTCGCTGGCGTCAAACTGGCGACCCTCGGTTAGAGCTCTTGGGCTGGAGCTCTTGGTTAATTCTGTCGAAGATCGCTAATTGGGGCGAAAAATGGCGAAAACGTGCTTCAACCATTTACGTTTTATTAGGATCTATTAAAAAAGGACGAAAATTAAAAAACGAAGATTGTTTGAAATAGTTTAAATAGAACCCGGAAGTTCTTTGGAATCAGCGGTTGAACGCTAAATGCGGCGCGCACGCGAGCCGAGATATCGGCTTAACGAAAAAAATCATTAAAAATTTCGAATTGAACGAATCGTCCGGAATCCGGATGGTCAAAAATGCGTCACTACCGCTGTGGTTGCATTCAATTCGCCGAGTATAGAATGAATATCTCACGAAGGTCACAATTAAGCGCCTCCGTGAGATCACCATTACTAACGATCATGCTATCGACAATGTTCCATTGCGAACGGAATATTTTGACTGGTTCGCGCAGCAATTGTTCATTGGCCGCGCCAGCTGTCCGTCTGCCACATTTGCGCAAGCGAGACGCGATAATCGGGATAGGCGAGTTCGAAGCCGGTTTCCCGCAGGCGTGCATTCGAAACGCGCTTGTTTTCGCCATAGAAGGATCGGGCCATCGGCGAAAGCTCGGCGGTTTCGAACGGCATCTCGGGCGGCGGCTCGACGCCCATCAGCCGCGCGGCCTCGGCAACGATATCCTGCGGTGGTGCCGGCTCGTTGTCGGTGATGTTGAAGATCCCACCCTGAAGTCTTTCGGAGAGGTAGGATGTGGCAGCGCCGATATCTTCCACACGAATGCGATTGAACACCTGGCCGGGCTTGATCAGCCGGCGGGCCGTGCCGTTGGCGAGATTGCAGAAGGCGTTGCGTCCGGGGCCGTAAATGCCGGAAAGCCGTAGCACAGCGACGGGAACAGCGTGTTTGGCGCCGAAGGCAAGCCAGGCGTCTTCCGCCTCGACTCGCTCCACCGAGCGCGCCGAGACCGGTTTGGACAACATGTCTTCCGTCACCCACTGACCGCCATGGTCGCCATAGACGCCGACGGTGGAGAGATAGCCGATCCAGCGAAGGGCAGGGGCAAGCGTGGCGAGGTCGGTGCTGCCGGGGCGGAACATCGGGTCGCCGTCGCGGCCGGGAGCGATCGACTGGATCAGATGGGTCGCCTGCCGCAAGGCGTCTGCCAGTTCGTCGGAAACCGTATCGCCGTCGAAGACGATCGGGCGGATGCCCGCTTTTGCGAGTTTGGCAGCCTTTTCCGCACTGCGGGTCGTACCAGTGACGCTATCGGCCTTGTCGGCCAGTGCGCGCGCGATCGCCATGCCGGAATAACCGGCGCCAAGAATCAGGACATGCATCGGCTTACTCCCGCCATTTGCCATTCGGACAACACTTCTTCGTCGCTCTCCGCACCGCATTGCCTCTCATGGGCCGCAAGCGCATCGGGCGAGATCAATAGTGACAAAGCCCACACCGCCATCGCCCTCACCATCGGGGAGGTATCGCTGGTCAACGTCTTGCAGGCTGCGACCAGGCTGTCATCGCCGGAATTGCCCGCTGCGATCAAGACATTTCTGACGAAGCGGTCACGCCCGATGCGTTTGACCGGCGAGCCCGAGAAGAAGGTCCTAAATGTCGGGTCGTCGAGGGTCAGGAGAAAGGCGAGCGACGGCGCCTTCAGGTCATCGCGCGCCTTCAGTTTCATCTCCGACGCCTGCTGCGCGAACTTGTTCCAGGGGCAGGCGGCAAGACAGTCGTCGCAGCCATAGATGCGATTGCCGATCAGCGGACGCAGCGTCGGGTCGATCGGCCCCTTGTGCTCGATTGTCAGGTAGGAAATGCAGCGCCGCGCGTCGATGCGGTAGGGGGCGGGGAAGGCAGCGGTGGGACAGGCGTTGACACAGGCACGACAGGAGCCGCAATGGTCGCGCTCGGCGGCGTCGAAGGCAAGTTCCGCCGTGGTGAACAGGCTGCCGAGAAACAGCCAGGAGCCGAACTCGCGGCTGACGAGATTGGTGTGTTTGCCTTGCCAGCCGATGCCTGCCTTTTCGGCGAGCGGCTTTTCCATCACCGGTGCCGTGTCGACGAACACCTTCACGTCTTCGCCGGCACGTGCCGCAAAGCGGGTCGCGACCTCTTTCAGGCGGCCCTTGATGATATCGTGATAGTCGCGGTTCTGGGCATAGACGGAGATCGCACCGCGATCCGGCTGGTCGAGGATGCCGCGCGGGTCTTCCTCCGGGCCGTAGTTCATTCCGAACATGACGACCGAGCGCACGTTGCTCCAGAGGGTTCGCGGATCGGAGCGGCGCTCCGCCGTTTCGGCCAGCCATTCCATCGTGCCGTGGAAGCCCTCGTCGAGGAATTCCACGAGCCGCGCCGGCGCCTCCGGTATGGCATCGGGCCGGGTGATGCGACAGACGTCGAAGCCCTTGTCGGCCGCCTCGGCCTTCAGGAATTCCGTCAGCTTCTGCCGCCGTCGCTCCTGGTTTTCAGCCTTGGCAGCACTGCCGGGCACGGCACTATCCTCAGAAATCGAGATCCGCATAATGCGGAACCGGTGTGATACCGCGCACGCGCTCGGAGAGCAGCGGGCGGAAGGAGGGGCGGGACTTCAGCCGCTGATACCATTCCTTGGCGGTCGGCGCGTCCGACCAGTCGATCTCGCCGAGATAGTCGAGCACCGAAACCGTCGCGGCCGCCGCAAGGTCGGCATAGGAGATCCGGTCGCCTGCAAGCCAGGGCCGCGACCCGGCAAGCCACGACAGGTACTTCATGTGCTGGCGGATATTGGCGCGCGAGGTGCGCAGCACCTTGCTGTCAGGTGCGCCGCCGCCCTGGTCCGGCGTCATCTGCAGTTTGAAGATGCGCTCGCGCACCAAGGGGCGCGTCACGTCGGCTTCCATCTTGTGAAGGAACCATTCGGCCAGCCGGCGGATTTCGGCGCGCTGGAACGGATCTTCCGCCAGAAGCCGCCGATCCCGCTTCATGATGCCGTTCGTCTCGTCGAGATATTCCGAGATGATCGTGGCGCCACAAAGCGCCCTCATACTGTCGTCAACATAGACCGGTAACGTGCCCGCCGGATTCAGCGTCAGAAAGTCTCGCCGGTTTTCCCAGGGCTGTTCCTCGGTCAATTCCGTCTGGTAGCCGTATTCCGAAAGGATCAGGCGCACGAACCGCGAAGCGGAGGACATGGGGTGATGGTACAGTGTCGGCATCGATGATCTGGCTTCTTATGGTCTTTTTTCAGGGAACGTCAGCGTGGCGGCGCATGCGTCTGGCCACGGCTCATCAGAAAAAGCTATAGGAACTTGTGGTGGCAAACACAAGCGAATCAGCCTTTTCCTCCCACTCCAAAACTTGTCAGGAAAATCTTATATATGGCGGATCAATCGATCATCAGCGCGCTCGTCCTCGGTCTCATCGAGGGATTGACGGAGTTCATCCCCGTGTCTTCGACGGCGCATGTGCTCCTCGCCGGGCACTTCCTCGGCTTCAGATCGCCGGGCAACACCTTTGCCGTTCTGATACAGCTCGGCGCCATCCTGGCGATCCTGCTCGTCTATTTCCAAAGACTTCTGTCGATCGCACTGGCGCTGCCGACGAGCGTCAAGGCCCGCCGCTTCGTCGTGTCGGTGCTGCTCGCCTTCCTGCCGGCCGCCATCATCGGCGCAATCGCCCATGACTTCATCAAGACCGTGCTGTTCGAAACGCCGATCCTGATCTGTGTCGTGCTGATCATTGGCGGCTTCATCCTGCTTGCGATCGATCGGATGCCGCTGACGCCGCGCTACACCGACGTCATGGACTATCCGCCGTCGCTGGCGCTGAAGATCGGCCTGTTCCAGTGCCTGGCGATGATTCCCGGCACCTCGCGCTCCGGTGCGACGATTGCCGGCGCTCTGCTGATGGGAACGGACAAGCGGTCGGCGGCGGAGTTCTCGTTCTTCCTGGCCATGCCGACGATGCTCGGCGCCTTCACGCTCGACCTCTACAAGAACCGTGATGCGCTGTCGTTCGACGATTTCACACTGATTGCCGTCGGCTTCATCGCGGCGTTCGTCGCCGGCATCTTCGTCGTCCGCTCGCTCTTGGACTTCGTCTCGCGCCGCGGCTTCACGCCATTTGCGATCTGGCGCATCGTCGTCGGCACCGCCGGCCTTATCGGCCTCTGGATGCTCGGCTGAGAACAGCTACTGCATAATTCTCTAAATCGGATCCGATTTAAGGGCGAAATTATGCAGCAAATATAAAGAGATACAGCGTCCTTTGCGCGTCATATTTGACGCGCGGCGCTGTAAAAATAAAACCGCGTGCGTTTCAGATGAAACGCACGCGGTCCCTGGCCCCCGCCAAAAACTTGTAGCTAATCGCCCGATGGGCGCCGGCTTACTTGCCGGAAAGGTCGATCGACGCCGTCGTGCACGGGTCGACGCCATAGGCCGGCGTGCAGCCCTTGCGGCTGCTCGCGACCGTGTTCGGCGCGACGAAGGAGCCAGCCAGAATGATCAGTGCCGCAGACGCAAAAAAGATTGCGATCGACTTGCCCATGGACGCCATGCCTTTCGAGAGTGATGCTGCCGCCGCCGAGACTTACCTGTGATCGGGGCGCGGGGCGGTTTTTATGCGTTGGATATGTCTTGATCAATATCAGGACATGTTGAATCTGCGGTAAATGCCATTCGCTTTTGTCACTGCGGCAGAACTGCAACGCTGTTGCCTTGATGACACAATAAAAAAGCCGCCGGCAGGGCCGGCGGCGATCGAAAGAGGCTTTCTGGGCTGCTGCCTCAGGCGGCGCGGCCGCTGCGTGTATACTGGCCCTGCGGGCGATAGCGCACGAGATAGGTCGACAGGATCGATTCCAGCATCGTCGGCGTGATGCCGATGCCGCCAAGCGTCCGGCCTTCGGATTCGGCCTTGGCCGAGACGATATTGTCGGATTTCAGCAACACCACCTGGTCGGGCGTTATCGGCGGCGTGATGAAGGGGATCATCGACGCGACGCGGCCCATCAGCGAGGCGATGCCGAAGGGCACCGATACCAGCGAGCGCTTGCGATCGATGGTCTGGAGCATGATCTCGAGACATTCGCGGAAGGTGAGGACGTCAGGTCCGCCGAGTTCGTAAATCGTGCCAGCCGACAGCTTGCCGTCGACCGAGCGGGCAACGACCTCGGCGACATCGGTGACATAGACCGGCTGGAACTTGGTGTTCCCGCCGCCGATCAGTGGCAGCGCCGGTGCGAACCGGGCCATTTGGGCGAACTTGTTGAAGAAGCCGTCCTCCGGTCCGAAGACGATCGACGGGCGCAGGATGATCGCGTCCGGCAGCGTTTCCAGGATCGCGGCTTCGGCACGCCCCTTGGTGCGGGCGTAGCTCGATTCCGACTTGGCGTCCGCGCCGATCGCCGAGATATGCGTTAGCTTGGCGCCGACATTGCGCGCGGCTTCCGCAACCGCTCGGGCGCCGAAATCCTGCACGGCGTCGAAGGTGTTGCGGCCGCTCTCGAACAGGACGCCGACGCAGTTGATGACATGGTCGGAGCCTTCGACGGCGCGGTCGACCGACTTGCGATAGCGCAGGTTGGCCTGGACGAACGAGATCTGGCCGACATTGCCGAGCGGCTGCAGGTGGCCTGCAAGATCCGGCCGGCGAACGGCAACGCGGATGCGGTAGCCGCGCTTGGCGAGTGCACGTACGACATGACGGCCGACGAACCCGGATCCGCCGAAAATCGTCACCAGCGGCGGAAGGTTGGACAAGGTCATGGGAAGTGCACTCCTGATCTCATTTGGAAGAATTGTTTGCTACATAGCCCAACAGCCGCGAGAGGTGAAGGCCAATCCTCGCGGCGGGCGGCGTTGCCGTGGTTGGCAACACTCGTCGGTCAGATGCCCTCGACGACCACCATCTCGGCGTCTGCCACCTGTTGGCGGATCGCCGCGGCAATCTGGTACTCGGGGGAATTATAGCAGTCGACAGCGGCCTGAAGCGATGGAAATTCGATGACGACGTTGCGGGCGCGAACCCCACCTTCCAGCCGCTCGAATTCACCGCCGCGCGCCAGGAAATTGGCGCCGTATTTCTCGAAGGCCGGCTTTGCGGCCGCCACATAGTCCTTGTAGCGTTCGGGGTCTCGCACATCGACCCGTGCGATCCAATATCCTTTTGCCATGCTGAACTCCTCGTCTTCAGGCATCGAAAGCAGACGGGAGTGTTACTTCCGGCAAATTCCGGGCAAGGTCAAGCGGAACGGTTGCAGAGGGCGGCGATGTACGAGAGGGATCGCCGACCTGTTGCACGCGGGTGTCACGATCAGCGCGAAAGCGCGCCGTTCATCTCGTCGAGGATGCCGCGCGCGGCGACAAGCGGATCTGCGGCTGCGACGATTGGGCGCGCGACGACGAGGTGGCTCGATCCGGCCTTCAGCGCGTCGGCGGGTGTCATGACGCGCTTCTGGTCGCCCTTCTCGGCTCCGGCCGGGCGGATGCCTGGGGTCACCAGAGCCATGTCGGGGCCGATGATCTTGCGCACCGCGGAGGATTCCTCGGCCGAGCAGACGATGCCGCCCATGCCGGCGGCACGGGCCTGTTCGGCCCGGCGCAGCACCAGCGTGTGCGGGTCGTATTCGTAGCCCGCATCGATCACGTCCTGCTCGTCCATCGAGGTGAGCACGGTAACGCCGAGCAGGCAGAGATCCGATCCCCTGGCTGCCTCGACCGCCGCCTTCATCGCCTTGGGGTAGGCGTGCAGCGTCAGCATCGACATGCCCATCTTGACGATGTTCTCGACGCCCTTGGCCACCGTGTTGTCGATGTCGAGCAGCTTCATGTCGAGGAAGACCTTCTTGCGGCTTGCGGCCAGATCGCGGGCGAACTCGAGCCCTCCGGCAAACACCAGTTGGTAGCCGATCTTGTAGAAGGTCACGTCGTCACCAAGCGTGGTAACGATCTTTTCAGCCTCTGCGATTGTCGGAAGATCCAGGCCGACGATCAGTCGGTCGCGTGCGGTCTCGGTCATGTCGCGGTCACCCCCTGCCAGAATTCCATCGGGGTCCAGTCGCATGTGAGGGCGCGATCCGCAAGACGGAACGCGAAGAGATTGCCGCCGCCGCCGCCCTTCTGGTCGGCGCTTCGGCTGATGGCGGTGCCGCCCAGCTTGCACTTCAAGAGGGTACCGACGCCGCCATGGCCGACGAAAGCGATCGGGATTTTGGCGTCGTGTTCGTCAAGGATACGAAAGACGGCAGCCGAGATGCGGGCCTGCGCGTCGACGGCGCGCTCCCAGCCGTTGAAGCTTTCGTTCGGATTGGCGAAGAACCAGTCCGCCGCCCTCTCGAATTCCGGGGGCGGCAGGAAGCCGGTGGCCGAGCGGTCGTTCTCGCCCATCGTGTCGTCGGTCTCGATCGCGACGCCGGCCGCTCCGGCCAGAAGGTTCGCGGTCTCGATCGCCTTGGTCTCGTCGCTCGAAACGATCCGCCCGAGCGTTCGAACCCACGGCTGCCGCGCCGTCGCTTCCGCTCGCGCATATCCGATCTCCGACAGTCCCCATTTCGGCACGGGAACTGCCGGATCGATCTGCACTTGCGGGTGCGTGATATACAGACCGAACAATGGTGTGCCCTGTCAGTGCGCTTTGCGGTAGACCCAGAGCTGCGCCGGGGGAATGTTGCGCACGACGAAATCGAGATGCTGGATGCTGTAGCGGTCGGGCATGGCAACCACAGGCGACAGCGGACCATAGGAGATCTGCACGACGGGACGGCCGACCGGGATGCGCGACAAAAGATCCACGATCAGCTCGACGCGACGATGCATCGGGAAATTGAGCAGCGGCACGGCAGACACGACGCTGTCGAAGGTCCGGTCCGTCATCGCGCCAAGCGTCTGCTTGAGATCGAACGCGTCGCCGTTGATGAAGTTGACGCCGGCAAAGTTTGCCTTGAGCTGCTGGTAGAAGTCGGTGGAGTACTCGACGGACACCAGATCTTCCGCTGCTAGACCGCGCTCCAGGATCGCCTTGGTGATGACGCCGGTTCCGGGGCCGAGTTCAAGAACCGGCAATCCGGAATGGGGATTGATGACGCTCGCCATGCGGCGGGCGGTGACGGAAGACGTCGGAAGGATTGCCCCGACCGCCTTCGCATTGCTCATCCACCCCTTGAAGAAACGGATCTCCTCGTCGAATTTCCGGCCAAGCCGTTCCTTCACCTTCACGCGCAAATTCATTGAACCCCTCAAAACCGTCGCCCTCTCATACGGATCGTCCGGTTCCGCTGATTCGAGCGGGGAACGGACATTGCAGACATAATGTGATCCCATCTGCGGCAAAAACAAGTCTGTCTACGCCTGAAAGCGTCGTCTTATCAACAGCACGCGAATATCAGCGCCAACAAAAAACCCGCCACGCGCGGCGTGACGGGTCTTAATTTTTCACCGCGGCACGGGCGGCTAAACCCGCATCGGCATCAGCACGTAAAGCGCGTCCTCGGCCGCCAGATCGCGCACCAGCGTCGGCGAGCCCGGGTCGGCCAGCATGAAGATGGCGTCGGTTCCCGTCAGCTGCGAGGTGATGTCGAGCAGGTATTTTGCATTGAAACCGATTTCGAGCGGGTCGTGCTCGTAGCCGACCGGCAGCTCTTCCGTCGCGCTGCCCGAATCCGGGTTGTTGACCGTCAGCGTCATCTGGCCGTCGGCCAGCGCCAGCTTCACGGCGCGTCCGCGTTCGGAGGAAATCGTCGAAACGCGGTCGACGGCCTGGGCGAAGGACTGGCAATCGACGCGCAGTTCCTTGTCGTTGTTGGCCGGTATAACGCGCTGGTAATCCGGGAAGGTGCCGTCGATCAGCTTTGAGGTCATCACGATCGAGCCGATCGTCAGGCGAATTTTGGCGTCCGATACTTCGAGCGTCACGATGATATCGGGGTTGTCGAGTAGCTTCTGCAGTTCGCTGACGGTCTTGCGCGGAATGATGATGCCCGGCATGCCCTCGGAGCCGGACGGCGCTTCGACGTCGGCGCGCGCAAGGCGGTGGCCGTCGGTTGCCACGGCGCGCAGCTTCAGGTCGCCCTTGCTCTCGACCGTGTGCACGAAGATGCCGTTGAGATAGTAGCGGGTCTCCTCGGTCGAGATCGCGAACTGCGTCCGGTCGATCAGCATCTTCAGGTCGGTCGCCTTGAGGCGGAAGGTGTGGGAGAAGCTGCCGGCCGTCAGGTCGGGGAAATCGGATTGCGGCAGGCACTGCAGTGAGAATTTCGAGCGGCCGGAGGCGACCGTCATCGCTGTGCCTTCGGCGTTGGTCGCCAGCAGCACTTCCGAGCCATCGGGCAGCTTGCGCACGATGTCATAAAGCAGGTGCGCCGGAACCGTGGTGGCGCCGGCCTGTTCCACCTGCGCCGGCGTCGCCTCGGTGATCTCGAGATCGAGGTCGGTCGCCTTCATCTCGAGGCTCGCGCCGTCGGAGCGCAAAAGAACGTTCGAGAGGATCGGGATCGTGTTTCGCCGTTCGACCACGCGGTGAACGTGGTTCAGCGACTTCAGGAGATTGGACCGCTCGAGAGTAATGCGCATGGGATGCTACCGCTTTCAACCGTTGCTGGGCGGGCGAGGCTCCCGCCGCAGCGTCAACTGCGAGTGTCCCGGCCGACCGACCGGAAGGATGTGGACCGGCAAAATGGCAGAAACAGCGCCTGAAAAGCAAGGGGTTTGACTGGCGCTGTCCCCAGATGACGCACCAGCCGGCCGCTTGGCGCCCTTGCTCTGCCATGTCGGCTCACTCATAAAGACTAAAACCGGTCAGCCGGCATCGCCATCAGGAAGCTGCAGTTGGAAAAACATAAGACGTCGGACGCCTCGGATGGGCAGAAGCAGCGCAGCTATCGGCTGCACAATGCCAGCATTCCCGCGCGTCCGCTCGATGTCGCGCTCTATCTGGTGGCGACGCCGATCGGCAATCTTGGCGACATCACCCTGCGGGCGCTTGAAACGCTTGCCGGCGCCGACGTGCTCGCCTGCGAGGACACCCGCGTCACCCGCGTGCTGCTCGACCGTTACGGCATCGTCAACCGGCCCTACGCCTACCACGAGCATAATGCCGACGAGGTCGGCCCGCGGCTGCTGGCGGCTCTTGGCGAGGGCAGATCGGTGGCGCTAGTCTCCGATGCCGGCACGCCGCTTGTCTCCGATCCCGGCTATCGCCTGGCGCAGCTGGCGATCGATGCAGGCTATCGCGTCGTGCCGATCCCAGGCGCCTCAGCCCCGCTTGCCGCCCTTGTCGGTTCGGGCCTGCCCAACGACGCCTTTCTCTTCGCCGGTTTCCTGCCGACCAAGGACAAGGCCAAGCGCGATCGGCTGCAGGAGTTGGCGACGGTGCCGTCGACGCTCATGTTCTTCGAATCGCCGCACCGGATTGCCGCCACGGTGGCGGCTGCCGCCGCCGTGCTCGGCGAAAACAGAAAGGCGGCCGTGTGCCGCGAACTGACCAAGACCTTCGAGGAATTCCGCCGTGGCACGCTCGGCGAACTCAAGGCGTTTTACGACGATGCCGGCGCGGTCAAGGGCGAGATCGTGTTCGTGATCGGCCCGCCGGACGCGCCGCCGGAACCGGAGGCCGCCGACGTTGATGCGCTGTTGACGCGGCTCATCGCCGATATGTCGACCGGCAAGGCGGCGACCGAGGCAGCAAAGCAGACGGGCCTTCCGCGCAAGGAGCTTTACGACCGGCTGCTGGAACTCAAGGGCCGCCATGGCGACTGAAGGGCCGATCGACGCAGGCTTGGGGCTCAGAGGCGCGGTCGGTTCGCCGAGTATCGCGCGGCCCTCTGCCTGATCGTCAAAGGGTACCGCATCGTCGCCATGCGTCATCGCACCAAACTGGGCGAAATCGACATCATTGCGCGGCGGGGTGATCTCATCGCCTGCGTCGAGGTCAAGGCCCGGCGCTCGGCCGACGACGGGGTCTTCGCCGTCACCGGAACGGCGCAGCACCGCATTCGCGCGGCCAGCGATCTCTGGCTCGCACGCCAACCCGATTTCGCCAGGCTTTCCGTCCGTTACGATATCATCACGGTGACACCCTGGCGCTGGCCGCGACACCTGCCCGATGCGTTCTGAACCGGCGCGGGATGAGGGAAAATGATTGCGGTGTTCCGCCCGCATCCCGTCTTGGAACAGATTCGCGAATTTGTAATCGTCCCGACATAAAAGCGTTACCGGCCTGTCATTGAAGGCCACTAGTCCACTGCCATCCGCAACTCGGTGGAGAGGACCAGTCATGTTCAAGAAAATTTCACTCGCAGCTTTCACCCTTGCTTTTTCGGCAACCTCGTCGCTAGCCGCAACCAATATTACCTGGTGGCACGGCATGGCCGGCCGCAACGGCGAGGTCATCAACGAGATCTCGCAGAAGTTCAACGAAGCCCAGAGCGCCTGCGCGCTGACCCCGGTTTCGAAGGGCACCTATGAGGAAGCGCTCGCTTCCGGCATCGCCGCATTCCGCTCTGGCGAACAGCCGAACATTCTGCAGGTCTTCGACGCCGGTGCAGCGACCATCATCAACGCCAAGGGCGCCGTCGTTCCCGCCGAAGATCTGATCATCAAGGCCGGCCACAACTTCGACCGCAATGCCTTCATCGACGGCGTGCGCTACTTCTACGCCGATAGCGAAGGCAAGTTCGTCGGCATGCCGTTCAACTCGTCGGCCCCGATCATGTACGTGAACGACGAAGCCCTGAAAAAGGCCGGCGTCGAAGCACCGAAGACCTGGGAGGAGTTCGAGGCTGCAGCACCGAAGCTGAAAGCCGCCGGCTACATCCCGCTCGTCCAGTCGCAGCTCACCTGGCAGTTCACCGAGAACTTCTTCTCGCGCAACAACATCCAGTTCGCCACCAACAACAACGGCTACGACAGCGTCGCCGACACCAAGCTCAAGGTCACCGATCCGAACCTGGTCATGATGTTCGACAAGCTCAAGGCCTGGAAGGACGAAGGTTACTTCGCCTTTTACGGCGCCGGCTGGAACGACAACCAGAAGGTCTTCGAAGAAGGCAAGGCTGCATTCTGGATCGGTTCGTCCGGTTCGTTCGGCGGCCTGCAGAAGACGGCGCAGATGCCGTTCTCGGCGACGTTCCTGCCCTACTGGAACGCAATCGAGGGTGCCGGCACTAACTCCTTCATCGGCGGCGCGGCACTGTTTGCCATGTCGGGCAAGTCGGACGAGGAAAATAAGTGCGTCGCCGACTTCTTCCAGTTCCTGACCTCGCCTGAAATCCAATACTTCTACCACAAGGCAACCGGCTACGTGGCCATCACCAAGGCAGCCTACGAGCTTGCCCAGAAGGACGGCTACTACAAGGAAAAGCCGGTCGCGGAAGTCGGCATCAAGCAGCTGATGCTGCCGGCCGGCGACTGGTCGAAGGGCTACCGCCTCGGCTTCTACCCGCAGATCCGCGAGATCATGGAACGCGAATACGGCCGCATCTTCTCCGGTGAAACCACGGTCAAGGACGCCTTCGACACGATCGAGAAGGACGGCAACGAGCTGCTCGCCCGCTTCGCCAAGACGGCTGGCTGATCTCGATGACCTCTGGAACGGAAAGCCTCCCCGCACCGCGGGGAGGGACGGGAACGGACGGGCGTCGCTTCGGCGCCCTCCGGCTGTTCGGCGGCAAACCGAAGGACGGCGACGCGACTGCCAAGCGCGTGCAGTTCTCCTCGCCTTACCTGCCCTACCTCTTTCTCGCGCCGCAGCTGGCGATCATCTTCGTGTTCTTCTACTGGCCGTCGATCCAGGCGATCCAGTCGTCCTTTTATCTGGAAGACCCGTTCGGCTTCGGCTCGACCTTCGTCGGCATGGCGAACTACACCGACGTGCTGAAGTCGGGCGAATATCTGGGCATCTCGCGCTTCACGGCGATCTTCACCACGCTCGTCACCTTCTTCGCGCTGTCGATCGGCCTGTTGCTCGCCGTCAAGGCGGATGGGGTCATCCGCGGCAACGCCACCTACAAGACGCTGCTCATCTGGGTCTATGCGATCGCGCCCCCGGTTGCCGGCCTCATCGGCATGATGTTCTTCGACCAGCATATCGGCCCGATCGTCGAGCTTGCCCGCTGGTTCGGCTGGGATATCAAGGTCGGTCTCAACTATTTCGATACGGCTTTTTCGATGATCGTCGTCTCGGTCTGGAAGCAGATCCCTTACAACTTCATCTTTTTCCTCTCCGGCCTGCAGGGTATTCCGGTCGCGGTGCGCGAGGCGGCGGCCATGGATTGCCGCTCGGGCTTCCGCCGCTTCTGGACCGTGATCCTGCCGCTGCTCGCGCCGACCGCCTTCTTCCTTCTGATCATCAATGTCACCTACGCACTGTTCGACACCTTCGGCGTCATCGACGTCATGGTGAAAGACAAGGCGGCGAACAATCCGATCACCCTTGTCTACAAGGTCTACATGGACGGTTTCCGCGGCAACGACCTTGGCGGCTCCTCGGCGCAGTCGGTCATCCTGATGCTCATCGTCTTCGTGCTCACCATCTTCCAGTTCCGCTTCATCGAGCGGCGCGTGCACTACAATTGAGGCGGGGCCGATGTATCGCACCAAGTTTTTCGACCACGTCATCCTCCTCACCGGCGTCTTCATCATGGTGGCACCGGTCGTGGTCGCCTTCATGACGTCGACGCACGAGGCGGCGGATATCCACCGCAACGGCCTCAGCCTCAGCTGGGGCGGCCATTTCGTCGAGACCTACGAGACGGTGCTCACCCGCAAGGGCGGCTTCACCGGCAAGATCACCGGCCTCAACATGATGATGAACTCGATGATCCTCGGCCTCGGCTTCGCGCTCGGCAAGATCGTCTTGTCGATGCTGGCCGCCTATGCGATCGTCTATTTCCGCTTCCGGCTCGCGACCTTCTTCTTCTGGATCATCTTCACGACGCTGCTCCTGCCGCTCGAAGTGCGCATTCTTCCCTCCTACGAGGTGATGAACACGCTGAAGCTGACCAACACCTATACCGGCCTGATCGTGCCGCTGCTCGCGTCGGCGACGGGTACCTTCTATTTCCGTCAGTTCTTCAAGTCGGTGCCGGACGAATTGCTCGAGGCAGCGCGCATCGATGGCGCCGGCCCGTTCAAGTTCTTCATCGACGTGCTGGTGCCGCTGTCGCGCACCATGATGGCGGCGATCTTCATCATCATGTTCGTCTATGGTTGGAACCAGTATCTCTGGCCGACATTGATGACCACGGACGAAGGTTTCTTCACGCTGGTGCGCGGCATCAAGCAGATCCTGCTCGTCTGGGTCGGCTCGAACATCCCCGATTACAACGAGGCCTTTGCTCTGGCGATCCTTGCCATGCTGCCGCCGGTCCTGATCGTGGTGATCTTCCAGCGCTGGTTCATCAAGGGCCTGACGGAAAGCGACAAGTAGACAAAGGAGAGGCGAAGCCGTCTTCGCCGCTTCCTCAAACCGCAATTTACCAACGGAGGCAGCCATGGCGGCCATCACCATCGCCGAGGTCTCGAAGATCTATACCGGCAACGTCGAGGCGGTAAAGTCCGTCTCGATCGATATCGAGGACGGCGAGTTCATCGTGCTTGTCGGCCCGTCCGGCTGCGGCAAGTCCACGCTTCTGCGCATGGTCGCAGGCCTTGAAGGCATCTCGAAAGGCACGGTCAAGATTGGCCCACGCGTCATCAACGAGGTCGATCCGGCTGAGCGCGACATCGCCATGGTTTTCCAGAACTATGCGCTCTATCCGCATATGACGGTCTACCAGAACCTCGCCTACGGTCTGAAGAACCGCAAGACGCCGAAAGCCGAGATCGACGCCCGTGTAGCGGAAGCCGCGCGCATGCTGGAGATCGAGCCCTATCTCGACCGCAAGCCGCGTGCGCTTTCCGGTGGCCAGCGTCAGCGTGTGGCCATGGGCCGCGCCATCGTGCGCAAGCCGGCAGCCTTCCTTTTCGACGAGCCGTTGTCCAACCTCGACGCCAAGCTGCGCGTTTCCATGCGTGGCGAGATCAAGCGGCTGCAGAAGCGCCTCGGCACCACATCGCTTTATGTCACGCACGACCAGCTCGAGGCGATGACGCTGGCCGATCGGCTTGTGGTGTTCAACGGTGGCCGGATCGAGCAGATCGGCCGCCCGCTCGATGTCTACCATCGCCCGGCCTCGACCTTCGTCGCGAGCTTCATCGGCTCGCCCGCCATGAACCTGATCAAGGGCCGCATCGAAGGCTCGCGCCTTTCTGTCGGCACCTACAGGATCGAGCTTGGCGACAGTGCGCCGGTCGAAGGGCCGGTCACCGTCGGCCTGCGCGCCGAGGACCTGCGGCTTGCCGCCGTCGGCGAGGATGCGATGCTGTTTCAGGTCGACTATGTCGAGGAACTCGGCGCGCAACGCCTCGTCCACGGCACCATCGAGGATCAGGCGCTGACCGTGGCGCTTTCTCCCGAAATTCCCTTGTCCGGCGATCTTGCTGTCACGATTGCAACGGGCCGCCTGCATTTCTTCTCGCCCGAGAACGGCAAGCGACTGGAGCGCGGAACGTCTTTCGCCAATACTGCCGAAAGCGCTCGTCCCGTCAGCCTGGAGCCGGCATTGTGATCGAAAAGACTGTCATCAGCCTCACCGTGCCCTCGCAGGAAACCCGCGCCGGTTTCACGGCGATTGAACGTTCGATCGCAGCCCATGATGCCGTGATGGCAGCACTTCCCGAGATGAACAGCATCGAGATCGGCGGCGCGCCGTCGTCGGGCGAGCCGCTTGCCTTTCCGTTTACCATCGCCGCCTGGAACCTGGAGCGCTGCCTGTTTGCGCCGGAAAGTGCCGCGCATCTGGCGGCAACCGACGCGCCGGTCGTGCTGCTCTCGGAAATGGACAACGGCATGGCCCGCACCGGCCAGCGCCACCCGACCGCGGAGGTCGCAGCCACGCTCCAGATGCAATATGCCTACGGCGTCGAGTTCATCGAGCTCGGCCTCGGTTCCGATACTGAACTGGAATTCTGCAAGGACGACTTCAACGAAAAGGGTTTTCACGGCAATGCGTTGATGGCTGCGGTGCCGCTCGGCCGGCCGTTCATGCTCCGCCTCTGGGGCAAACGGCTGTGGTTCATGGATGGCGGCGATCAGCCGCGCGTCGGCGAACGCTTTGCCATCGGCGCGGTGATCGAGACGCAAGCCGGGCCCTTCGTTGCCGTTTCCACCCATCTCGAAAGCGCCACCACGGCGCCCTATCGCGAGCGCCAGGTGAAGGAACTGATCGAGGCGCTCGATGAAGCCTTCCTGGCCTTGCCTGTGCTGATCGGCGGCGACCTCAACACCGGCAACCACGCTGGCGGTGATTTCGAGGCCGAAGGGCTGTTCACCACGAGCGCTGCGCGCGGCTTCACCCGCCATGGCGGGCCGATCGAGCTGATGACGACCCGCCCCAGCCTGATCACGCGCTGGCCGGAGCGGGCGATGAAACTCGACTGGTTTCTGTCACGGGGCTTGAAGATCGGCGAAAGCGGGATCATTCCTTCGCTCGACGCGGACGGCCGTCCGCTTTCGGATCATGATCTCATCACCTGCGTCATCGAGGGCTTTGAATAGCCTTGCCGCTGAAGCGCTCGATGCTTGGCGCTCGAGCCTTGCCTAAGGCGAGTCCGCATTCTACATGTTGCGGGCATTTCTAGAGCGGGATGAGGAAACGTTTGCTCGGTTCTCCGCCCGCATCTCGCTCTAACGTATTAATATCGATCACGTTTATGACCTTGGATCGGACCGCTCCAAGGTCATCGCGATCTAACGGGGATAGGAAGATGGCGAAAATCGTCAATGTCGGGGTCCAGATGGACCATGTGTCGGGCATCAACATCGCAGGTGATTCCACCTTCGCGATGTGCCTTGAGGCACAGGCCCGCGGCTACCGGCTCTTCCACTACACCCCGGAGAAGCTGTCGCTGCGTGACGGCAAGGTTTTCGCCACTGCGCAGCAGATGACGTTGCGCGACGTCAAGGGCGACCACTTCACGCTCGGCGAGCCGGAACGGCTTGATCTTTCGACCATGGACGTGATCCTGTTGCGCCAGGATCCGCCCTTCGACATGGCCTACATCACCTCGACGCATCTGCTCGAGCGCCTGCATCCGAGGACGCTTGTCGTCAACG
Source organism: Ensifer sp. Root31 (assembly GCF_001424825.1). Lineage (NCBI taxonomy): Bacteria > Pseudomonadati > Pseudomonadota > Alphaproteobacteria > Hyphomicrobiales > Rhizobiaceae > Ensifer > Ensifer sp. Root31. The sequence continues at coordinate 331,667 of NZ_LMCO01000001.1, read as the reverse complement.
ACCCGGCCTGGGTGCGCAACTCGCCGGAAAAGATCTTCGTCACCGAATTCGCTGATCTGATGCCGAAGACGCTGATTACCCGCGATGCCGCCGAGATCGCGCGATTCCGCGAGGAAATGGGCGACATCATCCTGAAGCCGCTCTACGGCAATGGCGGCGCTGGTGTGTTTCATTCCGCGCGCGACGATCGCAACATGTCGTCGCTGCTTGAAATGTTCGGCCAGATGTTCCGCGAGCCCTTCATCGCGCAGGAGTATTTGCCGGCGGTGCGCAAGGGCGACAAGCGCATCCTGCTCGTCGACGGCGAGCCGGTCGGCGCCATCAACCGCGTGCCTGCCGAGCACGACGCCCGCTCCAACATGCACGCCGGTGGCCGGCCCGAGCCGACCGAACTGACGGCGCGCGAGAAGGAAATCTGCGCCCGCATCGCACCGGCGCTGAAGGAGCGCGGCTTCCTCTTCGTCGGTATCGACGTCATCGGCGACTACATGACCGAAATCAACGTGACGTCGCCGACCGGCATCCGCGAAGTCAAGAAGTTCGGCGGCGCCGACGTCGCCAGCCTGCTTTGGGACGCGATCGAGCGCAAGCGCGCCTAGCGCAGGCGGCGCACGTGTTAGACGACAGGCGCGCGCTGTAGCCACGAGATGCTACCAGCGCGCAGACGCGCTCTGGCCGATCCCGATCGTGGTGCTGATTGGCTGGCGTCCATCACCGAGCTGTTGCAGACGCTCTATGGGAACAGGCTCCCAGCAATACCGTTCCAAAAAGGCCAGCCGAGCGAGTGCTCCCTGGACCGTGATTGGTTGCTTTGTCAGCCTATGCGCGGGCACCCGCGTCGCGTACCGAAGATGATGCGATTGCGTTCGCCACGGCTGCCGATTCCGCGAATTTCAATAATCTCCTGCGACGTCCGGCCGACGCGTGGATTGCGAAGATACCTTTGGGCTTTGTTAAGCGCCTGGCGCGGTGTGCACTGATAGGCTTCCGGCGGTCGGCGGCGATATTGCTGCTCGCCCCAGCCGTCGTCTTCGTCATAGTACCGGGGCTCGTCATAGTAGCGTGGCTGATCACGGTAGCGCGGGCCACCGCCGTCGATATAAATATCCAGATCCTGGGAAGCTGCCGCTCCTACTACGAAGGTGCACGCGATGGTGGCTATCGCACATGTTTTGATCATCCTGATCATAGGGCTCTCCTTTGACTGCCCGAGCATTTTACCGACGGAATCATGAACGGGAGCAAAACGGTTCACTGGACGACAATCACTCCCTGGCCGGTCGGCAGCGTCAAAATCGCCTGACCGTTTTTCCTCGCAAAGTCGTTCCACATCGCGTTTTGTTCCTCGCTGCCGCGGAACGCATAGTCATCGAGAACGATTGTTGCCCCCAGTACGAGATTGTCCCACACTCGTTCGATGCATTCCTTCTCGTATTGCGCGACGTTCAGGTCGATCGAAAGATAGGCAATGTTTCCGAGCGGAACGCCTTCGAGGGTATCGGGCAGCACGCCGCGAATGAGATGTGCATTGGGGAAAGGTGCAAAGTTGCGCTTCGCGACCTCAAAAACGTCCTCGTAGATGCCGGTGTTTCGCTGCGTTGTCAGGCGGCGTTCCACGTCGGTCATGTGCCCGTGCGGGATGCCGCCGAACGTGTCGAACAGCCAGAATTTGCGATCGAGCGCTTCGAAACCGAGATACCGGCACACCGTCATTGACAGAAGACCGGCGTTCACGCCGAATTCCACAAAGTCGCCTTCCAGGCGAAGCGCCCGCGATGCCGCCCAACAGCACGTGTGCGCGCGCCAGCGAACATCGGGAACGCGGCCGCGCTTCCGCCAGGCCTCCCGGTTGCCTTCCTCGGCAATGGTCCATGCTGCTGCAAACTGCGGCTCGTCCATGAACGACGTGTTCTTGTTCGTCGTCCTGAGGCCGTCAGCGGCATACCCAGGCAGCGTTTTGTCTCCATGTAGAAAGTATCGAGTGCGCTTTTTCAGTTCGCGGATGCCAACCATCATCAATCCCCTCTGGAAACATGAGGACTAAGTAGGCGTTCGAATGGCATCGGCAATCCGCCTGTGGCCGCTTGGATCCAAGTTGAGCGCAAGCGGTTGATACGTTTCGAGACCGATTGCGAACGCGCGCCGATGGCCGGCGGGCGATCTCTGGGTTTCAGCACGTCTGGTGACGGTGGGACGGTCGAGCGATGTGCTGCTCAAGCATCTGCGCGACGCAAGGCGTGATGTTCTGTTATTGTTCTTGTTTTTGTGTGTTTTCCGTGCAAGATTTATCGCTGCAACCACCGGGGTTGCGGCGGCATGGCGGGCCGCCCTGGTCGAAGAGGCGGTCATGGTTGCGCGGGTCAGTACGGTTGCATTCCAGGGTATAGAAGGTGTGCCGGTCGACGTTCAGGTGATGGTTGCACCCGGGCGGGTCGGCATGCAGATCGTTGCCTGCCCGACAAGGCCGTGGCCGAAAGCCGCGAGCGGGTGCAGGCAGCCCTTCATGCGTCTGGTCTAGCGCTGCCAGCCAAGAAAGTCACCGTCAATCTCGCGCCCGCGGATCTGCCCAAGGAAGGCAGCCACTTTGATCTCGCGATCGCGCTAGGGCTGATGGCCGCGCTCGGTGCCATCCCCGGCGACGCGCTGAATGGCTATGTGGTGATCGGCGAGCTCAATCTCGACGGTACGGTCGCGGCCGTCGCCGGCGCGCTGCCGGCCGCAATTGGCGCCAATGCGCTCGGCAAGGGGCTGATCTGTCCGGCCGAAAGCGGTCCGGAGGCCGCCTGGGCCGGCGCCGAGATCGATATTCTTGCACCCCGCAGCCTGATCGCCATCGCCAATCATTTCAGGGGCACGCAGGTGCTCTCCCGGCCGGAGCCTGCCATTCGCGCCGGCGCTACCGATCTGCCTGATCTTGCCGATATCAAGGGACAGGAGAGCGCCAAGCGGGCGCTCGAAGTCGCCGCCGCCGGCAACCACAATCTGCTGATGGTTGGACCGCCGGGCTCGGGCAAATCGATGCTGGCCTCGCGTTTGCCGTCGATCCTGCCGCCCTTGACGCCTGCCGAGCTTCTCGAAGTCTCGATGATCCACTCGATCGCCGGCCAGTTGCCGGGCGGCAAGCTGTCCGACCGGCGGCCGTTCCGCACGCCGCACCATTCCGCCACCATGGCGGCGATGATCGGTGGCGGCTTGCGAGCGAAACCAGGCGAGGCATCGCTCGCCCACAACGGCGTTCTGTTCCTTGACGAGTTTCCCGAGTTCCCCCCGCAGGTGCTTGATGCCCTGCGTCAGCCGCTGGAAACGGCGGAATGCATCATTGCCCGTGCCAACCATCGCGTCACCTATCCCGCCGCGATCCAACTGGTGGCAGCGATGAACCCGTGCCGGTGCGGCATGGCGGGTGAACCCGGCCGCACCTGCGCCCGTGGCCCGCGCTGCATGAGCGATTACCAGGCGCGCATCTCCGGCCCGCTGATGGACCGGATCGATCTGCGCATCGACGTACCGGCTGTCAGCGCCGCAGACCTGATCCGGCCGATGGCGGCAGAGGCCAGTGCTGCTGTGGCAAGACGTGTCGCCCGCGCCCGGCAATTGCAGATCGATCGCTTCGCCGCGCTCGGCAGTCGCGAGCCATCCAGCAACGCCCGCTGCTCGACGGCGATGATCGAACGCATTGCCGAACCGGATGCAGCCGGCCTGCAGTTGCTGCGCGACGCTGCCGAAAAACTGAAGTTCTCAGCGCGCGGCTACCACCGCGTCCTGAAGGTGGCGCGTACGCTCGCAGATCTCGATGGCAGCGCGACCGTCGGCCGGCTGCACTTGGCCGAAGCGATCTCCTACCGCATCGCCGGCGAGCGTCTGCAAGCGGCCGCCTGACGGTCGTTGACGGCGTCGGGCAGTCGCCGTCCGCGTTACCTGCAATTGCGGTTTCGGAAGTCGGCGACTTTGCTTTTGTATGCTGCCGCACAATTCCTGACATGCGCATCGACCCAAGTTGGAAACTAACGGGGCAAGTTTGGAGCCTTGCCGCGTCCACTGGGCGCCATGTCTGACTGGCGGAGTCGCGGCGCTCTGCGGCGATGGTCGTCCTTCGTTGCAGGTTCTCTCGAGTGGTCATTGCAACGCTTCTTCCGCGCTTGCCGTCGGCAATAGGCGGAAACGGTCGAGTGCCCTATCTTGATGACGGCACCGGATACTTGCCGCACTGCTCAATTTGGGAGGTTTGTCATGACGAACGGTTCGCTCAGACGAACGGATAGCGCCGAACGTGTGATCGTGGCGTCCGCGCAGGTGGTTTATCTGGCACTGCTTGATCCGAAAGCCGTGACGCGATGGCTGCCCCCGGAGGGGATGACGGGCCATGTCCATGCATTTGAGGCGAAAGAGGGCGGTCGCTATCGCATGGCGCTCGTCTACGATAAATCCGAACATGGCAATCGCGGCAAGACGTCGGATGAGACCGATATTGTCGAGGGGCGCTTCGTCGAGTTGCGCCCGAATGAACGCGTCGTGCAGCAGGTGGAGTTCGAATCCGAAGATCCGGCATTTGCCGGGATCATGACGATCACCTGGGCACCGGAGACGATATCCGGTGGCACCCGGGTGCGTGTAACCTGCGCGAATGTTCCTGAAGGCATATCGCGGGAGGATCACGAGGCGGGTCTTTCATCGACGCTTGCCAATCTTGCTGGTTTCACCGAGCGAAACCCCAGAGCATAGCTTCCTAAAGCATGTCGCGCAAAAGTGTGCAGCGGTTTTGCGATAACGACATGCGCAAAAACAAGAGCTTAAAGCGCAGAAAGCGAATCTGAAAGATCGCGGCGCGAAAAGCATGTCGCGCAAAGTGTTCAGCGGGTTCGCGATCACGACATGCGCAAAAAACAAGAGCTGAAAGGGCAGCAAGCGAATCCTGGAGATCGTGAAGCGCTTTCGAGCGCTTCGAGAAAAAGTACGAAGCGGAATCTCGTCAGAATTCGTAAAAACAAGAAGATAGAGCGCTTTTGCGCCTCCGTTTAAACCGGGACATTCTCAATGAAGAGAACGGATGCCGGTGTTTCAGGCCAGCGACGTGGTTTGAAGGTCCGGTTTGGCGCACGCGGGGCCGGCGGTGACGCCCGCAGTCCAGCAGTGGGCAACAAAAAAGGGCGCCCGAAGCGCCCTTTCGTTTGCACTTTGCAATGATCGGCTTACGCGCCCAGGCCTTCGAACAGAACCGTCGAAAGGTACCGCTCGGCAAAGGATGGGATGATGACGACGATGTTCTTGCCGGCGTTTTCCGGGCGCTGGCCGATCTCGATGGCGGCGGTGAGGGCCGCACCCGAGGAGATGCCGACCGGCACGCCTTCGAGCCGGGCAACGAGCCGGGCGATCTCGACGGCTTCGCCGCTGTTGACGGTGACGACTTCGTCATAGACGCTGGTGTCGAGGATCGCGGGCGCGAAGCCGGCGCCGATGCCCTGGATCTTGTGTGGGCCAGGGTTTCCGCCCGAAAGCACGGGCGATTCCTCTGGCTCGACGGCGATCACCTTGATCGACGGCTTGCGTGCCTTCAACACTTGGCCGGCGCCAGTGATTGTGCCGCCGGTGCCGATGCCCGAGACGAGGATGTCGACGCTGCCGTCGGTGTCGTTCCAGATCTCCTCGGCCGTCGTCTTGCGGTGGATTTCCGGGTTGGCCGGGTTTTCGAACTGCTGCGGGATGATGGCATACGGCAAGGTCTCGACCAGCTCCTGCGCCTTGGCGATCGCGCCCTTCATGCCCTTGGCGCCCTCGGTCAGTACCAGCTCGGCGCCGAACAGCGCCAGCATCTTGCGGCGCTCGACCGACATGGTTTCCGGCATGGTGAGGATCAGCTTGTAGCCCTTGGCGGCGGCGACGAAGGCGAGCGCAATGCCGGTGTTGCCCGAGGTCGGCTCGACCAGTGTCGTGCGGCCGGGAACGATCTTGCCCTGCGCTTCCAGGCTCTCGATCATGGCAACGCCGATGCGGTCCTTGACCGAAGCGATCGGGTTGAAGAATTCGAGCTTGGCGAGAAGGTTGGCCTTCACGCCCTTTTCCTTGGCAAGCTTGTCGAGCCGCACGATGGGAGTGTCGCCGATCGTTTCCGTGATCGAGGAGTAGACGCGGCCGCGGCCGGGCTTGCGCGTGTCAGGCATTAAGTTTCTCCCTTGGGTGTGACGATTTGGTTGTGACAATAGGGGCCATGCCCGTTCTATTCCAGAACGGTAACCGCGACGCGACGATCAGCCGGAGGAAAAACCACCGGCGGAAGCCCAGTCCGGGGAATGTTTTTTCAGGCGGCGCGGGTAGCGATATAGGCGGCGGTGCCTGCCAGCACGCCAGCGGCAACGCGGTTCAGCGCCAGCAATGCCTTGGGCTGTTTGAGCAGCGTGCGCGCCCGTGCGGCAAGCAGGATATAGGGCAGAAGCACGGTCAGCAGCACGAGGAACGTCGCGATCAAAAGCAGCCCGTATTCGCGCGGCCCGATCACCGCAATGTCGATCAGCGTCGGCACCAGCGCCACATAAAACAGCATTGTCTTCGGGTTGCCGAGCGTGACGAATAGGCCCGAAAGGAACGACATCGACACGCTTGCGGATGTCTTCGCCTTGATGTCCTGCGGCAACAGGCCGGCGGTCCAAAGCTTCCATGCGATGTAGCCGAGGTAGAGCACGCCGGCGAACTTGACGATCAGGAAAGCGGTCGTGAAGGTCTGGGCGATCAGCGCCAGACCGAGCACCACGGCGGTCAGGTAAACCATGTCGCCGAGGATCAGGCCGAGCCCCATGAAGAAGGTCTCGCGAAAGCCGGAGCCGAGCGCTCGCGCAACGAGCGCCGTCACGCCGGGGCCGGGAATGATGGCTGCGATGAAGAGAGCGCCGCTATAGGCAAGCAGGGCTGCAAGCGTCATGATCGTTCCTCCCGGGTGGCGACGCCGCTTTTACCAAAGAGCGTCGAAAATGGAAATCGGGATCGGCGGGCGAGCGGCAATTTCGCGACAAAATTGATCGGGTGACAAGTCTGGCGTTGCCCGGTTTTTGGAGATGCGTAGAGCTTTGGGAAATACTCAATAAAGGCGCGCGTTATGCCCGAGATCCAAAACATCATCGGCTTTGCCCTCATTGCTCTCGGCATGGTGCTGACACCCGGGCCGAACATGATCTACCTGATCTCCCGCTCGATCAGCCAGGGGCCGGCGGCCGGCCTGATCTCGCTTGGCGGCGTCGCGCTCGGTTTCGTCGTCTATATGGTCTCGGCGGCGCTCGGCATCACCGCGCTGCTCTTGGCCGTGCCTTTCGCCTATGATGTCCTGCGGCTCGCCGGTGCCGGATATCTCGTCTATCTCGCCTGGCAGGCGGTCAGGCCCGGCGGGCGCTCGCCGTTCCAGATCAAGAACCTGCCGAAGGACGGTCCGCGCAAGCTGTTCCTGATGGGCTTCCTGACGAGCCTGCTCAACCCGAAGGTGGCCGTGCTCTATCTCTCGCTCCTGCCGCAGTTCATCCGCCCGGAGGCGGGCAATGTGCTGGCGCAGTCGATGATCTTCGGCTCGATCCAGATCGCCACCAGTGTCTCGGTCAACGCGATGATTGCGCTGGCGGCAAGTTCTATCGCCGCCTTCCTGGCCGGGCGTCCCCTGTTCATGGTCGTGCAGCGCTGGGCGATGGGCACGGCACTGTTCGGCTTTGCCCTCAGCATGGCCGCCGAAGCGCGCCGTTGACACATGTCGCGCAAAAGTGGGCAGCGGCTTTGCGATCACGACATGCGCAAAAACCAAAGCTTAAAGCGCAGTCAGCGAATCCTACTGCATGTTTCGTTAAATCCTATTCGATTTAGCGATAAAAACATGCAGCCATTCAAAGTGCTACAGCGACCTTTGCGCGTCTAATAGGACGCGCGGCGCTGTAGAGATCGCGACGCGTTTCAGATAAGCGGCCTCTATCGGGCTTCAGGCAATTCGCTGCCGCGCGCCGCTCTACGGCGACACGCGGCGTGGTCTTTCCTATTCGAACACCGGCCGCATGAAGCTGCGCTCGTAGCTGACGATGCAGCGCGTCTTTTCGCCGAAGGCGAAAGCCTCCAGGCATTCCGGGTCCTTGGCCATTTTCCCGCGATAGACTTCATATTCGGCCAGGCTCGGGAAGGTGAAGAGCGCCAGTGCGATGTTGTTTGCGCCCTCGTGCGGCATGAAATAGCCGTGATGGGTGCCGCCGAGCCGGTTGACGAGCGGTATCCAGAGCTTGGCGTAGTGCTCGAACTCGGCCAGCTTGTAAGGGTCGATAACGTATTTCAGATAGCAGGTGATCATGCGGTTCTCCCTTCGCGTCTCCGCTTGATAGGCGAGGGCAGGCGAAGTTTCCAGCCGAGATTCATGCCGGCTGCGGCGACCAGGATGGCGATCGAACCGAAGATCTGGATCGGCTGCAGCGCATGGCCGAAAGCCAGCCGATCGACGACGATGGCAGCGATCGGGTAGATGAAGGATAGCGCCCCGGTCATGTGCGTCGGCAGCCGCTGGATCGCGCCGTAAAGCAGCACATACATGATGCCGGTATGGATGACGCCGACGGCAATCAGGATCGACCACTGTTCGGCGCCGGAAGGTGCCGGGGCGGCAAGCGCCATCGGCGCCAGCATCAGCGTGCCGGTGACCACCTGGATCAACGCGATCAGATGCGGAGGCGTTCCCTTGAGCAACTTCGTCAACAGGGCCGCGATCGCGTAGAAGAAGGCGGCACCGATCGCAAGCGCGATGCCGATCAGGTAATCCTCCGGCGCAAAGCCGCCGCCGGGCTTGGCTGAAATGATCGCCAGCATGCCGGCAAAGGAGATCGAAAGCCAGAACACCTTGGTCGCGGTGATCTTTTCGCCGAGGAACAAGGCTCCGAGCCCCAAAAGCATGAACGGCTGGGTGTTGTAGACCATCGTCGCGATCGAGATCGAGGCATGCGAATAGGCCGCAAACAGCAAGAGCCAGTTGACGACGATGGCGATGCCGCCGGCAATCGACAGGAGCACCGTCCGCCGGGTGAAATGGCGCCGGTCGAGCAGGCCGAGCATGGCCGCGATCGCCACCAGCGTCACCGCGCCGAATACGCAGCGCCAGAAGACGACGCTCGTCACCGGCTGGCCCGACATCAGCACGAACCAGCCGATCGTGCCCGATATCAGCATGGCCGCCGTCATCTCCGCACTGCCTCTTTTAATGTCTGCGCCCATGGCGATCACTCCTCGGTTGAGGCTCCAAGATTAATCGGCCAGAGCGCAGGTTTATATGGAGGATCGCAGGTGTTTCTGCTATTATACCTCATCATCTAAGATGGTTTCGATCTTTTGGCTTATGAGGTTGCCCATGCTCGATGAACTCGATCGCCGCATTCTGGGTATCCTGGCGGCGAATGCGCGCGTGTCGCTGAAGGAGCTGGCGCAGGAGGTGGGTCTGTCCTCGCCAAGTGCCGCCGAACGTTTGCGCAAACTGGAGGAACGCGGCGTCCTCGACGGCTTCACCATCGCCCTCAATCCGGTGAAGCTTGGTTATCCGCTGCAGGCGATCATCCGCGTGCGGCCGATGCCGGGCATGCTGCATATCGTCGAGAAATTGATCCAGGAGACGCCGCAGATCGTCGAATGCGACAAGGTCACCGGCGACGATTGCTTCATCGCCAAGCTGTTCGTGCGCGATATGGGGGAACTGGACACGCTGCTCGATCGCATCGCCGAGAAGGCGCAGACCAATACGTCGATCGTCAAGTCGACACCGGTCAAGCGGCGCTTGCCGCCGCTTATCTGATCCAACGTTTCGAGATCACGCAATTCCGGACGGAAAACCGCTTCGCACTTTTCCTGGAAATGGTCTAGACGCCCGTGGAGCCGAAGCCACCGGCACCGCGTGCCGTGTCGCTGGCGCTGTCGGCTTCCCGAACGCTCACCTGTGTCACTGGCGCGATCACCATCTGCGCAATGCGCATGCCGCGTTCGATGACGAAGTCCTCGTCGCCGAGGTTGACCAGCAGAACCTTCACCTCGCCGCGATAATCGCTGTCGATCGTGCCCGGAGTGTTGAGGCAGGTGATGCCGTGCTTGAAGGCAAGGCCCGAGCGCGGACGGATCTGCGCCTCATAGCCGGCCGGGATCTCGAAGATGAAGCCGGTCGGCACCAGCGCCCGCTTTCCTGGCGCAAGCGTCATCGGCTCGCCGACTGCCACTGCGGCGCGCAGGTCCATGCCGGCAGCACCCTCGGTCTCATAGGCCGGCAGGTCCAACGCCTCGGCATGCGGCAGGCGGATGAAGGTCAAGGCGGGTTTTGTCTGGGGCGTGTGCATGGTCATCGTTTCATAAGCCGGGCGCTCACTGCGCCGGTCAATTGCATAATGAGGGCTGAGCCTGTAAAGACGCCGCAACTCACAGGAATCTACGACATGGCCGAAAGTCTCGCCGAGGCGGTCTCCCGCCGCCGCACATTTGCGATCATCGCCCACCCGGACGCGGGTAAAACCACACTCACCGAAAAGCTGCTGCTGTTCGGCGGCGCCATCCAACTCGCCGGCGAGGTCAAGGCCAAGAAGGATCGCATCCAGACCCGTTCGGACTGGATGAAGATCGAGCGCGAGCGCGGCATCTCGGTCGTCACCTCGGTGATGACCTTCGAATATGGCGGCAATGTCTTCAACATTCTCGACACCCCCGGTCACGAAGACTTCGCCGACGACACCTACCGCACGCTGACGGCGGTCGATGCGGCGATCATGGTCATCGACGCGGCAAAGGGTATCGAGCCGCGGACGCTGAAGCTGTTCGAAGTCTGCCGCATGCGCGACATCCCGATCATCACCTTCGTCAACAAGATGGACCGCGAGAGCCGTGACCCCTTCGAGATCCTCGATGAAGTCGAAGAAAAGCTGGCGCTCGATTGTGCGCCGGTGACCTGGCCGATCGGTCGCTCCAAGACCTTCTGCGGCTCCTATCACCTTGCCGACAACACCGTGCGCGGTGCCGATACGCAGGAAGTGCTGACCAGGGTCAACGGTCCTGAGATGGTGGCTCACCGCCTGCCGGAAAACGAGCGCGATGCTTTCATCGAAGAGACGTCGCTGGCGATCGAGGCCTGCAAGCCGTTCGACAAGAAAGCCTTCCTTGAAGGTCACCTGACGCCGGTCTTCTTCGGCTCGGCGCTCCGCAACTACGGTGTGCGCGACCTGATCAACGCGCTTGGCGAGATCGCCCCGCCGCCGCGCGACCAGGTTGCCGACACGCGCACGGTGCATGCGACCGACGACAAGATGACCGCCTTTGTCTTCAAGATTCAGGCGAACATGGACCCGAACCACCGCGACCGCATCGCCTTTGCGCGCGTCTGCTCCGGCAAGCTGGAGCGCGGCATGAAGGCGCGGCTGTCGCGCACCGGCAAGCAGCTGGGTCTGAGCGCCCCGCAGTTCTTCTTCGCTTCACAGCGCCAGCTGGCCGACACGGCCTATGCGGGCGATGTCGTCGGCATTCCGAACCACGGAACCCTGCGCATCGGCGACACGCTCACGGAAGGCGAACATCTCGTTTTCCAGGGCGTGCCGAACTTCTCGCCGGAAATCCTGCGCCGCGTGCGACTTGAGGATGCGATGAAGGCCAAGAAGCTGAAGGAAGCCCTGCAGCAGATGGCGGAGGAGGGCGTCGTGCAGCTGTTCTCGCCGGAAGACGGCTCACCGGCGATCGTCGGCGTCGTCGGCGCGCTGCAGCTCGACGTTCTGAAGGAGCGCCTGCAGGCCGAATACGGCCTGCCTGTCTCCTTCGAAATGTCGCGCTTCTCTGTCTGCCGCTGGATTTCGGCCGATCAGCCTGGTGACCTCGACAAGTTCGTCACTGCCCGTCGCGGCGATATCGCCCGCGACCTCGACGGCGACCCGGTGTTCCTGGCGCAGGACAGCTTCTCGCTGCGCTATGAGGCTGAACGTTATCCCGCGATCAAGATGGTCGCGATCAAGGAATATCACGTCGCCAAAGCGGCGTGAGAAGGCGGCGTGAACGATGACACTGTCAGCCGGCGGCGTTCGCCGGCTGACCATCGGCCGATCAGAAGGCCGACATGCGCAGCGCCAGCACCAGCTGCGTCACCCTGAGGGTTATGAAGACGTAGATCGCCAAAAGCAGGATCTGCAGCGCCAGGTGCCGGCGCACCTTCGACAGCCTGTGCAGACCATCCGCCAGGTTGAGCAGAAACAGGACTGTGCCGATGACGGAGACGATGTAGCCCGCCACGGCGATGTTGGGCAGGCCCTTGATCTCCAGGCTGCGGCCATTCTCGATCGCATGCATGCCGGCGGCGATCACCAAGGTCGCCATCACCAGGTTGCGCACATGGCGAAAAATCTCTTCGAGCCCGCCATTATCGAACAGCATTCGCCGCGCCAGACCGAGTTTTGATCGCGTACCTTCAGTCATCATCGCCTCTTGCTCGCCGCATGATCCTTAAATCGGGGTCGAGTTAAAGGCGGAACTTTGCGGCAAATTTAAAGAACGGCAGCATCGCGCCCCTTTTGACGTGGGGCGCTGCAGGCTGCCGGGAGGCTGCGATAGTATGACCGGTGGCCTTGCGTCAAAGACTCTCATGTGTGGCAAAGGCAAACCGCGGCGCCGCTCGGCTGAGCAGCATAGAGGTCGGGCGGACATGCCAGGCGGCGGCGATGGCTTCCTCCAATGCGGCAACGAGTTCGGCCACGTCAGCCGCTGCGGTTTCATGCAGCGCCTCCGCGACGATGAGGGCCGACGTGGTCTGCGGGTGGATCGCCGAATAGCCGCTTTGCCGGTTGGTCCATCGGCGCGCATGGGCGCGTCCCTCCGCATCGCGAAAGATCACTTCATCAGGTTCAGGGTGTTCCGTTTCACCGGAGAAGGTTGCATAGACCTCGTCTCCGCCCGCGCGGGTAACCTCGAGATTGCCGGAGATGCGGGAAACGTCGAAGACGGCGATGGGCATGGCAAAGGCCAGCGACACGGCGTTGCACAGGTCGATCAACGGATGGATCGACGGCAGGTCGCCCTCCTTCCTGAACCGGCGCAGCAAGGCTTCGGACGCGCAGCGATACTGCGTCGGCTTCAGTCCCATCCTGGCGAAGGTGCGGCGCCACGCCTGAATTTCCGCAAGTTCGCCTTCGGCGCGCGTTGCAAGAACGTCCCTGGCGATCGCCTGAAACCGCTCGACGGCATCGGCGACCGAAACGTCGCTGCGAATGCCCTCGACGTGGAGCGCGCCGGCTGCAAGCTCGGGAAAATCACGCCAGATGCTGTCTGAATGCTGGAAATGCATGGGATGCCTCGAAGTGGAAGAGATGATGACGGCGTCAGCTCTGCGTTTGGCCGGCAGTCTTGGGCCGGAAATGCGGCATGGCAAGACTGAGGACGGCGACAAGCACGCAGCCGATGCCGGCGAGCTGGTTGATGCTGACGGGTTCGCCGAGAATGACGAAGGCCAGCAGCACGGCGGAGACGGGTGCAAGAGCGGTGAAAACCGAGGCTTCCGTTCCGCTCACCCTGGCGGATCCTGCGTACCAGAGGATGAAGCCGGCAACGGTCGGGACCAGGGCATAATAAAGCACGGCTGCCAGCGACTGCATCGTGACCCCTTGCTGCGACGGCGCTTCGAACAGAGCGGGCACGATGGCGACGGCAACGCCCATGCCGGCCATGATGGTGGACAAGGCGAGAGGTGCGATCGGCGTTCGGATGCGTTTGTTGATCAGGATGAACAGCCCTTCGCAGATCACCGCGCCGAAGACGAGAGTGATGCCGAGCGGCGAATGGTGTGCACCATCGTCGGGCCGAAGCACGATGGTCAGAACGCCCGCTGCCGCCAGCCCGATCGCGACAAGGGTCGAGCGGCTGGGCCGTTCGCCGAGCAGCAGGATGGCGATTCCGGCAGAGACGACCGGTAGAGTGCCGATAACGACGCCGGCATCCGTCGCCGAACTGTAGCGCAACCCGGCAATCAGAAGTGTCGTGTAGCCGACGCTGCCGGCTCCGGCCTGCAAGAGCAGGATCAGCCACTCGCGCCGCTCCAACCTTGGCCAAGGCGTGCCGGTCAGTCGCACCAAGGTGAAGAACAGCGGAAAGGCGACCGCGAAGCGCAAGGCGGTGGCGCTAAACGGCGGTAAGCCGGAAGCGATCAGCTTGCTGGCAATCACCGTGCTGCCGACCGTGATCATCGCCAGCGAGAGGTAGAGGTATCCCTGAATTTTTTCCGTCATGCGGCCACTCCTGCGTTGGCGCGCAGAAAACCTCATCCGGATCTTTCGGTCTTGAACGGAATTGCAGGCGTTAAGGCGTGGCGAGCAAAACTGTGTAGCGATTCTGCATTGACGACATCCGCGAAAACAAGAACGCAAAGCGCGTCTTCAGGTCAATGGAATGCATCGGCATAGGCGCCCGGCGAAATGCCGTACTTGCGCACGAAGATTCGGGTCATGTGGCTCTGGTCGGCAAAGCCGCCTTCCACTGCCGCCTCGGCAAGCGGCACGCCCCGCGCAATCAGCCGCCGCGCCAGATCGATGCGGCGTTGCACGAGATAGGCATGCGGCGTGAGCCCGAAGGTTTTCGAAAAACCGCGCACCACCTGAAATCGGCTGAGGCCGGTTGCCTGCGCAAGGTCGGACAGGGTGATGGCGACGGTCGGATCGTCGTCGATCAGGCTTTGCGCTCTGCGCATCGCCGACGGCACATGTCCGCCATGCGTTTTCCCCTCACGCACGCGCATCACATCGGCCAGCAGCGTCAGGACGTGCTCCTCGCCCTGCATCCCCGTCCGATCGCCATCGGGTGCGGTGATCGCGCTAAAAAGAGCCTGGAAGTGTTTCGACGTTCGCTCATCATGGAAGGCGGGAGCGGTGAATTCTGCACTTCGCGTCCTGCCCTGGCTGATGTCCTCCATGGCGTCGGCGATTGCGGAAGGCTCGAAATAGAGCATCCGCCAGGACCGTCCCGCATCGCCGATCGGCATGCCGTCATGGACCTCGCCGGGGTTGACCGTGATCATGTCGCCGGCGCCGGCTTCCACCATGCCGCGACCGCTCAGCGATTTCTGGGCGCCCTGGTGGATGAGGCCGATGCCGAATTGCTCATGCGTGTGGCGGGCAAACACGTGCCCCGACGCCGCCTCGACGGCCTCGATGCCGCCAATGCGGCCGGGGAATATCGTGAATCGGCCCTTTGCCATCGCCTCGCCTGGTCGGGCACTGGTGGCCCGTCGGATGTTTCAGTTCTTTCTTACACCGGCCGCGCCTTTCCGGCCATGGCGATCGACTGTAACCGCTGCGACGGCCGCAAGGTCGGCGCGACAATGGGCGCAGGCATGGGCTGATGCTTTTGTCCTTCCGGCGTTGCAATCGACGGCCGCATGCTTAAATTCCGCCGTCGAATGACGATGACGACCGGAGATGTGCCGAATGCTGGACCTGCGCGTTCACTTCCTCGAAGCCGATGGAGCCCTTGCACAATGGCGCGAGCAGATCCTCGCAGACGTGCAAGTGACGGCAGAGCGTGTCGGCGGTCGCGTTTCCGCGGCCGACAGGGCTGCGCCCGTCGATGTCATCGTCGAGCGCCGGCCGGGCGAGACGATTCCGGAGCTTGGGTTGTCGGGTGCCTGCTACCGCCGCGGGCTCGTGACGGTCACGCTCGATCCGGACAATCCCAACTTCGCCGCCAGTCTCGCCAATGGCGAGCTGCGAAAGACGCTCACGCACGAACTTCACCATTCCTTCCGCCACGCGATGTGCGGTTATGGTTTCAGGCTGGGAGAAGTCTTGGTCACCGAGGGCCTGGCGGACGCTTTCGACGCCGAGATCAACGGTGGCGATGGCAATCGCTGGAACCACGCTATCCCTGCCGAAGACTGGTTGGGGGTTATCGAGCAGGCCGAGCTGGAGCTCTGGGCCGACGCCTACAACCACAGCGCCTGGTTCTTCGGCTGGAGCAGCCATGGCAACCCGCTTCCCCGCTGGGCCGGTTATTCGATCGGCTATCATCTCGTCAAAGCCTACCTCGCGGCCAACCCGGACGCGCGTCCGTCGCAGATGACCGGAACCCCGGCACCCGAGGTGATCGGCCAAGCCTGGGCACACTTGAAAATAAGGATGACGGCCGAGGCATGACCGGGATTAATCCCTGTCGTGACCGGGCAGTGCACCGACGTCGTTGATCCAGGGCAGGGCGGACGAGCGCCAGATCTGTGATTTCGGGGTGAGCTCACGGCGCTGGTTGATCGTCCCGAGGCGAATGCCGACCTCTTCGGCGTCCTCGTCCGTGCCGGTGGTGTAAACCGGCGAACCGCAGTTCGGGCAGAAGAACTGCAGCCGCTTGCGGCCGTTCTCTGCGGTCTTGACGTAGAGCTTTGGTTCGCCCCCGGTCAGTCGGAAATTCTCGCGGGCCGTGCCGGCCGACACCCGGTAGGCCGTTCCCGTCAGTTGCTGGCAATCGGTGCAGTGGCAGATCGCGACATCGTCCGGATCGATCTCCGCCTCATAGGTCACGAAGCCGCAATGGCATTGTCCGTCGATCCGCATGGCAAAGCCTCCCTGAAAGACCATAACCTAGAGCGTTTCCGTCCTAAACGGAGTCACGGAAACGCTCCATTTTTCGCATTTCCTGAAGGAAAGCCGCTTCGCACTAACGGCTCTGGGGCGGCCCGCATCCGTCCATCCCAGTGCAACGGTACGGCACGGTGCCGTACGGATCGGCGCACACCTAAGGTCCTGATCGGTAGGTGCGCCACGTCGCTCCTAAACGCCGGTAAACAGCCACTCGTGTTCGCGGGCGTTGTGGAACTTCCAGACCCGCTTCGGCCCGGCCATGACGTTGAGATAATAGACGTCGTAGCCGTGCACGGCCGCAACGGGGTGATATCCCCTCGGCACCAGCGTCACGTCCCCGTCTTCCACCGCCATGGTCTCGTCCAGCGAGCGATCGTCGGTATAGACGCGCTGCACGGCAAATCCCTGCGGCGGGTTCAGGCGGTGATAATAGGTTTCTTCCAGGTAGCTCTCGGCGGGCAGATCGTCCTGGTCGTGCTTGTGCGGCGGGTAGGAAGAGGTGTGTCCGCCCGGCGTGATCACTTCGACCACCAGCAGCGACTGGGCGGAGCTGTCGTCCTCGGGCATGATGTTGGTGACATAGCGGGTGTTGGTGCCCTTGCCGCGGGTCAGCTGCGGGTGTGTTCCCGGCTTGATCACCTTGGCCTTGAAACCCTCGCCCCCCGGGGCCGAGCAGATCGCAAGATCGAGATCGGTCGTCGCCGCCACTTGCCAGCGGCTGCCCTTCGGCACGTAGACGGCATAGGGCTGCCCCTCGAACGGCGTCATGCGCTCACCGAGCTCGCCGAAATCCTCGCCATCGACCGAAACCTTCGCCTTGCCCGAAACCAGCACAAGGCAAATTTCCTTGTCGCCCGCCTCGCCCTGCGTCGTCTCGCCCGGCTTCAGCCGATTGAGCGCGAAACCGACATAGGTCCAGCCGGCGCTTTCGGGTGTGACGTTCTGCATCAGGCCGGACTTGGCCTTCGGTTTGACGAGCAGTTTGGACATTTGGCGGTCTCCTGACTTCTTACTTGGCGGCGGCATTCTTGGCCTGCCCCTCACCCTAGCCCTCTCCCCGCAAGCGGGGAGAGGGGATTCTGGAGTGCGCCTGATCTTCTTCGCCTTACGCTGCGAGGGGGGGCGCGGAGCTAGCGGCATTTCCCTTCTCCGCGCGAGCGGGAGAAGGTGGCGGCAGCCGGATGAGGGGCGTTCCCCTCGAACCTGGCAGCCGGATGAGGGGCTGCTAAGCCCGATCGAGCCCGGCTTCCTTGGCAAACGCCTTCAGCGATTTCAGTCCGAGCGACTGATACTCGAAGGGATTGCGCACGGCGGAATCCTGCTCGGCTTCGATCACCAGCCAGCCATCGTAATTGTGTTCGGCGGCGATTTTCAGGACGGGGAGGAAATCGACGCCGCCTTCGCTGTCGCCCGGAACGGTGAAGACGCCGCGGCGCACGCCTTCGAGGAAGGAGAGGCCTTCGCCTTCGACGACCTTGCGCACGGCAGTGCGCACGTTCTTGCAATGGATATGGCGGACGCGGTGCATGCATTTTTTCGCAACCTCGGCCGGGTCGGAGCCGCCGAACCAGGCATGGCCGGTGTCGAGCAAAAGCTTGGTTGCCGGACCGGTGTTCTGCATCAACAGGTCGATTTCCTCGCCGGTCTGGACGATCGTGCCCATGTGGTGATGGTAGACGAGATCGACGCCCTGGTCGGCGCAATATTGCGCGATCGCTTCGAGGTCTGCACCGAATTTCTTCCACTGGTCTGCCGGCAGCACCGGCTTGTCGTTGGCGACCGACTTGGTGTCATCGCCGTGAATGGCGTTCGAGGTCTCGCAGACGATCGCCACCTTGCAGCCATTGTGCTTCAGGAGGTCGAGATGCGGCTGGATCGCCTTCTTCTCTGTCTCGACGTCATGGGTGAGCAGGTTGGTCGAGTGCCAGCCGGAGACGAAGACGAGGTCGTAGGAGGCGAGCTTTGCCTTCAGTGCTTCCGGATCGGAAGGCATCTTGTGGCCCTTCTCGATGCCGTCGAAGCCGATCTTCTGGCAATCGGAGAGGCAATCCTCGAGCGTCAGATGCGCGCCGATCGAATGATCGTCGTCGTTGCTCCAGGCGATCGGATTGGTTCCGTAGCGGATCATGTCTTTCACTTTCTCTTGCGTCATCCGCTTGGGGCGGAAGGTTTGTTGTGTCTCACTCGTACGGCAGGGGAGGGCGACGATGGCTCCTCATCCGGCTGCCGCCACCTTCTCCCCGCTTGCAGGGAGAAGGGATATGCCGCGCTCTCCGAAGTTCCCTCTCCCCGCAGGCGGGGAGACGGTTAGGGTGAGGGGCATAAATGCGCAACGGCGCCCACGTGGACAACGCGGGCGCCGAAAGGGCAATCTCAGCCAAAGCGCTGGGAGGTCAGCGCCTTCTCGTAGCCCTTGCGGGCCTCGTTGACTTCCGTACGGTTGGAAACCTCGGGGACTGCGACATCCCACCAATGGCCGCCTTCGTCGGTGGTGATCAGCGGATCGGTGTCGATGACGATCACGGTCGTGCGGGCTTCGCCTGCCGTTTCCTTCAGCGCCGATTCCAGTTCGGAAATCGAGCCGACCTTGCGGGTGAGCGCGCCCATCGCCGCGGCGTGCGCAGCGAAATCGATCACCGGCAGCTCGACATGGTGCGTGTCGCGCAAGAGGTTGTTGAAGTTGGCACCGCCGGTTGCCATCTGCAGCCGGTTGATGCAGCCGTAGCCGGCATTGTCGAGCAGCACGATGGTGATCTTGGCGCCGAGCATGATCGACGAGGCGATCTCTGAATTCAGCATCATGTAGCTGCCGTCGCCGACCATGACGATGACGTCGCTGTCGGGGCGGGCGAGCTTGGCGCCGAGGCCGCCTGCGACTTCATAGCCCATGGTCGAGAAGCCGTATTCCATGTGGTAGCCGCCGGGCGTTTCCGCCTGCCAGAGCTTGTGCAACTCGCCGGGCAGCC
Source organism: Ensifer sp. Root31 (assembly GCF_001424825.1). NCBI lineage: Bacteria > Pseudomonadati > Pseudomonadota > Alphaproteobacteria > Hyphomicrobiales > Rhizobiaceae > Ensifer > Ensifer sp. Root31. The sequence goes on along the minus strand of NZ_LMCO01000001.1, from coordinate 312,130 downwards.
CGCCTGCCGCACAGACGAGGACCGTCTCCGCTCCGCCGCGTGCACGCTGGACCGCACCGATGACCTGTGCGTCCGAAGGCAGCGCCGCATTCGTGGTTGCCGTCGCCTTGTCGGCGGCCTTCAGCCACTCGGCCTTGCCGGCCTTGGCCTTGTCGGTCCAGGCGGTGTCGGCCTTGTGATTGCCGAGCTCGGCGGAAATGCGTTCGAGGCCGATGCGCGCATCGGCGACCAGCGGCAGCCCCTCATGCTTGGCCGCATCGAACGGCTGGACATTGAGGCCGACGATCTTCAGCCCTTCGTTCTTGAACAGCGACCAGGAGCCGGTGGTGAAGTCCTGCAGCCGCGAGCCGACGGCGAGCACGACGTCGGCCGCTTCCGCCAGCTGGTTGGAGGCTGACGTGCCGGTGACGCCGACCGAACCCATGTTGAGCGGATGGCTGTGCGGCAGGGAGGACTTGCCGGCCTGGGTCTCGACAACCGGAATGCCATGCTTTTCCGCGAAGGCGGCCAGCGCCTTGCTGGCTTCCGAATAGAGCACGCCGCCGCCGGCGACGATCACCGGCTTCTCGGCTGCCTTCAGCGCAGCAATAGCAGAGGCGAGCTCATCGGCATCGGGCTCGATGCGGCGCGAAGACCAGACCTTCTCGTCGAAGAAGGCTTCCGGATAGTCATAGGCTTCCGCCTGCACGTCCTGGCAAAGCGAGAGCGTGACCGGGCCGCAATCGGCCGGATCCGTCAAAACCTGCATGGCGCGACGCAGCGCCGGGATGATCTGCTCCGGCCGGGTGATGCGGTCGAAATAGCGCGAAACCGGACGGAAGCAGTCGTTGGCCGAGATCGTGCCGTCGGCAAAACCTTCCACCTGCTGCAGCACCGGATCGGGCCTTCGATTGGCGAAGACATCGCCGGGCAGGAAAAGAACGGGCAGGCGGTTGACGTGGGCAAGGGCTGCCGACGTCACCATGTTCAGCGCCCCGGGGCCGATCGAGGTGGTGCAGGCCATGAAGCGGCGGCGGAAGCTCGCCTTGGCAAAGGCGATCGCGGCATTGGCCATGCCCTGCTCGTTCTGGGCGCGGTAGGTGGGCAGCGTATCCTTGATGCCGTGCAGCGCCTCGCCGACGCCGGCGACGTTGCCATGGCCGAAGATGGCGAAGACGCCGCCGAAGATCGGTACCTTGTTGCCGTCGATGACGGTCATCTGGCGGGTCAGGAACCGCGCCACGGCCTGTGCCATGGTCAGGCGCACGGTCTTCTGGCTCATACTCTGTTTCCTCCTCGTGGCGAAATCGTCCCGTTTCGCCGACTGTATAATTTCTCAGATCGGAATCGAGTTAAGGACTCCGCCGATCCTACGCCGCCTTTGTTTCACCCAGTTGCAGCCAGAGATCCACCAGCGCCTTGAATTTTCCGGCCATGTCGGCGATCGCCTGCTCGTCGGTCATGGTGCCGCCGAGCCAGGCCTTGCTGGCATCGGCAAAGATGGTGCGGCCGACGGCAAAACCCTTGACCGTCTTCGATGTGCGGGCCGCGGCAAAGCCGTCCTTCAGCGCCTCGTAGGGGGCTTCGAGGCCGAGCAGCACGACGCCGCGGCAGAGCGGATCGCGCTTTTCGATGACCGCATCGATCGCTGCCCAGGCGCTGCGGCTTGCCTGCGGCTCGAGCTTCCACCAGTCGGGCTTGAGGCCGGCATCGTAAAGCTCGTTGAGCGCGCGCGGAATGGTCTGGTCGTCGAGCTTGCCGTGTTTGCCGGCGATGATCTCGATCAGGATTTCGCGGCCGACCTTGCGAGCCGCCTCGAAGGCCGAGCGCAGCTTGGCCACCTGCGTCGCTTTCATCTCGGCCGGGTCGTCCGGATGGTAGAAGGACAGCACCTTGATGCAGTGGTCGACCGGCCAGTCGATCAGGCGGCTGCCGAGGTCCTGGCTGAATTCGAACTGCAGCGGCCGCGAGCCCGGAAGCTCGATCGGCTTGCCGATCCAGAAGTCGCGGTGGGCGCCGGCAGCATAAAGCGCGTCGCGGCCGTATTTGTCGTCGATCAACATGCCGAAGCCGGAACGGCCGGCCGCCACCTGTGCCGCCGCCTTGACTGCCAGAACCTTGAAGGCCGGGATGCGGGCAAGTAGCTCCGGGTTGCCGGCGGCCACATCTTCCAGCTGGCTGCGATGGTCGATCGCCAGCGCCATCAACAGCGGGATTTCGCGGCGGCGCGTGGTCGCCCAATGCACGTGATTGATCGCCTCGTCCTTGCGCAGCGCCCGTTCCTTGCTGCCCTTCTCCAGGAAGAACTGCAGCTCGGTCCAGGTCGGGATCTCAGGCGCGCAGAGCAGGCGGGAGACGGCAAAGGCGCCGCAGGCGTTGGCCCAGGTCGCGGAGGTCGCATGCGGTTCGTTCTTCAGCCAGCCGCGCAGGAAGCCGGACATGAAGGCGTCTCCGGCGCCGAGCACATTGTAGACTTCGATCGGGAAACCCTTGCCGACGATGCCGTCTTCGAGGTTATCGGAAATCGGACCGTCATAGACGATACAGCCCATCGGGCCGCGCTTCAGGACGATCGTCGCCGTGGACAGCGCCCGGATCGTCTTCAGCGCTTGCAGCAGGTCGCTTTCGCCCGACGCGATCAACACTTCTTCCTCGGTGCCGACGATCAGGTCGCAGTCGGCGAGAACTGTCTTCAGATGGGCCGAGACGCGGTCGGAGGCGATGTAGCGGCTTTCGCCGGCATCATGGCCGGCAAGGCCCCAGAGGTTCGGGCGGTAGTCGATGTCGAAGACGATCTTCGCGCCGTTTTCCTTGGCGATACGCATCGCCTTGCGCTGCGCCGCATCGGTGTTGGGCTTGGAAAAGTGCGTGCCGGAAACCAGGATGGCCCGCGCCGAACGAATGAAGTCTTCAGAAACGTCGTCTTCGCACAGCGCATTGTCGGCGCAGTTGTCGCGGTAGAACAGCAGCGGAAAGGACTTGTCGTTCTCGACGGCGAGGATGGCGAGCGCCGTCAGGCGCTCCGGGTCGGTTACCATGCCGCGGGTCTCGACGCCTTCGCGGGTCAGCTGCTCACGAATGAAACGGCCCATCTGCTCGTCGCCGACGCGGGTCAAAAGCGCCGACTTCAACCCGAGCCGCGCGGTGCCGACGGAGATGTTGCAGGGGCAGCCGCCGACCGATTTGGCAAAGCTCGCAACGTCCTCAAGCCGGGTGCCGATCTGCTGGCCATAGAGGTCGACCGATGCCCGGCCTATGGTGATGAGGTCGAGCGGCTTTGCTCCCTGTGGCGAAACGTTCTGGCTCACTGCTTCCTCCCCGCGGACGCCTTTGCGGCCCCGACCATTCTCGTTCTGTGGGTGATGCAGGTATGAAACATAAATTCCGGCGTTTCGTCAATATAGAATTTTCATTCTATCCGTTCTATTCCGTCCTCGTCTCTTCAAGCAGGCGGCGACGCTTCTCGGCAATGGCGACTGTCAGCGCCATGGCGAAGGCCATGCTGGCGGAAAGCGAGCGGAAGCCGGCGTGATCCGCCTCGACCAGTTCGAACCAGACCTTGGAAGATTCCGCCAGCGGCGAGAACGCCGAGTCGGTCAGCGACACCACCGGCACCTTGCGCTCGGCAAGCAGCCGCGCCTGGGTGGCGCTTTCGGAGGCGTAAGGCGAGAAGCTGACGGCAAACGCGGCATCGTTCTTGCCAGCCATCGCCAGCATGTCGTCATCGATGCCGGCGGCCGTGCCGACCAGCTGGTATTTCACCTTCAGCTTGCCGAAGGCATAGGCCATGTAGCTGGAGATCGGATAGGAGCGGCGCTTGGCGATCAGATAGACCGTCTCGGCCTTGGCGAGGATGTCGACCGCGCGCTCAAAGGCTTCCGGGTCGACCGAGGTTGCGATGTTGTCGAGCGAGCGGTGGGCGGCGGCGACGAAGCCGTTGAAGATCGAGCCGCTCTCGAGCTTGCTGTGTTCGTTCTCGCTCAGTGCCTTCAGCCGGTCTTCGTAGCCAGGCGTGCGCTCGCGCAGGCGGGCGCGGAAAATCTGTTGCAGGCTGGAGAAGCCCTCGAAGCCGAAGTGCTGGGCAAAGCGCACCAGGGTCGACGGCTGGACGTCGGCCGAGGTGGCGATGCTTGCGGCGGTGCCGAAGGCAATCTCGTCGGGATTGTCAAGCGAATAGGCGGCCACCTGCTTCAACCGTTTCGGCAGCTGCGCCTTTCGCTCCAGAATGACCGCCTTCAGCGCTTCGAAATCCTGCGGGACCTCCGTCGTCGTTTCAGGCGTTGCCATTCTTGTCTGTCTCCAGTCTGACCCGTGTTCTCTAGTGACCTCACACTAATCGAATAGCGGCGGCTGGGATAGAACAGGCATTCCATTTTTTGCCGCCTTTTCCATTCCGACTTTTCGTCAGCCGATCTGGACCCATTCGTTGGTCTTTGCCGATTGATAGGTGGCCGAGAGCACCTTCTGCACCTCATAACCCTCGCGGAAATCGGTCGATGGCGGTTTGCCCTTGGCGATCGCCTCAAGGAACTCGTTCACCTCGATGGCCTTCAGATCATTGAAGCCGATCTGGTGGCCGGGTGCCACGCAGAAGGCGCCGTAGGGCGGATGCTCGGGCCCGGCCCAGATGGTGCGGAAGCCGCGGCTGCGAATATCGTCGCCGGTGGAGTAGACGCGGATCTCGTTCAGGCGCTCCTGCGTGAAGACGATGCTGCCCTTGGAGCCGTAGATCTCGAAATCGTGCTGCATCTTGCGGCCGGTGGCGATCCAGTTGGCCTCGAAGCTGCCGGTCGCGCCGTTTTCGAAGCGCACGAAGGCGCGGGTGATGTCGTCGACCTCGACGGCGCGCATCTCGCTGGCGCCGGCAGAGACGGGGCGCTCAGGGATCTGGATGATGGTTTCGGCAAGCACCGATTTGATCGGCCCGACGAGGTGACGCATGGAGGCGATGATGTGGCTGCCGATATCGGCAAGCGCGCCGCCGCCGCTGGCCGGGTTCAGCCGCCAGCCCCACGGCACCGAGGCATCGGCCATGAAGTCTTCGGCATGGACGCCGCGCATGGAGCGGATCTCGCCGATCTCGCCGCTCTCGATGATGTCCTTGGCGAGGAAGATCAGCGGGTTTTTCAGGTAGTTGAAACCGACCTGGGTCGTGACGCCGGCCTTTTCCGCAGCCGCGACCATTTCGGCACAGTCAGTGACCATCGGCGCCAGCGGCTTTTCGCAATAGACATGTTTGCCATGGGCAATGGCCGCCAACGCCATCTCCTTGTGCAGAAGGTTCGGCGTGGTAATGTCGATGATGTCGATGTCGGGGTCGGTCAAAAGTTCGCGCCAGTCCGCCGTCGCCTTGCGAAAGCCGAGACGCCGGCGGGCGTTTTCCGCGCTTTCGGTGGTCACATCGGCAACCGAAACCAGGTCAAGCTCGAAGGGCAGATCGAACACCCGCGCGGCGATGGTAAAGCCGAGCGCATGCGCCTTGCCCATGAAGCCCGTGCCAATCAGGCCCACACCCAGTTTCTTCTTGCTGCTCATGCCATTCCTCCGGGGTCAACGACCGTGTCGTGGCTCGGAATGAAATGAAATGTGCAAGATTTGTCAACATGGAATATTTGTTCGAAAATATATTGGAGGTCTATGGAGGCGCCTTGGTTGATGTTTCTGTCGAGACAGCGCGATCGGGTGGCCGAGAATACGGTCCCGGCAGAGCCTGGATGAATTTGTTAACGCATTTTTACCATGTTTCGTCGGAACATCGCTCATGGTTAACGAATCGCATCCGTATGAACGGTGCGAAACCGGAGTGATTTCAGCATGTGCCGCTGGGCAGCCTATCGCGGGGAGCCGCTCTATCTCGAGGAACTGGTGACCTCTCCGGCGCACTCGCTGATCGAGCAGTCCCATTGCGCCACGCGGGCAAAGACGGCGACCAACGGCGACGGCTTCGGCATTGCCTGGTACGGCGACCATCCGGAACCTGGGCGCTACCGCGACATTCTCCCCGCCTGGTCCGACTGCAATCTGAAGAGCATTGCCCGCCAGATCCGCTCGCCGCTGTTCCTCGCCCATGTGCGGGCGTCGACCGGTGGCGGCACCCGGCGCGACAACTGCCATCCCTTCGTCTTCGGGCGCTGGTCCTTTATGCACAACGGCCAGATCGGCGACTTCGAACATCTGCGCCGGCCGATGGAGAGCATGCTCGACAACGACCTCTATTCGGCCCGCACCGGCACGACGGATTCCGAACTCCTGTTCCTGCTCGCCATGCAGTTTGGTCTCGACCACAATCCGCTCGGCGCGATCGCCGAAGCGCTGGCCTTCATCGAACAGCTTGCCGAACATCTGGAGCGCCAGGTTCTGGTGCGCTTCACCGCCGCCTTCTCTGACGGCAACGATCTTTATGCGGTGCGCTATGCCTCCGACTGGAAGGCGCCGACGCTCTACGCAGCACCCATGGGCCCGAGCGGCGGTTACTGTCTTGTCTCCGAACCGCTCAACGACGACGACGGCGCCTGGGTCGAAATTCCTGACGGCACGGCCGTGATCGTCGGCGAAAACGGCGTCGATGTCAGGCTGTTCTCGACGCAGGGCGCGCCGGTACGCAAGCACCGTTCGGCCTGAGGCTTTCAGCATATCGGTGGGCAGTGAGCGGCCCCTCATTCGGCTGCCGCCACCTTCTCCCCGTTTTCACGGGGAGAAGGGATACGCCGCACTCGCGCGTTCCTTTTGCTGCGGATGCTTCATCCACACAGGGCACGTTCCCTCGCCCCGCCTGCGGGGAGAGGGTTAGGGTGAGGGGCTTTTTGGCCAGGTACGGCGATTGATCAACCCTGTTCTCTTCGCTCCAGCTCAGCCGCAATCAGCGCCGCCAATTTTTCGGCAACCGCTTCCTTGTCCATCTCCGGCCAGTCGTCGTTGCCGTCGGCCGAGATCAGCTTCACCCGGTTGCGATCGCCACCCATGATGCCGGTTGCCGGCGAGACGTCGTTGGCGAGAATGTAATCGGCACCCTTGCGCTCGAGCTTCGAGCGGCCGTTGTCGGCGACGTTCTCCGTCTCGGCGGCAAAGCCGACGACCAGCTTCGGCCGGTTTGCATGGTGGCCGACCGTCTTGAGGATGTCCGGGTTCTCGGCCAATTGAAGCGGTGGCGGCGCTTCGCCCGGCTTCTTCTTGATCTTGTTGCCGGCCGCACTTGCCACCCGCCAGTCGGCAACGGCCGCGACCATCACCGCAACGTCGGCGGGAAGGGCGGCAAGCACTGCATCGCGCATTTCCTCGGCGCGCTCGACATGGATCACGTTGACACCTGTGGGATCGGGGATCGTCACAGGGCCGGACACCAGCGTCACATCCGCGCCGAGCCTGGCGAGCGCCGCGGCAATGGCGTGGCCCTGCTTGCCCGACGAGCGGTTGGCGATGTAGCGCACCGGGTCGATCGGCTCATGCGTCGGGCCGGATGTGACGACCGCCTTGCGTCCGGCAAGTGGCTTCGCGCCGCCTGCAAGCAGGTTTTCGACGGCAGCGACGATCGCCAGCGGCTCGCTCATCCGTCCTTCTCCGGCCTCGCCGCTCTCCGCCATTTCGCCGGCTTCAGGGCCGATGAAATGGATGCCGTCGGCGGCGAGCGTCGCGCGGTTGCGCCGGGTTGCCGGGTGCGCCCACATCTTCGGGTTCATCGCCGGCGCGACCAGCACCGGACGGTCGGTGGCCAGCAGGATGGTCGAGGCGAGATCGTCGGCATGACCGTTCGCCATCTTCGCCATCAGGTCGGCGGTAACAGGGGCGACGACGATCAGATCGCATTCGCGCGCCAGCCGGATATGGCCGACATCCTGTTCGTCCTCGCGCGAAAACAGCTCGAGATAGACATGCGAGGCGGAAAGCGCGCCGACGGCAAGCGGTGTCACGAACTGTTGCGCACCTGATGTCATGACTGGCCGGACGCTGGCGCCGCGCTCGCGCAGCCGGCGGATAAGGTCCAGGCTCTTATAGGCCGCAATGCCGCCGGAGATGATCAGGAGAATGCGTTTGCCCGACAGTGTCATTGCGTCCCAGCCTTGCGGCCGCCTTCTTAACCGGAGTTCTTTCCGGTTCAGCCATGGTGTTCAACAGCATCCCTTTCGACGGCTTCGCCGGCGGAGGGACGCGGTTGCAGCGACCCTACTTGAGCGTTTCATCGGGCGCAACGTGTCTGGCCGAACGCCACAATTGCAGCCGTGGCGGCGCACGCCTGGAGGGGCGTTCGGCGATCCTTGCGCGCCGGCAGCAGATCACCCGATCCAGATGGCGCGCCTGGCCGCGTTCCCTTTCTAGCGGCGAATATCCCTTGGTATCTCACTGCCGAAGGCGCATAGTGCATCCATCATCGACCGATCGAACGGGCGTCGGTGGCTGAGAGATCGTTACGCTTTCGCCCCAACTGAGGAGATCGCGTGATGCACCCCATCGACGGATTTCGTGGGCGACCGATCCTTCCCGAGGAATTCCCGATGGTTGCCGATGTTTTTCGGGATGCCGTCCGGGTGCGATACCCGGCGCTTGATCGCGAAGAGGGCGAGGCAATCCTGGCCCGACTCATGGACTTGCACCACAGCCGTGTCGAAAGTCGGCTGCCCCTGGTCCAATAGCTGTCGACCTTCGGATCTGCCGTCCTCAGCAGCCAAAACGCGTCGCGGATGCCGCTCCAGATTTCCGCGCGGGCCTCCCGCACCTCATAAGATGACACGCAGGCGATCGCGTGGCCCGGCCCCAACGGCCGTCGGGCATTTCGACGCCAGGGAGAATGCCATGCTTCATACCTTTGCAATGCATATTCGCCGCTATGACTACGCGCTTGCCGCAATCAAGATGTCGCTCATCCTGTCCCTGCTGGTGATCGCGCTGATCACGCTGAACGGTCTCGTCTGGTAATCGTCCAAAGGCGGCACCATCTGCTCCAGACCGGGCGACCACGCTCGTGTGCCGCCCACACTGTGTTCCAACACCATCTCCAATCGATCAGTGCCGAACGCGGCCGGATCTGGCTTCAAAGCAAGCAGAATGCCGGTTGCACGGGCGCCAAGGATGTTTCCAGACTGAGCGGCGACCAAGTGCTCACGGTTCGCGGCGAGCGGCTATGGCATCCTTGCCTTGAAGAAAACACGATCGATGTTATCTTTGCATCGATAGAAATTACCACAGGATACACGCATCGATGGATTTCCACCTGACAGCAAAGCCCACTCTTTTTGCCATCAGGGAAATCCGTATCCATGCCTGTTTCGATCTCGCTCTCCCATCTCACCTGGTCAACGCCTGACGGCCGCAGCCTCTTTTCCGACCTGAGCCTGACGTTCGGCCCGGCGCGCTCTGGCCTTGTCGGGCGCAATGGCGTCGGCAAAAGCACGCTGCTGAAGCTGATTGCGGGAACACTCCAGCCGCAGGCCGGCACAGTCTCGGTCGACGGCAGCCTCGGCATCCTGCGCCAGACGGTGCAGGTCGCCGAACAGGAGAGCGTCGCCGACCTCTTCGGCATTGCCGATGCGCTGGCGCTTCTACGCCGAGCGGAGGAAGGCACCGCCAGCATCGACGAGCTGTCGATTGCCGACTGGACGCTGGAGGCGCGACTGGCCGCAGCGCTCGCTCGCCTCGGGCTGGAGGCAGAAGCGCAGACGCCGCTCTCATCGCTATCCGGCGGGCAGCTGACCCGTGCCAAGCTGGCGGCATTGGTCTTTGCCGATCCCGATTTCATCCTGCTCGACGAACCCACCAACAATCTCGACCGCGCCGGGCGCGAGGCAGTGATCGAGCTGATGGCGAACTGGCGTGGCGGCGCCATCGTCGTGAGCCACGATCGCGAGCTTCTCGACACGATGGATGTGATCGTCGAACTCACCTCTCTCGGCGCCACCAGCTACGGCGGCAACTGGAGCCACTATCGCGAGCGCAAGGCGATCGAACTCGCATCGGCCCGGCACGATCTTGCCGACGCGGAACGACGCCTTGCGGAGGTCGACCGCAAGACGCAGGAGCTCGCGGAGCGCAAGGCCCGAAAGGATAGCGCCGGCCGCAGAAAGCGCGCCAAAGGTGACGAGCCGCTTCTGCTGCTCGATGCGAAGAAGGAGCGCAGCGAAAAGACGGCGGGCGACAACGCGCGGCTTTCCGAGCGGCGACGCGATCAGGCGCTCGGCGATCTTGCCGCCGCCCGCGAACGCATCGAGACCCTCCAGCCGTTTTCGGTCCGGCTGCCTTCGACCGGGCTGCCGCCCGGCCGTGCCGTTCTTCAGGTCGATGATGTCAGCGCCGGTTATATCCCGGACCGTCCGGTGCTCGCCAATCTGTCGCTGACGATTGCCGGGCCGGAGCGGGTGGCGATCACCGGCCGCAACGGTTCAGGCAAGACGACGTTTCTGTCGCTGATGTCAGGCAAGCTTGCTCCCTGGTCGGGTCAGGTTCGGGTTCTGACGGACTTTGCCATTCTGGATCAACAGGTGAGCCTGCTCGATCCGCAGGTGTCGATCCGCGACAACTTCCGCCGGCTCCATCCCGGCGCCGGCGAAAACGCCTGTCGGGCGGCGCTCGCGCGGTTCATGTTCCGCGCCGACGCGGCACTGCAGCGCGTCTCCAGCCTGAGTGGCGGGCAGATGCTGCGTGCGGGGCTCGCCTGCGTGCTTGGCGGCGAGAGCCCGCCTGATCTCCTGATTCTCGACGAGCCGACCAACCATCTCGATATCGATTCCATCGAGACGGTGGAGGCGGGACTGCGGGCTTTCGACGGGGCGCTCATCGTCGTCAGCCACGACGAGGCGTTTCTGGAGGCGATCGGCATAACGCGCCGGATCGATCTGACGACCCCGTCGGCAGGTCGTCGCTCGAACGTTCGTTAAAGGCGGATGATTTCGGGCGGCACGCCGGCAGTGGGCGCTACTGCGCCCATTTCACGTCGCCGGTAAAGGCGATCGTCAGCCAGCGATCGCGCCCGGCCTCGCCGATTTCCGCGCCGATCTCGGCGCGGATCGCATCGAGGCTCGCAAGCGTATCCACCCGGGTTTCGGCCGATCCGATCAGGTAGATCTCGATCAGCCGGGCCCTGCCGACCTTGGCGACGTATGTGCGATAATCGGCAAAGCCGTGGCGGCTGGCGGCATTGCGCGCTGCCTCGCGCACTTTCTCGTCCAGTTCCGCCGGGGCGACTAGGAAGATTTCCTTCAGCGCGGCATAGACGGTCTTCAGCGGAAGCGGGATCAGGCAAAGTGTCAGAACCACCAGAATTGCCGGGTCGGCATAGGGCGTCCAGTCTTCATAGGCGGTGCCCTTCAGCATCGCGGCGACCACGAAAGCAACAAGCAGGGCTGCGGTAATCGTGCCCGACATCGCCCAGGCACGCACATCCAACGCCAGGAATTCCGAGCCGATCGTGCGGTTCGCCCGCCGCCCGTAGATGAACATCACGATGCAGATGACGACGACGACGGCGGCATAGGCGATCGCCCAGTCGAAGGCGAGTTCGCGGCCGCCCGACAGCAGCGAGTCGACGGCGTTGATAAGGGCGTAGAAGGAGAGCGTCGTGAGTAGGCCGGCGTTTAACAGCAGGACCATCGGCTCGATATGCCAGAAGCCCATTTGAAAGCGGCTGCTTTCCCGTGGGATCAGCCGCGTCACTCCCAGCGCCAGCAGCGTCATGGCGGCGTCGACGACGGAAAACACCCCGTCGAACACGATCGACACCGATCCGGACAACAGGCCGAACAGCACGCCTGTCGCGCCGACGACGATGGTGGCGGCGATCGATCGCTTGAGGACGGTTTGTTCGGTGGCGGTGGTCATGATCTTGTATTCACTCCTGTTTCGACGCGGTGCTTAGGCTGTGCCAGTGACGAAATGGTGACGGTGATCACGCAGACGAGGCGATGGTAGCGCTTCCGGTTGGCAAGAAAAAGCGGCGGCAGCGCTGCCCTGCGGCGATCTCGTGTCGCACCAGGGAGGCGATCGATGAGCCCAAGCATGATGATTGTGAACACGAATACCACCCCTGCGTGGGGCAATGCTGCCTCCGGCCCTAGGCGAATTGACCGAAGCGCATGAGATCTCGGCCGACGGCGCTGCCATCGAGCGCATCGGTGCGTGCCGCCTGCGGGCGGGGCGGCGGCATGGAATGGCCGATTGCAAACAGGAGCGCGCTTGCCGCTGAAAGCAGCGCGAACAGCAGGAACATGCCGGCGCCGCCGCTTGCGCCGAGTGCAAGGCCGCCGATGAGCGGCCCAAGGAAATTGCCGACGGTGGACAGTGAATGGGCGCCGAAATAGGTGCCGCGATTGCCGGCATCCTGCCGTCGACCAGCACATATTCCGAGGGCACGACGAGCACCTCGCCGATGGTGAAGAGGATCATCGAGGCGACCAGCATTTCGACGCCGGACGAGGCTGCAAAGCCGATTTCACCAAGCAGGAACAGCAGGCAGCCGAGCGACAGCGCCTTGAGCGCGCCGATCCTTTCAATGACGAAGCGGGCGGGCGTGCTGGCGACGAGCACCGTTGCTGCGTTGGTCGAAACCAACAGCGCGAACAGGGTGACGCCATCCTCGAAGCCGGTGTTGAGATATTGCGACAATGTCACCGACCATTGACCATGAACGGCCAAAAGCAGGGTGCCGCCGATGACGAAGAAGATCAGTCGGCGGTCGCGCAAGGCAGCGACAAGCCCGCGCCAGCCGCCCGTGGTGTTGGACCCCGGTCCCGTCTCGACCGCCCGTCTGTTGCTCGCTTCCGGCACGGTGAAGAACAGCACGAGGCCGAAGGCCGCATGCATGATGCCGGCAATGATGAATAGGGTCGAATAGGCAGCGCCGACCCAGACGCCGATCAACGGCCCGACGGCCCAGCCGGCATTGATCGCCAGATAGCGCCAGGAGAATACCCGCAGGCGCAGATGCGCTGGCGCGGCATCGCTCATCAATGCGCGCGAAACCGGTTCATAGACGGCGGCGGCAACCGCAGAGACGATATGCGCCAGCGCGAAGGCGGCGATCGAGTGCGCCAGCCCGAGCCCCGCCAGCGCCAGTCCGGCCATGAAGAGCGCTATGGTCAGCACACCCGTTCGGCCGATGCGATCGGACAGGCTGCCGGCAAACGGGCTGATGATCGCGCCGAGCAGGGGGCCCGCGCCAATCAGGACGCCGATACCTGCCGGGGTAAGGCCAAAATCCCGCTGCAGGCGGATCGCGAGGAAGGTCAGGCTCATGCCCTTGGCGATCGTCACCACGCCGGAGCCGGCGATGAGAAGCAGCGCCACCAGGCGGCCCGTGCGTTCGGAAAAGGCATTCATCGCAGCACCCGCGGGCTGGGCCGCCGACGTTCTCCGAGGAACGCTGGGCGGCAGGGAGGAGAGGGCAATCTCACCTTCGCGATTACACTCGCCGCGTGTGTTCGGCAAGGGCTCTGGTTGTCGAGACACCGTCGGTCGGCGTGAGCAGGCGGGTTGTTCCGGCGCCTCACTGCCTTTGCCGTGCCCGTCCGCCCGTCGGAGGCACCACCGGCCGGCGCTGGCAGTGGCCGCCGCAGGGGGCTGCCCAAGCTGTGGCTGGGCTTGACCGGTGCCGGCCGCTTGTCAGCCCTCTTTTTGACGATGCTGCCATTCCGCATAGAGCGGTGCCAGGTCGTTATCGTCGACCGGCACATGGCGAAAGCGCATCGACTGTTCGCCAAGGGGTTTTGCCAGTTCGGCATAGACTGCCGCCGTCGACAGCCCGTAGGGTTCGGCGTCGGCATTCGAGTGGGCGTAGGCGATCTCGGTGATGCCGGCCATGCGCATGGCCGCAATGCACATCGGGCAGGGTTGGCCGCTGGCATAGATCGCAACGCCTTCAAGACGGGGAGACCCGAGGCGCTTTGCCGCCAGGCGAAGGGCATTCATCTCGGCATGCGATGTCGGATCGCCGGTTTCAAGCATCTCGTTGACGCCGCTGGCGATAACCTCGCCGTTGCGAACGGCAACCGCGCCGAAGGGACGGCCACCTTTTTCGACATTGGCGCGGGCAAGGGCGACAGCCTCGCCGAGAAAGCGTCTTTCCTGCTTCATGTCCCCTCCGATTTCAACGGGCGCCGGCGGCGGTAAGCAGCTTTTCAATCCGGCCATAGCCGCGCTGCCGGGCGTGGCTCAATGGGCTCACGCCCTCGCCATCGGCAAGATTGACGTTCGCGCCCGCGTCGATCAGCAATCGCACGATCTCCGTATGCTTTTCGCCGCCGGTGCCGAGAATGATGGCTTCGATCAGCGCCGTCCAGCCCAGCCGGTTGACGTGATCGACATCGACGCCCGCCTCGATCAGCGTCTTCACCGTTTCGACGTGGCCGCGTTCTGCCGCAGGGATCAGCGCCGTGCCGCCGTAACGGTTGGTGCTTTTGAGGTCGGCGCCGTTGGCAAGCGTCAGCTTCAGGATTTCGAGATGGCCGCGCGCGCCAGCATAGAGGTAGGGACTGTCCTCGATCTTGTCCTTCGCATTGACATCCGCGCCGGCTTCGATGAGCGCGCGGGCAGCGTCGATGCGGTTTTCGTGTGTGGCGACGAGCAGAGCGGTCGCGCCGCTTGCGTCACGCGCGTCGAGCGTTGCTCCGCGCTTGATCAATTCGCGCAGTTCGGCGGCGTTGCCGGCCGAAGCTGCGGCAATCATTTCCTTTTCAAGCATGGCGGCTCCTGCAGCGGCGGGAAGAAGGGCTGAGGCGAAGAGTGCAATCCCGAGCAGCCACCCGGTCGATGGTGAGTTCATGGGGGTCATTCCAGTCGTTTAGCCAGTCGTATGGTCAGCCGGGCAAACGGCGCCCGGCTGCAGGTTTTACTGCATAACCCCTGAAACCAGCATCAATTTGCGGTGAAGTTCACCTGCGAAATTGAAGCTTCTGAACGCCATGTCTGACGCACGATGCAATAATAAATGACCGCCTTGAGCCGGTCGCTTGTATTTTCAAGGGAGGGGCAGGGCGGACAGACGCGGCAACTCAGAGCATCGATCGGCTGAGACCGCCGTCGACGGGAAGTGCCACGCCCGTGACATAGGCCGCGGGCCGGCCCGCGAGAAATGCGGCGGCAGCGCCGAATTCCGCCGGCGTTCCATAGCGGCCGATTGGAATATCCGCCTGGCTGCGCGCGGCAACCGTGGCGATATCGACGCCTTCGTTCTCGGCGTCCATGCGGTCGAAGCCCAAGGTGCGGTCGGTCGCAAGCCGCCCCGGCAACAGCATGTTGACGGTCACGCCGTCGGCGGCGACTTCGCCGGCCAGCGTCTTCAGCCAGCCGGCAACAGCGCTTCGAAGCGCGTTGGAGGCGGTCAGGCCCGGGATCGGCTCGCGGATGCTGGTCGAAGCGACGGCAATGATGCGGCCGAAACCGCGCTCCCTCATGCCGGGCAGAACCCGGCCGGTGATGCGCATGCCGGCGAGCACCATGGTCTCGAACTGCGTCCGCCAGAACTCCGGCTCGATGGTGGACGCAAGCGACGGCGGCGGCCCGCCGCCATTCAGGATGAGAATGTCGATCGCGCCGAAATCGGCGGCGAGCCGATCGAGCAGCGCGTCGAGGCTTTCGGGCTTGGAAAGATCGAGCGCAAAACCGCGGGCGCTCGAACTGAGCTCTGCTGCGACCTTTTCGGCCGTAGTTGCGTCGCGACCGGTCACCGCGACGGCAACGCCTTCAGCCGCGAGTGCTTCGGCGATGCCGCGTCCAAGCCCCTTGCTGCCGCCGAGCACGAGCGCCTTCTTGCCTGTGATGCCGAGATCCATGACGGTCTACCTTCCCATGCGATTTGCGTTGCTGCTTTTGGAGCCCGGCAGCGACGCGGCGTCAATGGGGTAAGCGGATGGGAACCGGCAATTCGGATGAAGGTGATGAGCGCCAGACGTCGAAAAGCCCGGCCGGAAACCGGCCGGGCCTCGTGTCCCTCGCCCCTTGCTATTATTAACGGCAGATGCGGATACGCTCGTAGTAGACATTGCCGTAGTGATCGTAGCGCCTGACTTTCTTGATGAAGCAATAGGGGCGATACTCGTCGTAGTAGCCACCGTAATAGCCGTCGACATAGCCGATCTGGCCGCTCCAGCCATGGCCGTAGGCGCCGTTGCTGAAGCCGATCGTCACACCGCCAGCCTGTGACGGCGCGGCAAAGGAAACGGCTGCGGTGATTGCGACGGCCGCGGCGATGATGATCTTGCGCATGGTGTTCTCTCCTCCAGGGATGAACTCCCGTCATCCATGGGGAGAAGATCGCATGTCGTCTGCTTATTCGCAGTTCCGGATGGAACATGGTTGCAGCCGGCGGCAGAACCGAAAGCCCTGCCACCTCTTCCTCACCACCCGGACGCATGGTCCGGCCGCGATCAGGCGCGAATGCGCGCCATCGCCAGCACGTCGGCCAGCACGCCATTGCGCAGAGCATAGGCCCTGTGCGTGCCTTCGGGTTCGAAGCCGGTCTTGCGATAAAGCGCGATTGCCGCTTCGTTGTCGGTAAAGACGGTCAGCTCGATGCGGCTGATCCCAAGCCAGTTATCGGCAGCATCGATCAGAGATGTAAGAAGTGTCTTACCGATGCCTTCGCCGCGGTGGTTGTCATCGACGCTGATGCCGAGCACGGCGGAGTGATGCCGGCGCCCCTTATTGCGGTGCAGACCGGCCATGCCGACGATGCGGCCGTCGCGCTCGGCCACGATCACAGTGTTGTCCTCCGACAGGCCCTCCATCCACTTGCGCGTCTGCTCCGGTGTCGAATAGGGCAGTCTGAGCGTGCCGGAGCGGATGCCCGGCTGGCTCATAAGTGCGGCGATCGCTTCCCAGTCGACGACGCGCGCCGCTCGAATCCTGAGTGTCGGGGAGGGGGTGGCTTCGGTCATTGTTTCCTCATCAGCTCGCTGGCACCGAGGAAACAGGACCAAACCCTGCTCGCCTCGGCAGGGTTGGTCGGGGGACAGTCCGTTTAACGCACGTGGTCTCCCGCACACCCCTGGATATGCGTGCAAAGCACCATTGCGATCATCGAACGATTGTCCATGTCGGAACGATAACAAGCGGCAGTGGAATTGCAAGCCGGTTCGGCGACCGGATTGCCGGTGGCGCTCAGGTCACCTGCCAGGCGATATAGACGAGCGTGGCGGCAATCAGCCACAGCGCCAGGCGGCCGGAGCGCGTGTGGCGTGCCTCGGCCTTGCCGATGGCATGCGCCGTCTCGGCGTCGAACCGTAGGCCGTTTTCGCTCATGGCCATGATCTCGCTGGAGAATTTTTCCGTGCGGGCGGCGATTTCCGGTGCTGCTTCGGCCAGACGAAGGGCCGCGTGCAGGCCGTCGCGCAGGTCGGTGACGATGCGCTTCGGTCCGAGATTGTCGCGGATCCACTTGCCGACCACAGGCTCGGATGCTTTCCACATGTTGAAACGCGGATTGAGCGTGCGCGCGACGCCCTCGACGACGACCATGGTCTTCTGCAGCATGACCAGTTCCGGCCGTGTCTGCATGTCGAAGAGCTCGGTCACCTCGAACAGAAGCGTCAGCAGCTTTGCCATCGAGATGGTCTCGGCCGGCTGGCCGTGGATCGGCTCGCCAATGGCGCGGATCGCCTGGGCGAAGCTCGCGGCATCATGATGCGACGGCACGTAGCCTGCCTCGAAATGCACGTCGGCGACGCGCTGGTAGTCGCGGGTGATGAAGCCGAACAGGATCTCGGCGAGGAAGCGGCGTTCCTTCTTGCCGAGACGGCCGACGATGCCCATGTCGACGGCGACGATATGGCCGGCATCGTCGACGAACAGGTTGCCCTGATGCATGTCGGCGTGGAAGAAGCCGTCGCGCAATGTGTGGCGGAGAAAGGACTGGATCAGGGTGTCGCCCAGCGCGTCGAGATCGTGGCCCGCCGCCTTCAGCCCGTCGATATCCGACATCTTGACGCCGTCGATCCATTCCATGGTGACGACGTCGCGGCCGGTGCGTTCCCAATCGACCTTCGGTACGCGAAAGCCGGAATCTTCCTTGGTGTTCTCGCCGAGTTCGGAAAGGGCGGCTGCTTCCAACCGAAGATCCATTTCGATCTTGGTCGTCTGCTCTAGCGTCTTGGTGACCTCGACCGGTTTCAGCCGCCGCGTATAGGGCAGGAAACGCTCCTGCATGTGGCTGACGAGATACATCGCCTCGATATCGGAGGCAAAACGCTGGCGGATGCCGGGGCGGATGACCTTGACGGCAACCTTGTCGGGCCGGCCGTCGCGCATGACGATGGCCGGATGAACCTGGGCGATCGAGGCGGCCGCCATCGGCAGGGAAAATTCGGCGTAGAGGTCTTCGACCTTGCGGCCGAGCGATCCCTCGATCGCGGCCTTGGCTTCGCTTTGCGGAAAGGTCGCCATCTGGTCCTGCAGCAGCGACAGGTCAGCGGCAAATTCCGCGCCGACGACGTCGGGGCGGGTTGCCAGGAACTGGCCGATTTTCACATAGGAGGGGCCGAGGCGTGCAACGGCGCGCGACAGCCGGTCGCTGCGCTCCTCGCCTAGCACCTTGCGGCGGGCGAAAAGCCCGGCTGCCTTCTGGGCGAAACGGGCAAAGGGCGGCAGGTGTTCGGTCGGGACCGCCGAGACGACGCCTTCGCGCACGAGAACCCAGCCGATCCGCACGAGGCGGACATATGCTCCAGCTGTGCTCATAAGATCAGATTTTCCAGCCGGAATGCAGCGCTGCGATGCCGCCGGTGTAATTGGTGAAGGAGACGCGCGAGAAGCCCGCCTCCTTGATCATGGCGGCAAAATCGCGCTGGTTCGGGAACTTGCGGATCGATTCCACCAGATACTGATAGGGCGCTTCGTCGCCGGTGATCAGCTTGCCGAATTTCGGGATCGCGTTGAACGACCATGCATCGTAGAAACGGTCGAGAAGCGGCATCTCCACTTCGGAGAATTCGAGCACCAGCAGTCGCCCGCCGCGCTTCAACACACGATAGGCTTCTTTGAGCGCGACATCGATACGCGGGACGTTGCGGATGCCGAAGGCGATCGTATAGGCGTCGAAGGAATTCGCGTCGAACGGCAGTTCCTCAGCATTGGCCTCGACAAAATCGAGATTGGCCGAAAGCTTCTTCTTTTCCGCCCGTTCCGCGCCGACGGCGAGCATCGAGCCGTTGATGTCGAGAACCGTCGAATGCGCCTTGCGGTCGGAGGCTTCGATGATGCGGAAGGCGATGTCGCCGGTGCCGCCGGCGACGTCGAGCGTCCTGTAGCCCTCGCGGCGCGGCGGATTGAGCGCGGCAATCATCGCATCCTTCCAGGCGCGGTGCAGCCCGGCCGACATCACGTCGTTCATGATGTCGTAGCGCTTGGCCACCTTATGGAAGACGTCGTTGACGAGCGGCTGCTTTTCGCCCGTACCGACGTTGCGGAAACCGAAGGAGGTTTCCATTCCGCCATTGGCCGATACCCGCTGATCCGTCATACGAAGAACTCCACCTGAACCAATTTTTCCGGCACCATAGCGAAATCGTCCGACCCGCGCTATCTCGGGGGCAGGGCCATGGCTGCGGCATAGCGCACCCCTATAGGATAAGTAGCCCGCCAAGGAAATGCCAACGGCCGGGCTTATGGTGGTTAAGAATGCCGGGCGTGTGGTGGTTAAGAAAGAAGGAGACGACGCATGCCGGAACTGCCGGAGGTCGAAACGGTAAAACGGGGTCTGGCGCCGACCATGGAAGGCGCGCTCCTCGTCAGTGCAGAACTGCGTCGGCCGGATCTGCGTTTTCCCTTCCCTGTCAATTTTGCAGCCACCGTTGCCGGTCAGCGCATCGTCTCGCTGTCGCGCCGGGCAAAATATCTGATGATCGATCTGGAGGCCGGTGACGTCATCATTGCCCATCTCGGCATGTCAGGTTCGTTCCGTATCGAACAGGGCGCGCTGCCAGAAACGCCGGACGAATTTCACCACCCACGCGCCAAGGATGAGAAGCACGATCATGTGATCTTCCATCTGGAAGGTGCCGTCGGCCCCGCCCGTGTCATCTATAACGATCCGCGCCGTTTCGGTTTCATGGATCTCGCCCGACGGGACACGGTGGCGGCCCACGCCTTCTTCCGCGCACTCGGGGAAGAGCCGACCGGCAACGCGCTCGACGCCGCCTATCTGGCGGCACGCTTTGCCGGAAAGGCGCAACCGCTGAAGGTAGCCTTGCTCGACCAGAAGAATATTGCCGGCCTCGGCAATATATATGTGTGCGAGGCGCTCTGGCGTTCAGGCCTGTCGCCGCTGAAGCCGGCAGGCGCCCTCGTCGACAGCCAAGGTGGGTCGAAGCCGGAACTGCAGGGCCTGACCGTTGCAATCCGCGAGGTCATTGCCGATGCCATCGCCGCGGGCGGCTCGTCGCTGAAAGATCATATCCAGGCCGACGGATCGCTCGGCTATTTCCAGCATTCCTTTTCCGTCTATGACCGGGAAGGGGAGGCTTGCCGCACGCCGGGTTGCGGCGGTACGGTCGCCCGCATCGTGCAGGCGGGACGCTCGACGTTTCATTGCCCGCGCTGCCAGAAATGAACATCCGGGTCTGGCCGGACCCGACCGCTGACACGAATTCGGAGGAGACGACAATGAGTTACGAGACGCTGCTGGTCGAGACGCGCGGACGCGTGGGCCTGGTCACGCTCAATCGCCCGCAGGCGCTGAATGCGCTGAACTCGACCGTTATGCGCGAGCTTGCCGCGGTGCTGAAAGCGTTCGATGCCGATAACGAGATCGGCGCCGTTGTTGTCACCGGTTCGGAGAAGGCCTTTGCGGCCGGCGCCGACATCAAGGAGATGCAGACGCTGGACTTCGTCGAAAGCTATCTCGGCGATTTCATCGGCGGCTGGGATCAGGTGGCTGCTGCCCGCAAACCGGTCATTGCAGCCGTTTCCGGCTACGCGCTCGGCGGCGGGTGCGAACTGGCGATGATGTGTGACTTCATCATCGCTTCCGAGACGGCAAAGTTCGGCCAACCGGAAATTACCCTTGGCGTCATCCCCGGCATGGGCGGGTCGCAGCGCCTCACCCGTGCCGTCGGCAAGGCGAAGGCGATGGACCTCGTCCTCACCGGACGGATGATGGACGCGACCGAGGCGGAACGCGCAGGACTCGTTTCGCGTGTGGTGGCGCCGGAGAAATTGATGGAGGAAGCGCTGGCTGCGGCCGAGAAGATCGCATCGTTCTCGCTGCCGGCGGTGATGATGGCAAAAGAGGCCGTCAATCGCTCGCTGGAGCTCACGCTTGCCGAAGGCCTGCGGTTCGAACGGCGGCTTTTCCATTCGCTGTTTGCCACTGAAGACCAGAAGGAAGGCATGGCCGCCTTCGCAGCGAAGCGCAAGCCGGAGTTCAAACACAGGTAGATCAAGGGGCGACGCGCAGTTTTCTCCAAATTGCGCGTTGACGGGGCGGCCGTTTCTCGCTATATGCCGCCCTCAGTTTGGAACGCCAAATCTGGGCTTTCCGATAATGCTCCCGAATTGCTTTGATGACAGGTCGCAGTGACCCGGCACGGCGAGGGCGGAGTTCATGTCAGTTTTCGAAGAGAGGCATCAATGGCCAATACAACTTCGGCGAAAAAGGCGACCCGCAAGATCGCACGCCGCACTGCAGTGAACAAAGCCCGCCGGTCGCGCGTCCGTAACTTCGTCCGCAAGGTCGAAGAAGCGATCGCAACCGGCGATCAGGCGGTCGCAGCCGCAGCCCTGAAGGCCGCTCAGCCCGAGCTGATGCGCGCTGCCATCAAGGGCGTGCTGCATTCCAACACCGCTTCGCGCAAGGTTTCGCGCCTTGCACAGCGCGTGAAGGCACTTTCGGCCTAATCCGGCTAATAAAAATCTGTTAATTGAAAGCCCGACCCTTGCGTCGGGCTTTTCCGATTCATACATGTGTCATCACGATGGTTAACCTGCACGACATTTCTCGTGTCAATGCGATGACAGAATTTCTATAGGAATTTCAGAGACTTACGAGAGGTCCTTGGTGATAGGGTGTCTCTGGCTGGGGGTCTTCTGGGCCCGTGATGAGTCAAGCGAATTTTTATTTTTTTTCTTTTTCGCCAGCTAATCAAAGAGCCGAAAATCAAAACCCTTGATTCAAAAGCGATTCTTCCCGGACTCGGATTGCGGCAAGCAAAAGGCAGCATGAGAGTCAACGGGCAGCGCTTAAGGTTGCGTAAAAATCGCGATTGATCTTGCCCATCGATCCTGCCTAAATGCCCTCCACAGGGGACACAGACCATATCTGTAAAGGGAAGTACGGAGGCCATTTCAACGAGATGGTTTCAGGCTTTCTGTTCCCTGTATCAGGGCGGCTCCACGTCGTTCAATCAGACAAGTCGAGAACGAAAAACCGGATGGCCCAACCATTCCGGACGAGGACATTTCGACTTCTGGTTGCCGGTGGCGCCACTGCTCAAAGTCAGGTGCAAGCGGTGCCTGACGAGAGATAGAATCCAGCGCTCGGCTGTCCGCTTCGTACGAGGGTGCGAGACAGTTGTCGGCGAGGAGGAGGATCCGGCACGGTCCAGGGCGGACTGGGGGATTTGTTGACAATGAGGCGCGAGGGGACATCAGCCGGCCGGCAAGGCCTGGCAGATGCGCGTAGCGCGCACCCGGTCGGGAGATGAGGAGCCCGGTTGGATTGCGACTGTGACGTTCGGTGAAGCGGCATGACCTCGATGAGGAAGCCGTGGGTGCCGGACATAAGAGATGGGGCCGGCAGAGATGACGGCGTCTGAACATAATCGGAAGGCGGCAAAATGCGGATGAACTTGGTGACGGCGGCGGGCGCGTTTCAAAAGAACGGCGACGTATTTCAGGCCGGAAGCAATCTATCTCAGGCGGCGGGAGATAAGCACGACATGAGGCATGACGCACTGTTCGAACGAGTGAGTGCGCGTTTGAAAGCCCAGGTCGGTCCCGATGTCTTCGCCAGCTGGTTTGGGCGTCTGAAGCTCCATTCGGTTTCCAAGAGCGTCGTGCGTCTCTCGGTGCCCACGACATTCCTGAAGTCCTGGATCAACAACCGCTATCTCGATATCATCACCCAGATCTTCCAGCAGGAAGACGGCGAAATCCTGAAGGTCGAGATCCTGGTGCGGACCGCGACCCGCGGCGCCCGTCCGGTTTCACAGGAAGAGACGCTGCCGCAGGCAACGGAATCGGCTCCTGCAACGCCCGCACGCCGTCCGACGACGGCGCAGTCCGTGGCTTCGGTCGCAGCCTCTGCGGTTGCCAGCGTTCAGCGGCCGACCCAGGCGCCGCTTTTCGGCTCGCCGCTCGACCAGCGTTACACCTTCGACAGCTTCGTCGAGGGCTCTTCCAACCGCGTTGCGCTTGCAGCCGCCCGCACGATTGCGGAAGCCGGCGCCGGTGCCGTGCGCTTCAACCCGCTGTTCATTCATTCAAGCGTCGGGCTCGGCAAGACCCACCTTCTGCAGGCGATCGCCATCCAGGCGCTGCAGAGCGCCCGCGCTCCACGCGTCGTCTATCTGACGGCCGAATACTTCATGTGGCGCTTTGCCACCGCAATCCGCGACAACGACGCGCTGTCGCTGAAGGAATCGCTGCGCAACATCGACCTCCTCGTCATCGACGACATGCAGTTCCTGCAGGGCAAGTCGATCCAGCACGAGTTCTGCCATCTGCTGAACATGCTTCTCGACTCGGCCAAACAGGTCGTCGTCGCCGCCGACCGCGCTCCTTGGGAGCTGGAATCGCTCGATAGCCGTGTTCGCTCGCGTCTTCAGGGCGGTGTCGCCATCGAAATGGACGGACCGGACTACGACATGCGCCTCGAAATGCTGAAGCGCCGTCTCGACTCCGCTCGTCAGGACGATACTTCGCTGGACATTCCCGGCGATATCCTGAGCCATGTTGCACGCAACATCACCGCCAGCGGCCGCGAACTCGAAGGCGCCTTCAACCAGTTGCTCTTCCGTCGCTCGTTCGAACCGCATCTGTCGATCGAACGCGTTGACGAACTGCTTGGGCATCTCGTCAATGCCGGCGAACCGCGCCGTGTCCGTATCGAGGACATCCAGCGTGTCGTTGCCAAGCATTACAACGTATCGCGCCAGGAGCTGGTGTCGAACCGCCGCACCCGCGTCATCGTCAAGCCGCGTCAGATCGCGATGTATCTGTCGAAGACGCTGACGCCGCGGTCTTTCCCGGAAATCGGCCGCCGCTTCGGTGGTCGCGACCACACGACCGTTCTGCATGCGGTGCGCAAGATCGAGGAGTTGATCTCCGGCGATACCAAGCTCAGCCATGAGATCGAGCTTCTGAAGCGCCTGATCAACGAATAGGCGCGAGATAGATTTACTTTCCGATTGCGAGAAAGGCCCGGGAAACCGGGCTTTTTTCGTTTCAGGCGCCGCGTGCCTGCGCGACGATCCAGGCACGGAATGCTGTGACGGCCGGCCGGTCGAGGGCCGATGGCGGATAGACCAGGTGATAGGCGAGATCGGTGGCGATGCCGGTTGGAAACGGCGCGACCAACACGCCTTCGGCAAGCTCGCGCGAAACCAGCGACAGGCGCACGAGAGCGACGCCATCGCCGGCTCTTGCCGCCTCGATGGCGCCATTGCTGTTGACGAACACCGGACCGCGCGTCGTGTCTATGCCTTCGGCGCCGACGGCCTCCAGCCACAGCTGCCAATCCGACCTCTGAACGTCATACAACAGCACATGGGCCGAAAGATCGGCCGGCGTGGTGAGCGGATGCTTGCGGGCAAGGGCCGCGTTGACGACCGGCACCAGCTCGTCATCGATCAGCCGCTCGCTCGTCAGACCCTCATAGCGACCGAAACCGTGGCGGATAGCGATATCGACGCCATCTGACACGAAGTCGGTCAGCCGGTTCGAGGCGCTGATGCGGATGTCGATGCCGTTGAGACGCTGCTCGAAGTCGCTGATCCTCGGCACCAGCCATTGCGCCGCAAAAGTTGGCGTGCAGCTCACCGTCAGTACCGGCGCGCGATTTCGCGCCGTCAGTTCCTCTGTCGCTTCCCGCATCATCCGGAAGGCGCGGCGCAGCGTCGAAAAATAGGTGCTGCCATCCTCGGTCAGAACCAGTTGCCGCGGCCGTCGCTCAAACAGCATCACACCCAGCGTCTGCTCCAGTTCACGCACCTGCAGACTGACCGCACCAGGTGTGACGCTGAGCTCGCGCGCCGCGAGCGTCACACTCAGGTGTCGGGCCGTGGCCTCGAATGCGCGCAGTGCTGCAAGGGAAGGAAGAGGTGTCATTATGATTTAGCCATACTCAATCATGGAAAGAGAAATGCTCGTTTGTGCAAACACTAACATGCTGACACTATTTATGTAAATCGAAGTCAACCAATATGGTTGTTTCAGATGAAGGCGAAGAACTAAATCATAGGAGGGTATGGAGATGCCGGAAACACTTAAGGCGAAGGTGATGGGACCCGGTGAATGGGCCATGCTGATCACACTGTCCCTGTTGTGGGGCGGCTCGTTTTTCTTCGTCGGCGTTGCGGTCAAGGCGCTGCCGCCGTTCACCATCGTTGCCCTGCGGGTCAGCCTCGCGGCGACGGCGCTTTTGATTTTCCTGCGCTTCACCGGCCGCGCGATGCCGCGCGATCCCCGCATCTGGCTTGCCTTCTTCGGCATGGGTCTGCTCAACAACCTGATCCCGTTTTCGCTGATCGTCTGGGGCCAGACTCATATCGCCAGCGGCCTTGCCTCCATCCTCAATGCCACCACGCCACTCTTCGGCGTCGTCGTCGCCCATCTGCTGACCGACGACGAGAAGCTGACCGCCAACAAGCTCTCCGGCGTGTTGATCGGTTTTCTCGGCGTGGCGGTGATGATCGGGCCTGCAGCGCTCGGCGGGCTCGGCTCGAATGTGCTGGCGCAGTTCGCCGTGCTGGGAGCTGCCCTTTCCTACGCCTTTGCCGGCGTTTTCGCCCGTCGTTTCAAGCGGATGGGCGTTGCGCCCATCGTCACCGCGACCGGGCAGGTCAGTGCATCGAGCATCATGCTCGTGCCGATCGCGCTGCTCGTCGATCACCCCTGGACCCTGACCGTGCCGGGCCTTGAAGTATGGGGAGCGATCATCGGCATTGCCTTGATCTCGACCGCGCTTGCCTATGTGCTGTTCTTCCGCATCCTGGAAACGGCGGGTGTCACCAATCTGATGCTGGTGACGTTTCTGATCCCGGTCAGCGCCATTCTGCTCGGCGCCTTGTTCCTCGGCGAAAACCTCGAGCCCAAGCATTTCTTCGGCATGGTGCTGATCGCCGCCGGCCTCGCCGCTATCGACGGTCGCCTGGTCCGGCGTTTCCGTCGCAAACAAACGGTCGATCCGGATCTCGCCTGCGGCGAAAATATCTGAAATCAGGCAAGCTCATGAACGATCGCGGCGGTGCGCAGGCACCTGCCGCGATCATTGCGTTTGGGCCCGTGATTGCAGGTATTTTTTTTGGCGGTCTTGTCGACTATCTCTTCTCCAGATCGTCCTTGTTACAGGAGCAGGAGAGTTCCAATGCTTTACGCCGTATTTTGTTACAACCAGGAAGACGTCACTGCCAACTGGACCAAGGACGAGGACGACAAGGTCATGCGTGACCTTGCTGCCGTCCAACGCAAATATGGCGATGCCGGCAAGCTCGGGCCGGTGGCGCGGTTGTTGCCGACCACGGCGGCAACGACGCTCCGCCACGCCGTTGGCGAGACCGTCGTCATCGATGGCCCATTTGCCGAAACGAAGGAGCAGCTGCTCGGCTTCTATGTCGTCGATTGCGCTTCACTGGACGAAGCGCTCGATTTCGCCCGCGAGCTCAGTGCGGCCAATCCTGCAGACGGCTCCTATGAAATTCGTCCCCTTGCCATCTACAAGCCAAGTGAGTTTCCCTCATGACAGACACGACCTGGATCGACCTCGCACTTGTTTCCGCTCGGCCGCAGGCAATGGGCGCGCTTCTGCGCTATTTCCGCAATCTCGATACGGCCGAGGAAGCATTCCAGGAGGCCTGTATCCGGGCATTGAAGACCTGGCCGAAGAGCGGCCCGCCGCGTGACCCGGCCGCCTGGCTGATCTTCGTCGGTCGCAACAGCGGCATCGACAAGGTGCGCCGGCAATCTCGCGAGACCGCGTTGCCGCCGGAAGAATTGCTCTCCGATCTCGAGGATCAGGAGAGCGATCTTGCCGAACGTCTCGATGGCTCCCACTACCGGGACGACATTCTCAAGCTCTTGTTTGTCTGCAGCAATCCGGTCCTTCCGGCAACGCAGCAGATCGCGCTGGCGCTGCGCATCGTCTCCGGCCTGTCGGTCAAGCAGATTGCCCGTGCCTTTCTCGTCGGCGAGGCGGCGATGGAGCAGCGCATCACCCGGGCAAAGGCCCGGGTCACCGCCGCCGGCATCGCCTTCGAAACGCCTGACGCGGCCGATCGGTCGGAGCGGCTGGCGGCCGTCGCAACCATGATCTATCTGGTTTTCAACGAGGGCTATTCGGCGATGAACGGGCCGGACAGCGTCTCGGCCGATCTTTGTGAGGAGGCGATCCGGCTCGCGCGGCTGCTCCTGCGGCTGTTCCCCTCCGAGCCAGAAATGATGGGGCTGACGGCTCTGCTCCTGCTGCAGCACTCACGCTCGCGCGCACGTTTCGATGCCGATGGCGGCATCATCCTGCTCGATGATCAGGATCGCAGCCTTTGGAAAAAGCCTCTGATCATCGAGGCGCTGGCCATGATCGACAAGGCGGTGCGCCATCGCCAGCCGGGTCCCTACCAGATCCAGGCCGCGATCGCCGCCTTGCATGCGCGTGCGACGCGCCCGGAAGAAACCGATTGGGAAGAAATCGACCTGCTCTACCAGGCGTTGGAGCGGCTGCAACCGTCGCCGGTCATCACGCTCAACCGCGCCGTCGCAGTGTCGAAGAGGGACGGGCCTGAAGCGGCGCTCGCGCTGATCGAGCCACTTGCCGAAAAACTCGCGGGTTATTTCTACTTCCATGGGTTGAATGGCGCGCTGTTGAAGCAGGCAGGCCGGGTTCGCGAGGCGCGCGTCGCCTTTGACCGGGCGATCGCGCTGGCCACCAATGCCGCCGAGGCCTCCCACATCCGCATGCAGCTCGATCATCTGAGCAAGGATGCGGGCGAGAAAAACCTGGCCACTGAAAAAAGATAAAAAATCTTGTCGGCGGTTGTCGGAACCGTGGCTGCAACTTCGTCCTTGGACTGAACCCGCTGACGGAGAAACAAACAATGACCGTTGTCACTGAAATCAAACCTGCCGACGACCGCGAACTGGTCATCACCCGCCTGATCGATGCGCCCCGCGCGCTCGTCTACCGCTGCTGGACGGATGCCAAGCTGCTGAAGAAGTGGTTCGCGCCTTCGCCGTGGACGACGCCGGAGGCAAAGCTCGAGGTTCGCGCCGGCGGCGCCAACCGCATCGTCATGCGCTCGCCCGAGGGCGAGGACTATCCCAATCTCGGCGTCTATCTCGAAGTGGTGCCGAACGAGAAGCTGGTCTTCACAGACGCCTTCACCGATGCCTGGTCGCCATCCGACAAGCCGTTCATGGTCGTGACCATCACCTTCGAGGACGTCGGGGCCAAGACCCGCTACACCGCACGGGTCCGCCATTGGTCCGTCGAGGATCGCGAAGCCCACGAAAAGATGGGCTTTCACGAAGGCTGGGGCCAATGCGCCACCCAGCTCGAAGGGGTAGCCAGGCAACTCTGATCAAGCCCAGGGCTCGACGGCCGTCGCCCTCGCGCCTGCCACCATCGGGAAGGGAGACCCGCCATGTCCGTGATCGACAACAAGAGTGCCGCCGTCGCCGAAATCCGTACGGTGATCGATGATTGGGCGGATGCCATGAGGGTAAAGGACGCCAAGCGCGTCATCGGCCATGGGACGCCTGATTGTGTCCTCTTTTCGCTGGCGCCGCCGCTGAAGTCGTCCGATGCCGGCGAGGGCGGGCTCGAACAGTGGTTTTCCACCTGGCGTGGACCGCTTGGCTATCGCTTCGAGGATCTCGATATCTCGGTCAGCGGCGATGTCGCATTCGTCAGTATGCTCACCGAACTTTCCGGCGAGAAGATCGATGCCGGGAAAATGTCGGTCTGGTTCCGCCAGACCCTCGGTTTGAAGCGCATGGCTGCCGGCTGGAAGATCGCACACCAGCACGAGTCCGTGCCTTTCTACATGGATGGCAGCCTCAAGGCAGCCGTCGATCTCAATCCGAAATCGACGGTCGACGGGCAAGCGCCGGCGCCGCCACCGATGCTAGGCCCGATCGCCTACCTCTGCGTCGAGGATGCGTACGCGACCGCTGATTTCTACGTCCGCGCCTTCGCCGCAACGGATGGCGGGCGGATGCTCGCCGAAGACGGTAAACGGCTGATGCATTGCCATCTGACGATCAATGGCGGTGCATTGATGCTCAACGATCCCTTCCCGGAACACGGCATGCCCTATGCCGCGCCGCAGGGCGTCGTGCTGCATCTGGTGGTCGAGGACGCGCAATTCTGGTGGGATCGCGCGGTTGCCGCCGGCGCCGAAGTGACGATGCCGCTTGCGGTCGCCTTCTGGGGCGACCTCTATGGCCAGCTGCGTGACCCCTTTGGCATCCGCTGGGGCATCGTCGGACCGGCCAAGAAGACAGACTGAAGAACGATTTGTGACAACGGGAAACGAGGAGAACTCCCCGAATGAACACTGCTCTTGTTATGACGGCTCCGGCTGGAAAAATGGTGATCCTCGGCCGCGTGCTGAGCGGTCTGGTTGTTGCGTTCCTGGCCTTCGACGGAGCGATCAAGCTCGTGCCACTGGACGTGGTGACTGAGACTTTGGCGGTGCTCGGCTATCCCGCCGATGTTGGCCTTGCGCGTCTGCTCGGCGTACTCACGCTTCTGTGTGCGCTGCTCTATGCGATCCCGAGAACGTCGGTCCTCGGCGCCATTCTGCTCACCGGTTATCTCGGCGGTGCCATGGCGACGCATCTGCGCGCGGATAGCCCTCTTTTCACCCATCTGCTGTTCGGGTTCTATCTCGGCGTCATCGCCTGGGCTGGCCTGTGGCTCCGAGACCGTCGCGTGCGCGCGCTGATCCCGTTCAAGAACGAGCAAGCCTAAGGAGAATTTCGCGATGAGCAAAACGGTTAGCGACTACATTGCAGGCCTTTCCGGTACGCCGGCTGCCGTGGCGAAAGAGTTGCACGGTGCCATTCTTGCCGCCGGCGGCACCAGGGACAGCGTGAAATGGGGCCATCCGATCTATGAGGCCGGCGGACCGGTCTGCCTGATCAAGGCTGCCAAGGACTATGTGACGCTCGGCTTCTGGCGCGGCGCCGATATGCTCGATCTCGACCCACGACTGGCCAAGGGCGGCGGCAAGGGCGACATGGCCTTCATCAAGGTGAAAGCGACCGGCGAGGTCGACGGCGCCCAGGTGGCGCGGCTGGTAGCCAAGGGTATCGCCCTCAATGCCGAGAAGGGCGATCCGTTCAAATCTTGAACGACGAAACAAACTTGCAAAGGGCGCTCCGAAACAGAGCGCCTTTCTCTTGTCCGATGCAATACATCTTCGCGGGACCGGATAATTTCCTTCCAACACCCGCGAGGCACGATGATCCTCTATTACCAGACCCATTCCCCTTTCGCCCGCAAGGCACTCGTCTTCGCCCACGAGGTCGGCATCGCTGAGCGACTGGAGGTGATCCACCACGAGACCAGCCCGACGCTGCGCAATGAAGAGGTCCATGCCGAAAATCCACTCGGCAAGGTGCCGGTTCTCTTGCGCCCCGAGGATGCGGCGATCTTCGATTCCGACGTCATCTGCGCCTATTTCGATACGCTGCATGATAGCCGCAAGCTCATCCCCGAAAGCGGCGAGGCGCGCTGGCATGCCCTGAGATTGCAGGCCGTGGCGCAAGGGCTGGCGCAGGCGGGGATCGGGTTGCGTTGGGAAACGGAGCGACGCCCGGAAGCCTTGCGCTATCCGGCGCTCGCCGACGGCTATGCCGAAAAGATCGAGCAGACCTATGACTGGCTGGAGCAGACGCTCGATGTCGACGCGCCGCTTGATATCGGCCACATCGCGCTCGCCACGACCCTGTCCTGGATGGCGTTCCGCGACCTGCCGTCGTTCCGTGACCGGACGAAGCTGAGCGTCTGGTTCGATGCCTTCGAGGAACGACCATCGATGCGCGCGACGCCGCTCTCCGGCGAGACCCACGATTGAGCCTTCGGTTTCCTTGCGTTGGATGCAGGCAGGGCGGCCGCTAAAACATTTGCGTCTCAGACGGTGGCATCGAGACGCGATATTTCCTTGCTCTACGCATTTCCTGACGGAAAACCGCTTCGCACTTTTCCTGGAAAAGCGCTAGCAGGCGAGGTCGGCGACGACGGCGTCGAGAATCAACATGCCGGAAGGCGTGCAGCGCAGGCGGGAATTTCCCAGCCGCTCGATGAACCCGTGGTCGATCAGGAACTGCTCGCGGTCTGGATCGGGATCGCGGCCGGACAGCGTCTGCCAGCGGGCGAGATCGACGCCTTCCTTGAGGCGCAGGCCCATCAGTAACAATTCGTCGGACTGGGCCTCGAGGTCGAGCACTTCGCGCTCGACCATGCCGTGGCCGTAGGTTTCGACCAGCCGCAGCCATTCCTCCGGCTTGCGCTCGGTCGCCGTCGCCAGCTTGGCGCCGCCGACGCTGAGGCGGCCATGGGCACCAGGCCCGACGCCGGCATAGTCGCCATAGCGCCAGTAGGTGAGGTTGTGCCGGCTCTCGGCACCAGGGCGGGCATGGTTGGAGACCTCGTAGGCGGGCATGCCGATCGCCGCCGTGATGTCTTGGGTCGCCTCGTAGAGGACCGCCGATTGCTCACCATCAGGAACGATCAGCTTGCCGGCCTTGTGCAGGCCGAAGAAGGGCGTGCCCTCCTCGATCGTCAGCTGGTAGAGCGACAGGTGGTCGACGGCATAGGAGACGGCCTCCTTGAGCTCGCGTTCCCATTCCTCGACCGTCTGGTTGGGGCGGGCATAGATCAGGTCGAAGGACATGCGCGGGAAGATCTCGCGCGCCAGCCGGATCGCTTTCAGCGCGTCTTCGACATTGTGCAGCCGGCCGAGAAATTTGAGGTCCCGGTCGTTCAGCGCCTGCACGCCGAGCGAGACACGGTTGACGCCGGCCGCGCGATAGCCGTGGAAGCGCGTCGCCTCGACACTCGAAGGGTTCGCCTCCATGGTGATCTCGATGCCATCGGGCACATGCCATTCGCGGGCGATGCCCGAGAGGATAGCGTCGACCGTTGCCGGATCCATCAACGACGGCGTGCCGCCGCCGATGAAGATGCTGGTGACGGTGCGTGGACCGGAAAGCTCACGCGCCTCCGCCATTTCCTTGAGGAAAGCGGCGACGAAACGCGGCTGGTCGATCGGCTGGTGGCGCACGTGGCTGTTGAAGTCGCAATAGGGGCATTTGGCCGCGCAGAACGGCCAGTGCACATAGATCCCGAAACCGGGATCCATGCCGTCACCGAGTGCCGATAGCGTGGCCGTCTGCATCGTTGCGTCTCTCATGCGGTAGATCACGTTGACCTTGGGCCGATCGACCCGAAGTCATGACCGCGATCGCTTCTAACAAATTGGAGCGGGATGTTGCGGAAAACCGCATACACGTTTCCTCAGCCCGCTCCAAGGCAGGTTTCGGCGAAGATCTTGAAGGCGCGGGCACGGTGCGACAGCGCTTCAGCATCGCCCGGCTTCCAGCCGTGTTTCTCGTCCGCGCTCATCTCGCCGAATGTAGTGTCGTAACCCTTCGGCTGAAAGACCGGATCGTAGCCAAAACCCTGGTCGCCGCGCGGCGGCCACACGACATGGCCCTCGACCTCGCCGCGGAAAAGTTCGACATGGCCGTCTGGCCAGGCAAGGCAAAGCACCGAGACGAAACGGGCCGTGCGTTTTTCAGGCGCACTTGCGCCCTTGCCCTGCAGCGCCTTTTCGACCTTTTCCATCGCCATGGCGAAATCGCGGCTGCCGTCTTCGCGTTCGGCCCAGTTGGCGGTGTAGACGCCAGGTGCGCCATCAAGTGCGTCGATCGCCAGGCCGGAATCGTCCGAAAGCGCCGGCAGGCCCGAGGCCTTGGCCGAGGCGAGCGCCTTGATCGTCGCGTTTTCCTCGAAGGTCGTGCCGGTCTCATCCGGTTCGACGAAGTCGAGGTCGGCTGCCGACTTGGCCTCGAAGCCGAGCGGCCCGATCAGGTCGCGGATCTCGCGGATCTTGCCGGCATTGTGGCTGGCGACGATGAGCGTCTTGTCATCCAGTGTGCGCATGATGTGTCGTCTCTTAAAAGATGCGGCGCGAAGGCCGCGGTTCATTCGATGGACCAGAGGCCCGGTTCCGCGCATTCGAGGCTGTTGCCGGCCGGATCGCGGAAGTAGAAGGAGCGCGTGCCGTTCGGCCAGACAACATCGGCTTCGATCGTGACACCCGCCGTTTCCAGCTTGGCCCTCCAGGCGTCGAGTGCCGACGCGGAAACGCGGAAGCACATGTGGCCCTGGCCGGTGGTGCCGTGCGGCGGCACCGGCAGGGCCGCATCCGGCGAAGGCGGTTTGACCGTTTCCGCAGGATTGAAAATCAGCAGAACGCCCGAGCCACAGCGAAAGAACACATGTCGGTTCTCCCGCCGTGTAATCTTCTCCAGCCCCAGCACACCGCTGTAGAAGGCCTCGGCGGCGTCGAGATCCGACGCATAGAGCGCAGTCTCAAGAATGCCATCCAGCGCCGGGGCCATCGTCTCCGTCCTTCTCGTCAGCCGGCGATCGCCTGCTTCTGCAGTGCGACAAGCTCGGCAATGCCGGTCTTTGCCAGTCCGAGCAGGCTTGCGAATTCCGCTTCGCTGAAGGGTTTGCCTTCGGCCGTGCCCTGGATCTCGACAATGCCGCCGGTGCCGGTCATGACGAAATTCGCGTCGGTCTCGGCGGCGGAATCTTCGAGGTAGTCGAGGTCGATGATCGACTGGTTGGCGAAGATGCCACAGGATATGGCGGCGACATGGTCCTTCAGGACCTTCTCGACCTTCACCATGTTGCGGGCTTCCATCCACTTCAGGCAGTCATGCAGCGCCACCCAGGCGCCGGTGATCGAGGCCGTGCGCGTGCCGCCATCAGCCTGGATGACGTCGCAGTCGATCGAGATCTGGCGTTCGCCGAGTGCGGGCAGATCGACGACGGCGCGCAGCGACCGGCCGATCAAGCGCTGGATTTCCTGGGTGCGGCCGCTCTGCTTGCCGCTCGAGGCTTCGCGACGCATGCGCTCGCCGGTGGCGCGCGGCAGCATGCCGTATTCGGCCGTCACCCAACCCTTGCCGCCGTTGCGCAGCCAGGCCGGAACCTTTTCCTCAAGGCTGGCTGTGCACAGCACGTGCGTATCGCCGAATCGCACCAGACAGGAGCCTTCCGCGTGCTTGGAGAAATTGCGCTCGAACGAAACCTTGCGCATTTGGTCGATTTTTCTGCCGGATGGCCGCATCATCAAACTCCTATCGTATCTGGTGAGCCTTCTAGAGCATGGCGCAGCCAAAGGGAACCGGTGGACAGCCGGGGATCGGGGCGATTTTTCCCTTTTGCTATCGGGCGCGGGGATCACTATATTTCCGGCGGCAGGATTGGCCTGCGAACATGGAGCGACATGGTACTGCGCAATCCCGGAGTGACCGATATCGCGGCGGCGCTGGACGAGCGTTCCGGTGAAATCTTCCGTCGCATCGTCGAAACCTATTTGAACAGCGGAGAGCCTCTCGGCTCACGCAACCTTTCGCGGTTGCTGCCGATGTCGCTGTCGCCGGCGTCCGTGCGCAATGTGATGAGCGACCTCGAAGATCTCGGGCTGATCTATTCGCCGCACATCAGCGCCGGCCGCCTGCCGACGCAGACGGGCCTGCGTTTCTTCGTCGACGCCTTCATGCAGGTCGGCAATCTCTCCCCAGAAGATCGTGCTTCGATCGATCGGCACGTGCGGTTGAGCGACCATGCCCAGCCGGTCGATACGCTGCTGGCAGAGGCAAGCCAGATGCTGTCGGGCATGTCGCGCGGCGCCGGCCTCGTGATCACCGCCAAGAACGATCCGGTGCTCAAGCATGTCGAATTCATCCGGCTGGCGCCCACCAAGGCGCTGGCCGTGCTCGTCGGCGAGCATGACCAGGTCGAAAACCGCATCATCGAGCTTCCCGCCGGCGTGACGAGCTCGCAACTGACGGAAGCAGCGAACTTCTTGAATGCCCATCTCGCCGGCCAGACGATCGGCGAGGTGCGCTCGCAGCTCGAAACCGTCAAGCAGACCGTGCGCAGCGAACTCGATGCCCTGTCCCAGGATCTGGTCGAGCGTGGACTGGCGATCTGGTCGGGCAACGAGGGCGATGAAAAGCCGGCACGGCTGATCGTTCGCGGCCGGGCCAACCTGCTCGAGGGCCTGGAGGGAACCGAGGATATCGACCGCCTGCGCATGCTCTTCGACGACCTGGAAAAGAAGGACAGCCTGATCGAGCTGCTTGACCTCGCAGAGAGCGGCCCGGGTGTCAGGATCTTCATCGGTTCGGAGAACAAGTTGTTTTCATTGTCCGGTTCGTCGCTGATCGTTGCGCCCTATCGCGACAGTGAAGATCGCATCGTCGGCGCCGTCGGCGTCATCGGTCCGACGCGGCTCAACTATTCGCGCATCGTGCCGATGGTCGATTATACCGCGCAGTTGATGTCGCGGCTTTCGCGCTGATCAGGCGCTTTTGGCCACAGGCAGCATTGAACCCTTGATTTTTCGGCCCTAAACCTCGATATCGGCATCAAATCCAGTCACTGGGCATTTTACGCCATGCGGCCATCGTTGCGCGCGGGCGTCGGAATGCGGAAGACAAGACAGACGAACACCGGAGAACGTCATGACCGACGAAACAAACAAGCACGGACACGAAGCTGCCGCGACCGACGAGGCAGTCAACGATACGCCCGAGGTTGTGGAAGCGGCGCCGGTTGCCGAGCCCGATCCGCTGGAGCTTGCAAGGGCTGAGAACAACGACCTGCGCGACAAGTATCTAAGGCTCGCCGCCGAAATGGACAACCTGCGCCGCCGCACCGAACGCGACGTCAAGGATGCCAAGTCCTATTCCGTTGCTGGTTTTGCCCGCGACATGCTCGCCGTCTCCGACAATCTGCGCCGTGCGCTCGATGCCATCCCGGCTGAAGCGAAGGAAGCCGGAGAAGCGGGCCTTACTGCCCTCATCGAAGGTGTCGAGATGACCGAGCGCGCCATGCTGTCGGCGCTGGAACGTCACGGCGTGAAGAAGCTTGAGCCGGAAGGCCAGAAGTTCGACCCGAACTTCCACCAGGCAATGTTCGAAATCCCGAACGCCGACGTGCCGAACAACACGGTGCTGCAGGTCGTTCAGGCCGGCTACACCATCGGCGACCGCGTGCTGCGCCCGGCCATGGTCGGCGTATCCAAGGGCGGCCCGAAGGCGGCAGCTACGGAAGGCGACAGCCCGGCGGCCTGAGCTGCGGTCTGATCCATTTCAACGCCGCGCGTCCACTCGGATGCGCGGCGTTTCTTGTTTTCGGCAATCATATCAACCGAACAACTGCCGCAGGTGATCGTTGAGGAAACGGCCCTCCGGGTCGACTTTCGCCCGTAATGCCCGGAAATCGCCGGATCGTGGATAGAGCGCAGTCACGTCCTCCGCGCCGAGGAAATGCAGCTTCCCCCAATGCGGCCGCGAGCCGTATTGGCGCAGGATCGTATCGACGTCTTTGAGATACTCCCAATAGTCCGTGCCCGGCTCGCCCGAGACGGAAAGCGTGATCGAATCCTGCTCGTAGAACGGGCTGATCCAGCCGGTGTCGCCTGCGGTGAAGCGGTATTCGATCGGGTAGATGCAGGTCGGGTGCTTTTCCAGCATCAGCTTGCGCACAGCTTTTACAGCCTCCTTGCCGTGGGCGATGGGCACCGCATATTCAAGTTCGTGGAAGTTCGGCACATACTCGATCGGATAGATCTCCGAGGAATAGGCGATCTTCTCGAACCCCTGCTCCATCGGCGGCCGGTCGGTGATGTCGATCACCTTCATCTCGCAGACGTCGGACGTCTTGTCCGTCGTCGAAACCGACGCGGTATCCGGCAGGCAATAGCAATGCCGGCTTTCGGAAACCGGGCACCAGAAGAAGCCGAAGTGCCGATGCTTGGCGGCGAGTTCGTCGTGCTGCTCGATCATCTCGTCGAATGTGCAGCGCCAGAGCTTTTCATGCAGGTTGTAGCTGTCCATCGCCTGCAGCGTGATCTCGGAGATCACGCCGAGCATGCCGATCGAGACGCGGGCCGCCTCCAGCAGGTCCGGCGTCGTCTCGTCGACGACGAGAATGCTGCCGTCGGGCTCAACGAGCCGCATGCCGACGATCTGCGAGGCCATGTTGCCAAGTGCTGCTCCCGTGCCGTGGGTGCCGGTGGTGAGCGCCCCAGCCAGCGCCTGGCTGTCGATGTCGCCCTGGTTGATCAGCGAGAGGCCGTTCGACTTCAATACCTTGCCCAATTGGTTGATCGTCGTTCCCGCCCGGACCGAGACGCGTTTGCGCGCCTGGTCGATGGCGACCACGCCCTGCATGTTGGCAAGCGTCAGGTGGAGCCCGCTGGTCAGCGCCACCGGCGTGAAGGAATGGCCGGAGCCGGCGCAGCGCACATTGAGCCCTTGCGACGTCGCCTCGCGGACCATTTCGGCGAGCGCCGCCTCGCTCTCGGGTGCACCGCGCTGGCGCACGATGCAGGATTGGTTTCCGACCCAGTTGCGCCAGTGGCCGCCCGTCTGAAGCATATCTTTCCCCTCTCTCAGACCGCTGTGAAGCAATTGTCGACGAACAGATGCGTGCCGTTGACGAAGCTTGCCTCGTCGCTGGCCAGAAACAGCGCGGCATTGGCGACCTCTTTCGGGTCGCACATCCGCCCCTGCTGGGCAGCGATCGCCGCTTCCGAGACATCGACGCCGTATTTACTGAGGCCCACCAGTTCGCGCTTGCCGTGATCGGTGGCGATGAAGCCGGGGCAGACGGCGTTGCAGCGGATGCCGCGGTCGCGGAACTCAACCGCGATGGCACGGGCGAACATGTGGCAGGCGCCCTTCGTCGTGTCGTAGAGCACTTCCATCGGCGTCGCCGCCACGGCCGAGATCGACGAGGTGCAGACGATGCTGCCGCCGCCGGCGGCGAGCATCCCTGGAAGCACCGCCTTGGTCATCAGG
The DNA here is from genome assembly GCF_001424825.1 of Ensifer sp. Root31. Lineage (NCBI taxonomy): Bacteria > Pseudomonadati > Pseudomonadota > Alphaproteobacteria > Hyphomicrobiales > Rhizobiaceae > Ensifer > Ensifer sp. Root31. The sequence continues at coordinate 273,913 of NZ_LMCO01000001.1, read as the reverse complement.
AACATGCTGCGCACGTTGACGGCCATCAGCCGGTCCCATTCGTCCTCTTCCGTCTCCAGAAAGGGCCCGACCGCCAGGATGCCGGCATGGTTGAAGAGAACGGTGATCGCGCCGAAGGCTGCTTCGACCGCCTTGACGGCCGAGCTCACCTGCGCAGAAATCGAGACGTCGGCCGGCGCGAAGATCGCATCGCCGCCGTTTGCGCGGATGGCGGCGGCAACCTCTTCGCCCTTGCTGCGTGGCAGATCGACGATGCCGACCTTGGCCCCTTCGCGGGCAAAGAGTTCGGATGCGGCAAGCCCGCAGCCACCGGCGCCACCACTGATCAAAGCCACTTTTCCGGAAAGTCTGCCTGCCATCGTGTCCCCCTGTGCTCAAGCGTCGCGGCTAAACACGTGCTACGATCTTGGTCCCTCGTGGGATGAATTATTGTTGACGAAGAGGGGGCTGTCGATATCCCATGCGGGATACGGGGGTAGGGGAGAGTTCGACGCGGATGCTGGCTCGGGAGTCGGCCGATATTTCGGCCATGATCGGATTGATCGGAACACAGGATTTCGGCGGCGCGCTCGATCGCATGCTGCGCTCGGTCGCAAGCTTCGATCTCTCGGTTGCCTTCGCCTATCCCTATGATAACAGACCGATCGTGCTGCATGACGGCTACACCGCCAAGGTGTCCGCCAGCGCGCTTTCTGCCTATCTCGGCGGCGCCTATCTGCTTGACCCGTTCTATGTTGCCTGCAGCTCCGGCCAGCCGCAGGGGCTATGGCGCATGCGCGAACTTGCGCCTGACCGGTTCTTCCATTCGGAGTTTTCAAGCTCGGCCGAGGTGCATCCCTGCATCTCGATGGAAAGCGGGGTTCTGGTCGAAGAGATTGGCTTCGTCATTCCGCTCGATGACAGCGTGCAGGCCACCTATTCGCTGATGCGCGGCCGCGGCGGCACGCCGTTCAGCGACGAGGAACTGGAGCGCTTGCGGGTCTACGAGCCGATCGTGCGAGAGGCCGTGCGTTCGAACTGGCGCCAGCAAAGCCATGCCGTGGCGGCGACGCCTCGGCCCGACGACGCGATCGAAACCGCTTTCGACAGCCTCTGCGCCGACCGCCTGACCCGGCAGCAACGCAACATCGTCCGCCTGATCCTGCGCGGGCACAGCAACCTGTCGATCGGCAAGACGATGAACATCGCCGAAGGAACCGTCCGCATTCACCGCAAGAACATTTATCGCCGGCTCGGTATTTCGAGCCAGGGCGCACTGTTTCGAATTTTCATTGATCATTTGAACCGCCGTCAGCTTTACTGACGGCCGGTCCGGGCCGTGGCTCAGGCGGCGTGCGAGGTCGTGTCCTCGTTGAGCAGCGTGTAGATCGCGCTGGCGGAATCGCTCGATCGGATCTTCGCCACCATGTCGTGGTCGCGCAGTACGCGGGCGATGCGCGACAATGCCTTGAGATGGTCGGCGCCGGCGCCTTCGGGCGCCAGGAGCAGGAAGACGAGGTCGACAGGCTGGTCGTCGAGCGCTTCGAAATCGACCGGCGTGTCCAGCCGCGCAAAGATCCCGATGATCGACGGCAGGTTGTTGAGCTTGCCGTGCGGGATAGCAATGCCGTTGCCGACGCCCGTGGAGCCCAGCCGTTCACGCTGCAGGATGACATCGAAGATTTCGCGTTCCGGAAGGCCGGTGATCTTTGCCGCTTTAGCCGCCAATTCCTGAAGGAGCTGTTTTTTCGAGTTGGCCCTCATGGCCGGGATGATCGCATTTTGGTGCAGTAAGCCTGCCAATGCCATTCTTTTGTCCTCGTTCGCCGGTTAGAGCCGGACAACATCATCATAAATGCGTCGCAATGGCTCTAACCATCTTTGTCTTGGCGGGTGCCATGCACAGAAAAGTCGTATTTTCCGGCCTGTCCGCTGATCCAAGTGGCGGGAGCGCCGGCGCACCGGCACTCCCTTTTTCCACTCATCCCTTGATATTGGCGGCGTCAATCCAGCCAATATTTCCGTCGTTGCGTCTGTAGACGATATTCAACTCTGCCTTGCCGGGAGTGCGGAACATGAGGACGGGTTCATCCGTCATGTCGAGCGCCATCACGGCGCTGGCGACAGACATCGTCCTCAGGTGTTTCGAGCTTTCGGCGACGATCGTCGGTGCGTAATCCTCGGGGACTTCGTCATCCTCGAATGGCACCGAGTCCATCACTGTGTATGCCACCTCGGTACCTTGACCATTACCGTTGTGGTGGTCCTTGAGCTTGCGCTTGTAGCGACGTAGGCGCTTTTCGATGCGCTCCGACGCTGCGTCAAAGGCAGCCTGAGGGTCATTGGCCTGTCCATTCGCCTGCATAACCACGCCCGTATCGAGATGAAGCTTGCAGTCGGCGCTAAAGCGCGGTCCAGACTTTTCCACAGTGACCTGGCTTGAATATCCTCCGTCGAAATATTTGGTAACGGCCTGCTCGATCTGATCGCCAATGCGGGCGCGGAACGAATCGCCGATTTCCATCTGTTTACCGGATACACGCACACTCATGGAGTTTCCTCTCTATTTCGTGATTTGCGTAGCCAGTCTATTCCAAGCGCTCTCGTCATCCAAGCCTTTCACGCTTGCGGGAGCCTCTCTGTCGCACCTACCGGTCGTGCCGGCCGCCTGAGGAAGACCGTGTCCTCGGCAATTGCGGCGGGCTCATATCCCCTGCGTCGCGGAGAGTCAATTGAAGGTCGCAAAAAAGTTAATACGCTTTAACCTTGCGTCGTCGCTTTAGGCTCTTTTTCTTTCGCATGTCGTCGTCGCAAAACCGCTGAAAAACTGTTGCGCGACCTGCTTTAGAAGCCCGATACCTTGGCCAGCGCCCGCTTTTCGCGCCGTCGCTGCACGGAGGAGGGGATGTTCATCGCTTCGCGATATTTCGCCACCGTGCGTCGCGCGATGTCGACGCCGGCCTGCTTGAGGCTGTCGACGATATCGTCGTCGGAAAGCACCGCATCGGCGACTTCCTGCTGGATCATCATGCGGATGCGGTGACGCACGGACTCAGCCGAATGGCTGTCGCCGCCCTCGGCCGAACCGATGGAGACGGTGAAGAAATACTTCAGCTCGAACAGCCCACGCGGCGTCAGCATGTACTTGTTCGAGGTGACGCGGCTTACCGTCGACTCGTGCATCTTGATCGCATCGGCGACGGTTTTCAGGTTGAGCGGTCGCAGATGCCCGACGCCATGGACGAGGAACGCGTCCTGCTGGCGAACGATCTCGGTGGCGACCTTCATGATCGTCCTGGCGCGCTGATCGAGGCTGCGGGTCAGCCAGTTGGCGGTCTGCAGGCATTCATTGAGAAAGGCCTGGTCCGCGCTGTTCTTCTCGGTGCCGCGCGACACCGTGGTGTAGTAGGCTTGGTTGACGAGGACGCGCGGCAGGGCGTCCGGGTTGAGTTCGATCAGCCAGGTTCCGTCGGGTGCCGCCCGCACGACGATATCGGGAACGATCGCCTCGCTAACGCTGGTCTCGAAGCTCGTTCCCGGTTTCGGGTCGAGCTTGCGGATTTCGGCGAGCATATCGATCAGGTCTTCCTCATCGACGCCGCAGATTTTCTTCAAGCTGGCAAAATCGCGCCGCGCCAGAAGCTCTAGGTTGGCGATGAGGGCTTCCATCGCCGGATCGAGGCGATCGCGAAGGCGCAGCTGAATGGCGAGGCATTCGCTGAGTGTGCGTGCGAAGACACCTGGCGGGTCGAACTGCTGCAGCGTGAGGAGGACGCGGGTGACGTCGGCGCCGGATGCGCCGAGGCGTTCGGCGACCTCCTGCAGATCAGCCTGAAGATAGCCTGCCTCGTCGAGCTGGTCGATCAGGTGCTGGGCAATCAGCCGGTCGGATGGGACGGACAACGCAAAGGGCAATTGCTCCAGAAGCGTCTCGCGCAGGCTCTTGGCGCCGGCCACGAAGTCGTCGAAATCGTAGTCGCCTCCTTCGCCGCTGCCGGGCATCGATTTCCACTGGCCGAGCAGTTCCGGCGCGTCGGCGCGTTGCGGCGCCGTGTCGTCCTGGTAGACATTGCCGAAATCCGCATCGAGCTGTTCATTGAGCCGCGCCCCATCGGTTGCCGTGGCATTGTCGTAGAGATCGCGCTGGCCGGATGCCTCATCCGTTCCGCCGAAGTCTTCACCGGATGCCTGCCCCGCTTCTTCGCGGCTGCCGTGCTCGGAGCTTCCACCGAACTCGTCGTCACCGCCGTGAAGCTCGAGCAGCGGATTCTTTTCGACTTCCTGCGCGATGAAATGGTTGAGTTCCAGATGCGTCATCTGCAGCAGCTGAATCGATTGCATCAGCTGCGGGGTCATGACCAGCGACTGTGACTGGCGCAGATGAAGGCTGGCCGACAATGCCATGCGGACGTGAAACTCCCGATGAAATCTCCACCGGTCGCATCGTTGGCGGGCCGGTTTTTCAATTGGCCCAAAAATTGCTTATTGCAGGGGTTTGGTCAAGCGCGACCGCGGGGCGAGATGCCGGATTCGCCCGCGGATCGCATCAGAGGCTGAAATTATCGCCGAGATAGAGCCGGCGCACGTCCGGATTGGTGACGATATCGTTGGCGCGGCCGTGGGTCAGCACTTCGCCGGCATGGATGATGTAGGCCCGGTCGATCAGGCCAAGGGTCTCGCGCACATTATGGTCGGTGATGAGTACGCCGATACCGCGCGACGTCAGGTGTCGCACCAGCGCCTGGATGTCGGCGACGGAAATCGGGTCGACGCCGGCAAAGGGCTCGTCGAGCAGCATGAAGGTCGGGTCGGTGGCAAGCGCTCGGGCAATTTCGAGACGTCGCCGCTCGCCGCCGGAAAGGGCGATCGCCGGCGACTTGCGCAGATGCGTGATGTTGAACTCGCCGAGCAGGTCGTTGAGCTTGCTCTCGCGGCGCTCCAGGTTCTTATCGTGCACTTCGAGAACGGCGCGGATGTTGTCCTCGACCGTCAGGCCGCGAAAGATCGAGGCTTCCTGCGGCAGGTAGCCGACGCCGAGGCGGGCGCGGCGATACATCGGCATCGTCGTCACGTCGTTGCCATTGATCTCAATCGAGCCTTCGTCGACAGGCACGAGGCCGGTGATCATGTAGAAGCATGTGGTCTTGCCGGCACCGTTCGGGCCGAGGAGACCGACTGCCTCCCCGCGGCGAACGACCAGCGACACACCATTGACCACGCGCCGCTCGCGATAGGACTTTGTCAGGCCACGCGCGATCAGTGTGCCGTCATAACGCGCCTTGTCGACCGCGTGACCGGTCGCGGCTGGTGTGGCCGCCGACGGTTTGCGGACGCGCTTGCGCTTGTGAAGGAAGGGGAGTTGCACGAGCGGGTCTACGTCAGTTCTTCTTCTGTGACTTCGGGTCGAGCTGGATCTGCACCCGACCGCCACAGGCTTCGAGCTGCGCTTCGCCCGTGTTCATCTGCACATTCAATTGGCAGCCGACGAACACGTTCTTGCCTTCCGACAGAACGACCTTCTCGCCCTTCAATACGAAGGTCTGCTTGGTCATGTTGAACTCGCCGCTGTCAGCGGTTGCCTGCTGGGTGCCGGAGCTGAGGAAGACGCGCTGGCTGACTTCGATCCGCTCGATGTCGGCGTCGCCGCTCGAGACCGAGCCTGCGCCGGACTTGTAGAAGACCGTCATGCTCCCGGCCTGAAGCGTCGTTGTGCCCTGCACGACCTTGACGTTCCCGGTAAAGATCGCCTTGCTTTCTGGGTCCTTGATTTCAAGCTTGTCGCTTTCGATCTGGATCGGCTTGTCGTTCGACAATTCGAGGCCCTTCATCTTGCTCGATGTGGCCTGGGCTGACGCGCCTGAAACGATCATCAATGCGCCGATGCCGGCAACGGCCAGGCTGGCTGAAATCCTGAAAAAAGTAGCGGGTAAAACCGACATGGATGCACCAGATCCTAATTCGTGTTCTTGCGGATGGCGGCGGGTTCGAGATTGACCCTCACCATGCCCTCGAATGTTACTATGCGTCCCTTATCCGTCATTCGCAGCCGCTGCGCAATGATCGAACCGCCCTTCATGCTGATCGCAATCGGTTGTTTTGTTTCCATTTCGCCGGCATTGATGTCCAGATAGGCCGATTGGAAATCGGCGTTGACGCCATTATTCATTGTAATCGTGAACGGGGCGTTCATGTCGAGCGTGTTGGCCCCGCGGTCGTAGATGCCGTTGGTCGCGTCCACCGTGGCGATCAGCTTTTCGTTCACCGGCATTTCGGCATGGATCGTCTGCAGCGTGATGATATCGGGATTGACGATATCCTGCAGCGCGCGCTGCGCCTTCATCGAATAGCTGATGCCCTGCTTGTTGCGCCCGGCAATCGCAGGGTTCTGCATGACGATCTTGCCATCCTCGATCGTTGCACTGTCGAGCTGCAGATCGACCGGCATGAAGGCGCGCACGAAGGAAATGGCGGCAAAGATCGCCGCGATGATGCCGGCGACGACAGGCAGGATGATCTTCAGACGCCGGACGCGCGCCGAATGCCGCGCCGCGAGCGCGTAGGCGTCCGACGAGCTCGCACCCGAATCGGCAAAGAAGCCGGGGGCTGGCGCATGATCTAACATGTGAAGACCTGTTGGTTCCGTTGCTTTCCCGCGGATCGTCGAGAACCGCATTTTACATACATTCGTGTAAGTCGTCGCAAATATGGATACTTTTTGCAGCTGCACAATGGCGCCGCAAAAAACTTCGTGAAGACAGGAAAACGGCGGGCACGGCTTTTAACCGTGACCGACCGCGTCTATTGAATATGCCACCTGCCGCGCAGATAGCATGTTCCATCGGAAACTGACAGAAGCTGCGCCAACAAATTCGGGAGAAACCCACATGGATGAACTAGCCATCGCCGATCGCCGCAGCCTGCGCAGGAAGCTGAGTTTCTGGCGCTGGATCGTCGCCGGCCTGCTCGCCGTCGTGGCATTGGTCATTCTGTTCTGGTCGGGCTGGGCGGAGACCGCAGGGCGTGCCCGCGATCATGTTGCCCGTGTGACGATTTCGGGATTGATCCAGGACGATCGCGAATTGCTGGAGCGGCTTCAACGGATCGAGGACAACGATTCGGTCAAGGCACTGGTGGTCACCATATCGTCGCCCGGCGGCACCACCTATGGCGGCGAGGTCATCTACAAGGCGATCCGCAAGGTCGCCGCCAAGAAGCCGGTGGTTTCCGATATTCGCACGCTAGCCGCCTCCGCCGGCTACATGATCGCGCTTGCCGGCGATACGATTATCGCCGGCGAAAGCTCGATCACCGGCTCGATCGGCGTCATCTTCCAGTATCCCCAGGTCAAGGAGCTGATGGACAAGCTTGGCGTCTCGCTGGAATCGATCAAGTCGCGGCCGCTGAAGGCCGAGCCGTCCCCCTTCCATCCCGCGAGCGATGAAGCCAAGGCAATGATCCAGGCGATGATCGATGACAGCTATGGCTGGTTCGTCGATATGGTGGCAGAGCGTCGCAAGCTGTCGCGCGACGAGGCGCTTCTGCTGGCCGACGGGCGGATTTTCACCGGCCGCCAGGCGCTGGGCCTGAAGCTCGTCGACAAGCTTGGCGGCGATGACGAAGTCCGCACCTTCCTGGCCGACAGGAAAGTGTCGAAGGACCTTCCTCTGGTTGATTGGGATGCGCCGCGCCGGACTCTGCCTTTCGGCCTCGGATCGGCCGTCTCGGAGTGGGTCAAGATGTTGGGATATGACGCTTTTCCGGCCATGAGGGGTCTCGAAAAAATCGGGGGTGACAAGTTGTTTCTTGACGGTCTTGTTTCGGTTTGGCAGGTTGATGCTCAATGAGGATGGCAGCATATGCCCAGCCTGATCCGTAACATGGCCGCCCGCGCCAAGTGAGCGTCGGCCATATTCTTGCGGCAATCACAATGCAGACCGAAAAAGCAAAACAAACAAGAATTTAAGGGGGCGACAGTGATCAAGTCAGAACTGGTGCAGATTGTTGCAGCTCGCAATCCGCATCTCTATCACCGCGACGTCGAAAACATCGTCAACGCGGTGCTCGATGAGATCACAGATGCGCTGGCTGCCGGAAACCGTGTCGAACTGCGCGGTTTCGGTGCTTTCTCCGTCAAGAACCGGCCGTCGCGCTCCGGTCGCAATCCGCGCACCGGCGATTCGGTTTTTGTCGAGGAAAAGTGGGTGCCGTTCTTCAAGACCGGCAAGGAGCTGCGCGAGCGGCTGAACCCGGGCATGAACGGGGACGATGAAGACTGATCATCCCGCCCGATCGTCATGAGTCCGGATTGTCGCCATCGCTGCCAAGGCCTGTCGATGATCCGGAAAACTGGAGCGGCTGAATGCTCAAGAAACTGGTCAACATCATCGTTCTCATCCCGGTCGGCGTCATTCTGATCGTGCTCAGCGTCGCCAATCGCCAGAGCGTCACGCTGGCCCTCAATCCGTTCCGGCCCGAAGACAGCGTGCTGTCCGTGAGCGCGCCGTTCTTTGTTTTCCTGTTTCTTGCCGTCGTCGTCGGGTTGATTCTGGGTGCCGCCGCGACCTGGTTTAGCCAGGGCAAGTACCGTCGGCGTGCGCGCAATGAAGCGACCGAGGCGCTGAAATGGCATCGCGAAGCCGAAAAGCACCGCAGCCAGGCAGAGAAGCTGGCCACCCAGGCGACACTCGCCGCCCCGCAGAACTGAATGGCAGGGCGGCCATGCCCTTCAGCCGGCCGCTTCCGCCGGGCCGCCGATCGCTGCGCCGAAATCCGTGAAGAACTGCTGCGCCAGCTTCTTGGCGGTCGAATCGACCAGCCGGGATCCGAGCTGCGCTAGCTTTCCGCCGATCTGCGCCTTGACGTCGTAGCGCAGCAGCGTCTCCGCACCGTCGTCGACCAGGGTCACATCCGCGCCACCCTTGGCAAAACCGGCAATGCCGCCCTTTCCCTCACCGGAGATCGTGTAGCTTTCGGGCGGGTTGAGGTTCGACAGGATGACGTCGCCGGTAAAGGAGGCCGAGACCGGCCCGATCTTGATCTTGACGACGGCCGAAAGCTCGGTCGGAGATTTCATCTCGATCGACTGACAGCCCGGGATGCAACGCTTGAGGATTTCCGGATCGTTGAGGCCGCGCCACACGGCATCGCGCGGTGCCGAGATGCGTTCTTCGCCGGTCATGTCCATGCGCTTTCCTCCCACTGACGGTGCCGTGCGTCGACAAGGACGCGCGAGGTTGATGTAATCTTTTGAATTCGCTTTACAATCCTGTCCGTAAGTTGATGCCGGACGGTGGAATTATGCAAGTGTCGCTTCCGCACCGATCTTGGCAAATCGGAAACGGCTTTGCCAAGAGCATGAGCGGTGCTATTTGCACCAACAGAAAAAGCTTCGCCTCGAAATCCGGGGTGCGGCGGCATACCTCATGGTGCAGGCCCGTTTACATCCGATATCCGGGAGGGTAGCGCCTCGTGACAAAACAAAGCCCAGGGATCTCAGCGTGAAGGAAAAGGACCGGCGGTCGAAGAATGCCTCCGTGACGACGGCGAAGGGCCGTGGTGCCGAGGCGCGTGGCGGTGGCCGCCATGAAAAGAAGCGTCCACCGTTTGCCAAGTCGGGCGATTTCAAAGAACGGGCCACCATCCAGGCAACGGCGAAAGTTGCAGAGCCGCGCGAGCGGCCTCCGCGGGCACAGCCCGAAAACGAGGCACCGGCGCGCGTCATCCCACGGCGCACCGGCGACAAGCCGGGCGAACAGGTGCCGCTCATTCTCGAAACGTCGGGTGTTTCCGGCTATCATCTGATCGACAGCGGCGCCGGCGAAAAGCTTGAGCAGTACGGACCCTATCGCATCGTGCGCCCCGAGGCGCAGGCGCTTTGGCCGCGTACCCTGCCCGCCAGTGTATGGGAGAATGCCGACGCAATCTTCACCGGCGACACCGACGAGGACGGCATGGGCCGCTGGCGCTTTCCCGGCGCCGTTCTTGGCGAGACCTGGCCGATGCAGCTTCTCGGCACCGAATTCCATGGCCGCTTCACGTCCTTCCGCCATGTCGGCGTGTTTCCCGAGCAGCTCGCCCACTGGAGCTGGGTGAAGGACCAGGTAGAGGCGGCCCGCCGCCCCCTGAAGGTCCTCAACCTGTTCGGTTATACCGGGGTCGCCTCGCTGATCGCCGCCAAGGCCGGTGCCGAGGTCACCCATGTCGACGCCTCGAAGAAGGCGATTGGCTGGGCCCGGGAAAACCAGGCGCTGGCGCGCGCCGAAAAGCTGCCGATCCGCTGGATCTGCGACGACGCGATGAAGTTCATTCAGCGCGAGGAACGTCGCGGCAGCCGCTATGACATCATCCTGACCGACCCGCCAAAGTTCGGCCGCGGTCCGAACGGCGAGGTCTGGCAGCTTTTCGACCACCTGGCTGCGATGCTCGACATCTGCCGCGAAATCCTGTCGCCCGAAGCGCGCGGCCTAGTGCTGACCGCCTATTCGATCCGCGCCAGCTTCTACTCGATCCATGAACTGATGCGCGAGACGATGCGCGGCCGCGGCGGCCGGGTGGAATCGGGCGAACTCATCATCCGCGAAGGCGGCCTTGACGGCCACGAGCCGGGACGGGCGCTTTCGACTTCTCTCTTCAGCCGCTGGGTGCCGTAATGAGCAATGACAGAAGCGAACACGGCGCAGGCCGCGTCGGACAGGTGAAGGAAGTCACCAGCCTCACCAATCCTATTATCAAGGACATCAAGTTGCTGGCGCAGAAGAAGCACCGCGACGAGACACGGTCCTTCATGGCCGAAGGCTTGAAACTGGTGATCGATGCGCTCGATCTCGGCTGGAAGATCAAGACGCTGATCTACGCCAAGGCGGCCAAGGGCAAGCCGCATGTGGAACAGGTCGCAGCAAAGACCTTTGCCCGGGGCGGCCTGGTGCTCGAGGTCAGCGAAAAGGTGCTCTCGACGATCACCCGGCGCGACAATCCGCAGATGGTCGTCGGCATCTTCGAGCAGCGCTACCGGGCGCTGAAGGAGATCCGCCCGCAGCTCGGCGAAACCTATGTGGCGCTCGACCGTGTTCGCGATCCGGGTAATCTCGGCACGATTATCCGCACGGCCGATGCGGCCGGTGCCTCCGGCATCATTCTCGTCGGGGAAACGACCGATCCGTTCTCGCTCGAGACGGTGCGGGCGACGATGGGCTCGGTCTTCGCCATGCCGGTCGTGCGCGCCAGCGCCGATGACTTCGTCAAATGGCAGAAGCAGGCCGGTGTAAAGGTCGTCGCCACGCATCTGGCCGGGTCGGTCGACTACCGGACGATCGACTACAAGTCGAAACCGGTCGTGTTGCTGATGGGCAACGAACAGGCTGGCCTTCCGGAAGAGCTTGCCCGTGAGGCCGGAGCGCTGGCCCGCATTCCGCAGGCGGGGCGTGCCGATTCCCTCAACCTGGCGATCGCCACCGGCATCATGCTGTTTGAGGCGCGACGTCATCTGCTGGCGCTGGATGCCGGCGCATGAGCGAAAAGCAGGTATTGTTTTCGCGGCCGCTCCCGATCGCGGTCTTCATCGCCCTCGCGCTCGCCGCCGACCAGCTGATCAAATATCTGGTCGAATCCTATCTGCCGTTCAATGAGGCGGTTCCGGTCGTGCCGATGCTGGCGCTCTACCGCACCTACAATTACGGCGTCGCCTTCTCGATGCTGTCGGGCATGGAAGGCTGGTTCATCGTCGGCATGCGCCTTGTCGTCGTTGCCTTCGTTCTGTGGCTGTGGCGGCGCACGCCGAAGGACAGGTTCTTCGCGCATTTCGGCTACGCCTTGATCATTGCCGGTGCGCTCGGCAACCTCGTCGACCGGCTGATCTTCGGCTACGTCATCGACTACATCCTCTTCCATACGCAGACGTGGTCTTTCGCGGTCTTCAACCTGGCCGACAGTTTCATCACCGTTGGCGCCGGCGCGATCATTCTCGACGAGCTGCTGCAGGCGAAAAAGGCAAACCGCTAAGATTTTATCGATGCGCTGAAGCCATTCGGAACGCTTGCCGTGTTAGCTGAATGGCATGAGCGAGCCGTCACGATTGCTAGAGCAGATCGAATCCGGTTTCGGTGCACAAGCCCGAACCAGCGGTGCGATGTCCGCTGCCGGCAGGGCGGACGGCATCGGATCGGTGTCGAAGCCCGTGGCATCGGCCTACTCCCTGCGTCGTCTTTCGCTGGCATCTTTGGGGGTCATCGCCTCTGGCCTCGTGCTTGCGCTCGGTATCGCCGCCGGTCTTTATCTGTTTTCCGCGGCGGTTGCGGCGGCCGGCCTTGCGGGCGTGTTGCTCCTGATCGCCGATGGCATCAGGGCCGCCGACAGCGATAGACAGTGCGTGGAGGCAAGGCACGATGGCGACTGGGATCGCCAGGAAACTTCGGCGCTGCTTTCGACCATCCACGATGCGCTCGGAGATCTGGCGATCATGCGCGGCATGGATGGCAAGATCGTCCATGCCAATGCCGCCTTTCATCGCGCCTGCGGCATCGATGATGCCAGGGGGCTGACTTGTGCCGCCATCGGCCTGAACTTCGAACCGAAGATCGAACCCAATCACTACCTCGTGCTGATTGCCGCATCCGAAGGGCTGCGCCTCTACGATTGGCACGATGTCATCGCCCGGGATCCGGCGAACGGTCGGCTGATGCGCCACAGCATCGCGCGCGATGTGACGGAGGAAGCCCGTGCTGCACGTGAACGTGAAGACGCGCGCCGCCGCGCCGAGGACGCGAGCCAGGCGAAATCGCGGCTGCTTGCAACCGTCAGCCATGAAATCCGCACGCCGCTGTCCGGCATCCTCGGCATGAGCCATCTGCTCGGCCAGACCCGGCTGTCGAGCGAGCAGAAGAACTATCTTGCCGGCATGCAGCAGTCCGGCCATGCCCTGGTACAGCTCGTCGAGGACCTGATCGATTTCTCGTCGCTGTCTTCAGGGCGTTTCCAGTTCCGGCCCTCGCGACAGGATCCGCGCGGCGTGATCGAGAGCGTCGTCGAGATGCTTTCCAACCGCGCGCATGAAAAGGGCATCGAGATCGGGGCTACCGTGACGGCCGACGTGCCGGCGCTGATGGAGTTCGATGCAGCCCGCCTGCGCCAGGTGCTGTTCAATGTCATCGGCAATGCTGTGAAGTTCACGGAGGTCGGCGGTGTTTTTGTCAGTGCCGACATCGTCGAGGATTGCGTGCAAATCCTCATCGACGACACCGGTCCCGGCATGTCGGGCGACGAACTGAAACGCATCTTTGAAGAGTTCGAACAGGCCGGCAATCACGAGCAGCGCGCCAAGGGTACGGGGCTCGGACTGGCGATCTCGCGCCGGATCATGCAGGCCTGCGGCGGCAGCCTGACAGCGTCGAGCGCGTCCGGCCGCGGCAGCCGCTTCGAGATCCGCCTGCCACTCGCCGAAGTCGAGCGGGTAGCGCCGGAGCGGCGCCAGAGGCTCGCCCAATCGCATGTCCTGGTGATGGCGCCGGATGGGCCAGCATCCGCGGCACTCTCTGCCACCATCGCCACGCTCGGCGGGCGTTGCCATCGGGCAACGACGCTGGCCGCCGCCCAGAACGTCATCTCGGATGTTCTTTCCGGCGGCGCGCCATTGACCGATATCATCGTCGATCACCGCCACGCCGGTCAGTTCAAGCAGATTCTCGCCTTGCAGCCGGCCGTCGCGCGCCTCGACGTGCGCCGGACCTACCTGATCAACCCGGAGGAGCGCAACAATCACCCTGTCGATCAGATGGACGGTTACGAGGCTTGGCTGATCCGCCCGTTGCGCGAGAAGTCGCTGGTCGAAGTCCTGCTCGGACGGTTGAAGGGTATCGAGAAGCGCGATGCCATCAACGACAACCGGCCGATCCTTCGCGAGGAACCGACAATTGCGCCCGCCAGGCAGAGCCCGCGCTGCATCCTTTTGGCGGAGGACGATCCGGTCAATGCGCTGATCGTGCGCACGGTGCTGGAGCGCGCCGGACAGACGGTCCGGCTGGTGACGGATTTTGGCGCCGTCGATCAGATCCTCTCCGGGACCGGCGATCAGGTCCAGGCGATGCCGGAACTGGTCGTCACCGATCTCAACATGCCGGGCGGCGACGGATTTTCGATGCTGAAACGCCTGCGGGAGAACGAAGCGATGCGGCCGGGCCGGCGCCTTCCGGTGATCGTGCTGACGTCCGATGCACGGCTGGAGATCAGGGACAGACTTGTCGCGGCCGGCGCCGACGTCGTACTGCCCAAGCCGGCGGATCCGCAGTGGTTGATGGCTGAAATAAGCCGCCTTCTCGAGATACGGTAAGCGCTCAAGTCGTAACGGTATCAACGCCCGAGCGGGGGGTTGTGCTCCGTTTTCATGTCACTATGTTGTTGCAGAAACGTGGTCTAAGCCCGGCAGATACGAATGATTCGGGATGACGCGGATGACGATCGACCTTCTGGATTCGACGAGCGTGGTAGACACTTCTCAAGCTTGCGTCGGCAAGACAATGACCGCCCCGGCGACCGACGTTCTCGGCCGAATAGCTAATCTTGAGACCCGGCTTGCACGCAGCGCATCGGAGATCGATGCGGCGCAGGCGGTGCGCTACAAGGTTTTTGTCGAGGAAATGAAGGCGCAGGTCGGGCCGGACGCCGACCGTCGCAAGCGCGACGTCGACAGCTGGGACGCGATCTGTGATCATCTGCTTGTGCTCGACACGGCGATCGAGGGTGATCCGGAAGACCAGATCGTCGGCACCTACCGCCTGCTGCGCCAGGACGTGGCCGAGCGCGCCGGCGGCTTCTATTCCGCTTCGGAATTCGATGTCGGAGCACTTCTCTCCCGCCACTCCAGCAAGCGCTTCATGGAGCTCGGACGCTCCTGCGTGCTGCCGGATTACCGCACGAAGCGCACCGTGGAACTGCTCTGGCAGGGTAACTGGGCCTATGCTCTGAGATACGGTGTCGATGCCATGTTCGGCTGCGGATCGTTTCCAGGCGTCGTCCCCGCCGAACATGCGCTGGCGCTTTCCTTCCTTCACCACAATATCCTTGCTCGCGACGAATGGGCCGTCGGCGCCCGCCCCGAACTGCACCGGACCATGGACATGATGCCGGTAGAGGCCATCAATCCGAAGAAGGCTCTGGCCGCCTTGCCGCCGCTGATCAAGGGCTACATGCGCCTTGGGGCCATGGTCGGCGACGGCGCGGTGGTCGACCATGCGTTCCGCACCACCGACGTGCTGATCGTTCTGCCGATCAGCAACATCTCCGGCCGCTATCTCAATTACTACGGTGCGGATGCCGGGCGGTTTGCCACGTCTGTATCCTGACAGGCGCTTGACGCAATTAACCAGATATTAAGGATGGGTTTGACTTTCGATGTCGAAAGATGGACTAGTCTTGTCAAGAAGTAATTTGGTTTCATGACGAAATTATAGAATAAATAACGGAGAGAACCGCCAGCTTCATATGAGATTGGCGTATATTGCGCTCTGTCTCCATATTATTTTCATCGCACTGGAAGTAAGTCTTCCATCATGTATTGAGCTCGACCCCTTTCCCAAGGGTGTCGAGCTCTTCTTTTGTATGCAGATCCATGCTGTTTCTGCATCGGCTCGACACACCCTGTTCATCGCTGGAGCAGGGTGTGTCCCGAAATCGGACATCAATTACCGAGTCTACATTCCGGCGTTGTAGGCAGCGATTGCCGCCATGTTGACGATGTCGGAATCCTTCGCCGACATCGAAACGATCTGCACCGATTTGTCGAAACCGACGAGCAGGGGACCGATGACGGTCGAGCCGCCGAGTTCCTGCAGCATCTTCGTCGAGATCGAGGCGGAGTGGAACGCCGGCATGACGAGCACGTTGGCAGGGCCTGAAAGGCGGCAGAAGGGATACTGCTCCATCACCCGCGAATTGAGCGCCACGTCGGCGGCCATCTCGCCGTCATATTCGAAGTCGACACGGCGCTTGTCGAGAATGTTGACCGCCTCGCGCACCCGCTCCGAGCGTTCGCCCGAGGGATGGCCGAAGGTCGAATAGGCCAGCATCGCCACCCGCGGCACGTAGCCGAGGCGCTTGGCGAGGCCGGCTGCTTCCTCGGCGATATCGGCGAGTTCTTCCGACGACGGCATGTCGTGTACGGCCGTGTCGGCGACCAGAACGGTGCGGCCGCGGCAGAGGGCGATCGACACGCCGATGACCCGGTGGCCCGGCTTCGGGTCGATGCAGCGGCGCACATCGTCAAGCGCCGTCGAATAGTTGCGGGTTATGCCCGTGACCATGCCGTCGGCATCCCCGAGCGCGACCATGCACGCGGCGAAGTGGTTGCGGTCGTTGTTGATCAGGCGCTGGGCATCGCGGAACAGGGAGCCCTTGCGCTGCAGGCGCGCGTAGAGGTAGTCGGTATAGGCTCCGACCCGCTTGGAAACCCGGGCATTGACGATTTGGATGCCGGGGCGGTCGAGATCGATGCCCTCGCGCTCCGCGGTCTCGCGCATGCGGTCCTCGCGGCCGAGCAGGATCGCGGTGCCGAGCTGCTGGTTGGCATAGGCGATCGCCGAGCGCATGACCTGCACTTCTTCACCTTCGGCAAAGACGATGCGCTTCGGCTGGCGCCGGACGCGCTCGTAGATCCGTTGCAGCGTCGAGGCAATCGGGTCGCGGCGGGCGGAAAGCTGGCGGCCATAGGCTTCGAGATCGACGATCGGCTTGCGTGCGACGCCGGTTTCCATCGCCGCCTTGGCAACGGCCATCGGGATCGCCGAGATCAGCCTCGGGTCGAAGGGAACCGGGATGATGTACTGCGCGCCGAAGCGCGGGCGGTTGCCCTGGTAGGCGGCCGCGACATCGTCCGGCACGTCTTCCTTGGCGAGGCTTGCGAGCGCTTCCGCCGCGGCGATCTTCATCGCGTCGTTGATCGTCGAGGCGCGCACGTCGAGCGCGCCGCGGAAGATATAGGGGAAGCCGAGTACGTTGTTGACCTGGTTTGGGTAGTCCGAACGGCCGGTCGCGACGATCGCGTCGTCGCGGATGCGGGCGACCTCTTCCGGGGTGATTTCCGGATCCGGGTTGGCCATGGCGAAGATGATCGGCCGCGGCGCCATCGAGCGGACCATGTCCTCCGACAGCGCGCCCTTGGCCGAAAGGCCGAAGACCACGTCAGCACCCTCGAGCGCTTCGGCAAGCGTGCGGCGGTCGGTCTTGACCGCATGCGCCGACTTCCACTGGTTCATGCCTTCGGTGCGGCCCTGGAAGATCACGCCCTTGGTGTCGCAGAGGGTGACGTTTTCCGGGTTGAAGCCCATCGCCTTGATGAGCTCGATGCAGGCGATGGCCGCGGCGCCGGCGCCGTTGCAGACGAGCTTGGTGGTCTTGAAGTCGCGTCCGGTCAACGTCAGCGCGTTGATGAGGCCGGCGGCTGCGATGATCGCTGTGCCGTGCTGGTCGTCATGGAACACTGGAATGTCCATGACCTCGCGCAGCTTCTGCTCGATGATGAAACAGTCCGGCGCCTTAATGTCCTCGAGGTTGATGCCGCCGAAGGAGGGGCCGAGGAAGCGCACGCAGTTGATGAACTCGTCGACGTTCTCGGTGTCGACCTCAAGGTCGATCGAATCGACGTCGGCGAAGCGCTTAAACAGCACCGCCTTGCCTTCCATGACCGGCTTGGAGGCGAGCGCTCCGAGATTGCCGAGGCCGAGGATGGCCGTGCCGTTGGAGATGACCGCGACCATGTTGCCGCGTGTCGTGTAATCGTAGGCGGTGGCGGGATCCTCGGCGATCGCCAGGACCGGCACTGCAACGCCCGGTGAATAAGCGAGCGACAGGTCGCGTTGCGTGGCCATGGCCTTGGTGGGGGAAATCTCCAGCTTTCCGGGACGACCCTGCGAGTGAAAATCGAGCGCTTCCTGCGCGGTGACGCTCGTCATAGTGCGATCGGTCTTGTCGGTGGCCGGCATGTTTCCTCTATCCTCCTGTGGGCGACCCTGTCGGGGCGTCTCTTTATGGTTGTCGTCTATAATTGCTTGCGGATAGTGTGCCATCTCTTTTTTCGGGACAATCA
Source organism: Ensifer sp. Root31 (assembly GCF_001424825.1). Classification (NCBI taxonomy): domain Bacteria; kingdom Pseudomonadati; phylum Pseudomonadota; class Alphaproteobacteria; order Hyphomicrobiales; family Rhizobiaceae; genus Ensifer; species Ensifer sp. Root31. Next base: position 255,864 of record NZ_LMCO01000001.1, on the reverse strand, counting down.
TGAATTTCGTGACAGACCAATCGAGCCGCTCCGGCGAGGTGTTTTCTGCAGCCGAACTGGCGACCGAGGAGAGCCGCTCCACGGCGACGCCGATGATGGAGCAGTTCATCGAGATCAAGGCGAACAACCCGGATTCGCTGCTTTTCTACCGCATGGGCGACTTCTACGAGCTGTTCTTCCAGGACGCAGTCGAAGCCTCGCGGGCGCTCGGCATCACGCTGACGAAACGCGGCCAGCATATGGGACAGGAAATCCCGATGTGCGGCGTGCCGGTGCATGCGGCCGACGATTATCTGCAGAAACTGATCGGTCTCGGCTTTCGCGTCGCGGTCTGCGAGCAGGTCGAGGATCCTGCCGAAGCCAAGAAGCGCGGCAGCAAATCAGTCGTGCGCCGCGACGTCGTCCGGCTGGTGACACCGGGGACGATCACCGAGGAGAAGCTGCTTTCGCCCTCGGAGACCAACTATCTGATGGCGCTCGCCCGCATCAAGAGCGGTTCGGAGCCGGCCTATGCGCTGGCCTGGATCGATATCTCGACCGGCATCTTCAGGCTCGCCGAAACCGGTGAGAGCCGGTTGCTCGCCGACATCCTGCGCATCGAGCCGCGCGAACTGATCCTCGCCGACACCGTCTTCCACGACCCGGAACTGCGTCCCGTGTTCGACGTGCTCGGCCGGGTGGCCGTGCCGCAGCCGGGCGTGCTGTTCGACAGCGCCACGGCCGAGGGCCGCATCGCCCGCTACTTCGGCGTCAAGACGCTCGATGGTTTCGGCAGCTTTTCGCGCGCCGAACTGGCGGCGGCATCCGCTGCCATCTCCTATGTCGAAAAGACCCAGCTTGCCGAACGTCCGGCTCTCGGCACACCCGAGCGTGAGAGCGCTGCCTCGACATTGTTCATCGATCCGGCGACGCGGGCCAACCTCGAGCTCGTCAAAACCCTGTCGGGCGCCCGCGAAGGCACGCTTTTGAAAGCGCTCGACCGAACCGTGACGAGCGGCGGAGCGCGGCTCCTGGCCGAACGGCTGATGTCACCGCTGACCGATCCCGATCGCATCAACCAGCGGCTGGATTCGATCGAGATTCTGGCCAGCCAGCCCTCCTTTGCCGGCGATCTGCGCGATTCTCTTCGTCGCGCCCCCGACATGCCGCGTGCGTTGTCGCGGCTGGCGCTTGGCCGCGGCGGCCCGCGCGACCTCGGCGCCATCCAGGCGGGCCTCAAGGCAGCGGCAACGATCTCCCGGCTGATGGCTTCCGGCAATCTGTCTGAGGAGCTTGTCGAGGCACGGGCGGCGATCGATGCCCTGCCATCGGCCGTCCTCGACCACCTCGATACGATGCTTGCCGACGAATTGCCGCTTCTGAAGCGCGACGGCGGCTTCCTGCGGGAAGGGGCAAGTGCCGATCTCGACGAGGTGCGGGGGCTGCGCGACCAGTCACGCCGGGTTATCGCCGGGCTGCAGCTGCAATATTCCGAAGAGACCGGCATCAAGTCGCTGAAGATCAAGCACAACAACGTGCTCGGCTATTTCATCGAGGTGACGGCGGGCAATGCCGGCTCGATGACCGACACCGACGAGGGCCGCGCCCGCTTCATCCATCGCCAGACCATGGCGAACGCGATGCGCTTCACCACGACAGCGCTTGCCGAGCTTGAGAGCAAGATCGCCAATGCGGCCGACCGGGCGCTGTCGATCGAGCTTGCCGCGTTCGAGGCGATGACATCAGACGTCGTGGCGGCGGCCGAAATCATCAAGGCTGCGGCGCTGGCGCTTGCGACCGTCGACGTTTCGGCTGGCCTCGCGACGCTTGCCGAAGAGCAGAACTATGCTCGCCCCATCGTCGACCACACGCGCATGTTCGCCATCGAAGGCGGCCGCCATCCCGTCGTCGAGCAAGCCTTGAAGCGTCAGGCGTCCAACGCCTTCGTTGCCAATGGCTGCGATCTGTCGCCGCCAACAGGCGAAGAGGGCGGGGCGATCTGGCTTCTGACCGGTCCGAACATGGGCGGTAAGTCGACCTTCCTCAGGCAGAACGCGCTGATTGCGATCATGGCGCAGATGGGCACCTTCGTTCCCGCCGCAAGCGCCCATATCGGCATTGTCGACCGCCTGTTCTCGCGCGTCGGCGCCTCCGACGATCTTGCCCGCGGACGCTCGACCTTCATGGTCGAGATGGTCGAGACGGCGGCAATCCTCAATCAGGCGACCGATCGCTCGCTGGTGATCCTCGACGAGATCGGCCGAGGCACTGCGACCTTCGACGGTCTGTCGATTGCCTGGGCAGCCGTCGAGCATCTGCATGAGGCGAACCGCTGCCGCGGATTGTTCGCGACCCACTTCCACGAGCTGACCGTGCTTTCGGAAAAGCTCGGCCGGCTTTCGAATGCGACCATGCGCGTCAAAGAGTGGCACGGCGACGTGATCTTCCTGCACGAGGTCGGGCCGGGTGCCGCCGACCGTTCCTACGGTATTCAGGTCGCCCGTCTTGCCGGTCTGCCGGCTTCGGTCGTGGCTCGGGCCAAGGACGTGCTTGCCAAGCTCGAAGACGCCGATCGCAAGAACCCCGCAAGCCAGCTGATCGACGATCTGCCGTTGTTCCAGGTGGCGATCCGGCGCGAGGAAGCCAAGCCCGCTGGAAACTCCAGGGTTGACGAGGCGCTGAAGGCACTCAACCCCGACGATATGACGCCGCGCGAGGCGCTGGACGCACTCTACGCCCTGAAAAAGGAACTGAGCGCCCGGTGACGGGCATACCGTTTTTCCTGTGCATGCGTCGGTGAAAAAGGCTATACAGCGCCGCGCGCCTTTCGAGGGCGTGGCGATGAGCCTGTATTAATTTTGAAATGCTGCAACGTCCCGGTTCGGCCTTGATCGGATGGGAGCATGCAGGAATGCTCTTCATGCAGCGGACCACGCAACCAGTCGGACAGGACGCCCCTCGGCACTTCATGGGCAGACACGAAACTTCCTTTCCCGAAATTCTCGACGTCGCGGCGCTTCGGGCGAAATGCGACTTCATCGCCTCGGCCCACGCCGAGCAGCGCGAACCGATGCGTCAGGCACTGCTTGCGGCCTTCAAACAGGCAAATGTTGCAGGCCGCGCCAAGGCGCGCGAACTGTTTGCTGGCGATGGCGGCGGTATCCTTTGCGCCGAGCGTATCTCCTGGCTTCAGGACCAGCTGATCACGGTGCTGCATGATTTCGTGCTCAACGAGATTTTCGATGCCGCCAATGCAGCCCCGGCAAGCCGCATCGCTGTCGCTGCCGTTGGCGGTTACGGCCGCGGCACGCTGGCACCCGGCTCGGACATCGACCTGCTCTTCCTGCTGCCGGTGAAGAAGGCCGTCTGGGCCGAGCCCGCCATCGAATTCATGCTCTACATCCTGTGGGATCTGGGCTTCAAGGTCGGCCACGCCACCCGCACGATCGAGGACTGCATCCGGCTCTCGCGTGCCGACATGACGATCCGCACGGCAATCCTCGAGACCCGCTATATCTGTGGTTCCGAAACGCTGGCGGCTGAACTCGAAACGCGCTTCGACCATGAGATCGTGCGCAACACCGGGCCGGACTTCATCGCCGCCAAGCTTGCCGAACGCGACGAGCGCCACCGCAAGGCCGGCGACACGCGCTATCTCGTCGAGCCCAACGTCAAGGAAGGCAAGGGCGGGCTTCGAGACCTGCACACACTGTTCTGGATCGCCAAGTATTTTTACCGGGTCAAGGATTCGGCCGATCTGATCAAGCTCGGCGTCCTCTCCCGCACGGAATACAAGCTGTTCCAGAAGGCGGAGGATTTCCTCTGGGCGGTGCGTTGCCACATGCATTTCTTGACCGGCAAGGCCGAGGAACGGCTGTCCTTCGACATTCAGCGCGAGATCGCCGAGGCGCTCGGCTATCACGACCACCCCGGCCTTTCGGCGGTCGAGCGCTTCATGAAGCACTACTTCCTGGTGGCCAAGGATGTCGGCGATCTCACCCGCATCTTCTGCGCCGCACTCGAAGACCAGCAGGCCAAGGACGCGCCCGGCCTTTCCGGCATCATCGGCCGCTTCACCCATCGCAGCCGCAAGATTGCCGGCACGCTCGACTTCGTCGATGACGGCGGGCGCATAGCACTTTCGAGCCCCGATGTGTTCAAGCGCGATCCGGTCAACCTTTTGCGCTTCTTCCACATCGCCGACATCAACAATCTCGAGTTCCACCCGGCAGCGCTTCGGCAGGTGACGCGCTCGCTCGGCTTGATCAAGCCGCAGCTGCGCGAGAACGAGGAGGCGAACCGGCTGTTCCTGTCGATCCTGACCTCGCGCCGCAAGCCGGAGCTGATCCTTCGCCGCATGAACGAAGCGGGCGTGCTCGGGCGGTTCATTCCGGATTTCGGCAAGATCGTCTCGATGATGCAGTTCAACATGTACCACCACTATACGGTGGACGAGCATCTGCTGCGCGCGGTCGACGTTCTCTCGCGCGTCGAGCGCGGCATCGAGGAGGACGCCCACCCGCTGGTCGCCAAACTGATGCCGGGGATCGAGGACCGCGAGGTGCTCTACGTCGCCGTGCTTCTGCACGATATCGCCAAGGGTCGGCCGGAGGATCATTCGGTCGCCGGTGCCAAGGTGGCGCGCCGGCTCTGCCCGCGCTTTGGCCTGACGCCGAAGCAAACCGAGCTTGTCGCCTGGCTGATCGACGAGCACCTGACAATGTCGATGGTCGCCCAGACCCGCGACCTCAACGATCGCAAGACCATCGTCGACTTTGCCGAGCGGGTGCAGTCGCTCGACCGGTTGAAGATGCTCTTGATCCTCACCGTCTGCGACATCCGCGCCGTCGGCCCGGGCGTCTGGAACGGCTGGAAGGGGCAGCTGCTCCGTACACTCTATTATGAAACCGAACTCCTGCTTTCGGGCGGCTTCTCCGAGCTGTCGCGCAAGGAGCGCGCTGCCCATGCGGCAACGATGCTGAGCGACGCGCTGACCGACTGGCCGGCAAGCGAGCGCGAAGCCTATGTGCGGCTGCATTATCAACCCTATCTGCTGACCGTGGCGCTCGAGGATCAGGTGCGTCACGCCCGCTTCATCCGCGAGGCGGATGCCGCCGGCAAGGCGCTGTCGACCATGGTGCGCACGCACCAGTTCCATGCGATCACCGAAATCACCGTGCTGTCGCCCGACCATCCGCGGCTCTTGACGGTCATCGCCGGCGCCTGTGCTGCGGCGGGCGCCAACATCGTCGACGCGCAGATCTTCACCACTTCGGACGGCCGGGCGCTTGATACGATCCTGGTCAACCGCGAGTTTTCCGTCGACGGCGACGAGACGCGCCGGGCGGCCAGCATCGGCAGGTTGATCGAGGACGCGCTGTCCGGTCGCAAGCGGCTGCCGGAGGTGATCGCCAGCCGCACCAAGGTCAAGAAGCGCAACAAGGCCTTCACTGTTACGCCTGAGGTGACGATCAGCAATACGCTGTCGAACAAGTTCACGGTCATCGAGGTCGAGTGTCTCGACCGTCCCGGCCTGCTGTCGGAGATCACCGCCGTCCTGTCGGACCTTTCGCTCGACATTGCCTCGGCGCACATCACCACCTTCGGCGAGAAGGTCATCGACACCTTCTACATCACCGATCTCGTCGGCCAGAAGGTCACCAGTGAAAACCGCCAGATGAACATCGCCGCCCGCCTCAAGGCCGTCATGGCCGACGAGGCCGACGAGGTTCGAGACCGGATGCCATCCGGCATCATCGCGCCTGCCGTAGGCACGTCCTCCGCTCAAAGAACGACAAAAGCCGAAACATGAGTCTGGTCAAGAAATTTGCAACCGTCGGCGGCGCCACGCTCGGCAGCCGTCTGTTCGGCTTCATCCGCGAAACCTTCATGGCGGCGGCCCTCGGCACCGGCCCGGTCGCCGATGCCTTCAACACCGCCTTCCGCCTGCCCAACACCTTTCGCCGGCTCTTTGCCGAGGGCGCATTCAATTCCGCCTTCGTGCCGCTTTTTGCCAGGGAGATCGAGGCGAACGGCATGGAAGGGGCGCGGCGGTTCTCCGAAGAAGTCTTCGGCGTTCTCTTCACCGTGCTGTTGTTCCTGACGGTGGTGATGGAACTGACGATGCCGTTCATCGTCAGCAACCTGATCGCGCCTGGTTTCGCCAATGATCCGGCGAAGCTCGGCAATACCATCGTCTTCGCGACGATCATGTTTCCCTATCTCGCCTGCATGTCGCTTGCCGCGATGATGGCGGGAATGCTCAATTCGCTGCACCGCTATTTCGCCGCGGCGATCGCTCCGGTGTTCCTCAATATCATCCTCATCGGCATCCTCGGCTATGCCTGGTACATCGGCCAGGATCCGATTGCGGTCGGCTACGGCCTCTCCTGGGGCGTGATGGCGGCCGGTCTCGTGCAATTGGCGATCGTCTGGGTCGCGGTGCGCGACGCCGGCATCAAGATCGGCTTTCGCCGCCCGCGGCTGACGGCCAATGTCAGGCGGCTGCTGGTGCTGGCGTTGCCGGCCGCGATCACCGGCGGCATCACCCAGATCAACCTCCTGATCAACACCAACATCGCCTCGGCGCAGGAAGGTGCTGTGTCGTCGCTCGTCTATGCCGACCGTATCTACCAGCTGCCGCTCGGCGTCGTCGGCATTGCGGTCGCAACCGTGCTTTTGCCGGAACTGGCGCGCGCGCTGCGCTCCGGCAACGTCAACGAGGCCGCGAACCTGCAGAACCGCTCGGTGGAATTCACCCTGTTTCTGACGTTGCCGGCGGCGGCGGCCTTGCTTGTCATGTCGGAGCCGATTGTCCGGCTGCTGTTCGAACGTGGTGAATTCTCCGCGTCGTCGACGGTGGTCGTCGGCCATATCCTGGCGATCTACGGCCTCGGCCTGCCGGCTTTCGTGCTGATCAAGGCGTTCATCCCCGGCTTCTTTGCCCGCGAGGACACGCGCACGCCGATGGTCTTTGCCGGCATTTCGGTTGCGGTGAACGTGTCGCTGGCGCTGACGCTGTTTCCGCGGCTGGGCGCAAGCGGCATCGCGACGGCGGAAATCGTTGCCGGCTGGGTGAATGCCGTGCTGCTGTTCGGCATGCTCGTCTGGCGTGGCCATTGGGGACGCGACATTCCGCTTCTGACCCGCATTCCCCGTCTCGTCATTGCCGCGGCCGGCATGGCGCTCGCCTTGCATTATGCTCTTCAGTGGTTGGCCTACGAAGTGTCGTCGGCAGCGCCGTTGATCGTGCGCGCAACCACGCTCTGCGGTCTGGTGGCCGTCGCCATGGCGATCTATTTCGCGATCGCCTTCGGTATCGGCGGCGCTAATCTCGGCATGATCCGCCGCAACATCAAGCGCAAGGCGAAGGCCAAGGCAGACCCTGCTCCAGCGCCGGACGCAGACGCCTGAACCATCCGGTGATGAAGCGGCGATGCCTATTTTAATCGGCGTCGCCCACTCGGATTCGCACCACTTGATCGCGCCCCGCCCGACGTGCATAAGCCATGCCGTTAGCAACATGGGTGATGAACCCTGGGGCCCTCCACCAGCCTATTGAGGACGACATGAACGAATTCAAGCCGCTCGTATTTTCCGGTGTGCAGCCGACGGGCAACCTCCATCTCGGTAATTATCTCGGCGCGATCCGCAAGTTCGTGGCTCTGCAGGAAAACAACGATTGCATCTATTGCGTCGTCGACCTGCATTCGATCACCGCGCAGCTCGTGCATGAGGACCTGAAGGGGCAGATCCGCTCGATCGCCGCAGCCTTCATCGCGTCCGGCATCGATCCGGAAAAGCATATCGTCTTCAATCAGTCGGCCGTGCCGCAGCATGCGGAACTCGCGTGGATCTTCAACTGCGTCGCCCGTATCGGCTGGATGAACCGGATGACCCAGTTCAAGGACAAGGCCGGCAAGGACCGCGAGAACGCCTCGCTGGGCCTGCTTGCCTATCCGAGCCTGATGGCCGCCGACATTCTCGTCTATCGCGCCACCCATGTTCCTGTCGGCGACGACCAGAAGCAGCATCTCGAATTGACGCGCGACATCGCCCAGAAATTCAATATCGACTTCATGGAGCACATCCGTCGTGGTGGCTACGGCGTCGACATGGTCGTCGGCGAAGAGCCTGTTCATGCCTATTTCCCGCCGGTGGAGCCGCTGATCGGCGGCGCAACGCCGCGTGTCATGTCGCTGCGTGACGGCACCAAGAAGATGTCGAAGTCCGATCCGTCGGATCTTTCGCGCGTCAACCTGATGGATGATGCCGAAACCATCTCCAAGAAGATCCGCAAGGCCAAGACCGACCCGGATGCGCTCCCGAGCGAGCTCGACGGCCTCAAGGGACGCCCCGAGGCGGAAAACCTCGTCGGCATCTATGCGGCCCTTTCCGACAAGACCAAGGAAGAAGTGCTGGGCGAATTCGGTGGCCAGCAGTTCTCGGTGTTCAAGCCGGCCCTGGTCGACCTGGCGGTCGAGGTTCTGTCGCCAATCACTGGCGAGATGCGCCGTCTGATGGGCGACACGGCCCACATCGACGCCATCCTTCGCGATGGTGGCGAGCGTGCCCGGGCGCGGGCGGAAAAGACCATGAGCGAGGTTCGCGAAATCATCGGATTTCTGCAGTAAAAGGCGAAAATGAGGCCTTGCGGCGGCTTATCTGGAGTGTAATGTTCGCCGCATGGTCTCGACCCGACTCTCACGACTTGAAGGTCACCGCCGCAAATTCATGGCGGTGATCGACGATACCCCGGAATGCGGCCGCGCTGTCCACTATGCTGGCATGCGCGCCAAGAATTCCAATGGCGGTCTCGTCCTGCTCTATGTCATCGCCGACGGCGACTTCCAGCAATGGCTGGGGGTCGAGGAAATCATGCGTGCGGAAGCGCGCGACGAGGCGGAAGCGACGCTCGCCAAGGTGGCGCAGTCCGTCCGCGAGCGCATCGGGATAGAACCCGAAATCGTCATCCGCGAAGGGGCAGCAACCGAGCAGATCCATTCGGCCATCGAAGAGGATCGCGACATCGCCATCCTGGTTCTGGCCGCAGGCTCGGCAAAGGAGGGCCCCGGTCCGCTGGTGTCGTCGATCGCCGGCAAGGCGGCCGCCTTCCCGATCCCGGTGACGGTCATCCCGGATCTGCTCACCGACGAGGAAATCGACGCGCTCAGCTGAGCTGCGTCTCTTTGCGCTCTTGCGAGGGCGGAACGAAGATCTTATATTCTTTTGAATTATTCTAAAGAGCCGGTTGAGAGAACCGATCCCGGCGAGACGGAGAGAGACATGTTCATCCAGACCGAAGCCACGCCGAACCCGGCCACGCTCAAGTTCCTGCCGGGCAAGGTCGTTCTGGAAAGCGGCACTGCCGAATTCCGCGACGAGGAAGAAGCACGCGCCGGTTCGCCGCTTGCTGCCCGCCTGTTCTCGATCCCTGGCGTCAGCGGTGTCTACTTCGGCTACGACTTCATCACCGTCAGCAAGGACGGGCAGGAGTGGCAGCACCTGAAGCCCGCCATCCTCGGCTCGATCATGGAGCACTTCATGTCCGGTGCGCCGATCATGGCCGGAGCGGGCCGCGCCGAGCAGCTGGACGAAGAAGACGAATTCTTCGAGCCCGGCGACGAGACCATTGTCGCAACCATCAAGGAACTGCTCGAAACCCGGGTTCGCCCGGCGGTGGCTCAGGACGGTGGCGACATCACCTTCCGCGGCTTCAAGGACGGTACCGTGTTCCTGAACATGAAGGGTGCCTGCTCTGGCTGCCCGTCGTCGACGGCGACCCTGAAGCATGGCGTGCAGAATCTGCTGCGGCATTTCGTTCCCGAGGTGGAAGCGGTCGAAGCCGTCTGATATCGCGATGGCGAACGGCTGCGCCTTTCGAGGCTGCAGCTGATCACTAGTGTGAGTAAGCGTAACCGCGATGCCGATCGGGCTTCGCGGCATGATGCGTCTGGAAATCGCTGCAACTGAAATGATCGTACTTGCCATCGACACATCAGGGTCCGGCTGTTCCGCTGCCATCTATGACAGTGGTTCGTCGGCAGTTCTCGGGCAATCCGGTGCCGACATCGGCCGTGGCCATGCCGAAAGGCTGATGGAGTTCGTCGACGAGGCGCTCGTCGCAGCCGATCGCCCGATCGGCGATATCGACCGCATCGCCGTCACCATCGGCCCGGGATCGTTCACCGGTATCCGTGTCGGGGTCGCGACGGCGCGCGGACTGGCGCTTGCGCTTGGCAAGCCCGCGGTCGGCATTTCCTCCCTTCACGTTATCGCAGAAGAAGCCCGTTCCGCGGCGCCGGGCAAATCGGTGCTGGTCGCGATCGACGCCAAGCGCGACGAGGTCTATGTCCAGGCCTACGATGCCGCAGGCCATGCCGTCACGGAGCCGGAAGCGCTGTCGGTCACGGTTGCCCGCGACCGCTTTGCCGGTTTCGAGGGATGCGTGGCCGGTTCGGGCGCCGAACTGCTCGCCTCTCTGACGCCGGTCAAGACCCCGGATCTCGTCGATATCGCAGTCGTTGCGCGGCTCGGTGTTATTGCTGATCCAGCCTCGGCCAAGCCGAAGCCGCTATATCTTCGTGGGCCCGACGCCAAGCCGCAAGCGGGCTTTGCCGTTGCCCGAGCCTAGACACAGATGAACTTCACCGATTACTTCACGCGCCGTGCCGAATTCGACATCTTCCCGCTGGAAGAGCCGGATCTCATCGCCGCCGCCGGCCTGCATCGCCAGCGCTTCGCGGCGCCTTGGAGCGATGGCGAAATCCACGCCTTGCTGGTCCAGGACACGGTGTTCGGCTTTGTCGCTCGCCAGACCAACGGCTCGCTCCGGCCTGCCTTCGGCGGCTTCGTTCTGTCGCGTGCGGTGGCCGGCGAGGCCGAAATCCTGACCATCGGCGTCGATCCGCGCTATGCCCGTTCCGGCCTCGGCTGGCGGCTGATGCAGGCGGCGATGCGCGAAGCTTCGGTCAAGGGATCGGACACGCTGTTCCTCGAAGTGGACGAGACCAATCAGGCCGCGATCGGGCTTTACCGTAAGCTCGGCTTCCTCAAGGTCGGCGAACGCCGCGCCTATTACCAGGACAAGACAGGACAGCGCACCGCTGCGCTTGTCATGCGGCTCGATCTTCGCTAGTGCGAACCGGATTGGTTCGGCACGCCCCGGATGAACCGGGGCTTCGCGCAACCATGCGGAGTGGCGCGTGAACGGCGCAGGAAATCCTTTTCGATGATCAATTGGCTGCGGATCATTTTGTTCGCGCTGGTGCTGGCGTTGGCCTCGCTCGTGCTGATGCCGATCCAGATCGTCTGCCTTTGGCTCGATCTGAAGCCGCGCCGCCTGTTGCCGCGCTACTGGCACCGCATGGCCTGTTATCTGCTCGGCATCAAGGTGCGCGTCCATGGCATGCCCGAACGCCGCCGGCCGCTGCTTCTGTGCGCCAACCACGCCTCGTGGAAAGATATCCTGGTGTTGTCTTCGGTTGCCGACGTCGTCTTCGTCGCCAAGTCCGAGGTCAAGCAATGGCCGGTCTTCGGCATTCTCGCGCGGTTGCAGGCATCGATCTTCGTCGTGCGCGAGCAAAAGCGGTCGACCGGAAAGCAGGTCAGCGAGATCGGCCAGCGGCTCGCTTGCGGCGAGATCGTCGTGCTTTTCCCGGAAGGCACGACCTCCGACGGCAACCGCCTGCTCGAAATCAAGACGTCGCTGTTCGGCGCAGCCGCTTCTGCTGTGCCGCATTCACCGACCGGCATGGTCCACGTTCAGCCGGTCGCCATATCCTATACGGGCATTCACGGAATGCCGATGGGGCGCTTCAACAGGCCGATCGCCGCCTGGCCCGGTGATACCGGCTTGGTGCCGCATCTGCTCGGTATCCTGCGCGAAGGGGCGATCGAGGTGGATGTCGATTTCGGCGAGGCCGTCGACTACGACCACCACACCAACCGCAAGGAAGTCAGCCGCGTGATCGAGCAGCGCATCCGCTCGATGCTGTCGGACCGCCTGCGCGGACGGGCCTGACGCTGGTGGCCACGTGAATGCCGGCAGGCAAAAATACTTCAATTCTGACCCGCTTTGCACTAAAGAACCGGCATGACCCAGGAAACAGCTCTTCTGACGACGCCCGCAACGGGCGACGAACGCACGCCGGCCCGCAAGGTTTTCGTCAAGACCTACGGCTGTCAGATGAATGTCTACGATTCCGACCGCATGTCGGATGCGTTGACGCGTGACGGCTATGTCTCGACGGATGTGCTTGAGGATGCCGACTTCGTCCTGCTCAACACCTGTCACATCCGCGAGAAGGCGGCAGAGAAGGTCTATTCCGAACTCGGTCGCCTGCGCGATCTGAAGAAGGCGAAGGCGCTCGAGGGCCGGGAGATGGTGATCGGCGTTGCTGGCTGCGTTGCCCAGGCCGAAGGCAACGAGATCCTGCGCCGCGCGCCGGCGGTCGACCTCGTCATCGGGCCGACCACCTATCACCGTCTGCCGGAAGCGCTGAAGCGTGCGCGCAACGGCGAGCGCGTCGTCCAGACCGACTACGCCGTCGAGGACAAGTTCGAGCATCTGCCGGCACCCGACAAGGCCAGGACCCGCGCGCGCGGCGTCACAGCGTTCCTGACGGTGCAGGAAGGCTGCGACAAGTTCTGCACTTTCTGCGTCGTTCCCTATACCCGCGGATCGGAGGTCTCCCGTCCCGTCGCCCAGATCGTCTCGGAAGCGGAAAAGCTGGTCGAAGCCGGTGTGCGCGAGATCACCTTGCTCGGCCAGAACGTCAACGCCTGGCATGGGCTCGGCCCCGACGGCCGCGAATGGGGCCTCGGCGATCTGCTGCAATGTCTTGGCGACATCGAGGGGCTGGCGCGGCTGCGTTACACCACCAGCCACCCCCGCGACATGGACGACAGCCTGATCGAGGCGCATCGATCGATGCCGAAGCTGATGCCCTATCTGCACCTGCCGGTCCAGGCAGGCTCCGACCGCATCCTCAAGGCGATGAACAGGCGGCATACGGCGGCCGAGTATCTGGCGCTGATCGCGCGCATCCGCGCGGTGCAGCCGGACCTCGCCTTGTCGGGTGATTTCATCGTCGGCTTCCCCGGCGAGACCGACGAAGACTTCGAAGCGACCATAAGGCTGGTCGAGGCCGTGGGTTATGCACAGGCATTTTCGTTCAAATATTCGACCCGTCCCGGCACGCCCGGCGCCGACCTCGAGGATCAGGTTCCGGAGGACGTAAAAGCCAAGCGTCTGGAAAGATTGCAGGCTTTGCTGATTTCGCAGCAGCGCGCCTTTGCCGAATCCTGTGTCGGACGCGAAATCGACCTGCTTTTGGAGAAGCCGGGCCGCATGCCCGGGCAACTCGTCGGCCGGTCCCCCTGGCTGCAGCCCGTGAATGTTGATGCAAAAGCATCGCAAATCGGTGACATTATCAAGGTGCGAATCATCAAGGCGGGACCGAACAGTCTGTTTGCCGAGATGATCGGGTAAGGACCAAACACAGGAGCCTGAACCGCTTGAACGGACACGAACTGATCTCTTCATCATCGCGCCAGTCGAAAACAACTGCGACAGACGCCAATCACTTCGTGCTCACATTCGAGAACAACCGGTTCGCCAGCGAACTCTTCGGGCAGTTCGATCAGAATCTGAAGCTCCTCGAGGAGCGCCTCCGGATCGAAGCGCACCCGCGCGGCAATTCCGTTGCGATCTCAGGTGATGTCGTTGCCACCAATCAGGCGCGCCGCGCACTCGATTTTCTCTATGGACGGTTGCAGAGTGGCGGATCGATCGATACGTCGGATGTGGAAGGCGCGATCCGCATGGCGGTCGCTGCCGACGACCAGCTGCAATTGCCGACCATGGAGAAAAAAGCCAAATTGACGATGGCGCAGATTTCAACGCGCAAGAAGACGATCGTCGCCCGCACGCCGACGCAGGATGCCTATATCCGCGCGCTGGAGCGTTCCGAGCTCGTCTTCGGCGTCGGTCCGGCCGGTACCGGCAAGACCTACCTCGCGGTTGCCCATGCGGCGCAGCTTCTTGAGCGTGGTGCCGTCGACCGCATCGTGCTTTCCCGTCCGGCCGTCGAAGCCGGCGAACGCCTCGGCTTTCTGCCGGGCGACATGAAGGAGAAGGTCGACCCCTATCTCAGGCCGCTCTACGATGCGCTCTATGACATGATGCCGGGCGACAAGGTGGAGCGTGCCATCACGGCAGGCGTCATCGAAATCGCACCCCTGGCCTTCATGCGCGGTCGCACGCTTGCCAATGCCGCCGTCATTCTCGACGAGGCCCAGAACACCACATCGATGCAGATGAAGATGTTCCTGACCCGTCTCGGCGAAAACGGCCGGATGATCGTGACCGGTGACCCGAGCCAGGTCGACCTGCCGCGCGGCGTCAAATCGGGTCTGGTCGAGGCCTTGCAGATCCTGCGCGGCGTCGAGGGTGTCTCGGTCGTCCGGTTCAAGGACGTCGACGTCGTGCGCCATCCGATGGTGGCACGCATCGTCCGGGCCTACGAGGCCCAGACCGCCGTGCACGATGAAAGCGAGCAGAGCGACCGCTGATCGGCGGTCGTTGCGATCATGACTGCATTGGATATCCAGATCAGCGTCGAGGAGGGCAATTGGCCCGACGAAGAGACGCTTCTCGCCTTTTCGTCGCCGGTGCTCGAGGCGGCCGCAGCCTTCCTGACTGCGGAAGAGGGCCAGCCGTTCCCGAAGATGCAGCCCGAGCTGTCGCTGGTTTTCACCGACGACGCTTCCATTCGCATGATCAATGCCGAATGGCGCAGCCAGGACAAGCCGACCAACGTGCTTTCCTTCCCGGCGTTTCCGCTGACGCCCGGCAAGATGCCGGGGCCGATGCTCGGCGACATCATCGTTGCGCGCGAAACCCTCGAGCGCGAAGCTGAGGGTCTGGAGAAGACGTTCGATGCGCATCTGACGCATCTTCTCGTGCATGGATTCCTGCATCTTTTCGGTTATGATCATATGGTAGATGATGAAGCCGAAAGAATGGAAAGCCTGGAGACTCGCATTTTGGCGCGTCTTGGCTTATCTGATCCTTACGGGGACCGATCCCCGGATTAACAGTTTGGACCAATGAGCGACTTTAAAACACAGCCCGTCGCAATGGCGACCGAGGAGGCCGATGCCTCCGGAGAGGCGGAGGCGGGCAGTAGTAGCACCGCCACTCGACAAGAGGGCACCAAATCCACATCGTCCTTCTGGAGCCGGGCCGCGCGCATTTTGCGTGGTGCCAATCCTTCGAGCCTCCGCGAGGACCTTGCCGACGCACTGCTGACGGACGCCGACAGCAACACGGCATTTTCGCCCGAAGAGCGGGCGATGCTCAACAACATCCTGCGCTTCCGCGAAGTCCGCGTCGAAGACGTGATGGTCCCGCGCGCCGATATCGAAGCCGTCGACCAGAGCATCACCATTGGCGAATTGATGGTGATCTTCGAGGAATCGGGGCGCTCGCGCATGCCGGTCTACAACGAAGGTCTGGATGATCCGCGCGGCATGATCCACATTCGCGACCTGCTCGCCTATGTGACCAAGCAGGCCCGCAACCGCCGCCGCAACGGCAAGGCTCAGACTACCGCCGCGTCGTCGTCTTCGGCTGAAAAGACACCAAGATCGCCGAAAGCGACCTTCGATCTGTCGCGTGTCGATCTCGGCAAGTCGCTGGAGGAGGTGGGCATAATCCGCCAGCTCCTGTTCGTGCCGCCGTCGATGCTTGCTTCGGACCTGATGCAGCGCATGCAGGCCGCTCGTATCCAGATGGCGCTCGTCATCGACGAATATGGCGGCACCGATGGTCTCGTTTCGCTGGAAGACATCGTCGAGATGGTCGTCGGCGACATCGAGGATGAGCATGACGACGACGAGGTCATGTTCGCCAAGACCTCGGAGGACGTCTTCGTCGCCGATGCCCGCGTCGAGCTGGAGGAGATCGCCGAAGCGATCGGTTCCGATTTCGACGTTCGCGAACAGCTTGAGGATGTCGATACGCTCGGTGGCCTGATCTTCGCGTCGCTGGGGCGGATTCCGGTGCGGGGCGAGGTGGTGCAGGCACTGCCAGGCTTTGAGTTCCAAATCCTCGACGCCGATCCTCGCCGCGTCAAGCGGGTGCGGATCATGCGCAAGCGTCCGCCGGCCCGTCGTCGCATCGTGCGATCCGAAGGCGAGTTGGCACAGGAACAGGCGCCCGCCAATCGCGGCAACGGTACCGAGCCGCAACAGGCCGCCGCCGGAGAGCAATAGGCTTTTCCCCACATTGTTTTCTCAGCGAAGCTCGGTCTCGACCTTCGCTGAGAACGGCCACCGATCCTCGATCGGTGGCGTCCCTTTTGCGCGTCAAATTCGACGCGTGGTGCTGCAAAGGGGACAAGCAGCCACTTTTTTGGAACACTGCCGGCAACTGATTCGGTTGTTCTTCCCGCGCAGCGTCGTGTTTCGCGGCCTGCGCCAACAGGAGGCTGCATGGAAAGACTGGCTGGCAGGATCATGCTTCTGTCGGGCGCCCCCCGGCTATTGCTCGCGTTTGCCGCGGGCCTCCTGGCTGTTCTGACACAGCCGCCGTTCGGCATCTTTGCGGCTGCCTTCCTCTCCTTTCCTGTTCTCGTTTGGCTGCTCGACGGCGCGACCGGCCATCCGGACGGCGGCGTAATCCGGCGGCTCTGGCCGGCAGTCTGCATCGGCTGGGCGTTCGGTTTCGGCTATTTCCTCGGCGGGCTCTGGTGGCTTGGTAACGCACTGTTGGTGGAGGCGGACAGCTTCGCCTGGGCATTGCCGCTGGCAGTCGTAGGGCTTCCGGCGTGCCTTGCCCTGTTCTACGCGCTCGCGGCCCTGATTGCCCGCATCCTCTGGTCGGATGGCGTGGGCCGGATCGCAGCACTGGCGCTGGGTTTTGGCTTGGCTGAATGGTTGCGCTCGTTCATCTTTACCGGCTTTCCCTGGAATGCGATCGGCTATGCGGCGATGCCGATGCCGTTGATGATGCAGTCGGCAAGTGTCCTGAACCTCGCAACCATCAACATGCTGGCGGTTTTCGTCTTTGCGGCGCCGGCCCTTATCGCGACCGGCAAGGGCAGCCGTATTGGTCTCAGCCTTGCTGTGGCGCTTTTCGCGGCCCATACCGGCTTCGGCTTTTATCGGCTTGCGCTGCCGGCGCCCGGCGGACCGGATCAGCCGCTTGCCGTTCGCCTCGTTCAGCCGGTGATCGATCAGGCAAAGAAACTCGATGATAGCGAGCGCGGCGCCATCTTCGAGGAGCATTTGGCTTTGACCACGGCACCAGCCGAAGGTGAAACCAAGAAGCCCGATATCGTCGTCTGGCCGGAAACCTCGATCCCGTTCATCCTCACCGACAGTCCCGATGCGCTTGCGCGCATTGCCGAAGTGCTCGATGACGGGCAGATCCTCATTGCCGGCGCGGTGCGAGCGGAAGATGCCGGCGCCGGCCTGCCGCCGCGCTATTACAACTCGATCTACGTCATCGACGAACGCGGGCAGATCATGAGTGCTGCCGACAAGGTGCACCTCGTTCCCTTTGGTGAATATCTGCCGTTCGAGGACATGCTCTCGTCCTGGGGCCTAAGCTCGGTCGCGGCCGCCCTGCCGGGTGGTTTCTCGGCCGCCAAGACCCGGTCGCTACTGACCTTGCCCGGCGGGCGCACGTTCTACCCGCTCATCTGTTATGAGGCGATTTTCCCCGACGAGATCGGCACTGATGCGCGCGGCGCCGACGCGCTGCTCAACATCACCAATGATGCCTGGTTCGGCGACACGCCGGGCCCCCGTCAGCACTTCCATCAGGCGCAGTTGCGTGCAGTGGAAACGGGATTACCCCTTATCCGTGCAGCCAATAATGGTATATCAGCGATTGTTGATGCACGTGGGGTTTTAGTGGTAGGATTGGCCTACAATTATAGGGGAGTGATCGACACAATTCTGCCGGGAAGGCTTCCTACGCCCACGAATGAGGTCATTCGTAGCCGCATTTTCGGGTTGTGCGCAATCTTCCTCCTGCTGGTTGCAGCCTTCTCGCGTGTTAGTTTTAATATTAGGAAGAATTGACCTAAAACCCCTAAAATTGCATAGTGGACCGGACCATCGGTTTCTGCTGTGGCGACTCGTTTGTCTTCACCGTTGCGGTTGCAGCGGTGTGCGGTGTCCCCACGCCAGTCCGTGGATGATCGAAACAGCGTGTTTAGGAACGCAGATATGATGGAAAATAAAAAGAAGCCGAACCCGATCGACATTCACGTCGGTAGCCGGATTCGCCTTCGCCGCACGATGCTTGGCATGAGCCAGGAAAAACTGGGCGAAAGCCTGGGGATCACCTTTCAGCAGATCCAGAAGTACGAAAAAGGCACGAACCGCGTTGGTGCCAGCCGGTTGCAGAACATTTCCAGCATCCTGAACGTCCCCGTTTCCTTCTTCTTCGAAGACGCTCCCGGTGAAAACACCAGCGCTTCCGGCTTGGCCGAAGCCTCCAGCTCGAACTACGTTGTCGACTTCCTCTCTTCCTCGGAAGGCCTTCAGCTCAATCGCGCGTTCGTCAAGATCAACGATCCCAAGGTGCGTCGCAAGCTTGTCGACCTCGTCAAGGCTCTGGCTGCGGAAGCAGAAAGCGAATAGTCCCGAAACCCATCGGGATTGGAAAACAAAGCGGCCATTTGTGCCGCTTTTTTCTTGTCCGCCGTTTCCCTCTGATATCGGAAGTGATTGGCTCCGATGTCGATATAAAGATATATTTATGTCGTTGTTCGCTTGTTTTTCGGTCGCAAAACCACTAACACGATGCCAGCGCTTATCTTCTTGAGGGGAATTCCCGCATGCGTGCAAACTACCTGTTCACGAGTGAATCCGTAGCCGAAGGCCACCCGGACAAAGTATGTGACCGTATCTCCGACGAGATCGTCGATCTGGTCTACCGCGAAGCTGCCAAGACCGGTGTCGATCCCTGGGGCGTACGCATTGCCTGCGAAACGCTGGCAACG
The DNA here is from genome assembly GCF_001424825.1 of Ensifer sp. Root31. Taxonomy (NCBI): domain Bacteria; kingdom Pseudomonadati; phylum Pseudomonadota; class Alphaproteobacteria; order Hyphomicrobiales; family Rhizobiaceae; genus Ensifer; species Ensifer sp. Root31. Next base: position 236,866 of record NZ_LMCO01000001.1, on the reverse strand, counting down.
ACGAACCGCGTTGTGATCGCCGGCGAAGTCCGCCTGCCGCCGAGCCTTCTGAAGAAGGACAAGAACGGCAACGACGTCATCAACCCCTCGAAGTTCAAGTCTGCCGCACGTAAGGCGATCCGCGACATCGGCTACGAGCAGGACGGTTTCCACTGGAAAACGGCCAAGATCGACGTGCTCCTGCACTTCCAGTCCGCACACATTGCCCAGGGCGTCGACAGCGCGTCCGACAAGCAGGGTGAAGAGGGTGCTGGCGACCAGGGCATCATGTTCGGTTACGCCTGCCGCGAGACCTCGGAACTGATGCCGGCGCCGCTCTATTATTCGCACCGCATCCTGCATCTGCTCGCAGCCGCCCGCAAGAAGGGCGACGGCGAAGTCGCCAAGCTCGGCCCGGATGCCAAGAGCCAGGTCACCGTTCGCTACATCGACGGCAAGCCGGCGGAAGTCGTCTCGATCGTTCTGTCCACCCAGCATCTCGATGAGAGCTGGGATTCGACCAAGGTTCGTGCGGTCGTCGAACCCTATATCCGCGAAGCGCTTGACGATCTGAAGATCGCCAGCGATTGCACCTGGTACATCAACCCGACCGGAAAGTTCGTCATCGGCGGCCCGGATGGGGATGCCGGCCTGACGGGTCGCAAAATCATCGTCGATACCTATGGCGGCGCAGCTCCGCATGGCGGCGGCGCCTTCTCGGGCAAGGACACGACCAAGGTCGACCGTTCGGCTGCCTATGCAGCCCGCTACCTCGCCAAGAACGTCGTTGCTGCCGGCCTCTCCGATCGTTGCACGATCCAACTTTCCTACGCCATCGGCGTTGCCCAGCCGCTCTCGGTCTATGTCGACCTGCACGGCACTGGCAAGGTCTCCGAGGACCAGGTGGAAAGCGCGATCCGCAAGACGATGGACTTGTCGCCGACCGGCATTCGCCGTCATCTCGACCTCAACAAGCCGATCTACGCCAAGACCGCTGCCTATGGCCACTTTGGTCGCAAGGCCGGCCGTGACGGCTCGTTCTCCTGGGAGAAGCTTGATCTGGTCAAGCCGCTCAAGGAAGCCATCGGGGCTTGACGCTTCGACATTTGCCGGACACAGAACGTCCGGCCGCTAAAGATAAAGGCGGATGCCCCCGAAAGGGGTGTCCGCCTTGCTCGTTGAAGGAAGATTGTCATGACTGAACCGCGCCGCAGCCGCGCCACGGAAGCCTTCTTCGGACGCCGCAAGGGCAAGCCCTTGCGCGAGCGCCAGGCGGCACACCTCGAAACCATTCTACCGAAGCTGAAGCTCGATCTCGGCACTGCCGCGCCGCAGGACATGAAGTCGCTCTTTCCCGAGCCGGTCGATCGCGTCCGTATGGAAATTGGTTTTGGCGGCGGCGAGCATCTGATCCACCGCGCGGCCGAGACCCCCTCGACCGGTTTCATCGGCGTCGAACCCTTCGTCAATTCGATGGCGAAGCTGATCGGGCAGATCGAGGAGAAGGGTGTCTCCAACATTCGTCTCTACAATGACGACGCCACGCAGGTGCTCGATTGGATGCCGGACGCCTGCGTCGACCAGGTTGACCTGCTCTATCCTGACCCCTGGCCGAAGCGCAAGCATTGGAAGCGTCGTTTCGTCTCCAGCGTCAATCTCGACCGCTTCGCACGGGTGCTGAAGCCCGGCGGCCTCTTCTGCTTCGCATCCGATATCGACACCTACGTCAACTGGACGCTGCTGCATTGCCGCGACCATGCCGCCTTCGAATGGACGGCCGAACAGGCATCGGATTGGTTGACGCCGTTTGAGGGCTGGCCGAGCACGCGCTACGAGGCCAAGGCGCGCAGGGAAGGGCGGAGTTCCGCCTATCTTACCTTCCGTCGCGTTTAAGCGGCGGTCTACGCACAGCATATTAAGGACACTCGAAGCGTTGCAGCAGCTTCTGTTGCGCGCCAGATTTGACGCGCAGCGCCTTGACGTTCCAGCGGCGAGCTTCGCCGCAGCTGACGATCAATGCAGGCTGACGGTCTTCAGATCGTCTTCTGCAGCCTTGTAGAAGGTGCTGGAGCGGTTGTCGGTCAAAAGGATCGGCGTGCCGTCCGCACCGAACAGGGCCCACAGATCGATGCCCGGTCCCATTTCAGGCGCTTCCGGGAAGCAGCGGGAAACCTCTTCCGAACGCATCTTTCTGATATAGCCGACTTCGCCCTCTCCCAGATGTGCGAGGTCGTTTTTTGACAATGACGAGGTGATGGCTTTCAGTCCCATGGTGGTACTCCGTGGTCGCCGGCCAGGGGAAAATCCCGCCGGTTATCCTACTCTGGGACTGAAATGTTAATTTTCTTTACCATACGCACCGGTTCCGGACGAACGAGATCGACCGAGAGCAGGCCGTTGCGCAATTCCGCGCCAAGCACCTTCATGCCGTCGGCAAGCACGAATGTGCGTTGGAACTGCCGGGCGGCAATGCCGCGGTGCAGGTAATCGCGATCGCCGGTGTCGATCTGACGGCCGCGAATGACGAGCTGGTTTTCCTCGGTCGTGACGTCGAGATCTTCTTCGGAAAAGCCGGCGACGGCGAGCGTGATGCGCAATCGCTCTGGCGCATCGACCGAATCGTCGCCGCGGATGCGCTCGATATTGTAGGGCGGGTAGCCGTCATTTCCCTTGGCGATACGCTCAAGGGTCTTTTCCATTGTGTCGAAACCCAGCAGGAGTGGGCTCGTGAAAGGCGTAATTCTGCTCATTCCCAAGTCCTTGTAAGATCAAGCGACCATTCTGCGGACCTGCCAAGCAGCATCCCCTTCCAATATGGTAGCTGTGCGCAATGAGCGCAAGCCGCTTGCCTCCGGCGTGCACGCAAATCATAGTCCGCAGCGCGAGAATCCGAAGGAGGAACACAAGCGTGCCTGTGCCGAGAAAAATAATCATAGACACTGATCCCGGGCAGGACGATGCCGCCGCCATCATGCTCGCTTTCGGCAGTCCGGAAGAAATCGATATCCTGGGGATCACGACGGTCGCCGGCAACGTTCCTCTGGCCATGACCGCGCGCAATGCCCGCATCATCTGCGAACTGTGCGACAGGACCAAAGTCAAGGTCTTCGCCGGCGCCGACCGGCCGATCGCCCGTCCGCTCGTCACTGCCGAGCATGTGCACGGCAAGACCGGTCTCGACGGACCTGTTCTCGACGAGCCGAAGATGGCGCTTCAGGCCCAGCATGGCGTCGACTTCATCATCGACACGTTGCGCGCTGAAGCACCTGGCACGGTCACGCTCTGCACGCTCGGTCCGCTGACCAACGTCGCGCTTGCCCTTCAGAAGGCGCCGGACATTGCACCGCGGGTGCGCGAACTGGTGATGATGGGCGGCGGCTTCTTTGAGGGTGGCAACATCATGCCGGCGGCCGAATTCAACATCTATGTCGATCCGGAAGCGGCCGACATCGTCTTCCGTTCGGGTATTCCGATCGTGATGATGCCGCTCGACGTCACCCACCGGGTGCTGACGCACAAGGCGCGCGTGGCGAAGATCCGTGAGATCGGCAGCGCACCGGCGATCGCCATGGCGGAAATGCTGGAATTCTTCGAGCGGTTCGACATCGAAAAGTACGGCACCGACGGCGGCCCGCTGCATGATCCGACCGTCATCGCCTACCTCCTGCGGCCGGAGCTTTTCACCGGTCGTGACTGCAATGTCGAGATCGAAGTTCAGTCGCCGCTGACATCAGGCATGACCGTGGTCGACTGGTGGCAGGTCACGGGCCGCACGCACAATGCCAAGGTCATGCGTCATATCGACGATCAGGGTTTCTTCGACCTGTTGACAGAGCGGCTGGCGCGCATCTGATCGCCGCGAGCCAAAACCACAAAAGAAAACGCCGCCCCGAGAGGCGCCGTTTTTTTGCTTTATCGATTACTGGATCAGAACTCTTCCCAATTGTCCTGTGCCAACGCGTTGGCGCCGGACGTCTGTGTCAGGACGCGTTGGGTCGATGGCGTATAGCCGGCGCGCGCGGCACTCGGTGCCGGACGGGTGTCGCGGGCATAGGTAGGAGCCGGTGCGGGTGCCGGGCGTTCGGCCGAGCGCATGCGCTCGGCCGTACCGCGCAACATCTCCGTCGAGTTCGGCTGGGCTGCCGTCGTTCCCGAGCGCTGAGCGACGCGGAAGCGGGCGACCAGCGTGCTCAGCGAGCGTGCTTCCTCGTTGAGCGCCATGCCGGCGGCAGTGGTTTCTTCGACCATCGCGGCGTTCTGCTGGGTCACCTGGTCCATCTGGTTGACGGCCGAGTTGATCTCCTTGAGGCCGACGGCCTGTTCGGAAGCCGAACTCGAGATCTGGCGGATGAGGCCGTTGATCTGCACCACCTGTTCGGCGATCTTTTCGAGCGCGCCGCCGGCGCGACCGACGAGGTCGACGCCTTCGCGCACCTGGCCCGCCGAGGTGTTGATCAGCGTCTTGATCTCCTTGGCAGCGTTTGCCGAGCGTTGGGCAAGCTCGCGGACTTCCTGGGCGACGACGGCGAAGCCCTTGCCGGCGTCACCGGCGCGCGCGGCTTCGACGCCGGCGTTGAGCGCCAGCAGGTTGGTCTGGAAGGCGATCTCGTCGATGACGCCGATGATGCGGCTGACCTCGTGCGACGACTGCTCGATGCCCTTCATCGCGGCAATCGCCTTCTGCACCACTTCGCCGGACTGTCCGGCATCGCTGCTGGCCACGTCCACCGACTTGGCGGCGACCTTGGCGTTCTCGGCGCTGGCGTTGACCTGCGAGGTCAGCTCGTCGAGAGCTGCCGCCGTCTCTTCCAGGCTTGCCGCCTGCTGTTCGGTGCGGTGCGACAGATCGTTGGCGGCGCTGCTGATCTCGCTGGTGCCGTTGCCGATGTTGACGACGGAGTGGTTGACGGTGCGGATCGTCTCTTCGAGGCTGTCCATTGTCGCGTTGAAGTCGCGCTTCAGCTGGGCATATTCACCGGGGAATTCGTCGGTGATGCGGAAGGCGAGATCGCCGGAGGAGAGGTGCGAAAGACCCTTGCCGAGGCGGGCGACGATGTCGCGCTGGAGGGCGCTGGATTCGGCCCGCTCGGTCTCGGAACGGCTACGCTCGTGTTCCGCCTGCTCGCGCTCGTGGCGGGCTTCGCCTTCGAGCCGCTTGGTGTCGGCCAGCTGGTGGCGGAAGCCTTCGAGCGCCTTTGCCACCTGGCCCGTCTCGTCGGAGCGGTCCTGGCCGGTGATCGAATTGCCGTAGTCGCCGTTGCTGAGGTTGCGGACGTCCCTGACGAGGCCTGCAAGCGGCTGCTGGACAAAACCACGGACTGCGAAGTAAAGGCCGAGCAGCACCGCGCCGAGAACGACCAGGCCCCCGATGATCATCATGTAGGTCTGGTCGCGGACCGGCGCGTTGATCGCCGTGCGCGGCACGTCGACGAGCACGATCCAGCTGGTGTTCACACCCGAAACGGCGAAGGGGTAGACAACGCGGTCGAAGGGCTCGTTGCCGTCGTAGGACAGGTTCTTGACGACGCCCGAAGTTCCCGAAGCCAGTGCCTTCTTGACGACCTCGTTGCCTTCGCCGTCATAATCCTTGAGCAAAAGCTCCGGGATCGGCGCGACCAGCCACTTGCCGGTCTGGGACAGCAGGTAGACGCGGCCGGTTTCGAACGGCTTCAGCTTGGAGAGGCCGTCCGCCAGCGAAGCGAGCGAGATGTCGACGCCAGAAACGCCGATCAGCTTGCCGTTGGACGTGACCGGATAGGCGATCGAGCTCATCGCAGTCGGGACATCGGTGTCCTGCGCGGTATAGGGCGGGGTGATTGCGCCCTTGCCGCTCTTTGCCGCAAGGCTGTACCATTCCGCCGCGTAGTCCGCGCGGAAGGTCGAGAACTGGATCTCGTTTTCGCGGTTTTTCGACCAGTAGGGCGCAAAGATGCCTTCCTCGTTGGCACCCAGCTCCTTGTTGTTGGCCACGTCCTCCTTGCGGCCGTCAAAGGCCTTGGGCTCTTCGGCAAACCAGCTGCCGAAGGCGAATGGGTTCTGTTCGAGATTGGCCCTGAGGATGTTGATTACACCGGCGCGTTCCATCGATTTTTCCGCGTGGCTGCGTCCAAGGATGCCGGCCATCGAGCGCGAAGCGCTTGCCAGTTCGCCGATGCCGCCGGCGATATCAGAAGCGATGGCTTTCGCTTCGCCGGTTGCCTGGTCGAGCACCAGCGTTTCGACGCGCTCCTGTGTCTGGGAGATGAGAACGAAGTTCGAGGCGAGCAACACGAGCGCGATCGTGCCGCCTGTCACCGCGATCAGCTTGGTCGCCAGCGATTTGGCTTGGAACTTGAACATGAAATCCTCACGTGCTGGGAGGTCCGCAGGAGACAACCTGCGGCGAACGCATTTCACAATGTGGGTGAAACTCCATCATGGAGCGCCAGATGCCGACCGGCATTAAGGAGGCTGCCCATTCCTTGGGGAACCGGCTTTCTCATGGTCTTGAATAGCCGAGCAAATCTTAAGATTGGGCCAACGCAACGGCCAATTCATGCGCCGCTCATGGAGAATTTCCGCGCAAAGTTTTACCTCCGCGACAAAGACTGTCCGGATTGCGCAAAGGCTGTCGAAGAGTGATTTTCAGGGTCGTTGCCCGCTGAAAGGGCGCTTTCGGCACAGCAGGATCGGAAAGCCTCGCCGTTCAAACCAGGTCGCGCGACGGGCGTCAAAGTCTGCCCGGAAAAGTGTGCAGCTATTTGCGATAACGACATCGGCAAAAGCGAGAGCTTTGAAGTGCGGCAATCGAACGATCGCAACGCACTTCAAGATCGGATCAGGCCCTTAGATGCGCGGCTCGACTTCCGAGGCAAGCGGGATCGAGGGCTGGGCGCCGCGCTTCAGGCAGGCGAGTGAACCCGCCACCGCGGCGCGTCGGAGCGCGTCGGGAAATGCGAGCTTCTCGTCGAGGCTTGCAGCCAGGTAACCGCAGAACGTATCGCCGGCACCGACGGTATCGACCGGGTCGATCTTTAGGCCGCGGGCGCGATGGACCTCGCCTTCGTGCACGGCGATGACGCCTTCCGCGCCCAGCGTGACGATGACTGTGTGGCCGGTTTCGGCGTGCAGCTTTCTCATTGCCTCTTCGCGTTCGTGACCTTCGATCCCGGTCTTGCCGGCCAAAAGTTCGAACTCCGTCTCGTTGGCGATGACGATATCGGCCAGCCGGCCGAGGCGGGCCGCTTCCGGGGTCAGGGGCGCGATATTGATGACGGAGCGAATGCCCTTGCGCCGGGCTTCCGAGAGCGCCTTTTCCACCGACGCTGCCGGTATCTCCAGCTGCAGCATCAGGGTGTCGCCGGCGTTCAGGCCACCAACGGCGGCAACTGCATCGGCTTCGTTGACCGTTGCGTTGGCGCTGGCAACGACGACAATGACATTCTCGCCTTCACCGCCGACGAGGATATGGGCCGTGCCCGTCGGCTCCTCGACGGTTTTGGTCAAGGACAGGTCGGCGCCGGCCTCCCGCAGCAATTCGAGCGCGCCGTCGGCAAAGCTGTCCGAGCCGACGGCGCCGGCCATGTGAACGATGGCGCCGGCACGCCGTGCGGCCAGCGCCTGATTGGCGCCCTTGCCACCGGCGGCAGTCGAAAAGCCCGAGCCGGCAACGGTTTCGCCCGGCTTCGGCAGACGCGCGGTCGTGGCGATCAGGTCCATATTGATGGACCCAAAAACAGTGATCATGTGAAGATGTCCCGTCGAATTGCTGATTTTGGCCGGAGAGTGCCCGAGACCGTCAGTCCTCGTCAACCACCCTGAGGCGCAATTGCCCGACGCGATTGTCGACGGCATGGCGCGGTTCTTCCGGTCGTGCCGCACCTTCCGCCTCAAGTTCCAGCGCTTCGATCTTGGCGCCGCGGCGGGAAAGCTTGCCCGAGGAGATGAGGATCTCTTCGACATCCTTCTGGCTCATGGCGAAGTGACCCTGCAGCTTGCGGACCCGTTCGTCGAGGCGCGTCAAGTCCTCCATCAGCCGCCCCACTTCCCCCTGGATGAGATGCGCCTGCTCGCGCATGCGGGCGTCACGGAGGATCGACTGGATCACCTGGATCGACAGGAGCAGCAGCGACGGCGAGACGATGACGATCCGCTGGCGATGCGCCTTCTGGACGATCGCTTCGAAATGCTCGTGGATTTCAGCGAAGATCGATTCCGAGGGAACGAAGAGGAAAGCCGTCTCCTGCGTCTCGCCGGGGATCAGGTACTTGCTGGCGATATCGCGGACATGCACCTCCATGTCGCGGCGGAACAGTTGCACCATCTGTTGCCGGCGCTCAGGCGTTGCAGCGTCCCGCATGCCGTTCCAGGCCTCCAGCGGAAACTTCGCGTCAATCACCAGCGGCGGTTGGTCGTTCGGCATGCGGATGGTGCAGTCCGGCCGGGCGCCGTTGGAAAGCGTCGTCTGGAAGGCAAAGGCGCCCATCGGCAGGCCGTCGGCGACGATCGTTTCCATACGCGACTGGCCGAAGGCGCCGCGTGTCTGCTTGTTCGAAAGGATGGCCTGCAGCCCGGCCATGTCCTTGGCCAGCGACTGGATGTTGTTCTGGGCGGTGTCGATCACTGCCAGGCGCTCCTGCAATCGCCGCAGGTTTTCGTGCGTCGCCTTGGTCTGCTCGCTGATCGAGGCGCCGATCCGGTGCGTCATGCCATCGATCCGCTGGCTCAGCGTCTGGTTCAGTTCCGCCTGGCGGCTGCCGAACACGTCGGCCATTGCCGCGATGCGGCCCTGCATTTCCGTCTGCGCTGCCAGCAGCATGGCCATCTGCTCGTGACGCTCCTCGTCGCCCGCCCGCCGCCGCCGCGAAACGGTCATCAGCACGAAGCCAATCGCCAGCACGGCCAGAACCATGCAGAGATGGGCGACAGTGACCGGCACGGTGCCGATGAGAAAAACAGGCTGGTCAAACGAAATTGGCGCAGGTTCCATGCGGCAAGCCTAACAGATTCTTTTTTGAAGACCAGATCAAAACGAGAACATTTACCCGGCGCGGTTAACGGGAGACGACATTGCCGCGATGCCCGTAGCGTGCGCGCCAATTTTCTTGCACCCGGATGGAAAGATCGGTTATGGGAGCGATATGACGATCAAGCCGCTTATCATCCTTCCCGATCCTGTTCTGCGTCAGGTCTCGACCCCGATCGAAACCATCGATGCCGACATCCGTCGCCTGGCCGACGATATGCTCGAGACGATGTATGACGCCCCGGGTATCGGGCTCGCCGCCATCCAGATCGGCGTGGCGAAACGCATGCTGGTTCTCGACGTCTCCAAGGAAGGCGACGAGAAGACCCCGCACGTTTTCATCAATCCCGAAATCGTCGCTTCGTCCGACGCGTTCTCGGTCTATGAAGAAGGCTGCCTCTCCATTCCGGATTATTATGCCGAGGTGGAGCGTCCGGCGGAGGTCACCGTCAAGCACCTCGACCGTGACGGCAAGGAACAGATCGTCAAGGCCGACGGCCTGCTGGCGACCTGCCTGCAGCATGAGATCGATCACTTGAACGGCGTGCTGTTCATTGACCACATCTCCAAGCTCAAGCGGGACATGGTGATCCGCAGGTTCACCAAGGCTGCAAAGACCCGCGGCGCCAAGGCGATCTGATCCCGAGGAAAGCGCCCGCAGGGCGCTTTGTCGTTGAGGGGCTTGATTTGAGGCGCGTAAACCCGTTTGAAGGGGCCTGATTTCAAACGGTCGGAGTATCCGCCTTGTCGCTTCGCATCATCTTCATGGGAACGCCGGAATTTTCCGTACCGACGCTTGCCGCACTCGCAGGGGCAGGTCACGAGATCGTTGCCGTCTATACCCAGCCGCCGCGGCCCGGCGGACGGCGCGGGCTCGACCTGCAGAAGTCGCCGGTGCACCAGGCGGCCGAGCTGCTCGGCGTTCCCGTGCTCACGCCCGTCAACTTCAAGGACGAAGCCGATCGCCAGACCTTCCGTGATTTCAATGCTGACGTTGCCGTTGTCGTCGCCTATGGCCTGCTGTTGCCGGAAGCGATCCTGACCGGAACGCGGCTCGGCTGCTATAATGGCCATGCCTCGCTCTTGCCGCGCTGGCGTGGTGCGGCTCCCATCCAGCGTGCCATCATGGCCGGCGACCATGAGACCGGCATGATGGTGATGAAGATGGACAAGGGGTTGGACACAGGCCCGGTCGCGCTCACCAAGGCGGTGCAGATCGGCGAGACGATGACGGCGGGCGAGCTGCATGACCGGCTGATGCAGGTCGGCGCTAACCTGATGAAGGAAGCGATCGGCAAGCTTGAGGCCGATGACCTGCCACTGACCGAGCAGGCGGGCGAGGGCGTCGTCTACGCCGCCAAGATCAGCAAGGCCGAGACTCGCATCGATTTTGCGAGGACCGCGCGCGAAGTGCACGACCATATTCGCGGCCTGTCGCCTTTTCCCGGCGCCTGGTTTGAGCTCGAGATCGCCGGCAAGCCGGAGCGCATCAAGGTTTTGAACTCCGAGCGCGTGACGGCGGCAGGAACCGCCGGAACGGTGCTCGACGACACTCTCACCATTGCCTGCAGCGACGGTGCCGTGCGGCCGACGCGGCTGCAGCGGGCAGGCGGCAAGGCTCTCAGTGTTGCCGATTTCCTGCGCGGTACGCCCATCGCCGCCGGCACGAGGGTCGGCTGATGCCGCGCTTTCGACTGATCGTCGAATATGACGGCTCCAACTATGTCGGCTGGCAGCGCCAGGACAACGGCGCTTCCGTCCAGGGCGCGATCGAAAAAGCGATCCTGTCCTTGACCGGCGAAACCGTCTCGATCCGCGGTGCCGGGCGGACCGATTCCGGCGTTCATGCCGTCGGGCAGGTGGCGCATGCGGACCTGACGCGCGAGTGGAAACCTCACACGCTGCGCAATGCGCTGAACGCGCATCTGGGCATGGCCGGCGAGGGCGTCTCGATCCTCGACGCCCAGGAAGTCACAGACGCCTTCGACGCACGGTTTTCGGCGCTGCGCCGGCATTATCTCTACCGCATCATCTGCCGTCCGTCGCGGCTGGCGCTGGAGGCGAAGCGTGCCTGGTGGGTGACGAAGCCGCTCGATCACGAGGCGATGCATGAAGGCGCGCAACGGCTCGTCGGCCACCACGACTTCACCACCTTCCGCTCCGTCCATTGCCAGGCGACAAGCCCGATGCGCACGCTCGACCGGCTGGATGTCTCTCGCACCGGCAATCTGATCGAAATTCGCGCCACGGCGCAGAGCTTCCTGCACAATCAGATCCGTTCCTTCGCCGGCTCGCTGAAGCTGGTTGGCGAAGGCAAATGGACGCCGGACGAGCTGCAGGCGGCACTCGAAGCGCGCGACCGCAAGGCCTGCGGTCCGGTGGCGCCGCCCGACGGGCTTTATTTCATGCAGGTCGATTACTGAGGAAGGTAACGTCGCGCGCAGATGGCGCGTGACGTCTGTCAGGTCGGGATAAGGCCGAAGAACTGCTGCAGCAATTCGCCCATCATCATCGACGGCAGCAGGAAAAGCGCCGTCAGCGCCGTGGCCAGCAAGGTCTGGTTTCCGGTAATGATGCGCAGCAGCCGGAAGAGTATGCCGATGCTGACGAAGAGCAGCACCAGCCAGATCAGGCTCGTCAGCCCTTCGCTGCCGGGAATGACGAGGCGGATCGCCGCCGGCACCGCCATCGCATAGGACAGCGGCACGGAAAGCCAGTTGGTGGTGACGACGATCGGCACCACGGCGGCGGCAAAGCCGAGTGGGCGCGCCAGGACGAAGACCAGCACCAGCGGCAGCAGCCAGCTGGCGAGATCGACAACCAGAAGCTTGAAGACGAAGCCGAAGCCGACAGTGGTTCCTGTTGGCATTGCAGAGAGATAATAAAGCCGCCAGGATGCCCAGGTGACGGCAATGGCCGGCAGGCACCAGAGCATCGCTGTAAACGAACGCCACAATCCGCTCTCGCTGAAATCGAGCCAGCGGAAGCCTTCGCCATTGCCCTGGATCAGCAGCCAGAGGCCCTTGATATAGGAAAGAACCTCCTCAAGCAGCGGCATGGCCGAACCAGCTGAAGATGAAGGTTTCGTAGATTTCCGTCAGCGTTTCGAGATCGGCGACGGCGACACGCTCGTCCACCATATGCATGGTCTGGCCGACAAGCCCGAATTCGACGACGGGGCAATAGTCCTTGATGAACCGCGCATCCGAGGTGCCGCCGGTGGTCGAAAGTTTCGGCTGCTGGCCGGTGACCGCTTCGATAGCGCCTGACAGCGAATCGATCAGCGCATTGTTGCGCGTCAGGAAAACGTGGCTCGGCCGTTCGTTCCAGGTGATCTCGTAACGGACCGGGTCGCGGCCTGCCCGCAGAGCGCCGTCCGTTGCCGCGCGGTCGAGGCGGGCGATGATCTCCGCCATCAGGCTCTCGGCGGTCCAGGTGTCGTTGAAGCGGATATTGAAGGCAGCAGCCGCCTTCGCAGGGATGACGTTGACGGCGCCATTGCCGACGTCGATGGTCGTCACTTCCAGGTTCGACGGCTGGAAGTTTTCCGTGCCGTTGTCGAAGGGCGGGTCCATCAGTGCCTGGGTCAGTTGCAGGATGCCGCGCACCGGATTGTCCGCCAGGTGCGGATAGGCCGCGTGGCCCTGGACGCCGTTGACGGTGATCCGGCCGGAAAGCGAGCCACGGCGGCCGATCTTGATCATGTCGCCGAGACGGTCTGGATTGGTCGGTTCGCCGACAAGGCAGGCGTCCCAACGCTCGCCCTTGGCGGCAGCCCAGCCGAGAAGTTTCGTCGTGCCGTTGATCGCAGGGCCTTCCTCGTCGCCGGTGATGAGGAACGAAACCGAGCCCTTGGGGACCCCATGCTTTTCGATGTGGCGGGCGACGGCTGCGACGAAGCAGGCAATGCCGCCCTTCATGTCGACCGCGCCGCGGCCATACATTTCGCCGCCGGCGATATCGGCGGAAAACGGACCGTGGGTCCACGCGCCGTCGTCGCCGACCGGCACCACGTCGGTATGGCCGGCAAACATCAGATGCGGGCCGTCGCTGCCGAGCCGGGCATAGAGGTTCTCGATATCGGGCGTACCCGCGTCTTTGGCCGTGACCCGGTCGACGGCAAAGCCGAGCGGCTTGAGCATGGCTTCAAGCGCTGAGTGCGCGCCGCCTTCGGCAGGGGTAACGGAGGGGCAACGGATGAGGGTGGCGAGATTGGCGATCGGATCGGTCGAGGTCATGTAGCGATATGCCGTCTGCGTGGCGCTGGGGCCAATGGGATTGAGGGTGCTGGTTTATCCGATCGTTGCGCGGCTGTCACGCAGGATGGGTGTGCAGCCGACGGCTGAGGCTATCCGTCTGTCTTCAACGTAAGCGGGCCGGATCAGATCCGGCCCGCTCAAAGCGCATATGCGGCAAGATTACCTCATTCTCCGGGCGCGAGATGAGGTGCTTCGATATGCGCTCCGGCGTGCTTCAGAGGCCGCTCGCCCGAGAGCTTGCGGATCAGCACGTAGAACACCGGCGTCATGAAGATGCCGAAGGCGGTGACGCCGATCATGCCGGAAAAGACCGCGACCCCCATGGCCGAGCGCATTTCGGCGCCGGCGCCGGTGGAGATCACCAGGGGCACGACACCCATGATGAAGGCCATCGAGGTCATCAGGATCGGCCGCAGGCGCAGCCGGCTCGCTTCGATCGCCGCCTGGACGGCGGTGCTGCCTGATAGTTCCAGTTCGCGGGCGAACTCGACGATCAGGATCGCGTTCTTGGCGGAAAGCCCGACAAGCACGATCAGGCCGATCTGCGTGAAGACGTTGTTGTCGCCTCCGGTCAGCCAGACGCCGGCAAGGGCGGCCATGATGCCCATCGGCACGATCAGGATAATCGCGATCGGCAGGGTCAGGCTTTCATACTGGGCGGCCAGCACGAGATAGACCAAGAGCAGCGCCAGCGGGAAGACGAGCATGCCCGAATTGCCGGCAAGAATCTGCTGATAGGTCAAATCCGTCCACTCGAATGCGATACCGGGCGGCAGCGTTTCCGCGGCGATCTTCTCGATCGCGGCCTGAGCCTGGCCCGAGGAGAAGCCCGGCGCCGGGCCGCCGTTGATGTCGGCCGACAGGAAGCCGTTGTAGCGGATCGCCCGCTCGGCGCCGACCGTCTGCTCGACCTTCAACAGTGCCGACAGCGGGATCATCTCGCCCGATTGCGAACGCACCTTCAGCTTGCCGATGTCGTCGGCGTGGCTGCGGTAGTTTGCATCGGCCTGGACGCGCACGCTGTAGGTGCGGCCGAAGGCGTTGAAGTCGTTGACGTAGAGCGAGCCCAGATAGATCTGCAGCGTCTCGAACACATCGGTCACTTCGACGCCGAGCTGGCGCGCCTTGACGCGGTCGAGGTCGGCGTAGAGCTGCGGCACGTTGATCTGGAAGCTCGAGTAGATGCCAGCCAGCTCCGGCGTCTGGTAGGCCTTGGCAATGAAGGCCTTGGTCGCCTCGTCGAGTGCCTGGTAGCCGAGGCCGTTCTTGTCCTCGATCTGCAGCTTGAAGCCGCCGGTGGTGCCCAGCCCCTGGACGGGCGGCGGCGGGAACATGGCGATGAAGGCATCCTGGATCGCGCCGAATTCCTGGTTCAGCTGCATGGCGATCGCCCCGCCCGAAAGCTCGGGCGTCGTGCGCTCCTCGAACGGCTTCAGCGCCACGAAGACGATGCCGGAGTTCGACGAGTTGGTGAAGCCGTTGATCGACAGGCCGGGGAAGGCGATGGCATTTTCGACGCCGGGATGCTTGAGCGCGATATCACTCATGCGGCGGATGACGTCTTCCGAGCGGTCGAGCGTCGCTGCGTCAGGCAACTGTGCAAAGCCGATCAGATACTGCTTGTCCTGGGCGGGCACGAAGCCGCCGGGAACGGCGCGGAACAGCACGAAGGTGACGCCGAGCAGCAGGACATAGACGCCCATGATCAGCGACTTGCGCGACAGGATCCTGCCGACGCCGCGGCCATAGGCTTCCGAGCTGCGACCGAAGAAGCGGTTGAAGCCGCGGAAGAACCAGCCGAACACCTTGTCCATGGCACGGGTCAGCCAATCCTTCGGCGCATGGTGATTGCGCAGGAGGAGGGCGGCGAGCGCCGGGGAAAGCGTCAGCGAGTTGATGGCGGAGATCACCGTCGAGATGGCGATCGTCAGTGCGAACTGGCGGTAGAACTGCCCGGTCAGGCCGGTGATGAACGCAAGCGGCACGAACACGGCGACGAGCACCAGCGCAATGGCGATGATCGGTCCGGAAACCTCCTGCATCGCACGGTAGGTCGCCTGTACCGGCGACAGACCCTGCTCTATGTTACGTTCGACGTTTTCGACCACGACGATGGCGTCGTCGACGACGATGCCGATCGCCAGCACCAGGCCGAACAGGCTGAGCGCGTTGATCGAGAAGCCGAAGACGTACATCACCGCGAAGGTGCCGACGATCGAGACGGGCACCGCCACGAGCGGGATGATCGAGGCGCGCCAGGTCTGCAGGAAGACGATGACGACGATGACGACCAGCGCGATCGCTTCAAGCAGGGTGTGGATGACCGACTCGATCGAGGCACGCACGAACTGGGTGGTGTCGTAGACGATCTCGTAGTCGACGCCGTCGGGCATGGTCAGCTTCAGCTCGGCCATGGCCTTGTGAACGTTTTCCGAGATCTGGATCGCGTTTGAGCCCGGCGCCTGGAAGACGCCCATGCCGACGGCGGCCTTGTTGTCGAGCAGCGAGCGCAGCGAATAGTCGGCAGCGCCCATTTCGACGCGTGCGACGTCGCCAAGCCGCGTGACCTCGCCGCCGGCGCCCGACTTGACGACGATGTCGGCAAAGTCCTCAGGCGTCTGCAGGCGGCCTTGCGCGTTGACGGAAAGCTGCAGGTCGAGGCCGGGAACCGACGGCGAGGCGCCGATGACGCCGGCGGCGGCCTGAACGTTCTGCGCGCGGATGGCGTTGGCCACGTCGCTTGCCGCAAGACCGCGTTCGGCAGCCTTCTGCGGGTCGATCCAGATGCGCATCGAATAGTCGCCGCCGCCGAAGATCTGTACCTGGCCGACGCCGTCGATGCGGGCGAGCCGATCCTTGACGTTGAGCACGCCGTAATTGCGCAGATAGTTGATGTCGTACTGGCCGTTGGGCGACAACAGGTGCACGACGAGCGTCAGGTCCGGCGAGCTCTTGACGGTCGTGACGCCGAGACGGCGCACTTCCTCGGGCAGGCGCGGCTCGGCCTGCGCGACGCGGTTCTGTATCAGCTGCTGGGCCTGGTCCGGGTCGGTGCCGAGTTCGAAGGTGACGGTCAGCGTCATCAGACCGTCCGCCGTCGCCTGGCTCTGCATGTAGAGCATGCCCTCGACGCCGTTGATCTGTTCTTCGAGCGGCGTTGCCACCGTCTCGGCGATAACAGCCGGGTTGGCGCCGGGATACTGCGCCCGCACGACGATCTGCGGCGGCACGACTTCGGGATATTCGGAGATCGGCAGGCCGGTCATGCCGAGCAGGCCGCCCACGAAGATCAGGACCGAAAGAACGCCCGCGAAGACCGGGCGGTCGACGAAGAAGCGTGAGAAGTTCATTGACGTATCCCCCTTGGGACGAGTTCAGGCAAATCTCCGGCTGTCGCGGCAAGAACACTCGCCACGCGCCGGGATCTGCTAAGTGATGTCTGGGCGGCCAATCCCAACTCGGCGACAGCCGAAGCGGGTGCCGTCATGTCCTACTTGGTTGCGATCGACGCCGTCGTTTCTTCGACCTGCTGCGGTGCCACGAGCACACCCGGGCGTACCCGCTGCAGGCCGTTGACGACGATGTTCTCGCCGGTCTTCAGGCCGCTTTCGACGATGCGCAGCCCGTCGGAATTCGGGCCAAGCTTCACCTGGCGGTACTCGACCTTGTTGTCGGAGCCGACGACGAACACGAATTTCTTGTCCTGGTCGGAGCCGATGGCGCGATCGCTGATCACGAGCTTTTCTTCGGGCTCCGGTTCGCCGATGCGGATGCGCACGAACTGGCCGGGGATCAGCCGCCCGTCGGCATTTTCAAGCGCGGCGCGGACGCGGATCGTGCCGGTCGCCGCATCCACCTCGTTGTTGATGAGCTGGATATGGCCGGAGATCGGCGTGCCTTCGTCGGCAGCGGTGCCGATCTGCACCGGGATGCGCTCGATGGCGTTGCCGCCGGCCGAGGCCTGGAGCCGGGCGAGTGCAGTGGTGACCACTTCTTCGCTGGCGCTGAAGCTTGCGTAGATCGGGTCGACCGAGACCAGCGTCGTCAGCACCGGCGAAGCGGAGCCGGCGGCGACGAGGTTGCCGGCGGTCACTTCCAGCCGGCCGACGCGGCCGGAGATCGGTGCCTTGACTTCGGTGTATTCCAGGTCGAGTTCGGCCGTGCGCAACGCGGCCTTGGCGGAGCGCACGCTCGCCTGCGCCTCGTCGAAGGCGCTGAGGCGCTGGTCGACGCCGCTCTGTGGGATGGCGCTCGTGGTCACGAGCTTGCGTCCGCGGTCGAGTTCCGTCCTGGCGAGCGCCACCCGCGCCTCGGCTGCTGCGACCTCGGCTGCAGCCCGGTCGACGGCTGCCGCATAGGGCTCGGGATCGATGGTGAGCAAAAGGTCGCCCTTTTTCACCAGTGCACCCTCGCGGAAGTGGGCTTGGAGAATGGCGCCGCCGACACGGGGGCGAATCTCGACGCGTTCGATCGCTTCCAGCCGCCCGGAAAAATCTTCCCAGGTGGTGATGCGGCGCGACTGCGCCTTGGCCACCGAAACCGGCACGGCCGGTGGAAGCGCGGCTGCCGTTTCGGTTGCGGCATCCGCCTCGAAGTGCTGCGGCAGGCCAAGAAGAACCGCGGCACCGCCGGCGGCGGACAATAGGATGCTCAGGCCGGCGCCCCAGAGGGCCCGGCGGGTCACTGTCGATTTCATTTTTCTCTCCTTGCCGGTTGGGAGCCGGCGTTTTTGCTGCTGTCGTCAGCGAAAGGGAAAGGCCGGCGGCCCTGTCGTCCTTGGCTAACGCATCGTCATTTCAGCCGGCTTCGCCCCCGCCTGCTGGAAGAAGCGGGAAAAGATGCCGGTAATCGTTTCTTCCTGGGATGCCCAGGTTTCAGCGTTCACGGTATTTTCCGGTATCCACCCGGCGCGGCCGGGAAGAATATGGGACTGAACGCTCACGCCCGCCTGGCGAAGACGGTCTGCATAGGCAGCAGTCTCGTCGCGCATCGGGCATTCCTCGCTGGTCAGGATGAGCGAGGGAACAAGGCCGGCGAGCCGCGTACAGTGCGCCGGAGCGGCATAGGGATGCGTGAATCCACCGCATTCGCCCAGATACCGTTGCCAGCCTTCGGCGATCGATTGCACCGAACCCTCGGGACAGTATTTGCGAAACGATGCGGTCGCCAGGCACGGATCCAGCATCGGCGACAGGAGGATCTGCCCCTTGAGGTCGGTGAGGAACTGGTCGCGAGCCATCAGCGCCACGCCGGCTGCCACGTTGCCGCCCGCCTCCTCGCCGGCGATGAACAGCAACGATTTTTTATGCGCGAACTGCGGGCAACGCGCACGCATCGAAGAAAGCATGGAATAGGTGACGTCGAGTGCGGCCGGGAACGGATTGAGGCAGGCCGACGCATATTCCGGCGAGATGACGATGGCACCGGCCGCCGCAAGCGCCTTGGCGACGCGTTCGCCGGCTGCGATCGAGCTGCCGACGAAGGAGCCGCCATGCAGGTGCAGCACCACGGGCGGCGGGTTGAGCAGCGTTTCGCCACTATAGACACGTGCCGGGCACGAACCTTTGCCCGTCTGCATCGTCTCTACCGTAAAGCGTTCACCCATCTCTCTTGCCTTTGCCACGGGGTCATCCCACATGAGGCGACAACCCGCCATGATGGGAGAATAACATTGTCTTCTGTCTGGAATAGTCCGTCTAATCCGACTACACTATTCAGTATCTCGAACAATAATGGCTATTGAAAATGGACCAGCTCACGGCCATGCGCGCGTTTCTCCGCGTTGTCGAAACCGGCAATTTCACACGTGCTTCCGCTTCGCTCAATATGCCCAAGGCGACCGTCACCAATCTCATCCAGGGATTGGAAGCGCATCTGCGCACCAAGCTGCTCAATCGCACGACGCGGCGGGTTCTGGTGACCCCGGATGGCGCGCTCTATTACGAGCGGGCCGCGCGCCTCGTGACCGACCTCGATGAGCTCGACGGCAGCCTGTCGAGCGCCCAGACGCTGCCGAAGGGGCGGCTGCGCGTGGAGATGGCAAGCGCCATGGCCAATCTCATCGTTATCCCGGCTCTGTCCGAATTCCACAAGCGCTACCCTGACATCCAGATCGATCTCGGCGTCTCGGACCGCACCGTCGACTATGTTGCCGAGAATGTCGACTGCGCCATTCGTGTCGGCACCCTGACCGACCAGTCGCTGATTGCCCGGCGCATCACCGACATGAGCTTCGTCGCCTGCGCGGCACCCGACTATCTCGACCGTTGCTCGACGCCGCAACATCCCTCCGATCTTTCGAAGAATTGTTATGTCGTCGGCTATTTCCGCCCGCAGACCGGCCAGCAGATGCCGTTCTATTTCAAGCGCGGCGCGGAAGAGATCGAGGTTCATGGTCGTTATGCGGTGGCCGCCAACGAATCGACCACCTATCTCGCCGCCGCCCGTGCCGGCCTCGGTGTCATCCAGGCGCCCCGCTTCATGGTGCGGGAGGATCTTGAGACCGGCGCGATGCGGAGGGTGCTGCAGGACTGGCAAATCGAATCGATGCCGATCTATCTCGTCTATCCGCCGAACCGACACCTGAGCAGCCGTCTGCGCGTCTTTGCCGACTGGGTGGTGAAAGTGATCGCCCAGTCGCAACTCGACGGCGAATAGGCCTATTTGCCCCGCTCGGCGTCGTAGCGCGCGCGCGCCGCGTCGAGAGTGCCGAAATGCGTCTCGGCCCAACGGTCGAGCACCAGCAGGGTTTCGCTGAGCGAACGGCCGACAGCGCTGAGGCTGTATTCCACATGCGGCGGCACGGTCTTCTTGTCCTCGCGAATGACAAGGCCGTTCCGCTCCAGTTCCTTCAGCGTCTGCGTCAGCATCTTCTGCGAGACGTCGCCAAGCCGGCGCATCAGCGCGGCGTTGCGCATCGGCCCTTCTTCGAGCGCCGAGATGATCAGCATCGCCCATTTGCTGGCGATCAGCTCCAGCGCATGCCGCGAGGAGCAGGTCGGGTCGAAGACATCCGGAATGGAGGTGATGGGTGCTTCGAGCGGGTCTGTCGAGATTTTCATAGTTACCAAAAGGTGCGTAATTGCTATCCAGTGCCTACCCTACCAGATTGTTCTCCAGATGGAAATTTCGATGGAGACGGTAATGGCATGGATCATCCTGATAGCGGCGAGCCTGATTGAAATCATCATGGGCCTGGCGCTCAAATATGCCGAAGGCTGGACGAAACTGGTGCCGAGCGCGATCGGCATCGCAGCGGCGCTCGGCAGCGTCTACCTCCTGACGATCGCCATGCGCGACCTGCCGGCCGGCACTGCCTACGCCGCCTGGACCGGCATCGGCTCAGTCGGCATCACGGTGCTCGGCATCGTGCTTTTCGGGGATCCCGTCTCCTGGATGCGGATCACCTGCATCGCGATGATCATCGTCGCCGTCGCCGGCCTGCGCTTCCTCGAAGCCTGATACGGCCAGCCGCCGCAACTGCAGACAAAAAAAAGCGCCGCGATTTGATCGCGGCGCTTTTTGATTTGGGCTGACGCCGTTGCTGCGGCAAGCTTAGCTCTGGCGGTTCTTGGCGTTGTTGCCCTTGGGCTTCGGCTTGAAGCCGCCGTCCTTGCCGGCGTTCGGCTTGGCCTTCTTTTTAGTCCAGGCGTCGCGGTTTTCCGGCGGCTTGTCGTCGGTGTGGGCCGGGGCGGCGGCGTAAGCCGGCTTCTTGTCGAACTTGCGCTTCGGCTTGAAGTCGCCGTCACTGCGTGACGCATCGTCCGAATAGGGGCGCTTCTTGGCAAAGGCCGGTTTGTCCTTGGAGAAACCTGGCTTGTCCTTGGAGAAGTTCGGCTTGTCCTTGGAAAAACTCGGCTTCTCCTGGCGCTGCTGCGACAGATCGGGAGCGCCCGGCAGCGTCTTCACCCGGATGCCCTTCTCCAGCATGCCCTCCTTGCCGATCGACGACAGGAAGCGCTCGGCTCCATCGGAGGTCATTTCGACGAAGGTCTCTTCCTGCTGCATGCGGATCGCGCCGATGTCGCGCTTGGTCAGCTTGCCGTGGCGGCAGAGCATCGGGATCAGCCAGCGCGGCTCGGCATTCTGCTTGCGGCCGACCGAGAGCGAGAACCAGCTGCCATCGCTGAAATCGGCGCGCGGCGCGTCATAGTCTTCGCGCGGTGCAGACTTCTCATCGCGGCGCGGCTTTGCGCGGCTGTCGCCGACGGCAACCTCGATCAGGTCTTCCGGGGCCGAGCGGCCAGAGCGGAACTGGCGCACGAAGGCGGCAGCCATCTGCTCGGCACCATGAAGCTCGATGAGCGCGCGCACGATCGCCTCTTCGTCTTCGCGGATCGGTTCGGCAAAGCTCGTGTCGGCAAGCAGGCGCTCGTCGTCGCGGCGGCTGACCTCGTCGGCCGACGGCGGGCGGGCCCAGTTGGCGGTGATCCGGGCGTTTTCGAGCAGGCGCTCCGCCTTGCGGCGCTGGCTCACCGGCACGATCAGGGCGCTGACGCCCTTCTGGCCGGCGCGTCCGGTGCGGCCGCTGCGGTGCAGCAGTGTATCCGGGTTGGTCGGCAGGTCGGCGTGGATGACCAGTTCGAGGCCCGGCAAGTCGATGCCGCGGGCGGCAACGTCGGTGGCGATGCAGACGCGGGCGCGTCCGTCGCGCATGGCCTGCAGCGCGTGGGTGCGTTCGTTCTGGCTGAGTTCGCCCGACAGAGCCACCACCGAGAAGCCGCGGTTGTTGAAGCGGGCAGTCAGATGGTTGACGGCTGCACGGGTCGAGCAGAAGACGATCGCATTCTTCGCTTCGTAGAAGCGCAGGACGTTGATGATCGCGTTTTCGCGATCGTTCGACGCAACGGTCAGGGCGCGGTATTCGATGTCGACGTGCTGCTTCTGCTCGGACGCGGTGCTGATGCGCACGGCGTCGCGCTGGTAGTTCTTGGCAAGCGTCGCGATCGAGCGCGGTACGGTCGCCGAAAACATCAGCGTGCGGCGGTCGTCGGGAGACTCCTCGAGGATGAATTCGAGGTCCTCGCGGAAACCGAGATCGAGCATCTCGTCGGCCTCGTCGAGCACGACGGCACGCAACGAAGAAATATCGAGCGAGTTGCGGCGGATATGGTCGCATAGGCGTCCGGGCGTGCCGACGACGATGTGGGCGCCGCGCTCCAGCGCGCGCTTCTCGGTGCGCATGTCCATGCCGCCGACGCAGGACGCGATCGTCGCGCCAGTCTGCTCATAGAGCCATTCGAGCTCGCGCTTGACCTGCAGCGCCAGTTCGCGCGTTGGTGCGATCACAAGCGCCAGCGGCGCGCCGGGCGCGCTGAAGCGGCGCTGGTCGCCAAGCAGGGTCGGTGCCAGCGCCAGGCCGAAGGCGACGGTCTTGCCGGAGCCGGTCTGGGCCGATACCAGCGCATCCTTGCCCGCCAGATCAGGATCGCGCATCGCCTGTTGAACCGGCGTCAACTCGTTGTAACCGCGTTTTGCCAACGCCTCGGCGATCGCAGGCGCGATCCCTTCGAATTCTGTCATCTCTCGTCTTTCGGATTTCGGTTTTCGCGCCGGTAAACGAACAAGACCTTGGATCAGGTCGTCATCAGGCGCCGATTGCCGCGGCCAGCATCTTATCGCCGGCCTGTTCATGGCGCGCTACATACGCGTTCGGGCCCGAAATGTACAGTGCGCCGCTCAAGCGCCGGGTTCATCGCTGGTTTGGCCGAATTCGTTCGGCCCCTCGGTGCCCGGCCAGAGACAGAGCGCGATGAAGACGATGGGGCTCAGGACAGGGATGAACAGGCAGATCGCCAGCGGTCCGGGATAGCCGATATCGTGCAGCCGCTTGATCGCCAGCATGGCGATCGAGAGCGTGGAAACGATGCCGGACACGATCAGCGCCAGCGTCCAGAGCGCCAGCGCGGTCCTGTGGTTCTCGTTGGCGAGCATCTGCGCGACGACGAAACCGCCTATCAGCAGCCAGAAAAGCCAGGACAGGAAAAAGGGCAGGCGGGTGATGCGGCCGGAGGGGCTGAAGAACAGCCAGATCATGCTCGGCCGTCGCCCCTCCGGTGTCATCGGATCAGTCTCGAAGCAGTTCGTTGATGCCGGTCTTGGAGCGGGTCTTCTCGTCGACGCGCTTGACGATGACGGCGCAGTAGAGGTTCGGTGCCGGCTGGCCGTTGCCCATGGTCGAGCCCGACGGCATCGAGCCGGCGACGACGACGGAGTAGGGCGGGACTTCACCATAGGTCACTTCGCCGGTGGCGCGGTCGACGATCTTGGTCGACTTGCCGATGAACACGCCCATGCCGAGAACCGAGCCCTCGCGCACGATGCAGCCTTCAACGACCTCGGAGCGGGCGCCGATGAAGCAATTGTCCTCAATGATCGTCGGGCCGGCCTGCATCGGCTCCAGCACGCCGCCGATGCCGACGCCGCCGGAGAGATGCACGTTCTTGCCGATCTGGGCGCAGGAGCCGACCGTGGCCCAGGTGTCGACCATCGTGCCTTCGCCGACATAGGCGCCGAGGTTGACGAAGGACGGCATCAGGATGGCGTTCGGCGCGATATAGGCCGAGCGGCGCACGACGCAGTTCGGCACGGCGCGGAAGCCGGCCTTCTCGAACTCGTTGACGCTCCAGCCGTCGAACTTGGAGGCGACCTTGTCCCACCAGACGGATTCCCCCGGGCCGCCCCGGACGATTTCCATCGGGTTGAGGCGGAAGGAGAGCAGAACGGCCTTCTTCAGCCATTGATTGACGGTCCAGTTGCCGTCGGCGCCACGCTCTGCCACCCGCACCTTGCCGCTGTCGAGCAGGTTCAGTGCCGTTTCCACGGCGTCGCGCACCGCGCCGCGCGTTCCGGTGTTTACGGAATCGCGGTCATCAAAGGCGGCGTCGATCGTCTGCGACAGGGAGGCGAGGTTGTGGTTCGTCATCGGAATTCCTTAAAGTTCGGCGGTTATCCTGCGAAAGCTCTACTGCATAATTCCGAAAATCGGAATCGATTTAAGGACAAAATTAGGCAGCGACGCGATGTGCGCCCGTGGGTGTTCTGTATCGGCTGGAATGCGCGGCGCCCGAGGCCCGTTCCGGAAAAGTTGGACCGCTTTTCGGCTCGACGCTGCCGGCAGGGCTTGGCAAGCGCGGTCGACTGCGGCATCAGGGGCATTCATGACCGATGAAACAGGATAGGACGCGTCCGCCCGAGATGCCGATTGTCCGGAACGCGACGGGAAAGACGATAGCATGGCACGCATGAAGAAGCGCAATCTGCGCCGTAAGGATGGGGTTTGGGATCCGCTGGCCGATAGCTCGCAGAGCCGGCAACGGGCGCAGACGGTGCCGGTGACGCCGCAGTCGGCCTCTCCTTCCTATCGCCTTGCCTATATCGACGACGATTTTCTCTGCCGCGAGGAACTGCGCCCGGTGCGGCTGCAGCTCGAACTCTTGAAGACCGAAATGATGCTGGAGGAGTACGGCATCAACTCGACCGTGGTGATGTTCGGTGGCGCGCGCATTCCCGAGCCGGGCGGCGACGCCTGGGCCGCCAGGAACGATATCCAGCGCAAGAACCTGGAAGCAGCCTCGGTCTATTACGACGAAGCGCGCAAGTTCGCGCAGATCGTCTCGGAACATTCCGCCAAGCTGCACTACAAGGAATATGTCGTCGTCACCGGCGGCGGGCCGGGTGTGATGGAGGCGGGCAACCGTGGCGCTGACGATGTCGGCGCGCCGTCGATCGGCCTCAACATCGTGTTGCCGCACGAGCAGGCGCCGAACCGCTTCGTGACGCCGGAGCTGTCGTTCAACTTCCACTATTTCGCCATCCGCAAGATGCATTTCCTGCTGCGCGCCAAGGCCGTCACGGTGTTTCCAGGCGGCTTCGGCACGTTGGACGAGCTGTTCGAAACGATGACGCTGATGCAGACCGGTCGCCTGGCGCTGGTCCCGCTCATTCTCTTCGGGGAAAAGTTCTGGCGCTCGATCATCAATTTCGAGGCGCTTGCCGAGTTCGGCACGATCGCGCCGAACGATATCGATCTGGTGCAGTTCGTCGAAACCGCCGATGAGGCCTGGGATATCATCTCCCGCTTCTACGAGACCGTCGATCCGCGGTCGGTGCCGATGGCGAACGGCAGGCGATAGCGCCTCTCCGGTAAACTTGCGAAGCGGTTTCGCTCAGGGGAGGCCATCTTCATTTCCTCCGGTTCTCGTGTATTTTGTGCCCATGCAGAACGACAATCGATCATCAGTCAGAAAAACAATCTCC
This sequence comes from Ensifer sp. Root31, assembly GCF_001424825.1. NCBI lineage: Bacteria > Pseudomonadati > Pseudomonadota > Alphaproteobacteria > Hyphomicrobiales > Rhizobiaceae > Ensifer > Ensifer sp. Root31. The sequence continues at coordinate 211,366 of NZ_LMCO01000001.1, read as the reverse complement.
CTCGCCCTGGGTGCCGCGATGACGCTTGCCGGAGCGATCGGGTTCCTGATCGAGAGCCTTCTTCGTCATTCGGTTTGATGCCGCCCTAAGCCCTGCATCCAAAACCGGAACCAGCGCCAGCAATCAATGCCGGCGAGCCAGTCGTTGAGCCAGCAGCCGCGCCTAGTGCTTCGGTAACGGCAATGCGTCAAAACAAGGATTGTGCATTTCCGCCGCCCTGTTTGACACGGAGCTTTCGACACCGCCGCGTGCCAATCCAGGCGCGCGGCGGTGTCGTCGGATACTCCTTTCACCGGGCGGCGGGAAAGGGCACCGATGGATCAAATTTTCTTGGTGAAGTCGGCGGCGTCGATGACACCGTCGCCGTTCTTGTCACGACGCTTGAACATTTTTTCTGAAGCACTTGCGACCTCGGCAGCGCTCAAAGAGCCGTTGCCGTCGGCGTCGACGCGCTTGAAGGCCTTTGGCCGCATGCCGGGCACCATGGCCGGCCGCGCGTCCTTCAGTTGGGCAAGGGCTGCGTCGCGCTCCTTGCCGTCCTTGCTCTTGGCTTCCTGCCAGGCCTTGCGGGCGTCGCGGAACGCCTGGCGCTTCGCCTGCATCTCGTCGGCACTGATCTGGCCGTCGCCATTGGTGTCGAATGCCTTGAAGTTCGCGGTCATGTGCGCCTGTAACTCGTCGAGTGACACCTTGGAATCGCTGTTGGTGTCCAGTCGCTTGATCATCCGTTCGGCCCGCTGTTCGGGCGTCATCTTGTCTCTGGCGGCAAATGATGGCGCAGCCAATCCGGTAACGGCGACGGCAAGGGCGGTTACGCCAAGGATCAGGGTTCTGTTCCGCATCATGCTTCCTTTCGATCGGGTTATGCCCGAACGAATGATAGGCAGCGTGACGGCGAGCACCAGTTAAACTTTGGTAATTTAAGTCTTTGGCGGGAAAGGGGTTTTTCCCGGGCCAAAATGTGTCGGGGTCAGAGGTCGGCGACCACGCGCCTGAGGAAGCTGGCGAGATCCTCGGTGACGTAATCGATCTGCTCGTCCTCGTCTCCGGACTGCTCCCAGGATTCGGCGAACTCGTATTCGAAGTTGCGCGGCACCAGTAGAACCGTCTTCATCCCGAGCGTTTTCGGAACCAGAAGGTTGCGCGGCAGGTCCTCGAACATGACCGCATTGCGGGTATCGACCCGGTGCAGGCTCATGAACTTGTCATAGGTTTCGCCGGCCGGCTTCGGCACGAAATCGGCAGCGACGATATCGAAGATGTCGTTGAAGTGATCGAGGATGCCGAGTGCGCGAGCGGTCATTTCCGCATGTGCAACGCTGCCGTTGGTGAAGATGAACTTGCGCCCCGGTAGCGCCTTGATCGCTTCGCCCAGCGTCGGATCCGGCGGCACGATGCTGTAGTCGATCGCATGCGCCTTTTCGAGGAAGTCGCTCGGGTCGATGCCGTGATGGATCATCAGGCCTTTGAGCGTCGTGCCGTGATCGCGGTAGTAGTCTTTCTGCAGCTTCTTCGCGTCCGCCGGCTCGAGCGACAGCAGCGCCGAAACGTAAGCCGTCATGTTACGGTCGATCTGCGAGAACAGATTGACGTGGTGCGGGTAGAGCGTGTTGTCCAGATCGAAGACCCAGTCGGTGACATGGGCGAATTCGTCGTGGGTCGGCAGGCGATCGAGCTTTTTCATGACCGCCTTATGACACGGGTATGGGCGGCCACCAAACGAGAAAATTCACCCCGCCGCACGGGCTACCCTACCGGCGCAGACGTTTCCACTTTGAATTGCCAAAACAACATGGCATCGTTCGGCCGGCGCGGCTTTGACGTAGGGGTTCCGGATGCCGATGTCGGACGAACTGTTTTACCTGCTGTTTCTGTTCGGATTCTACGCGACGACAGTCGTTACCTATTTCGCCCTGGGTTATGGCCTGACCTGGGTCAACGACCGCAATCCCGAGCGAAAGATTCAGAAGGGACGCGGTTCCGACAAGCGCCGCAGGGCGGAAGTCCGCCAGAGCCTGGTGTCGATGTTCAGCGCCTGCCTGCCGCTGACGATCGGCCTCTATGTCCAGCAAAAGGGCTGGGCGCCCGGGCCCTGGACCTTCAATTGGTGGGCGGCGGTGCCGCTCTTTGTCCTGTGCATGTTCCTCTACGATACCTGGTTCTATTTCATGCACCGGCTGCTGCACACCAAGTGGCTGTTTCCACTGCACGCCCTTCATCACAGAAGCGTCGCACCAACGATCTGGAGCACCTATTCTGAGGATTTCTTCGACAACTTCCTCTTGCAGAGTTTTTCAGCCGTCGTCGTTTTCGCCGTCCCGTTTCCGCCGGCGATCCTGATCGGGCACCGGTTGTTCGAACATTTCAACGGCATGTTCGGGCACTGCGGGTTCGAGTATTTCGCCTCATCGACGGCGCGATATCCGTCCCCTCTCTTGTGCACGACGTTCCACGACCAGCATCATTCCGGCTTCAAGTACAACTACGGCAACTACTTTTCGTTCTGGGATCGCGTGCTCGGCACGATCTCGCCGAACTACGATCGGCGCGTGAAGGCCTTCGAAGACGAAGGTCAGCCGCTCACGTTCAGTCGGGCGGTCGACCTGGCGGAAGTTCAGGAAAAGCCGGACTGATATCAGCGCAGGTTGGTATATATCGGCGAGACTGTACGGAGTTCTTGGCAATATCAGGACCCGCGTGCTAGCTCGCAGCCATGGAAACCTGGGTAATCATCACCGTCGCTGCGGCCTTCCTTCAGAATGTCCGCTCCGCCATGCAGAAACACCTGAAGGGCGTCATGGGCACGACCGGCGCGACCTTCGTGCGTTTCGGTTTCGGCCTGCCTTTTGCGTTGCTCTATCTCATCGTGCTCTGGCGCGTGGCGGGCCATCCGCTGCCGGTGCCGAACGGCACATTCTTCCTGTGGGCGGTCATCGGCGGGCTGGCGCAGATCGCGGCGACCTTCCTGCTGGTACACCTCTTCTCCTTCCGCAACTTTGCGGTTGGCACCGCCTATTCGCGCACCGAGCCGGCCCAGGCAGCGCTCTTCGGCCTCATCTTCCTGGGCGAGCGGGCGAGCGAGGGCACGCTGGTGGCGATCGCCATCTCCGTCGTCGGCGTCATGCTGATTTCGGTTGCGCGTACGACGCTGAGCCCGCGCTCGCTGGTCACTTCGGTTTTCAGCCGCACGGCCGGGATAGGCCTTCTCTCGGGCACGTTCTTCGGGCTTTCGGCCGTGGCCTATCGTTCGGCCTCGCTGGTGCTCGCGCCCAGCCTGCCGGCACCGGATTACATGATGCAGGCGAGCTTCACGCTCGGCTTCGTCATCCTGCTGCAGACGGTGGTGATGCTGATCTGGATCGTGCTGCGCGAGCCGGCCGAGCTGAAGCGCATTGCCGCTGCGTGGAAGCCTGCCTTCGTCGTCGGCTTCGTCGGCGCCTCCGCTTCCTTCGGCTGGTTCATGGCAATGACGCTGCAGCAGGCGGCGATCGTGAAAGTAGTGGCGCAGGTCGAGATGCTCTTCACATTCGCCTCGTCCTTCTTCATCTTCCGCGAGTGGATCAATCGTCTCGAACTCCTCGGCTGCCTCCTGATCGTGCTCGGCGTGGTGACGCTCGTGCTTATCTGAACTGTCGCCAAACCATCGCCGGAAAAATAGACGCCCGAAAACCGGCGCCCGTCCCTTCGCACACATGGTAGAAGGGCCGCATGTTGTTCGATCTTCCTTCCGACGAAACGCTTTACGATGCCCTGATTGCGCGCAGCACCGAATACGAGGGCGCTGCCTATGTCTGCGTCAAGACGACGGGCATTTTCTGCCGCCTCTCCTGTCCCGCTCGCAAGCCGAAGCGCGAGAACACCATCTTCGTCGGCTCGATCGGCACCTGCCTCGAAGCCGGCTTTCGCCCGTGCCAGCGCTGCAAGCCGCTTGCAACCGTCGGTGCCAAGGATCCGCTGGTCGATGACCTGCTGCAGGCACTGGAGGCAGCACCCGAACGGCGCTGGACCGAGGACGACCTGGTTCGCCGCGGCCATGATCCGTCGACCGTTCGCCGCGCCTTCAAGCGCAATCTCGGCATCACCTTTCTCGATCTTGCCCGACATCGGCGACTGGGCCTTGCCGCCCGCCAACTCGCCGAGGGCGGCCGGGTCATTGATGCGCAGATCGACGCCGGATACGAATCGCCGAGCGGCTTTCGCGCCGCCTTTGCCAAATTGCTCGGCGAAGCGCCGGCTATGTCGCAGGGCCGTGTGCTGCTGTTTGCCGACCGCATCGACACGCCGCTTGGCCCGATGGTGGCGGTCGCCGACAAGACCCATCTGCACATTCTCGAGTTTCACGATCGCAAGGCGTTGCCGACCGAGCTCGAAAACCTGAAGCGCAAGACCCGCTCGGCGATCGTCCCAGGCCGCACGGCGCCGATCGACCAGATGGAGGCGGAGCTGAAAGCCTATTTCTCGGGCGATATCGCAGAGTTTCGCACGCCCCTGGCGCCTGGCGGCACTGCCTTCGAGCGTGAGGTCTGGGCAAGGCTCGTGAAAATTCCGCTCGGAGAGACACGTTCCTATGGTGACATCGCGCGCGAGGTCGATACGATCCAGGCCGTGCGTGCCGTGGCGAAGGCCAACGGGTCCAACCAGATCGCCATCGTCATTCCCTGCCACCGCTGCATCGGCTCCGATGGTTCGCTGACGGGATATGGCGGCGGGTTGTGGCGCAAGCAATGGCTGCTGCGGCACGAAGGCAAAATGAAACCTGTGGGATTGTTTGCGGAGGAAATGCAATGAACCAGACTGAAAAGGCCACCGAATTCGCCGCTCTGCATCGCAAGGGCGATCCGGTGGTGCTCTACAATATCTGGGATGCGGGCAGCGCCAAGGCCGTGGCCGAGGCTGGAGCCAAGGCGCTTGCGACCGGCAGCTGGTCGATTGCCGCCGCGCATGGGTTTGGCGATGGCGAGAAGGTTCCGCTGGCGCTGCTTACCGATATCGCCCGGCTGATCGTCGCCTCGACCGAACTGCCGGTCACGGTCGATTTCGAGGGCGCCTATTCCGACGACCCGGCAACGGGGGCTGCCAATGTCTCGCGTCTGATCGACGTCGGCGCCATCGGCATCAACTTCGAAGATCAGGTTGTCGGCAAATCCGGCGTGCATGCGGTCGAAAAGCAGGCCGCCCGCATCCGCGCGATCCGCGAAATGGCGGACCGCCGCAGTGTGCCGTTCTTCATCAATGCCCGCACCGACCTGTTCCTGCAGGAAAGCGATGCTGGCCGCCATGCCGGTCTTGTCGATGAGGCGATTGCGCGCGGAAAGGCCTTTGCCGAAGCCGGCGCCAGCGGCTTCTTCGTGCCGTGGCTGGTCGATGCCGCGCTGATTGCCAAGGTCTGCGCCGCTTCGAGCCTGCCGGTCAACGTGATGATGCGGCCGGGTGCGCCGGACCTGCAGACGCTCGCCGGCGCCGGCGTCGCACGTGTCAGTTACGGACCTTTCCCCTACCGGGCGATGATGGAAAAGCTGAAGCAGGAGGCCCAGGCCGTTTATCAGGCCTGATCAATCAGCCCAAAACAAAAGCGGGATGCGGCCTGAAAACCGCATCCCGCTTTTTCGTGTTTTCGGTTTGCTGTCGATCAGGGAACGATCAGCGTGCCGGCACCGCGCTCGGTGAAGATTTCGAGCAGCACGGAATGCGCCGTCTTGCCGTTGAGGATGACGACGCCCTGGACGCCGGCCTTGATCGCATCAATGCAGGTTTCGACCTTCGGGATCATGCCGCCGGAAATCGTGCCGTCGGCGATCAGCGCCCGTGCCTGCGCTACGGACAGTTCCTTGATCAGCTTGCCTTCCTTGTCGAGCACGCCGGGAACGTCGGTGAGGAACAGGAGCCGCGTGGCGTTCAGCGCACCGGCAATTGCACCGGCAAAGGTGTCGGCGTTGATGTTGTAGGTGTGCCCGTCGCGGCCAGGTGCCACCGGCGCGATCACCGGGATCATCTCCGAGCGGGCGAGCAGGTCAATCAGGGTACGGTCGACCTCGACGACCTCACCGACGAAACCGAGATCGAGCACGCGTTCGATGTTGGAATCCGGATCCTTGATGGTCTTGCGTGCCTTTTCGGCAAAGACCATGTTGCCGTCCTTGCCGCAAAGGCCGATCGCCCATTCGCCGGTCTGGTTGATGAGGGCGACGATTTCCTTGTTGATCGAGCCGGCCAGAACCATCTCGACGATCTCGACGGTCTTTTCGTCGGTGACGCGCAGGCCGCCTTCGAACTTCGATTCGATGCCCATCTTCGTCAGCATCGCGCCGATTTGCGGGCCACCGCCGTGCACGACGATCGGGTTGACGCCTGACTGCTTCAACAGAGCGATGTCGCTTGCAAAGGCTCGGCCCAATTCGGCGTTGCCCATGGCGTGGCCGCCATATTTGACGACGATCGTCTTGTTCTCGTAGCGCTGCATGTAGGGCAGGGCCTGGGTGAGCAGGCGTGCCTGGATTTCACTTTCATTAGCGGACATGGCGGACCCTCGAAAAATACCGGCTGCTGTTTAACGCAAGTTTCCCGTCGATGGAATGATCGGCGAGCAACATAAAACAGCAATGACGATGCGCGCTGGCGGATAGCGATTTGTGCTCTATGTCCTATCTCAAGAATGCATCGGGTCGGGTTGGCAATGATCGACGAGGAAATTTCCGGACTGCTCGGCCGTGTTGCGCTCAGGGATCGTGCGGCCTTTGCCGAACTTTACCGGCTGACCAGCCCGAAACTTTTCGCCATTTGCCTGCGTATCCTGAGAGACCGAAGTGAAGCGGAAGAAACGCTCCAGGAAATCTACGTCAGAATCTGGCAGCACGCCGACCGTTTTTCGCCCGGCCAGTCAACGCCGATGTCCTGGTTGGCGGCGATTGCGCGCAACCGTGCCATCGATCTGATCCGGGCGCGAAAACCCGTAGCCAACGCGATTGACGAAGCCTACGATTTGGCTGATCCTGCTGCCGATCCGGAAAAATCGGCAGTGGTCAGAGCAGAGGGCAGGCGGATCGATGCGTGCATGGAGGAGCTCGAAACCGATCGGGCGGACGCCGTGCGGCGTGCCTATGTCGAAGGTCTGAGCTACCAGGAACTGGCTGAAATGTACGCTGTGCCGCTGAACACGATGAGGACTTGGTTGAGGCGCAGCCTGTTGAAGTTGAGAGAGTGCATGGAGCGATGACAGCGTCCACCCCAGACAAAGGAGATTTCCGCCGCGACGAGGTGATCGCCGGGGAATATGTGCTGGGTGTGCTATCCGCCGACGACCGCCGCAAAGTCGAGGCCCGCCTTGCATCCGACCGCAATTTCGCCGCCATGGTGACGCGCTGGCAAAACAATCTCTCCTCCTTCGACGAAGCCTATGATCCCGTCGTGCCGCCGGCGCGGATTTTCGCGGCGATCGAGCGCCGGCTCTTCGAAACGGCCCCGCCTGCCGCGGCCCCGGTGCGGGCAGGCATATGGCAATCGCTTGCGCTCTGGCGTGGTCTCGCACTCGCCTCGCTTGCTGCCGTCGCCGTCATGGGCGCGTCCATGGCAGGGCTGTTTGCACCGCCGTCCGGCGGCCGGCCGCTTGTCGCCGAAATGACCGGCAAGGGCATTTCGGTCGATCTCGTCGCCCGTTTCGATCGCGAGACCGGCCATCTCCGGGTGACGCCGGTTGCCGCACAGCAGGCCGAGCAAAAATCGCTGGAGCTGTGGCTCATCAACGGCGACAACCCGGCCGTTTCCCTCGGCGTGCTGCCCCAGACCGGCGAAGGCGAGATCATCATCGCCCCGGCCATGCGCGGGAAATTCTCGCGCGGTTCGGTTCTGGCCGTCAGTATCGAGCCGCTTGGCGGTTCGCCGACCGGATCGGCCACCGGCCCGATCATCGCGCTCGGCAAGGCCCGCGATCTCTAACTCAGCGCACGCGGGCCTTCCCGGTCCTGCAGCGTCGGTCGCTTCTCACGTCGTTTTTCGCCCAACCGACCGGCAATCCGAAAATTCCTGAAACTCTTTTTCCAAGGCTTCCGTTGCTTGTCATGTTCCCGGGGAGGGAACGGCAATTTCAACGAGGCGGCTGGGTGTCGCCTCCCTGACAGGTTCAACAGGAAGGAAGACCAAGATGTTCACCTATGGAATCCGTTCGTTCGCTGCCATCACCATACTGACCGCAAGTGCGGCAATCGCCCATGCCGAGAACCCGATGGTCGGTGGCGCGGCGATGTATGCGGACAAGAATATCGTCGAAAACGCCGTCAACTCGAAGGATCACACCACGCTGGTGGCGGCGGTCAAGGCGGCCGGGCTGGTCGAGACCCTCCAGGGCAAGGGGCCGTTCACCGTCTTCGCGCCGACGAACGAGGCTTTCGAGGCCTTGCCGACCGGCACGGTCGACACGCTCCTGAAGCCGGAAAACAAGGACAAGCTGACCAAGGTTCTGACCTGCCATGTCGTCTCCGCCGACGCGATGTCCTCGGCGATCGCCAAGATGGTCAAAGGCGATGGTGGCGAACACGACGTCAAGACGGTTGGCGGCTGCGATCTCCAGGCCAAGGATGACGGCGGCAAGATCACACTCACGGACGAGACCGGCGGCACGGCCACGGTCACCATCGCCGACGTCAAGCAGTCAAACGGCGTGATCCACGTTATCGACAAGGTGCTGCTGCCGAAGGGCTGAGCTCTCGCTTCCTCCGGATCGCCGCGGCAGACATTCGCAGGCGATCCGCCGCCGGGGTCTCATCCGTGGCGCGCCGGCGCTTCTGCCACCGATCGCTTGCGATCGGTGGCCTTTCAACCCGGCTTCTTCACGGCGCTTTGATCGGTCTTGTTTTGCCGCGTGACAGGCCGGCCGCTATCTTCGACCTCGGCAGCGTCAAGGGGCATGACAAGGAGGGTTCGATCGTGAACCGGCGGAATTTTCTGATTTTTGGCGGGACACTAAGCGTGATCGCGATCGCGGCGGCAAAGGGGTTTCCGCTGGCGGCGCGCCCAGCCTCGGCCGAAACGTTCGAGGTCACGAAGACCGATGCCGAATGGCGGGCGATCCTGACCGACGAACAGTATCGGATACTGCGCCAGGAGGACACCGAGCGTCCGTTTACCAGCGCGCTCAACAATGAAAAGCGCAAGGGCACGTTTCAATGCGCCGGTTGCGCGCTCCCTGTCTATTCCTCCGAAGCCAAATATGACAGCGGCACCGGTTGGCCGAGTTTCTGGCAGTCCCTGCCGGGCGGCGTGGCAACGCGCGAGGACAACGCACTGTTCATGACGCGAACGGAATGCCACTGCCATCGCTGCGGCGGACATCTCGGCCACGTCTTCGACGATGGCCCGCCGCCAACCGGCAAACGCCATTGCATCAATGGTTTCGCGCTGACATTCGTTGCGGCGAGCGCCTAGGAGCACTTCCAGGAGAAGTGCGAAGCGGTTTTCCGGCAGGAAATGCGCGAAAACAAAAAGATGGTAGTTCTGCGACTCCGTTTAAGCCGAACGCACTAGCGCCCGTTCCTGCGGTCGACGATGCGCCCGCAGGAAGATCGCGCTGATGCGGCTCAGAACGTTCCGGCTTGCGGCGAAGGCGTCTGGGCGTCGGAGAGCGCCGCCTGGAGCTTCTGCTCCTGCTCGGGCGACAGCGATGTTTTCAGCACGCGGCCGCGCAGGCCTGAGAATTCGGCCAGGACCTTTTCCGGCTGCACCTTGCGCACCAGGACGAACAGCGCCGACGAGTTGTTCGGGATGGTGTTGCCGAGCGACTTGATGAATTCGTCGTCGATGCCGTAGTCGGTCAGCGAGCCGGAGAGCGCACCGGCGCCGGCGCCGAGCGCGCCGCCGATGGCAAAGCCAGCGAGTGGATTGAGGAACAGCAACCCGACGAGCCCGCCCCAGATGGAGCCGGACAAGAGACCGGAGGTCGCCCCGATCGCGGTCAGGTTGAGGCTCTGCTTGAGGTGGACCTTGCCTTCTGCGTCGCGCACGACGACGACGGCGTCCTCGAGATCGATCAAATATTCCTTCTTGAGGCCGGCGAGCTTGACGAGAACCTTGTCGGCCTCTTCAGGCGTGTCGAATCCCACAACGATCAAATCGGACATGTGTCTCTCCTATCCTTGACGCTATCGCGCAAGGAAACGCGCGACCGCACGGCAGAGATAGAGCGGTTTGCATGTCAGAGTAGTGACGGAGATCAAAGACTTTCGGGCGATCGTCGCTCTCAGCGCGAAAGCGCAAGCTCGATCGTCGCGCGAAGCTCATCGATGCCCTCTCCCTTTTCCGAGGAGGTGGAGAGGATTTCGGGAAATGCGGCGGGGTGCTTCTTGATCTTCTCGAGCGTCTCGGCGATCAGCCGCGGCACGCCGGCGGCCTTGATCTTGTCCGTCTTGGTCAGGATGATCTGGTAAGAGACGGCCGCCTTGTCGAGCAGCGACAGCACGTCCTCGTCGTTCTTCTTGATGCCGTGGCGGGAGTCGATCAGCACGTAGACGCGCTTCAGCGTCGCGCGGCCGCGCAGATAGTCGAACACCAGTTTGGTCCAGGCATCCACCTGTTCCTTCGGCGCCTGGGCATAGCCGTAGCCGGGCATGTCGACCAGCGCCATCGGCGGCAGATCGCCCGCTTCACCGGAATAGCCGTCGGGCACGAAGTAGTTGAGTTCCTGGGTGCGTCCGGGCGTGTTGGATGTGCGCGCCAAGCCCTTCTGGCCGACCAGCGCATTGATCAGCGACGACTTGCCGACATTCGATCTGCCGGCAAAGGCAATTTCGGTCGGTCCTTCCGGCGGCAGGAACTTCATCGCCGGGACGCCGCGAATGAAAATCCACGGCCGGCCGAACAGCGGCTTGTCGTCTTTTGTCTTTGTGTCGGCCATCGATGTTCATTCCTTCGTCAAGATTGGCTTTGGCTTCACGGTTTTGGCCGGCGATGTCAAGCTTTCGGCTCGGCGCAGCTATCGAACCGGCGGGATTTGCTGGCGCAGCCCCTCGACGGTGAGCTTAGAGCGGCCGAACGAAAAAGCCCCGGACCGAGGTCCGGGGCCTTGTGAAGGCTCTGTCTGCCGGCGTCACTCCGCCGGCTTGGGTTTCTTCGAGAACAGGTTCTTCAGATTGTCGAACAGCTCGATCTTCACGCCCTGGCGCTTCATGATGATCGACTGCTGCAGCACCGAAAGCGTGTTGTTCCAGGCCCAATAGATCACCAGACCGGCCGGGAACGAGGCCAGCATGAAGGTGAAGACAACGGGCATCCAGGTGAACAGCATCGCCTGGGTCGGATCGGGCGGCGTCGGGTTCATGCGCATCTGCACGAACATGGTGATGCCCATGATGATCGGCCAGACGCCGAGGTGCAGGAAGGACGGCGCGTCGAACGGCAAGAGGCCGAAGAGGTTGAAGATCGTCGTCGGATCCGGCGCGGACAGGTCGTGGATCCAGCCGAAGAACGGTGCGTGGCGCATCTCGATGGTGATGTAGATCACCTTGTAGAGCGCGAAGAACACCGGGATCTGGATGAGGATCGGCCAGCAGCCCGCGAGCGGATTGATCTTCTCGTCCTTGTAGAGCTGCATCATTGCCTGCTGCAGGCCCATGCGGTCGTCGCCGAACTTCTTCTTCAGCTCTTCCATCTTCGGCTGAACCTTCTTCATGTTCGCCATCGAAGAGTACTGCTTGTTGGCAAGCGGGAAGAACAGCAGCTTGACGACGATTGTCGTCGTCAGGATGGCGATGCCGAAGTTGCCGAACAGACGGAAGAAGAAATCCATCATTTTGAACATCGGCTTGGTGATGAAGTAGAACCATCCCCAATCGATCAGCTTGTCGAAGTTAGGGATAGAATAGGCGGCCTCATAGTTGTCGACGACGGGCACTTCCTTGGCGCCGGCAAATACGAGGTTCTTGAGTTCCGAGGACTGACCGGCGGCAATGGTGATTGCGTCGCTCTTGTAGTCGCTCTGATAGCGGGCGCGGCCATCTGTGAAGTGCGAGAAGCGGGTCTCGTAAGGCGTCGCCTGCGGCGGAACGATCGTTGCGGCCCAATACTTGTCGGTGATGCCGAGCCAGCCGCCCGTCGCCTTGCCGGGTTCGATCGCCTTGTCGTCCTCGATCTTCGAATAGCCGACTTCCTGCAGGCCATGATCGCCGATGACCCCGATGAAGCCTTCATGCAGAACATAGACGCTCGGTGTCGTCGGCTTGTTGAAGCGCGTCACACGACCGTAGGAGGAGAGCGACACCGGTTCTGCGGCACCGTTCTTGATGCTGTCGACCACCTGGAACATGTAGCGTTCGTCGATCGAGATCGTCCGGTTGAAGGTGATGCCCTTCTCGTTGGTGAAGCTCAGCGTCACCGGCGTTGCGGGCGTCAGCTTGTCGCCGCCCGAAAGCGTCCACACGGTCTGCGGGCCGGGCACGCTGCCGCTTGCCGCATCGCCGACATAACCGATTTCGGTGAAGTAACCGTCGGTGGTCTCAGCCGGGCTGAACAGGGTGATGATCGGGCTCTGCTTGCTGACGGTCTCGTGATAGGCCTTGAGCTTGAGATCGTCGAAGCGCGCGCCGGTCAGGTTGATGGAGCCGGAAACCGCAGGCGTGTCGATGGCAACGCGCGCCGACTTGGCAAGCGCCTTGTCGCGGTTTTCGCCCGTCCCGGGAACTGTGCCGCCAGGCAGGGCCTGACCGGTCGCCGGCTGTTGAGCCGTGGTGCCCGGCTGCGATTGGGTCTGCTGAGCCTGCTGGGCCTGCAGCGCTTCCGCAGCGATGCGTTCCTTTTCCATCTTCGGATTGACGTAAAGGAACTGCCAGGCGACGAGGATCAGCACGGACAGGCCAATCGCCACGAAATAGTTGCGGTTTTTTTCCATCATTGTTTCCTGGAACCGGCCGGCGGCCGCTTCTGTTTCGGCTTGTTTTCGATGCGCTCGCCAAGCCCCCGGGTCAAGGCGTCGAAGGGGGCATTCAGGAGATCGCGTCGGGCGACAATCACATAGTCGTGTCCGGGTTTCATTGCAAACCCGGCGGAAAGCCGCACCGCCTCTTTCAGGCGTCGGCGCATCCGGTTTCGCTCGACGGCATTGCCGTGTTTCTTGGTAACGGTGAAGCCGACGCGGGCCTCTCCCTCCGGATCGTTGCGGTCGAGCACTTCGAGGAGAAACAGCGGGCCTCTACGGCTTTCTCCTGCCCGAACGGCCAAAAACTGCGGACGGCTTTTCAGCCGCCCGACAGTCGTTTTGTCTTTATCTGACGTCATGTGCCCGGACACTGGTTTCGGGCAACTTCGGCTTAAGCCGAAAGACGCTTGCGGCCACGAGCCCGGCGGGCTGCGAGGACCTTCTGGCCACCCGAGGTGGACATGCGTGCACGGAAGCCGTGACGGCGCTTGCGAACAAGCTTGGACGGTTGGTAAGTACGCTTCATTTATTTTAATACCGCGGTGTGCGGCCCTTCTTGGGTTTGCATGTAGCAAGGAGCGTTTACGTTCCGGACATAGCTCCGCCTGTCGGGCAGGCAGGCTTGGCCGGACGTGGGCGGCTTATAAAGGCAAATTTCCCGGAAAGTCAATCACGCGAGGCCTTCGATGGGCAAAAGTGATCGCATCCCGATATCCGGGCGACCTCGATTTCGCAGGCACAAGCCGCGACGCACTATCTCAGACTGGTAAACAGGGAGCTAACCGGCACTCCCCAGAATGCCGGCCGGCCACCGCGATCTTTATTAACCATGAATGTTTTAGCGTGACTGCGGTGCAATGAGGCCGCGACCCTTCCGATAACCGGGCAAGTCTTGCGGTGTCGTGGAGGCAGGGATGAAAATACGTGGTAAGATCAATCTGATCGTCGGGGTAATGAGCCTCCTGGCGATCGCGGTGACCGGCATGTCGCTGCTGGTGGTTTCTCAATACAACAGCCGGTTCCATCAGTACCAGAACGCTTCTGAGCGTGCCTTCAACGGCGAGCATCTCAATCGACTGGTGACCGGCGTCGTCATGGAAGCGCGCGGAATCTACGCAGCGCCCACCATCGAAAAGGCAAAGCCCTTCGCCGAAGGCATTCTGAAGAACCTCGAAAAAATCGATGCGCTGTTTGCCGAGTGGCGACCCCTGGTGCCGGCCGACAAGCTCGGCTCGTTCGATGCGCTGGTCAAGCGCGCTGAGGAGTTCAAGACGTTCCGCGTCGAAACCGCGCGTCTTGGCCAGGAGGTATCGCCGCAGGCGGCCAACGAGCAGGGCAACACCGACGCCAACCGCGCCAACCGCAAGGCCTTCCAGGGCGAGATCGACGCCGTCGTCGAAGCCAACCTGGCAACGCTCGAGACCGTCAAGGCTGACATCGCTTCGTTCGAACGTTCGGTCATCGTCATCATTCTCGGCATCGCCGGGCTCGGGCTCGCCGTCGGTATCGGCACCGCCTTCTATATCGGCACCAATCATCTGAGCCGTCCGATCCTCGATCTCACCGGCAAGATGAAGCTGCTCGCCGGCGGCGATCTTTCCGCCAACGTACCCTTTGCCGACCGCAAGGACGAAATCGGCGAGATGGCTGCGGCCGTGCAGATCTTCAAGCAGAATGGCCTTGCCGTTCGCGATCTCAACGCCCAGGAAGCGGCGCTGCGCGAAAAGAGCGCCGATCTGCAGATGAGCATCGGCGTCGTCGTCTCGGCTGCGGCCGCCGGCGATTTCACCAAGCGCATCGGCAAGGACTACGAGAACGACGATCTCAATCGTTTTGCGTCGAGCGTCAACGAACTCGTCGGCAGCGTCGATGCCGGCATTGCCGAAACGCGCCGCGTCGTCGCCAGCCTTGCCGCCGGCGACCTGACCCAGAGCATGAACGGCCAGTTCCATGGCGCCTTCGCCGAATTGCAGAAGAACGTCAACGAGACGCTGTCGACGCTGCAGAAGACGCTGCGCGAAGTGCGTGTCACCACGGACTCGATCAACGGCAATTCGTCCGAGCTTCGCTCCGCCGCCGACGATCTGTCGAAGCGCACCGAGCAGCAGGCCGCAGCACTCGAAGAGACGTCTGCGGCACTCGACGAGATCACCGTCGCCGTCAGGAGTTCGACCGAGCGGGCGCAGGAAGCGACCGTAATGGTCAACGAAGCCAAGGAAAGCGCTGCCGAATCGGCCGCAGTCGTGCGCAACGCGGTCGAGGCCATGGGCCGGATCGAGCAGGCATCGAGCGAGATCGGCCAGATCACCAATGTCATCGACGAGATCGCCTTCCAGACCAACCTGCTGGCGCTGAATGCCGGCGTCGAGGCTGCCCGTGCTGGTGATGCCGGTAAAGGCTTTGCCGTTGTCGCTCAGGAAGTTCGCGAGCTTGCTCAGCGTGCGGCCAGTGCTGCCAAGGACATCAAGGCCCTGATCTCGAAGTCGGGCTCGGAAGTCGCAACCGGCGTCCGGCTCGTGCAGGAAACCGGCGCGGCGCTTGGCGAGATCGAGGAGCGCGTGCTCAAGATCAACGATCATATCCACTCGATCGCAACGGCCGCACGCGAACAGTCGACCGGCCTCGGCGAAGTCAGCACCGCCGTCAACCAGATGGACCAGGTCACCCAGCAGAACGCCGCCATGGTGGAAGAGGCGAATGCCGCGACCCACAAGCTGTCGGCGGAAGCCAACAACCTTGCGAGCCTGATCGCCTACTTCAAGCTCGACGGCACTTCGGCGGCACGCACGATCGCACCGGCGCGGGAAACCAGCCGTCCGGTGGATTCGCCCGCCCGCCGGATGATGGGCAACGTCGCCCGCGCCTTCAGCGGCGGATCTTCGGCGGCCGTCGCCAGGGACAACTGGGAAGAGTTCTGATCCGACCAGTTTGACGGATCGCACCAATCGACGCCCGCGGACGACTGACGTCTCCGCGGGCGTTTTCCGTGGATAATCTGCAATCATCGCCCCGTCGTTGCCGCCACGCTCTCGTGTAACGGCAACGTGAGTTGTCTTGTCGGCCCGTTCACGCTGTCGTTTTGCAACGCGACCATTCGTTATTGGTCTCCGGTATGGATTGCCGATACTGCAAGGAAAGACTTTTCCAAGAAACGAAATCACATGAACCGAAGCGCCATCAACAGAGCCGGGGATGCCCGTCCAACGCCGTCGGAGGCACCGGACGAGGGCTCGCCCGAAGACCGCGGCAAGGTCGCGTGGCGTCTGGTGCTGTTGGCCCTTCTTGTCGCCGGCGGGTTTGCCTCCTATGCCTTCGGACTTCAGCGTTATCTGTCTCTGAGCGCACTCGTCCATCACCGTGAGGCGTTGCGCCTCTATGTCGAAGCCTATCCGCTTCAGGCCGCCGGTCTGTTTTTCCTGGTCTACGTAGCAGTGGTGGTCTTCTCGATCCCGGCTGCTTCGGTTCTGACGATCTTTGCCGGCTTTCTCTTCGGCTGCGCCGGTGGCGGCCTTCTCGTCGTTGCAGCCGCGACGCTCGGCTCGTGCCTGTTGTTTCTGGCGGCCCGCAGCATGTTCGGCGATCTCCTGCGGCGGCGTGCCGGGCCATTCCTCGCGCGTTTTGCCGATGGTTTCTGCCGCAATGCGTTTCTCTATCTTCTCGTCCTGCGGCTCACGCCGATCTTCCCGTTCTTCGTCGTCAACATCGCGCCCGCCTTCTTCGAGGTGAGATTGAGAACGTTTGCGATGGCAACTCTGATCGGTATCGTTCCCGCCACCTTCGCCTATGCCTGGCTCGGCGGTGGGCTCGACGAGGTGATCGCCAGTTCGGCTGCCGTTGGCCGCGAGCTGTCGGTGTCGGATTTCGCAACGCCGAAATTGACCTTGGCGCTTGTGGTATTAGCGTTGTTTGCGGCATTGCCACTCGCTTTCAAGCGGGTATGGTCGCGCCGCAAGGCTGTTTGACGGGTACGGGGCAGGCGTGGCAAAAGTCATCAATCCGGATATCTGCGTGATCGGTGGCGGTGCCGCCGGGCTTTCCGTGGCGGCGGGTGCCGCCGCCTTCGGTGTTCCCGTGGTCCTGATCGAACGCGGCACCATGGGTGGGGATTGCCTCAACCACGGATGCGTGCCGTCGAAGACGCTGATTGCCGTCGCCAGGCACGCGCAGGCGATCCGTATGGCGGGTCGCTTCGGTCTGGCCGCTGGCCAACCCGTCGTCGACTATCAACGCCTTCATGCCCGCATCCACGAGGTCATTGCCGGTATCGCTCCGCACGATAGCGTCGAGCGCTTTACCGGCCTCGGCGTCGAGGTGCTGCAATCCTCGGCCCGGTTCGTCGATGAAAATACCGTTGCCGCCGGAGACCATCTCGTCCGCGCCCGCCGTTTCGTCGTCGCCACCGGCTCGTCGCCGGCGATCCCTGATATTCCGGGCCTCGACAAAGTGTCGTTCCTGACCAACGAGACGCTGTTCGATCTGACCCGGCTTCCGGCCCATTTGATCATTGTCGGTGCGGGTCCTGTTGGCATCGAGATGGCGCAGGCCTATCGCCGGCTTGGCGCCGGCGTCACCGTCATCGAGAGCCGGCGCGCGCTTTCGGATGCCGATCCCGAGCTTTCATCGATCGCGATTGCCGCACTTCGGCACGGGGGCGTGGTCCTGCACGAGGCAACGACGATCCTTGGCGCCGAGCAGGATGGCGGGCGGGTCGTTCTGCGATGCGAGAATGGAGGCGGCGTTTTCCAGGTCGAAGGCAGCGATCTCCTGATTGCCGCCGGTCGTCGGCCGAACCACGCATCGCTCGGCCTTGCCGCCGCCGGCATCGACCACAATGCGAAAGGCATAGAGGTCGGGCCCAACCTTCGCACCAGCAATCGCCGCGTCTATGCGATCGGCGATGTCGCAGGCGGGCTGCAGTTCACCCATGTGGCGAGCTATCATGCACGGCTGGTGCTGCAGCAGATGCTGTTTCGATTGCCGGCGCGGGAAGATCGGACGATTGTGCCGAAGGTCACCTACTCCGATCCGGAAATCGCCGAGGTTGGATTGAGCGAGACGGAGGCGCGGGAAAAATTCGGCGCCGTCGACGTCATCAGGACCGATCTTGCCGCAGGCGACCGTGCCCGCACGGACGGGGTCGAGGCTGGCGTGATCAAGATCGTCGCCGGCCGCCGCGGACGCATCCTCGGTGTCGGCATTGCCGCCCCAGGTGCAGGGGAGCTGATCAACATGTGGTCGCTTGCGGTCGCCAACGGCATGACGCTGAAACAGGTCCGCGGCTATGTCGCACCCTATCCGACCCTTTCCGAGATTGGAAAACAGGCGGTCATCTCCTATTATGCGCCCTTGGCGAGGAAGGCGGTCGTGCGGTCCGCCATCAGGGCCTTGCGGTATTTCGGCTGACGGACAGGGATTTTTCGGGACGATGAGCGAAGAGGCGCAGCCGACGACGGTGAGTGAAGCGCCGCGAACCGCAGCGGGCTTCCTCCGCGGGCTCTCGGGCAAGCTGCTGTTGCTGACGATCGTTTTCGTCATGCTGGCCGAGGTGCTGATCTTCGTGCCGTCGGTCGCAAACATGCGCATCCGCTGGCTGCAGGATCGGCTGAACACCGTCGCTGCCGCCGCCGTCGTCGTCGACGGCCTGCAGAATGTCGAGCTGCCCCGAAACGTGCAGGACGACACGCTGATGGCAACGGGCACCAAGGCGATCGTCATTCGCCGCAAGGATGCCTCGCGGATGATCGCTGCCGCCGACATGCCATCAGAGATCGACGGCGAATACGACACCGCCAATTTCACCGCCTTGGCGGCGATCCGCGATGCCTTCGATACGCTGCTGTTCGGTGGCAACCGGGTGGTGCGCGTCTACGGGCCGCTCGGTGAAAGCGACGCGGTGATCGAGCTGGTCATGGCTGATGCCAGCCTGCACAAGGCGATGCTCGTCTATTCCCGCAACGTGTTCTTCCTGTCGATCATCATCTCGCTGATTACCGCGACGTTGATCTTCCTTGCGATCAACCGGATGCTGATCGTGCCGATCCGGCGAATGACGGCGAGCATGCAGGAATTCTCCAACGATCCGTCCAATCCGGCGCGCGTGCTCGTTCCGCCGGAGGGGCGCGACGAACTCGCGGTCGCCGGCCAGCATCTGGCGAGCATGCAGCGCGAGCTGCAGAAGACGCTGAAGCAGCAGAAGAGCCTTGCCGAGCTTGGCCTGGCGGTGTCGAAGATCAACCACGACATGCGCAATATCCTGTCGTCGGCGCAGCTGATCTCCGACCGTCTCGCCGATGTCGATGATCCCGTCGTCAAGCGCTTCGCACCGACGCTGCTGCGGGCGATCGACCGGGCCGTCGGCTATACCCGCGAGGTTCTTTCCTATGGCCGTACCACCGAGGCCGAACCGCACCGCCGGTTCGTCGCCCTCAAGCCGCTGGTCTCCGATGTCGCCGAGCTGCTTTCGATCGATCCGCAATCCGGCATCGAATTCCAGATCCAGGTGCAGGACGACCTTGAGGTCGACGCCGACAGCGAGCAACTGTTCCGGGTGGTGCACAATATCTGCCGCAACGCCGTCCAGGCGCTGACGAATCACGAGGCCGAGGACGGGCGGCCACGCGTCGTCAGCGTTTCGGCGATGCGCATGGGCAGTGTCGTCACCATTTCCGTCGACGATACCGGCCCAGGCATGCCGGCAAAGGCCCGCGAAAATCTTTTTGCAGCCTTCCGCGGCTCGGCGCGCTCGGGCGGCACCGGTCTTGGCCTGGCGATTGCACGCGAATTGGTGCTCGCCCATGGGGGAACGATTGCCCTTGTGGAAAAGCCGACGCCCGGAACGCTTTTTCGCATCGAATTACCGGACCGCCCGGTGCCGCTCGATGCATTTCGCTCCAAAGCCCGGCATTGAAGGGGTTCGCGGGTGAGATTGCGCGCTGATTTCGCCGTGAAAATCCACAGCTTGAAACCGCGTCGTCGTAAAAATGAAATTTTTTGCCGAGCGGCGCTTGCAATCCCCGAAAGGACCCTTTAGAGAACCGCTCACGCAAGCGGTTCGACCGCTTCAGGCAAGCACCCGTAGCTCAGCTGGATAGAGCACCAGACTACGAATCTGGGGGTCAGGAGTTCGAATCTCTTCGGGTGCGCCAACAATTTCAAAGCCTTAACTGAAGGCGCTTCTCCAGCATTCCCTACAGCGTCGCGCGTCTTATTGGACGCGCAAAGGACGCTGTAGCACTTTGACTTGCCCCCGCAGGCACCAACTCCACGTCGTCCTCTGCGAGGTGTACGATGCAGGATTGCGGCGTCTACGGCAGGTGGCTGAAGCGGGCGACCTGCGCATCCTTCATCAGGCTGCGAAAGTTAGGTCCGGTGACGTGCACCAGTGTCTTGTGGTCGCCGCCTTCGAAATAGACGTCGCTGGCGTCTTCGAGGCTTTCGTCGAGGATCACCGGTACATCGTAGGCCGATCCGATCGGCGGCACCGCGCCAATGTCGCAATCGGCGAAAAGCGAACAGACCTCCTCCTCCGAGGCGAGGCCAAGGCGTCTGTTCATAACACTCTGCAATGTGGAGAGCTCGATCCGGTGCGTACTCGGAACAACGGCGAGGACGTACCCCATTTCGTGGTGTACGACCACGGACTTGGCCAGTCTGCTGCCCGGAACATGCGCGGCGCGCGCCGACTGGCTGGTCGTTGCCGTACGATGGTGCGCGACGGTGTCGTAGGCGACACCCTCGCCGTCGATATAGTCCTGAAGTTTCCTTGCGATAGTCATCGTTGGGCGCCCCTTGTGTTACGTTGTGACGCATAAGAAGACATTTTCCTCTCATCGCCTGCGAAGTCAACGACGAGCCTATGGTCGCAAGCGTGCGCGCGCTTCGGTTGATTGAGCATCCGGCTACGTTTGCGAGGCGTTTTCGTCGGCGCTTCACTAGCGCCGCGATCAAAAAAAACCGCGCTGGTTCTCCGTTCCATCCGATCGTGATGCGCCTCGGCGGAGCCGTAAGAACAGTTGTAATAAATCTATATATTAGTATAATGTAACTTACAGGCTGCGCGCTTGCGTTGCGCCTGATGGGGGCGGAAGAGAGCGATCCGGAGGCGTCTGCGGCGGCCGGAAAAAGGGGGCATCCTCACGATCTTTTGAAGCCTGCGACTGAAAAATGGCCGGTCCGATTCCCATATAAAAGGGAGCCGTACGGCTGATGGAAGGAGGTGCCCGATGTATCGTTATATGATGAAAGAGCTGCTGGTGATCGTAGCCGGGCTTTCCGTCTGCGCTTTCGTGATCCTGTTCTTCCTCGCGAGCGCCGCGCACGGCGTCTAACGCGATCCGCGGGCTGAATGCCCCTGGCGCTTGTGCGCCGTCATGGCGAAGGCGGGCCGAGCAGGTCGAGCGTTCGTCGATCCTCTTCCCCGGCAAAATAGAAACTGAGGGCCTGCCCGAAGACGCTGCCTGTGTTTGCGGCCTTCGAAAACAGCGTCATCGACGAGCGGAATTTCATGTCATCAGGGCTTGCGAAGATTTCGTGTGCCGAACACCCGATCAGCCCGTTGACGGTCTCGGTGCATTCGACAAGCCTGGGCCCGAGGATTGGATGGGCGAGATAGGCCCTGGCCTCCGCGAGCCCGGAGATGGCGAAGCGCTGGGCCATCGGCGAATGCCCGAGGCCCGCAAGCTGGGGAAAGACGAACCACATCCAGTGGGTCTCTTTGCGGCCACGCCGCAATTCGTCGAGCGCTGCGGCATGGACGCGGCCCTGAGCGTCGACAAAGCGCTGCAGCACGAAAGGGTCTGCCATGATCGCTTCTCCCGCCCTGGCGCGCCTGTGTGCCCGCTACAGCGCCGCGCGTCTTATTAGACGTGCAAAGGTCGCTGTAGCACTTTGAATGGCTGCATGTTTTTATCCTTAAATCGAATAGGACTTAAGGAAACATGCAGTCGGGTGGTGTCCGCTGCCGCCGGTCGCGCCCATTGGCGGCGGCCCCATTGGCAGCTACGATACATCCTACCAGCGATGATGAACATGAACCTTGACCAGCCGCTCGTAAAGCGCGGCGATGGCGGCCTTGGCTTTTTCGTCGATGGCAGGCAGCGCGCTGGCAGCCGCATTGGATTGCGCCTGCGTCTCATTGCGGGCGCCAGGGATGACGACGGACACGGCATCCTGCTCCAGTATCCAGCGCAGGGCGAACTGCGCCATCGGCACGCCTGCGGGCACCAGCGGGCGAAGCTGCTCGACGGCTTCCAGTGCCGTCTCGAAGGGCACGCCTGCAAAAGTCTCGCCGACATCGAAGGCTTCACCGAAGCGGTTGAAGTTGCGATGGTCGTCGGCGGCAAACGCCGTGTCGCGGGTAATCTTGCCCGACAGCAGCCCGGAGGCGAGCGGCACGCGCACGATCACGCCGACATTCTTCTTCCTGGCTTCCGCGAAGAACAGATCCTGCGGCCGCTGGCGGAAGATGTTGTAGATGATCTGGACGGTGGCAACACCCGGATACTCGATCGCCTTCAGAGCTTCCTCGACCTTCTCGACCGAGACGCCGTAATTGCGGATCTTGCCCTTGGTGATGAGCTGGTCGAGCGCACCGAAAAACTCCGGACGGTAATAGACGTCGGTCGGCGGGCAGTGGAGCTGGACGAGATCCAGCGTTTCGATACCGAGATTGCTAAGACTGCGATCGATGAAGGCTTCGATATTGGCGCCGGTGTAGCCTTCGGTGACATGCGGGTTCAGCCTGCGTCCGGCCTTGGTGGCGACGAACGGCTTTTCGCCGCCGCGCTCCTTCAGGACGGCGGCAATGATCTTTTCAGACCGTCCGTCACCATAGACGTCGGCCGTGTCGACGAGGGTGACGCCGCTGTCGAGTGCGGCATTCAACGCGCGCTTGCCGTCCGTTTCGCTGACGTCGCCCCAGGAGCCGCCGATCTGCCAGGCGCCGAAGCCGATCTCCGAAATCGTCGCACCTGTCTTGCCCAGAACTCTCGTTTTCATGCAGATCATCTCCCTGGCGTCGAAATCGTTTTCGGATTGAATATTATTCGGTTTGCGGGTCGCTTTTATGATGGTTCGATCGGCAAGGGGAAGGCGATCAATCGTCGGTCGAAATGACCGCGCGGCCGCGGCTGAGATCGGTGACCATGGCAAGAATGCCGTCTGCTTCGTCCTTGCGCATGTCGACCGTCATTACCGGCCCCTTGTCGGTGAAGGTTTCGCCTGAGATCGTGACGTCACGGGCAAGAAGGCGGGCCTTGATCAGCGCCAGATCGGCAAAGTCGCAGGCGATGGTGGTGCGTATCGTCTCGATCATTTCGATCTTCTCGGCCGCCCGCAGGCAGAGCGCGGCGGTGCCGCCATAGGCGCGGATCAGGCCGCCGCTGCCAAGCAGGATGCCGCCGAACCAGCGGGTGACCACCACGACGACGCGGTCGAGCGACTGGCCATCGATCGCAGCGAGGATCGGCTTGCCCGCGGTCCCGCTCGGCTCGCCGTCGTCGTTGAAGCGATAGGCCTGGCCGATGCGCCACGCCCAGCAATTGTGGTTGGCGGTGGGATCGGAATGCTCAGCAAGGAAAGCCTTTGCCGCCTGCTCGTCGGGCACGGGCGCGCAGATTGCCAGAAACCGGCTCTTCTTGATTTCCTGCGTCGAGGTTTCTGTGTGCTTGAGGGTGAACATCCGCTGCTTCCGTTTGTTCAACGCTGATAGCGGATTGCTGCCAAATGCGCCATCCGGCGCACGCAGGTAGCGCGGTCGTCAAAGTCCGAAGCGGCGGACCGGAGCAATGAGAACTGATTTATCCCTCTCCCCCGTGGGGGAGAGGGCCGTACTTGTTGATGCAGGCCGGCTCAGCCGATCGCCATCAGGCTGGCATTGCCGCCGGCAGCGGCGGTGTTGATCGAGGTAGACACCTCTTCCAAGAGCCAGTTGAGGCAATAGGCGTCGGGGTTGCGGCCGATCTCGTCAGTCGAGGCGGCCTGGACCAGAACCAGCGGACCCGGCAGGCCGGCGATCACCTTGTTCACCTCACGCACACGCTCGCCGTCGCCTTCGACCAGTGCACCGGCGAAGGGGCCGTCCGCCGACCAATCCTTCGACCAGGACAGGCGGGTGGAAACACTTGCCGGCAAGGTCTTCAGCGAGGACTGCAGGCCCGACGCCGCGTCGATGACGACGGTGTTGCCGGTCGCCAGTGCCGCGCCGAGCTGGCGATAGAGGCCGGTCTCGGTGGCTGGCACCAGGAGCACGCGGCCGCGAGGATGCAGCGCATAGAGGTTACGCTCGCCAACCGGGCCTGGAAGCTCGGAGATGAGGCCGAGGGCCGAGTTGCTGCCGGCTGTGCGGGCGGCTTCGGCTTCCGCCTTGACACCCTTGCCGTCGAGCCATTTGGCGAAGTCGAGCAGCGCCGGATCGGTGTGGACGGAGCTGTGCTGCGGCGGCACCGGGGCGGTGGCGACGAGGCGGCCGAGATAGAGCGGACCGCCTGCTTTCGGGCCGGTGCCCGAGAGGCCACGACCGCCGAAGGGCTGTACGCCGACGACAGCGCCGATGACGTTGCGGTTGACGTAGAGGTTGCCGGCCTTCACGCGAGACGTGACGTGGGCAATCGTCTCGTCGAGGCGGGTGTGCAGGCCGAAGGTCAGGCCGTAGCCCGTCGCGTTGATATCGTCGATCAACCGGTCGAGATCGTCACGGCGGTAGCGGATGACGTGGAGAACGGGACCGAAGACCTCGCGCTTGAGGTCGGAGAGCTTTTCGAGCTCGACGATCGTCGGCGGCACGAAGGTACCGAGTTCGGTACCGGACGCGAGGCCGATCTGCTCGACCTTGCGACCCATGCCGCGCATGGTTTCGATGTGCTTCTCGATGATCCCCTGCGCTTCCGCGGTGATGACAGGGCCGACGTCGACGGAAAGCTTGTCCGTGCGGCCGATCTTCAGTTCGTGCAGCGCGCCCTTCAGCATCGCGAGGATGCGGTCGGCGACATCTTCCTGCAGGCACAAGACGCGCAGCGCCGAGCAGCGCTGGCCGGCGCTGTCGAAGGCCGAGGCGATCACGTCGCCGACGACCTGTTCGGCGAGCGCCGAACTGTCGACGATCATGGCGTTCTGGCCGCCGGTTTCGGCGATCAGCGGGATCGGCCGGCCCGACGGCGACAGCCGGTCGGCCAGCTGCGCCTGGATGAGGCGTGCGACTTCGGTCGAGCCGGTGAACATCACGCCGGCGATTTCAAGCGCGGCAACCAGTGCCGCACCGATGCGACCGTCACCGGGCAGGAGCTGCAGCGCGTCGGCCGGAATGCCGGCTTCGTGCAGGATGCGCACGCCCTCGGCGGCGATCAGTGGCGTTTCTTCCGCCGGCTTTGCCAGCACCGGGTTACCTGCGACGAGTGCTGCGGCAATCTGGCCGGCAAAGATCGCCAGCGGGAAGTTCCACGGGCTGATGCAGACGATTGGTCCGAGCGCCTTATGAGCAGGACCGAGTGTGCGGCGGGTCTGTTCGGCATAGTAGCGCAGGAAGTCGATCGCTTCGCGCACTTCGGCGATGGCGTTCGGCAGCGACTTGCCGGCTTCGCGCACGATCAGGCCGAGCAAAGTCGGCATGCGGGCTTGCATGATGTCGGCTGCACGCACGAGGCAGGCTGCACGCTCTGCCGGTGAAACCGCCGACCAGCTCGAGGCGGCCTTCGCGGCAAGGCTTGCGGCCTGGCGGGCGTCCGCTTCCGATGTCTCGGTGACGGCGCCGACGATATCGCGGTGGTCGCCGGGGTTGACGACCGGGCGGGTCTCGCCCGATGCAGGACCGGTTGCCAGTTGCGGCACCGCGCGCCAGTCGATGGCAGCACTGGCCTTGAGCGCTTCGGTTAGCGATGCGAGCGAGGTTTCGTTGGAAAGGTCGAGACCACCGGAGTTCGGGCGTGCATCGCCGAACAAACCGACCGGCAGGGCGATCTGCGCGTGCGTCGCGCCGACGACAGGCATGGCGCGCACGATGTCGACCGGATCGGCAACCAGTTCGTCGATTGAGACCTTCGGGTCGGCGATGCGGTTGACGAAGGAAGAGTTGGCGCCGTTTTCAAGCAGGCGGCGCACCAGGTAGGCCAGCAGCGTCTCGTGCGTGCCCACGGGCGCATAGATGCGGCACGGCCGGTCGAGATTGCCCTTGCCGACGACTTCGTCGTAGAGCGGTTCGCCCATGCCGTGCAGGCACTGGAACTCGTACTTGCCGACCTGGAAGTCCTTGCCGGCCAGTTCGTAGATGGTGGCGAGCGACTGAGCGTTGTGGGTGGCAAACTGCGGGAAGATCACGTCGGTTGCTGCCAGCAGCTTGCGGGCGCAGGCGATGTAGGAAACGTCGGTGTAGATCTTGCGGGTGTAGACGGGGAAGTCTTCCAGGCCGTCGAGCTGCGCGCGCTTGATCTCGGCGTCCCAATAGGCGCCCTTGACCAGCCGGACCATGATGCGGCGGCTCGCGCGGCGGGCGAGGTCGATGATGAAGTCGAGCACGAAGGGGCAACGCTTGCCATAGGCCTGGACCACGAAGCCCATGCCGTCCCAGCCGGCGAGATCCTTGTCGAGGCACAGTTCTTCGAGCAGGTCGAGCGAAAGCTCCAGCCGGTCGGCTTCCTCGGCGTCGATGTTGAGGCCGATGTCGTACTTCTTGGCAATGACCGCGAGTGCCTTCACCTTCGGCAGAAGCTCTTCCATGACGCGGGCCGACTGCGCGCGCACGTAGCGCGGATGCAGCGCCGAAAGCTTGATGGAGATGCCGGGGCCTTCGTAGATGCCGCGTCCGGCCGATGCCTTGCCGATGGCATGGATCGCCGTTTCGTAGTCCTTGTAATAGCGCTCGGCGTCTTCAGCCGTGGTCGCGGCTTCGCCCAGCATGTCGTAGGAGTAGCGGAAACCCTTCTGCTCGAGCGCGCGCGAGCGGCGCAGCGCCTCGTCGATGGTTTCGCCGGTGACGAATTGTTCGCCCATCATCCGCATCGCCATGTCGACGCCGCGGCGGATCACCGGTTCGCCGCAGCGGGCGATCAGGCGCGTCAGCGCGGCCGAAAGGCTGCGGTCGTTGACCGTCGACGTCAGCTTGCCGGTCACGACCAGACCCCAGGTCGCGGCGTTGACGAACAGCGAGCGGCCACCGCCCAGATGCGACTTCCAGTCACCGTCGGAAATCTTGTCGCGGATCAGCGCGTCGCGCGTTGCCGTGTCGGGAATGCGCAGCAGCGCCTCGGCCAGGCACATCAGCGCCACACCTTCCTGGCTCGACAGCGAGTATTCGTGCACCAGTCCTTCGACGCCGGAACCTTTATGTTTTGCGCGCAGGGCCTCGATCAGCTTGCGGGCGGTTCTGGCGGCTGCCTTCTGTGTCTCGGCCGGAAGCGTTGCTGCTTCGACGAGCGGCGGCAGCGCTTCGGTTTCCGGCCGGCGGTACGCGGCGGTGATCGCCTGGCGCAGCGTGCCTTGCGCGCGGATCGGCGGTGCGAAGTCGGCAAAGGGGGCCGGGGCCGCATCGGCCTTTGGGCTGGATTTTTGAAGCTGGGTCTGGCTCATCGAACGCGGTCCTCCGGAAGGCGGTGACAAGGCGCAATGCGCCTTGGATTTCGTGGGCAGAAAATACGCGTCGTCCCGCCGAACATCCATCCGGCAAATTTCGTCATTCTCGGAATGTTTCACTATCGCAGTGCCGGCAAACCGATGGGGATACGGAATGTAGGCTTGAGTGCCGGATGATCCGAAGTTCTACGCGGCCTGCCCGAAGTGCCGTTCGCGCGCCATCAGACACTCGTCGTCACCGGGCATGCAGGTGCGACAGACGATCGGCCTCACAGCGTAGATCTTGCAGGCGACATGCACCCCGAGCTTGCCGCCGAGTGCCGTGCAACGGTTGTCTTCGCAGCGCATGCCGCCGAGGTCGGCGGCGACGTACTCTTCCGGTATCAGGTCGAGTTCCTCGTCCGTCTCCATCGAGAATCGCGGCCAGTCGGAGGAGTAGGCGCAGCAGGCGCCGCAGCTCTGACAGTCGAGGATTTCATCGGTGGCGGTGGTTTGGGTCATGGGCCAACCTAGCATGAAGGCCCGGCGGCCGGAATGCCCCTCATACCAACCTGCACGGATATTGGCCCACTGCGTGGGACCGTCTGCGGTCGTCCGGGAAGGAGCGGACCTTAGAGCGATGCCTGGACATCGGTCGAGGATTGCGAGGCTGCCGGTGGCCGACAGGCGGCCCATCCGAAGGGCCGGGCGCTTTTGGCCTCCTGATAGCGTCGACAATCCTCACCGGACCGCGTGGTCCGGCTCCGGTTTTCTCCTTACAGGAAACCAAAATCGCGCCGGCGCAATGGGTCAATATCCGTGCAGGTTGGTATCAGGCGAAGGCAGCGTCCCGGCGGGCGATTTCGTAATCCTCGGTATGAACGAGAACGCCATCCTTCGTCACCACGGCAATGCCGTAGGCTGCTGGTTCATCGACTGAGAGCGAGGCATCCGGCGCATCGAACGGCATCGGCTGCTGGTGCACCGGGCTCTTGAAGACAGAGAAGGGTATGCCGCGGCTGGAACCGCTGATCGTGCGGTGCACATGGCCGGCGAAGATGTGGCGCACATTGCCGTGGTTCTTCACGAGCGCATAAAATTCCACTTCGTTGACGAGGCGGATCATGTCCATGCCGGTGAAGCCGGTGGCGTGCGGGGGATGATGCATGAAGATGAGCACCGGCCTGTCGCCGGCTTCTGCCAATTGGCGATCGAGCCAGGTAAGGCGTTTCTGGCACAGGAGCCCGGCATGGCTGTTGGGGTAGTCGTAGGGCGGCGCAAACAGCGTGTCGAGCAGGATCGCCCGGCAATCGCCAAAGTCGACCACTTGCTGCACGAAGCCATCGTCGTCCGTTACGGCGTCTGCAAAGACGTCGAGAAACACGTCGCGCCGGTCGTGGTTGCCGATCATGATGGCGGCCGGAGGCAGCAATTGATCGGTCAGCGTTTTCAGCCGCTCGTAGGAGGCGCGGTCGGCATGATGCGCGAGGTCGCCGGTGAAGATCACCCGGTCGGCATCCGCGTGGTAGCGGTTCACATGTGCGATACCGTTGGCCAGGCGCTGGTAGGGATCGAGGCCGATGATCGTCGTGCCCTCGGGCACCATGTGCAGGTCGGTAAAGATAATCAGTTTCGTCATTACATTTCCAGGCGAGGGGTGTCTTCCCGCCACGCTGTAGTGCGCCCGGCTGCACGTCAAGCTGCATCTTTGGGGGGAACCTGTCGGGACATAACGCGGACCGACCGGTTGAGGTCGGCTCGCAATGCGTCACTTGATGCGGCTGGTCTTGTCGAGCATGGCCGTCTCGAAATTGCTGCCGCCGCTGAGTTCGGCGAACTTGCGCTCAGCAAAGGCGTCGCCCTCGGCCGCGGCTTTGCGGAAGATGGCGCGCGCGGCCGATGAATCCTTGGTTACGCCTTCGCCGGTCTCCAGCATCAGGCCGAGATTGACCATCGCGTCGACATTGCCGCGCTCGACGGCGAGGCGATAGAAGCGCGCGGCCCTGGCGTTGTCTTCCGGCACCAGCTTGCCTTCCTCCAGGATGACCGCGAGGTTGAATGCGGCGATGTCATCGCCGGCGAGCGTCGCCCGCTCGAACCATTCGATGGCGAGCTTGCCGTTGGCGGCGGTGCCCATGCCGTCGCGGTAGGCGACGCCGAGATTATAGGCAGCGAGGATATTGCCGGCTGCGGCGGCTTTCTGGTTGAGCGCGAATTCGGTCTTGATGTCGCCCTGTTCGCCGACAAGCACCGCATAGTTGGTCATCGCCAGCGCATGGCCGTGTTCGGCCGCTTCGCTGAGGATGCGCAGCGACTGGATCTTCTGGCCGGCCTTGTCGAGCACGCGGGCCAACTGGAACTCGATGCGGGCGCCGGCATGCTGGTTATAGGCCTCGCGGCAGGCCGAAAGGGCGATACCGATCTTCATGTCCTCGGTCGCAACTGCCGGGAAGGCCTGGTTGCGCTGCAGGTCGAAGATGCTGCCCGCCTCGCGGTCGCAGATGTCGACGGCCGAAAGTTCTGCCGCACGGGCGGGAGGAAGCGCGATTGCCGCAAGCGCCAGGAAGCTGACGATGGCGAGAAGCAATGCGTTGAAGATGCGAATGCCTGTTTTGCGCTGATTTTCCATGATGCTCTCCCCGTCTCTTGACGCGAACTTAGCCCGGTGGGTTCGCACTGCCTGTTCCGGCGGTAACAGCCGGATTGCTGGGGCTCTGGCGAAGTGGAGAGGTGGCAAGGAACGCACCATTGCGCGTTCGGCTTGTTTCCGCTGATATCGGGGATATCCTTTGGGAAAGCCGGACGCTCGAGGGCTCGAACGCGTCGAACAGGGAGAAGGACCATGATGGACCGGGAGCTGGTGCGGCAGATGCTGGTGAGCAGGCGCGTCGTCGTTGGTGGCCTGTTGTTGGCGGCCATGGGCGGCGGCGTGGCAACGACCATGGCGAGCCCGGTGATCGGCAAGGCAACGGAAATCCGCGGCGACGTTCGTCGTCGACAGACTGAGCAGGAAGAGGCTCTGGCTGTCGGTGCGCAGATCTTCGACAACGATCATGTGCGCACCGAGGCCGAAAGTTTCGCAACCCTGGCGCTTGGTGCCGACACCCGCGTCCTCTTGGGTGCTGAGACCGATCTGCTGGTCGACAGCTTCATTGCCGGCCAGGGCGGTACGCTCGAACTCGGCATCGGCCGAATGGTATTCGACCGCCCCGAGGGGCTGCCCAAGGTCGATGTTGCCGTCAGGACCGCTTTCGGCATGATCGGCGTGCGCGGCACCAAGTTCTTTTGCGGCCCGAGCCGTGTCGCCTTCGCCGTCTTCGTCGAGCATGGCAGCGTTGCGGTCGCCGCGGGCGGCGTAACGCAGATTGTCGCTGCGGGGCAGGGCGTCGAGTTCCGACAGCGAGGCGACGCGCCGAGCGACCCCGTCAACTGGGGACAGGCGCGGATCCGGGAAGCCTATGCCAGTGTTGGCCAACAGTAGCGTCGGCAGCACCACGAGGAGCAATTCTCTGCCTCAATCGATGCCGACCATGGAATTCTGCAGTGGCGCTACACCTGTTCAGGGTCGGCGACTGTGAAGAGTTCCATCGTGGCAAAGCCGCGGATTTCATGGCTGCCGAGCGAGCGAAGCCGTTGCTTGCTTTCAGCTGCTGCAGCCGGGCCGACGCAGATGGCCGTGCCCAGAAATTTGTTTGCCTCCTGCAGTCGCGCTGCAAGGTTGATGGCGTCGCCATGGGCGGTGTAGTCGAGCTTGCCGCCGGCGCCGACTTCGCCAAGCACCGCCTGACCCGTCTCGACCCCGATGCGCGTGCGCCCGAAATCCCGTGCGGCAAACTGCGGTCGCCTGCGCATTTCTTCGGTCAACGCATGGATTGCCTTGGCGCATTCGATTGCCTTGTCGACATGATCGGCCAGATCCTCCGGCGCGTTGAAGAAGGCGTGCACGGCGTCGCCGACCACCTTGTCGACCATGCCGCCATATTGCGCTACCAGCCCGTTGACCTCGGTAAAATAGATATCGAGCAGGGCGATGAGGTCGCGCGGCCCGAGTTTTTGCGAAAGCGTCGAAAAGCTCTCGATGTCGGTGAACAGCGCCGTCACCGCCCGTTCCTCGCCCGCAACCCGGGCAGCACCTGGATTGTCGATGTAGCGCGCGACGACGGATTGCGGCAGGTATTGCGAGAATTTTTCCCGCGCCGTCGCTTCCGCCCGCCTGACATGGGCGAACTGCAGCGTGCTGGTCACTGCCAGCACGGCAGCAAGTGCGACTGAAATGCTCACTGCATCGACGAGCCAGCCGCTGGTGCGGTAGATCGCGGCAGTCGCCGCGACGACGACGGCAACCGCGACGATGCCGAGCACGGCCGATGTCATCGGCCGGAGCCTTGCCGCGCCATAGGCGGCGGCAATGCCCGCTGCCAG
Organism: Ensifer sp. Root31; assembly: GCF_001424825.1. Taxonomy (NCBI): domain Bacteria; kingdom Pseudomonadati; phylum Pseudomonadota; class Alphaproteobacteria; order Hyphomicrobiales; family Rhizobiaceae; genus Ensifer; species Ensifer sp. Root31. The sequence continues at coordinate 179,508 of NZ_LMCO01000001.1, read as the reverse complement.
CGAGAACAGGGCCTCGATGACGGGAAGCCGCGCGTCACGCCGTGGAATGAAACCGGTGGCGATCGCATTGGCGATATCGGCATGGATCTGAACCGAGGGCTCGAGCGGCATTGAGGCGCTCGGCCGGAGGCCGCCGAGATTGGGCAGGCTGCTGCCGATGAAGACGAGTTTGCCCGCAAACCTGTCGCTGCCTGCTTTCCCTGAGAGAACGTCGGCTGCCGAAATGGTCCGGGCGGCGATCAAGTCAGGGGTGCTCGCGACGAAGCGCAGGCTGCCGGTATCGTCGAGTGTGATCACCTGCCTGTCGAGCCGCAGCCAGGCTGGGTCGCCGCCGAGTATCGGCGTTCCTGCACCCATCATCAGCCGCGTCGCCTCGATCGCAAGCGTCGGATAGGCCTCTTCGCCGAGAACAGCGAAAGCCTGCACCCGTCGGATACGGGCATCCTCGTCGCCGACAAGAAATGATGCGGCCGCCGCCTTGGCGTGATCCATGAAGGAAGGGCAGGAGGTTTCCGCGCCGTCGAGGAACCAGAGTTCCGGTGCTGCGAAGGGGCGGCTCAACGCCAGTGGCGGAGCCGGGCGAGGGCGCTCCTGCAGCGTATCGGCAATGAGAAAGCCGAGAACGACGGGGGTCTTCGAAAGCGCTTGCGAAAGCGATGTATTGCCTGGCAGCTCTGCCGCACAATCGGAACTGAAGACGAAGTCGACGGCGATGACCTTGGCGCCGGCCACGGTCAGTCCGGATAGGAGTTCGGCGGTTGCCGCCCTGTCCCAGTCTCCATCAGGCCGGGATTGGTAGGCCGCCCGGTCGATATCGACGACGACGATGTCGGGCGATTGCGGTGACGGCACCCATTGCATCAGGCGGTCGAAGAACAGCTCCCGCTGCGTTTCGAATACCGGTTCCGCATAGAAATAGAGTGCCAATGCGACGATCAGGCTCGTCAGGATCCCGCCGGCGAGCGGAGTGAAGCGAAATTGCCGGCGAGGTTGCACGGTCATGCCGCCTAATCCTCTTCAGGATCGGCGATGCTCAGCAGCCGGCCGACCTTGCAGGCGATGATCCCTTCTCCCCGCTTGATGGCGCCGCTCTCCTCTAGCCACAGAATGGCCCGGTTGACCTTGGGGCGACTGGCGCCGAGAACGCCGGCGATATCCGTCTGGCTCATCGTCAGCCGCAGATTGGCGCTTTCGGGAAGCTCGTTGCCGTGGATCTGCCGGAGTGTGGCCAGGAAGAACCGCGCAACGCGGGCGTTGAGGTCATAGAGCGCGATGGTTTCCAGCCGCTCGGTGGTGTCGCGCAGCTGGGCGCAGAGAAAGCGGATGACGGACTCAGCTGCCGCCGGCCGGGTAGTGACCATATCGAGAAACGCCTTCTTGCCGATCACGTAGCCTTCGGACGCCGTCTGCGCCGTGGCGTCTGCCGACCGCGTCTGGCCGTCGAGCACCGCCATCTCGCCGAAGATCGCGCCGGCTTCATGCTGGCGCAGCATCAGTTCGCGGCCCTGCGGTGTGATCAGAGAAAGCTTGATGCGGCCCGATATGACCACGATCATATAGTTGCCTTCGTCGCCACGCTGGAAGATCACCGTGCCGGCCGGCCACTTTCGATAGGTGGCGATATCGGCGAGATCCTCGATCGTTTTCTTGTCGAACCCTTCGAAGATCGCGAATGAGTGCCAGAAGGCCGGGCTCCTGTTGATTTCGTTCATGAGATGCCCCCGCGCGGCGTCCCCTGCCGCGCCTGAATTTCACCCAGCAGCCCCGTCCTTGCAACAGAAAAGAACACTTGTGGCCGAACCAGCGCTCGCTAGGACGAAAAGCACTGCACAGACTGGGCCGCGGCTCAAATGTCGGTTGACGATAAATCCCGGTTGTCTCTACGTTGTGAACGATCTGTCGCCGGGCGTGCGGCTAGATGAATTTGAAAATGCTGATACTTCTGCTGCCAACACTCGTTTCTCACAGGAGCCTCGCATGTCTCAGAATGTCGTCGTCCTCATCGGGCGCATTCTCCTTTCGATCATGTTCATCACCGCTGGCTTCGGCAAGCTGACTGATCCCGCCGGCACCGCCGGAATGATTGCTAATGCCGGCTGGCCGGCAGCAACCGCGCTTGCCTATCTCGCCGGCGCTTTCGAGCTGATCGGCGGTCTTGCCGTTCTGGTCGGCTTCCAGACGAAGATTGCAGCCTACCTGCTGGCTCTGTTCTGCCTGGTCACCGCCTTCGTCTTCCACAGCGGCGCAATCAACATTCCGACGTTCCCGCCGGAAGCCAACGGCCTGCTGAGCGTCTTCAACGGCCTGATGATGATGAAGAACATCTCGGTTGCCGGCGGCTTCCTGGTGCTTGCCGCCTTCGGCCCGGGCGCACTGTCGATCGACGCACGTCGCGCCTAAGACATTCCAGACATGAAACGAAAAAACCCGCCGGTTCCGCCGGCGGGTTTTTCGTTTTGTCGCCCGATCCGTCAGGGATAGATCACGCCCTTGCGCAGGATGACGTTGCCGTAAAGCCGCGGTTCGCTGGTCTGCACCACCGTGTGCGCCGCTTGCACCCGCGGATAGAATTCCGGGCCGAGCAGGGGCACGACCGTTCGTGCCGGCTCATGCCTGCCGCAGCAATCGATGATCTCCCGGTGGACGGGATCTAGCGCGTCCCGGTCCTGCTTGACTGTAGCGCGGAAGATCGCCGCCGGCACGAAATCGTCGATCGGCATCACGCTGAGAATGGCGTCCAGCACCGGGATCAGCCCGTGGCCGTCGAGCCGAACCAGCCGGCGAGCATGTTCCTGGCCGGGATAGTTGCCGTCGACCAGCGCAATCTCGTCGCCATGGCCCATTGCCCTAAGCGTCGCCAGCAATTCGGGGCTGAGGATCGGGTCTATGCCTTTCAGCATCAGCTGAGCTCCTTGAAGAGGACGTTGGTGTCGAGCAGGTAGCGGGAGAACAACGGCAGGCTCGCGCCGCCGATGGCGCGGGCATGGCTGCCGACCAAACCTTCGACCAGTTCCGGGATCGTCACGCCCTGCAGGTCGAGGTCGTAGAGCGCCTTGCGCGTTGCCGTCAAAAGCCGGGCGCGGACCCAGGGCGGGAAGCCGCCGTCGATGACAACGGCGGAGAAGTCGATGATCGAGGCGGCGGAGACGACCGCCTGGGCAAGGGCTGCCGCACTGTCGTCGATCCAGATCGTGAGTGGCTCACCGAAATCGATCCAGTCGTCGGCCGAATACCACAGCGGCTTCGGATCGATGCCGCGTTCGCGCAGCAGGTTTTCGAGCACGAAGACCGAGGCGATCTTCAGGAGCTGGATGGTCTTGCCGTCCTTGCCGGAAACCGGCAGCGGGCCGACGGCGCCGGCGGTGCCGGTGCGGCCGGAAAAGAGCGCGGAATTGATGACGATGCCGCCGCCGATGAACGAGCCGATGTAGAAATAGACGAAGTCGGGATAGCTGGCGCCGACGCCGAAGGCGAGTTCGGCGCCGCAGGCGCTGGTGCCGTCATTCTGCAGGAACACCGGGTGGCGGGTGCGTTGGGCCACGATCGCCTGCAGGTCCACCTCGCGCCACCGGTTCATTTCTTCCCGCGGGGCGCCGACTTCTTCCGCCCAGTTCCACAGTTCGAAGGGCGTGGCGATACCGACCCCAGCGATGCGCTTGCGCTCCTCTGGGCTCAGTTGCGCCTCGAGTTTCTCGATGCCGCCGACGATGAAGTCGACCAGTTCGCCGGGCAGCGGATAGGCATGGATCTGGTGCAGGTGCAGGCGGATATTGCCGACGAAATCCATCAGCACCAGGTCGGCACTTCGACGCCCGATCTTCACCCCAAAGGAAAACACCGCATCCGGGTTGAGCCGCATCGGCGTCGACGGCTGGCCGACACGGCCGCGCACCGGCGCGCCGCGCACCAAGAGGCCATCGCTTTCGAGCGCCCGCATGATGACGGAAACGGTCTGCGCCGAAAGGCCGGAGCGTCTGGCGATATCCGCCTTCGACAGCTCGCCGTGACGCCGCACCAGCGACATCACCAGCCTCTCGTTGTAGGCGCGCACGCGCGTCTGGTTCGCCCCGCCGCTCGGGTCGATGACCTCAGGTTGTATCGGTCCCCTGTCGGGGCCGTCTGTCAATGACATGCCACCGTCTCCTCCCGTTGGCATTGGTGCCCGCTTGGCGCGGGTCTGTTGTTTCCGCTCTGGGCGGACCTGTCAATTTGCGCGACGGCCCGGATGGCCTCGGATCGCTGTTATCCAGAGAATGCCACATCGAAATAATAATTCAATTTGATTTATTTATTGACACCCCCGAAATTTAATGTTTGTTTTTGATCCGGAAGCGCCTGCTGCAGCAGAGGAGAATGCTGTGGCGGCGAGGCCTGGGCCGGTCCACCGGCACGTTTTTCATCCTTGGGAGGATTACATGAAGAAGACTGTTCTCTCCGCCGCGTTCGGCGTGCTGTCGCTCGGCGTCGTTTTTGCCGCTCCGGCACAGGCCGCCGATATCGGCGCCTGCCTGATTACAAAGACCGATACCAACCCCTTCTTCGTCAAGATGAAGGAAGGCGCTACCGCCAAGGCCCAGGAACTCGGCGTCACGCTGAAGTCCTATGCCGGCAAGATCGACGGCGACCATGACAGCCAGGTGGCTGCGATCGAATCCTGCATCGCCGATGGCGCCAAGGGCATCCTGATCGCCGCTTCCGACACGAAGGCAATCGTCGACCAGGTGAAGAAGGCGCAGGAGGCCGGTCTTCTGGTGATCGCGCTCGATACGCCGCTTGATCCGGCCACCGCCGCCGACGCGACGTTCGCTACAGACAACCTGCTCGCCGGCAAGCTGATCGGCCAATGGGCCGCCGCCACGATGGGCGAGGGCGCCAAGACCGCCAAGGTCGGCTTCCTCGATCTGATACCGTCGCAGCCGACCGTTGACGTCCTGCGCGACCAGGGCTTCATGATCGGCTTCGGCATCGACCCGAAAGATCCTAACAAGATCGGCGACGAGGATGATGCCCGCATCGTCGGCCACGACGTCACCAACGGCAACGAAGAAGGTGGCCGCAAGGCGATGGAAAACCTTCTGCAGAAGGATCCTGATATCAACGTGATCCACACCATCAATGAGCCGGCCGCCGTCGGCGCCTACCAGGCGCTGAAAGCCGTTGGCAAGGAAAAGGACGTGCTGATCGTATCGGTTGACGGCGGTTGCCCCGGCGTCAAGTCGGTGGCCGAAGGCGTCATCGGCGCGACCTCGCAGCAGTATCCGCTGATGATGGCGGCGCTCGGCATCGAGGCGATCAAGAAGTTCGCCGACAGCGGCGAAAAGCCGAAGCCGACCGAAGGCAAGGACTTCTTCGACACCGGCGTTTCGCTCGTCACCGACAAGCCGGCTGCTGGCGTCGAATCGATCGACGTCAAGGTCGGCACGGAGAAGTGCTGGGGCTGATCGCTCCCGTTCTTCGAACGCATGAGCAGCAACGGAAGGGCGGCCCGGGCCGCCCTTCGCGTAAGCGTCGATGTCTTTGACAAGGCGACGAAAACCGCGCAGCTTCTTGAATGAGTGCTGATGCCCGCCACATGGTGGGCGGGCTGTGCACCAGATTGCATCGCAACCCCTTGGGAGTGGGGTTCACCGGAGGAAGGTCCATGGGCGAGCCCAACGCAGCCGCACAGCCATCCCAGGAATTCGAAAAGGTCCTGGTCAACAGTTCGACGCAGGTCGCGTCGTTCGACACACATGACAAGACGCTGATCCAGAAGATCCAGCATTTCCTGCATTCGACGCCGGCGGCTGTGCCGTTCATCGTGCTCGTTGCAGCGATCCTGATCTTCGGTCTGACGATCGGTGGAAAGTTCTTCTCGTCCTATACGCTGACGCTGATCCTGCAGCAGATCGCCATCGTCGGCATCCTGGGGGCCGCGCAGACCCTGGTCATCCTGACGGCCGGCATCGACCTTTCGATCGGTGTGATCATGGTGCTTTCGGCTGTCATCATGGGCAATTGCGCCGTGACTTACGGCCTTCCGGCGCCGATCGCGATCTTCATCGGCTTCGTCGTCGGCGGTGCCTGCGGCTTCCTCAACGGCTTCCTCGTCTCCAGGGTCAAGCTTCCGCCGTTCATCGTCACGCTCGGCACCTGGTACGTCATCATGTCGACGAACTTCATCTACTCGGCAAATGCGACGATCCGCGAGGCCGATGTAGCGGCCGTCACCAAGATGCTTCACCTCTTTGGCGTCAGCTTCAAGGTGGGATCCGCCGTCTTCACGCTCGGTGTGGTGATGATGGTCGTGCTGGTCCTTGGCCTCTGGTACGCGCTCAACCATACGGCCTGGGGACGCCACCTTTATGCCGTCGGCGACGATCCTGAGGCAGCGAAGCTTTCCGGTATCCGCACCAGCCGCGTGCTGCTCAGCGCCTATACGCTCGCCGGCCTGATTGCGGCACTCGCCGCCTGGGTCTCGATCGGCCGCAACGGCTCGATCTCGCCTTCGGCAGCGGTCACCGACTACAATCTTCAGGCCATCACCGCGGCCGTAATCGGCGGCATCTCACTCTTCGGCGGGCGTGGATCGATCCTTGGAACGCTGATCGGCGCGATGATCGTCGGCGTGGTCTCCATGGGGCTCAACATGTTGGGCGCCGATCCGCAATGGAAAGTCTTCCTCACCGGCGTGCTGATCATCACCGCCGTCGCAATCGACCAATGGATCAGAAAGGTAGCAGGCTGATGGCTCAGGAACCCATTCTCACCGCGCGCGGCCTGGTCAAGCGTTATGGCCGAGTTACGGCTCTCGACTATGCCGATTTCGACCTCTACCCGGGCGAGATCCTGGCCGTCATCGGCGACAACGGCGCCGGAAAGTCCTCGATGATCAAGGCGATCTCCGGCGCCATCACGCCGGATGAGGGGGAAATCCGGCTCGAGGGCCAGCAGATCAACTTCCGCTCGCCGATGGAGGCGCGCACGGCCGGCATCGAGACCGTCTATCAGAACCTGGCGCTGTCACCGGCGCTCTCGATCGCCGACAACATGTTTCTCGGCCGCGAAATCCGTAAACCCGGCATCATGGGCAAGCTTTTCCGCACGCTCGACCGTGCGGAGATGGAGAAGCGGGCGCGGGCAAAGCTGTCCGAGCTCGGCCTGATGACCATCCAGAACATCAACCAGGCGGTGGAAACGCTTTCGGGCGGCCAGCGCCAGGGCGTGGCGGTGGCGCGAGCCGCAGCCTTCGGTTCCAAGGTGGTGATCATGGACGAGCCGACGGCAGCCCTCGGCGTCAAGGAAAGCCGGCGGGTGCTGGAGTTGATCCTCGACGTGCGTTCGCGCGGCCTGCCGATCGTGCTCATCTCGCACAACATGCCGCATGTGTTCGAGGTGGCCGATCGCATCCACATCCACAGGCTTGGCAAACGCCTCTGCGTCATCAATCCGAAGGAACACACGATGTCTGATGCCGTCGCCTTCATGACCGGCGCGAAGGAGCCGCCGCGCGAGGCGCTCGCCGCATGAATGTCGGGCCGGTGGTTGATCAGATCCTCGAACGGGCGGCTGGAGCCGCCCGTTTCGTCGTGGCGATTGCCGGCCCGCCGGGTGCCGGAAAATCCACCCTGTCCGACGCGCTTGCCGAAGCGCTGGTAGCTGCAGGAGAAATGGCGGCGGTGCTGCCGATGGACGGCTTTCACATGGACAATGCCGTGCTCGAAGAGAAGGGCCTGCTTGCCCGCAAAGGTGCGCCGGAAACCTTTGATGTCAGGTCGTTCCTGGCGACGATCGCTGCGGTCAGGGCCAATGACGGCGAGGTGCTGGTGCCGGTCTTCGATCGCTCGCGCGAACTGGCGATCGCCTCGGCGCGTGTTGTAGCGGCCGATACCCGCATTATTCTCGCCGAGGGCAACTATCTGCTGCTCGACGAGGCGCCCTGGAACAAGCTTGCCGGTGCCTTCGATTTCTCCATCTTCATCAATCCCGGCATCGAGGAACTGGAGCGGCGGCTTTTGAAGCGCTGGTTCGACCACGGCTACGACGAGGAGGCGGCGAAGCGAAAAGCCCATGGCAACGACATCCCCAACGCGCATCGTGTGGTCGAGCATCAGCGACGCGCAGATGTCGTGCTTGCGGATTTCTGAGCGATGGTCGGATTGCGGATTGTGTTTGCGGGCGCATTGGTGATATCGAGACGCGGTTTCACCACATGAGTAACCGCCCAACACCCGCACCTGCCGGCTGCAAAGCTGCGCGCGCGGATCGGGCGCGAGCACCGGGAGGGGGATCAGGAAAAGTGTACGCGGTTTTCCGCCTGCATCCCGCCCTGACTTAGGAGAACGCTGACCATGCAAGACCTCGTTATCCGCCGGCCGGATGATTGGCACCTTCACCTGCGCGACGGCGACATGCTGAAGGGCGTCATCGCCGACACCAGCCGCCATTTCGCCCGCGCGATCATCATGCCCAACCTCGTGCCGCCGGTCGTCACCGCGGCCGACGCTGCTGCCTATCGCGAGCGCATCCTCGCGGCCATCCCGGCAGGCGACCGGTTCGAGCCGCTGATGACGCTTTATCTCACCGAGGGCACGAACCCCGACGACGTCGAGGCCGGCCACAGGAGCGGCCTCGTCAAGGCAGTCAAGCTCTATCCGGCTGGCGCGACGACGAATTCGCACAGCGGCGTGCGCAACATCGATGAGGCGATGCCGGTGCTCGAGCGCATGGCGAAGATCGGCCTGCCGCTCTGCGTGCATGGCGAGGTCACGACATCGGACGTCGACATCTTCGACCGCGAGGCCGTGTTCATCGACACCGTGCTTGATCCCTTGCGCCAGCGCCTGCCGGAACTGAAGGTCACGATGGAGCACGTCACCACCAAGGACGGCATCGACTACATCAAGGCGTCGAAGGCCAATCTTGCCGGCTCGATCACCACCCATCACCTGATCATCAACCGCAACGCCATTCTCGTCGGCGGCATCAAGCCGCACTACTACTGCCTGCCGGTTGCCAAGCGCGAAAACCACCGTCTGGCGCTGCGCGCTGCCGCCGTCTCGGGCGACAAGCGCTTCTTCCTCGGCACCGACTCAGCACCGCATGTCGATCCGCTGAAGGAATGCGCCTGCGGCTGCGCCGGCATCTACACCTCGATCAACACCATGAGTTGCCTGGCGCATGTGTTCGAAGAGGAGGGCGCGCTCGACAAGCTCGAAGCCTTCGCCTCGCTGAACGGTCCCACCTGGTATGGCCTGCCGGTCAACGAGGAGACGATCACGCTCAGGAAGCAGGCAGAAGCCGTGACCTATCCCAAGAAGATCGAGACCGGTGCCGGTCCGGTCACCGTTTTCGATCCGATGTTCCCGCTGCACTGGGCCGTCGCCTGATCGTTTGGAATTTTGAAGGAGAGTTTGATGTTTTCCAATGCGTTCACCGACAAGGCCGTGATGGCCGAGCTGGTCGCCAAGATGCTCTGGGAGATCAAGGCGGTGCATTTCAGCGCCGACAAGCCCTATAAGCTCTCGTCCGGAATGGCGAGCCCGGTTTATATCGACTGCCGCAAGCTGATCTCCTATCCGCGCATCCGTTCGGCCGTTATGGATTTTGCCGCGGCATCAATCCTGCGCGAGGCGGGCTTCGAGCAGTTCGACGTCGTCGCCGGTGGCGAGACGGCGGGTATTCCCTTCGCGGCGATGCTGGCCGAGCGCCTGGGCCTGCCGATGATCTACGTGCGCAAGGCGCCGAAGGGTCATGGCCGCAACGCCCAGATCGAGGGCCACATGCCGGAGGGCGCCCGTGTTCTTGTTATCGAGGACCTGACGACCGCCGGCGGCTCGATGTTCAAGTTCATCGATGCGATCCGCGCAGCCGGCGGCATCGTCGACCACGGCATCGCGCTCTTCTATTACGATATCTTCCCGGAGGCCGTCGGCGAGATGAAGGGCAAGGGTGTCGACCTGCACTGGATCGCCACATGGCGCAACGTGCTTGCCGTTGCCCGCGAGCAGGCGCTGTTCGACGACGAGACGCTTGGCGAAGTCGAGGCCTTCCTCAACGACCCGCTGGCCTGGTCTGGCCGCAATGGCGGCGTCAGCGCGCTTGCCGCCCAATAGTCGGCGACACTCTGGGATTTCGTCGAAAGTCATTGAAATCAGTTGAAATGTCTTCAGGGGAGAAATGCCGATGATCGTATGTTGTGGTGAAGCGCTGATCGACATGCTGCCGCGGGACACGACCGCGGGCGAAAGTGCATTTGCGCCCTATGCCGGCGGGGCGATCTTCAATACGGCGATCGCGCTCGGTCGGCTCGGCATTCCCACCGGCTTCTTCACCGGCCTTTCCGATGACATGTTCGGCGATGTCCTCCGCGAAACGCTGAAGGCGGCGAATGTCGACTTCGCTCCCTGCGCGACCCTGTCGCTGCATACAACGCTTGCCTTCGTCAAGCTCGTCAACGGCCATGCCACCTATGCCTTCTTCGACGAGAACACGGCGGGGCGGATGATTACGAAAGATCATCTGCCGGCGCTCGGCGACTTCTGCGAGGCGCTGCATTTCGGCGCGATCAGCCTCATCCCCGAGCCCTGCGGCTCGACATATGAGGCGCTGATGACCCGCGAACACGAAAAGCGGATCATCTCCTTCGACCCGAACATCCGGCCCGGCTTCATCAAGGATCGGGAAGCCCATCTCGCCCGGATGAACCGCATGGCGGCGATGTCTGACATCATCAAGTTCTCGGATGAAGATCTCGACTGGTTCGGCATGACCGGCAGCCACGACGATCTGGCGGCCGAATGGCTGAAGCGCGGTCCGAAGCTGGTTCTGATCACCAAGGGCGCCGATGGGGCCGTCGGCTACACCGGGCGTCACAAGGTCGACGTTGCCGGTGAGCGCGTCACGGTCGTCGACACGGTCGGTGCCGGCGATACCTTCGATGCCGGCGTGCTCGCATCGCTGAAGCTGAGCGGTCTCCTGACCAAGGACGCCGTCGCAAACCTCTCGGAAAGCGCTGTTCGCGACGCCCTGGCCCTCGGCGCCAGGGCCGCCGCCGTCACCGTTTCGCGTGCCGGCGCCAACCCGCCCTGGAAGCATGAAATCGGGCTCTGAGAAGAGCCCGCACGAAACTCAATCCTTTTCCTCCGGGCGATATTCGAGAATGTCACCCGGCTGGCAATCGAGAACGGCGCAGATCTTCTCCAACGTGTCGAAGCGCACGCCTTTGACCTTGCCCGATTTTAACAGCGATATGTTCTGCTCGGTAATGCCGACCTGTTCCGCAAGATCGCGCGAGCGCACCTTGCGTTTCGCCAGCATGACGTCGAGGTTTACGACAATCGGCATCCGTTAAACGAAGCTCCTGTTCTCGGCTTCGATCCCCGATGCGATGACCATGACATGGCCGAGCACCAGAAGCAGCCCGGCCATCAGCATAACGATAATCGTTCCCCCATTGATGTCGATGAAGACGGAGTGCCCGGTCGTACTGGGATTGTCGTAGGTGACAGCCATGATGCCGATTGCGTTGCTGACAGTCATGCACAAGGAACCGACGATGGCGATGATGCCGATCCGCTTCAGCAGGACACCATTGCGGCTGGAAAGGATCTCACCGCGTTCGAAACCGTCGAAAAGTTGCCAGGCAAAGGCGAGGCCGGCAATAACAAGCGCATTGTTCATCGCAGTGAGAAACATGACGGTTATTATCGCGCGATAGGAGAGCGTGATGGCGGAGACCTTCGGGAAGACCACGTCGCGAATACCCTGCTCGAAGCCGGCCCGGTCGAAGAAAATCTGCCAGTGCCCGTAGACGACGGCCGAGCAGAACACTGCGCCGCACAATACGACCATCAGTTTCATGATGCGGCTCAGCTTGCGCAGCCGCTCGGGAGATCCGTTCATTAAAAAGTTCCTTATCGGCTCACTTGTTTTTTTATTGTAAAACGATAATTATTTCGCGTCAATTATGATTTTGGTGCGTTTCATGACTTTCCGTATTTTGATGAACCCATGCCTTTTCCTGTCCCTCAACGTGCTGGCCGCCTGTGCAGCGCTCAATGTCGGCTCGTTTGAAAAACTGTCTGGCGTCGATCCGCTCACGTCCGATCCGGCAGAACTGCGTGTTGCCCTTTTGGTGCCCGAAGCGCTGTCGCTCAGGCGCGGCGACGCAACACTCGGCATTTCGTGGAAGGCGGATGGTGCGCCCCTCGACACCCACCGTTTTGCCCTTCAGATCCAATCCGGAAATGTCGGGGCGCCGGGGCTGACCGAGGGGATGCGGGAGGGGCAGACGCTCTATGTCCTGACGCTGACGCCCGCCGATGCGGAGCGCCTGCGCGATATGCAGGAGAAGATCGCGGCGACCAAAGGCACGGAGGCCAAGGGTCGCGGAAGCCTTACGGTCGGTTTTTCCGGTGGCTGCTGGAGCGGTGCGTTTCCTGCTGACCAGAAAGTCACGGTCGATGCCTGGATCCGTACGCGTTCCGACGAAAACTACTTCCAGCTCCTTTCGGGACTGGATCTGATGGATATGCTCCGCCAGTCCGGCGTCAAGGCGCTGCCGGCCTGCGCGGCCTGAACGGCCAGGGCACGCCGGGCGCGCCCTGGCCTCGCATTCTTAGCGAGAAGCCTTGAGCAGCACGGCCACAAGGCCCGCCGTCGACGAATCGTGACCGGCAGCACTTTCCTTGCCTTCGACCACGGGCAGCAGGCCCGTTGCCAGCTCCTTGCCGAGCTCGACGCCCCACTGATCGAACGAATTGATGTTGAAGAGCGCGCCTTCGACGAAGACGCGGTGCTCGTAGAGCGCGATCAGCCGGCCGAAGGCGAAAGGATCGAGCTGGTCGTAGACCAGCGTCAGCGACGGGCGGTTGCCGGCAAAGACGCGGTGCGGCGCGATCTTGTCTGCCTTGGCATCCGCCATGCCCTTGGAGGTCAGCTGTGCCTTCGCCTCGGCAAGCGTGCGCCCCTTCATCAGGGCTTCAGACTGGGCGAGGCAATTGGCAATCAGCAGTTCGTGCTGGTGGCGCAGGTTCTTCTCGTGGCCGTTGGCGGCGATCATGAACTCGGCCGGGATGACGTCCGTGCCCTGGTGGATCAGCTGGTAGAAGGCGTGCTGGCCATTGGTGCCCGGCTCGCCCCAGACGACCGGACCCGTCGAATATTCGACCGGTTTGCTGTCGAGCGTGACCGCCTTGCCGTTCGATTCCATGTCGAGCTGCTGCAGGTAAGCCGGAAAGCGCGACAGGCGCTGGTCATAGGGCAGGATCGCCCGCGAGGGATAGCCGAGAACATTGCGGTGATAGAAGCCGAGGAGGCCCAGCAGCATCGGCAGGTTCTGGCGGATCGGCGCAGTGCGGAAGTGCTCGTCGATGGCATGGCCGCCATCGAGGAAGCGGCCGAAATTCTCCTTGCCGATGGCGATCATCAGCGGCAGGCCAATGGCCGACCAGATCGAATAGCGCCCACCGACCCAATCCCAGAAGCCGAACACGCGCGCCTGGTCGATGCCGAAAGCTGCGACCTTGTCGAGTGCCGTCGAGACGGCGGCAAAGTGGTGGCCGACTGCGGCTTCGCCGAGCTTGCCGGCGATGAAGGCGCGGGCAGTCGCCGCATTGGTCATCGTCTCGATGGTCGTGAAGGTCTTGGAGGCGACGATGAAGAGCGTCGTTTCCGGATCGACGAGCTTCAGCGTATCGGCGATATGCGCGCCATCGATGTTGGAGACGAAATGCAGGCGCGGGCCGTCATGGAACGGCGCGAGCGCCAGCGTCGCCATCACTGGGCCGAGATCCGAGCCGCCGATGCCGATATTGACCACATCGGTGATCTTCTTGCCGGTCGCACCTTTGAGCGCGCCCGAGCGGATGCCATCGGCAAAGGCGCCCATGGTTTCAAGCACGCCGTTGACGTCGGGCATCACGTCCTTGCCGTCGACCATGACAGGACGATTGCCGCGGTTGCGCAGCGCCGTGTGCAGCACGGCCCGTTCTTCGGTAATGTTGATGATGTCGCCGCGGAACATCGCGTCGCGCTTCTCTTCGACCTTGGCCGCTTTCGCCAGCGCCTCAAGACCGTCGAGCACCTGTTCGTTCACTGCGCATTTCGAATAATCGAGCAGCAGATCGTCGAGCGAGGTGCTGAAGCGCGAGAAGCGCTGGGCATCGCTCGCGAAGGCGGCGCGGATATCGGTCGCATTGGTCTGCGCGGCGGTTGCTTTGAGTTGATCGACAAGCGCTTTCATCGCGGGGCTCCTTGTGTCGGACATTCGCCTGCGTAGCTATTCGCTTTGCATTGTCCAAATCAAGCCCGCAAAACCGCCGGGATGGCGGTTTTCAGGATTTTTTAAATCGTTTTAAGTCGAGGCTGGCCCTAGCCCCGGAGGTCCTTGCGCAGGATCTTGCCGACATTGGTTTTCGGCAACTCGGTGCGGAACTCGACGAAGCGCGGCCGCTTGTAGTTGGTGAGATTGGCCGCGCAATGCCGCTTGACGTCCTCTTCGGTCAGGTCAGGATCCTTGCGCACGACGAACAGCTTGACGGCTTCGCCCGAATGTTCGTCCGGAACGCCGATCGCCGCGCATTCGAGAATGCCGGGATGGGTCATCGCCACTTCCTCGATCTCGTTAGGGAAGACGTTGAAGCCCGAAACCAGGATCATGTCCTTCTTGCGGTCGACGATCTTGACGAGGCCGGCGGGGTTTATGAAGCCGATATCGCCGGAGCGGAAGAAACCGTCGGGCGAAATCGCCTTGGCGGTTTCGTCCGGACGCTGCCAGTAACCGGCCATGACCTGCGGCCCGCGAATGCAGATTTCGCCGACGTCGCCGATCGCCAGGGTGTTGCCCTGGTCGTCGCGGATCTCAACCTCGGTCGAAGGGATCGGAAAGCCGATCGTGCCGGTGAACTCGGTCGAGTCGAGAAGGTTGGCGGTGGCGACCGGCGACGTCTCGGAAAGCCCGTAGCCTTCGGCGATCGGGCACCCCGTCATCTTCTGCCAGCGCTCTGCCACCGGTCTTTGGATGGCCATGCCGCCGCCGAAGGTGAGCATCAGCGACGAGAAGTCGAGCTTCTGGAATTCGGGGTTGTTCATCAGCGCATTGAACAGCGTGTTGAGACCCGGGAAGATGTTGGTCTTGTACTTGCCGAGCTCCTTGACGAAGCCGGGAATGTCGCGTGGGTTGGGGATCAGGATGTTGTTGCCGCCGGTGGCAAGGCCCATCAGCGAGTTCACCGTCAGCGCGAAGATATGGTAGAGCGGCAGAGCGCACATGAAGACGAGACTGTCCGGCCGCGGACGCGAGCGGAACGCCGTGTCGAACCAGATTTCCATCTGCGCCATGTTCGACAAAAGGTTGGAATGGGTGAGCGTCGCCCCTTTGGAAATACCCGTGGTGCCGCCGGTATATTGCAGGAAAGCGACATCGCTCGGCGCCACATTGGGTTTGGTCAGCTTCAGGCGGCCACCTTCGGCGAGCACGGACTTGAAGGAATGATGGCCGGGGATCGACCAGGCGGGCACGAGCTTCTTCACCCGGCGCACGATCAGATTGACGATCGTGCCCTTGAAGCCGAGCATGTCGCCCATCGTGGCGACCACCACATGCTTGATGCTGGTCTTGGCCGCAACCTGCTGGACCGTATGAGCGAAGTTCTCAAGCACGAAGATCGCCTTGGCGCCGGAATCGACGAGCTGATGTTCCAGTTCGCGCGGCGTGTAGAGCGGGTTGACGTTCACGACCGTGAATCCTGCCCTCAGAATGCCGAAAACGATAACAGGGTTCTGCAGGATGTTCGGCATCATCACCGCGACGCGGTCGCCCTTCGACAGCCCGCGCGCCTGCAGCCAGGCGCCGATCTTGGCGGATTCGGCATTGAGCTCGGAGAAGGTCAGCGATTTGCCCATGCAGGTAAAGGCGAAGCGGCGCGAGTAGCGCGCGACGGCATGGTCGAAGAAGTCGCCGATCGATTTGTAGGGCAGAGGGCCGATTTCGGCGGCAATGCCCGGCGGATAGGACTTCAGCCAGATCTTCTCCGGGCTGATGCCTGTTGGTTGCGTGTTGAGTTCCGCCATGACCTCTCTCCCTCTGGTCGCCACAGGCTAGCCTTGCTTGCGGCCAAAGAAGTAACCCTCCCGGTCTTCTCTTGCCGATGAAGATGATGCTTTTACGACACCTCTTCAAGCCGAGATTCGGGATTATATAACTTTGACGTAAACGTCAACTCAGCGAACAGTTAGCCGGTCTGCTTCACCAGCGTGTGAAAAAGTATGATGAGTGCCGCAAAGCCTTTGCCAGCCGGGTTTAAAGCCTGTATTGCATTGCAGCATATCCCCGTCGGAAACCGTCCGATACCACGCCGCCAGCACCCCACAGATTTGTTCCGCTGTTCGAGGCCGAACGACACAGGTCATTGCTCATGTGTGACGAAGCCTATTCTTCTGCCGTCGATTCGCGCCGAAGCCGCATCTCTGTTGCCGAGGTTGCGCTCGCCGTTGGCGGGTTCGGCATCGGTACGGGCGAATTCGCCATCATGGGCCTGCTGCCGCAAGTGGCCGATGACGTCGGCGTTTCGGTGCCGCGCGCCGGCGCCGTCATCAGCGCCTATGCACTCGGCGTCGTCGTCGGCGCACCGTTGATCGCGGTGCTTGCGGCGCGGTTTTCCCGCTTTCGGGTGCTCTTGGTGCTGATGCTGCTGTTTGCGATCGGCAATTTCGCAAGCGCCATCGCACCGGATTTCTACACGCTGGTTGCCGCGCGCTTCTTTGCCGGTCTTCCGCACGGTGCCTATTTCGGTGTGGCGGCGCTCGTGGCTGCAGGGCTGGCTGCACCCAACCAGCGGGCGCGTGCCGTCGGGCGCGTGATGATGGGCCTGACGATCGCGACCCTGTTCGGAACGCCGCTCGTTGCCTGGTTCGGTCAGGCGCTCGGATGGCGGTCGGCCTTCGCCATTGTCGGCGGCATCAGCCTTCTGACCATTGCGCTCACCTGGTCCTACGTGCCGCGCGACAAGGGCAATCCGCAGGCGACGCCGCTGCGCGAGCTTGGCGCCCTGGGCAAGCTGCAGGTGTGGCTGATGCTCGGCATCTGCGCCATCGGCTGCGGCGGCATGTTCGCCGTCTTCAGCTACATCGCTCCGGCATTGACGGACGTCGCAGGCGTTTCCGTGGCGAACGTGCCGATCATGCTGTCGGTGTTTGGCGCCGGGATGATCCTCGGCAACATCGTCGGCTCCAGGCTCGCCGATTGGGCGCTGCTGCCGGCGATCGGCATCGCGCTTGCCTTCAATATCTTCGCTTATGTGCTGTTCTATTTCACCATGGGCAATCCGTGGATCGCCATCGTCAACGTCTTGTTCATCGGCGGCGGCTTTGCCGTCGTACCGGGTGTGCAGACCCGACTTATGGACGTGTCGGGCGAGGCGCAGACACTTGCCGCAGCACTCAGCCATTCCGCCTTCAACCTCGCCAATGCGCTCGGCGCCTGGCTTGGCGGCTGGTCCATTGCCGCTGGCTATGGTTGGACTTCGACTGGTCTGGTCGGTGCCGTCATGGGGGTTGCCGGTTTCGGTATCTTCCTCGCATCGGTTTTCGTCGATCGCGCCGAGACGACCAAGCGGGCGGCGATACGTGCGGCAGAATGACTTCTGCCATCAAATGAAGCCTGAGAGCTTGCGCGCCGCTAAATTTTTCTGTCATGTCCCGCCGCTAGCGTCGGCTGTGGCCCCGAAACTACCGTAAACCGGGGGCATGGGGGCGGCACTGCATAATTTTGCGCTTAAATCGGATCGATCTAAGCGCAAAATTATGCATCAGATCCTGGTACAGCGACCTTTGCACGTCTTTGTGGGAGACGCGCGGCACTGTACAGGCTGGCAAGGCCTCGGGTTTGTTGTAAGGTCGTCTGGAGACGGAGGAATGTTGGTGCAGTTGGGCAATCGCGAACGAGAAAACCTTCCCGTAGAGCCGCGGCTCTTCGGGCATGCGGCGGCGTCGCGCTCGGCTCTGGTTGGTCCGATCACCGCTGCGCGCTGGATGCTCGTCTTCGTGCTTCTGGCCGGCGTCTATTTCTTCCACGGCTTCCTCGTCCCGGTTCTGGCTGCTGTCGTCATCGGTTTTGCCAGCTGGCCGATTTATCGCCGCCTGCTGGCGGCCGTCGGCGGCAACCGCACACTGGCGGCGACCATTGCCATTATCTGCGTCGTCGCCTTCATCGTCGTGCCGATCTCGGTCGCTGCCGTCTACGCGGTCGACGAAGTGCGCGACTGGCTGGTCTGGGCGGTTGAAACCAATGCCAACGGCGCCGGCGTGCCCGTCTGGCTGACCTCGATCCCCGTCGCCGGTGCCTGGCTCGGCGAGCAATGGGTCAAATATGTCGGCCATCCCGGAGCGCTCGGCGAACTGGTGCAGCTCGTCAGCGGCTCCAACATCGGCAATATCTATCGCGGCGTGCTGGTCATCGGCGCGTCGGCGTTTCACGCCTTCCTGACGCTGCTCTTCATGCTGATCACGCTGTTCTTCGTCTATCGCGACGGACACTCCTTCTCCAAGCAGCTCGATCATCTCGGCGAACGCATCTTCCCGATGCGCTGGGAACGGCTGTCGCGCGTGGTGCCGCTGACGATCAGCTCGACGGTGACGGGCATGGGCATCATCGCCATCGGCGAGGGCATCGTGCTCGGCGTCGCCTATTGGCTGGCCGGCGTTCCCTCGCCGGTCACGCTCGGCATCATCACCGGCCTGATGGCGCTGATCCCCGGCGGTGCGCCGCTCTGCTTCACGCTGGTTTCCGTCTATCTCGTCGCCAGCGGCTCGCCGGTCCAGGGCATTGCGCTGTTTGCCTGGGGCACGACCGAACTCTTCATCGTCGACAAGACGTTGCGTCCGCGCCTTGTCGGCGGCCCGATCAAGCTGCCGTTCCTGCCGACCTTCTTCGGCCTCGTCGGCGGCGTGAAGACCATGGGCTTTCTCGGTCTGTTCGTCGGTCCGGTGCTGATGGCACTGCTCGTCGCCATCTGGCGCGAGTGGATGCGCGAAGTGACCACCGAAGCGGCACCCACCGTAAGCCCGATCATCAAGGGCTAGGGTTTTTCCAGCAAAGATGCGAAGCGGTTTTTCGCCAGGAAATGCGTAAAAACAAAGAGCTAAAGCGTTTCTGTTACTCAGTTTAAGTTGGAAACGCTCTGACGCCACCAATCCGCCAGCCGCCTTCGGACGGTGGCAGTATCCTTATCTTTTCCTTATGCGCGCGCGAAACCATCGCAATCGATAATTGACCCGCTGAGGGTGCATCATCCGGCCATAAACAGTTCCGGAGAATGCACATGTCCGATTTCCTTTTTCTTGCCGCCGGTCTCGGCGGCCTTGTCGTGTTTGCGCTCTACGCGCGCACGCTCAGCCGGCTCTAGGAGGCGTCGATGTTCGAAGCCTTCATTGGCCTCGCCGTCGCCTTTGCGCTCGCGGCCTATCTCATCGTGACCCTCGTTCGACCGGAACGGTTCTGATCGTTCAGCCGTATTTTGCGGAGAATTCCTCATGTCTATTATCGGGTGGCTGCAGATCGGCCTCCTCTTTCTCGCCGTCTTCCTCGCGATCAAGCCATTGGGCCTTTACATGGCCCGGGTTTTCGCTGGCGAGCGCAACTTCCTCTCTCCGGTTCTCGGACCCGTCGAGCGTGGGCTCTATCTCGCGGCTGGCGTCGATGCTAGGAAGGAGCAGGGCTGGCTCGCCTATACACTGTCGATGCTCGCCTTCAGCGCGGCCGGCTTCGCGCTTCTCTACGTCATCCTGCGCTTCCAGGGGTCGCTGCCGCTGAACCCGCAGGGGTTTGCCAACGTCCCGCCAGACCTCGCCTTCAACACGGCGGTCAGCTTCCTCACCAACACCAACTGGCAGTCCTATGGCGGCGAGACCACCATGAGCCATTTCAGCCAGATGGCCGGCCTGACAGTGCAGAACTTCGTGTCGGCTGCAACGGGCATCGCCATCGCGCTTGCCGTCACCCGCGCCTTTGCCCGCTCCGGCGCCGCGACACTCGGCAATTTCTGGGTCGATCTGACCCACTCGACCCTCTATGTGCTGCTGCCGCTGGCAGTTCTCGTTGCACTCGCTTTCGTCGCGATGGGTATGCCGCAGACGTTCCACGCTTCCGTCAGCGCCACCACGCTCGAGGGCGTGCAGCAGACGATCGCGCTTGGTCCGGTCGCAAGCCAGGAGGCGATCAAGCAGCTCGGCACCAATGGCGGCGGCTTCTTCAACGCCAATGCGGCGCACCCGTTCGAAAACCCGAGCGCGCTCAGCAACTACCTGTCGATCTTCGCGATGCTGTCGATCACCTCGGCGCTGGTCTACACCTTCGGCCAGATAGTCGGTGACCGCCGCCAGGGCTGGGCCTTCATCGCTGCCATGGCAACGTTGCTGATCGCCGGTATCGGCGTCATCTACTGGGCCGAAAGCTACGGCAACCCGATCCTGCACGGCCTCGGCCTCGAGGCGTCTCTCGGCAATATGGAAGGCAAGGAAGTCCGCTTCGGCCAAGCGATGTCGGCGGCTTATGCCGGCGTGACCACAGGCATTTCGACCGGTGCGGTCAACGGCATGCACGGCTCCTTCACCGGCATTGGCGGCCTTGTCCCCATGCTGCTGATCCAGCTTGGCGAAGTGCTGCCGGGCGGCGTCGGCTCCGGCCTTTACGGTATGGTCGTCTTCGCGATCCTCGCCGTCTTCGTCGCCGGCCTGATGGTCGGGCGCACGCCCGAACTGCTCGGTAAGAAGATCGAAGGCCGCGAGATGAAATACGCGATGCTGGCGATCCTCATCCTGCCCGCCTCGATCCTCGGCTTCACCGCGATTTCTGCCGTCATGCCCTCGGCTGTCGCCAGCATCGGCACGTCAGGTCCGCATGGCCTGTCGGAAATCCTCTACGCCTATACCTCTGCTACCGGCAACAACGGCTCCGCGTTTGGCGGCCTCTCGGCCAACACGCCCTGGTACAACACGACGCTCGGCTTCGCGATGCTGCTCGGCCGTTTCGCCTACGCGATACCGGTGCTGGCGATAGCCGGCTCAATCGCCGCCAAGACCCGCGTTCCGGCTTCCCAGGGAACCTTCCCGACGCACACGCCGCTCTTCGTCGGCCTGCTCATCGGCGTCATCCTCATCCTCGGCGGGCTGCAATATTTCCCGGCCCTCGCGCTTGGTCCCATCGTCGAGCAGTTCGCCATGCTCTCGGGCCAGACCTTCTGAAGGAACAGACAATGTCTTCGAAACCCGTCGCCCCAAGCCTTCTCGACCCGGCGATCCTGCTACCGGCCTTCAAGGCCGCATTCACCAAGCTCGACCCGCGCCAGCTTGTCCGCAACCCGGTGATCTTCGTCACCGAGGTGGTGGCAGCCATGGTCACGGTCTTCTTCATTCGCGATCTTGCGACTGGAACCGGCACGCCGCTGTTTTCGGGCCAGATTGCCGCCTGGCTGTGGTTCACGGTGCTGTTTGCCACCTTCGCCGAAGCGGTCGCCGAAGGACGCGGCAAGGCGCAGGCCGACAGCCTGCGCCGCACCAAGTCCGAACTGACGGCCCGCAAGCTTGTCTCGGCCGAAGGCAGGGAAACGCAGACCATTCCGGCGACATCGCTGAAGGTCGGCGATCTCGTGCTGGTCGAAGCCGGGGAACTGATCCCCGGCGACGGCGACGTCGTCGAGGGTGTCGCCTCGGTCAACGAAAGCGCCATCACCGGCGAATCCGCACCCGTCATCCGTGAGTCCGGCGGCGACCGCTCCGCCGTCACCGGCGGCACGCAGGTGCTGTCCGACTGGATCAAGATGCGCATCGGCACGGCGCCCGGCGACACCTTCGTCGACCGCATGATCGCGCTCATCGAAGGCGCGCAGCGCCAGAAGACCCCGAACGAGATCGCGCTCTCTATCCTGCTCTCGGGCCTGACGCTGGTCTTCCTGGTCGCCGTCGTGACACTCTGGGGTCTTGCCGGCTACTCCGGCACGGTTCTGTCGGTCACGGTTCTTGCAGCCCTGCTCGTCACGCTGATCCCGACCACCATCGGCGGCCTGCTGTCGGCCATCGGCATCGCCGGTATGGACCGGCTGGTGCGGTTCAACGTCATCGCCACATCCGGCCGCGCCGTCGAGGCGGCTGGCGACGTCGATACGCTGCTGCTCGACAAGACAGGCACGATCACCTTCGGCAACCGCATGGCCGCCAACTTCATGCCGGTCCCCGGCGTGACGGATGCCGAGCTTGCCGATGCCGCGCTGCTGGCAAGCCTTGCCGATGAGACCCCCGAGGGCCGCTCGATTGCCGCCCTTGCGACCGGCGAATTCGGTCGTCAGACGCCAGCCGTATCGCTGCCAGCTTCCGACAAGCAGACGAGCCGCGAGGTTGTGGCTCTGGCTGTCGGTGGCGGCTCGGTTCAAACAGGTGCCTTGGCAATTGATGCCGTCGTGCCCTTTGCCGCCGAAACGAGACTGTCGGGCGTCGATTTCGGCGGACGCCGGCTGCGCAAGGGCGCCGTGGATTCGATCCTGAAGTTTGCAGGCGTTCGCGACGAGAACGTGCCGGCCGAATTCCGCCGTGCCGTCGACCAGGTCGCGCGCACCGGCGGCACGCCGCTTGCCGTTGCGGACGGCAATCGCCTGCTCGGCGTCATCCACCTCAAGGACGTGGTCAAGCCTGGCATCAAGGAGCGCTTCGCGGCACTGCGTGCCATGGGGATACGCACCGTGATGGTGACCGGCGATAACCCGGTAACGGCAGCGGCAATCGCCTCGGAAGCCGGCGTCGACGATTTCCTCGCCGAAGCGACACCGGAAGACAAGCTCGGCTATATCCGCAAGGAACAGCAGGGCGGCCGATTGATTGCCATGTGCGGCGACGGCACCAACGACGCGCCGGCGCTGGCCCAGGCCGATGTCGGCGTGGCGATGCAGACCGGCACGCAGGCGGCGCGCGAGGCGGCCAACATGGTCGATCTCGATTCCAGCCCGACAAAGCTCATCGAGATCGTCGAGATCGGCAAGCAACTGTTGATGACGCGCGGCTCGCTGACGACCTTCTCGGTCGCCAACGACGTGGCAAAATACTTCGCCATCATCCCGGCGCTGTTCATCACCACCTATCCGGCGCTGGCCGCGCTCAACATCATGGGGCTGTCGTCACCGCAATCGGCAATCCTGTCAGCGGTCATCTTCAATGCCTTGATCATCGTCGCGCTCATCCCGCTGGCGCTGAAGGGCGTCAAGTATCGCCCGGTCGGCGCCGCAGCACTCCTGCGCCGCAACCTGCTGGTCTATGGCCTCGGCGGCCTCCTGCTGCCCTTTGCCGGCATCAAGCTCGTCGACGTCGTCGTCTCTGCTCTCAATCTGGTGTAATCATGTTGAACCAACTTCGTCCCGCAATCGTCATGGCCTTGTTGCTGACTGCGATCACCGGCCTTGCATATCCCTTCGCGATCACCGGCGTTGCCCAGGCATTGATGCCGGCGCAGGCCAATGGCAGCCTGATCCGCATCGATGGCGCGATCGTCGGCTCCGATCTGATCGGGCAGAACTTCACCGCCGACAAATATTTCTGGCCGCGCCCCTCCGCGACCGGGCCCGAAGCCTACAACGCCGGCGGCTCGACCGGATCCAACCTCGGCCCGACCTCGGTCAAACTGAAGGACCGGGTTGCCGCCGACGTCGAGAAGCTGCGCGCCAGCGGTATAACAGGCGAGATCGCCGCCGATGGCGGCACCGCGTCCGGCTCCGGCCTCGATCCGCATATTTCGCCGGCTTTCGCCCGCGAGCAGGTGTCCCGTGTTGCCAAGGCCCGCGGGTTTGCGGAAGCCGACGTGGCGAGCCTGGTCGAACAGGCGACGGAAGGTCGTCTGCTCGGGATCATAGGCGAGCCGCGCGTCAATGTGCTAGAACTCAACCTCGCTCTGGATGCCCGGAGAAGCTGAGTGTGAAGCCTGAGATGCGGCCAGAGACGCTGCCAGAGACCCTGAATGCCTGAAACCGACCGCGAATCGAAAAGCCGTCCGGACCCGGACGCACTGCTGGCGCTGGCCGGGCAGGGGCGAAAGGGGAAGCTCACGGTTTTTCTCGGCGCAGCCCCCGGCGTCGGCAAGACCTACACGATGCTGACGCGGGCGCGTCGGTTGAAGGCCGATGGCGTCGACATCGTCATCGGTCTGGTGGAAACCCACGGGCGCGGCGAGACCGCCGCGCTCGTCGAAGGGCTGGAGATACTGCCGCGCCGCGATGTCAACCATCGCGGCCGTGTGCTTTCCGAATTCGATCTCGACGCGGCGCTCGCCCGCCGTCCGCGGATCATCGTCGTCGACGAACTGGCGCACAGCAACCCCGAGGACAGCCGCCATCCGAAGCGCTACCAGGATGTCGAAGAGTTGATTGCCGCCGGCATCGACGTCTGGACGGCACTCAACATCCAGCATCTGGAAAGCCTGTCCGATGTCGTTGCCCAGATCACCGGCGTTCCGGTGCGCGAGCGGGTGCCCGACACGGTTCTCAGCCGTGCCGATGACGTGCTGCTCGTCGACCTGCCGCCGGCCGAACTGATCGAGCGGCTGAACCAAGGCAAGGTCTATCTGCCTGACAGCGCCAAGCGCGCGATCGAGCGCTTCTTCCGCCTCGGCAATCTGACGGCGCTACGCGAGCTGGCGCTGCGGCGGACGGCCGACCGCGTCGACGACCAGATGGTCGACTATCTCAAGCAGAACGCCATCGAAGGCCCCTGGGCGAGCGGCGAACGTCTGCTGGTGTGCATCGGGCCCGACCCGCTGTCGGAAAAGGTCGTGCGCACCGCCAGCCGCCTGGCCTCGGGGCTGAATGCGCCATGGATCGTCGTCTTCATCGAGCGGGCCGACCGCGAAAGCGGCGATGGCGAAGCGGCGCGACGGCTTGACGAGACTTTTCGCCTGGCCGAACAGCTCGGCGCCGAAACCCGCCGCATCGTCGGCAACGATTTCGTCGAGGAGATCCTCAAGCTCGCCCGTCGCGAGCATGCGACGCAGATAGTCATCGGCATCAGGCGCCAGCGGTTCCCGCTACGGCTGTTCCGGCAATCGCTTCCCGACGCGCTGGCCGAACGCATCACCGGCGTCGGCATTCATCTGGTTACCGACAAGGAGCAGCCGCGTCCGAAAAGTCGCCTGAGCGTCAAGCGGCAAATGCCGGAGGGCTTCGGGCGGGCGCTCGCGATCGCGGCCGTCACCGTGGCGGCGGCGACTGCACTTGGCGTCCTGATCGAGCGCTTCATCATCCTGCCGAATATATCGCTGCTGTTCCTGCTGGCGGTGCTGGCGTCGGCGACCTATGCCGGCCACGTCGCGGCGATCGCGGCTGCCCTGTTTTCGGTTCTTGCCTACAACTTCTTCTTCATCGATCCGGTCGGCACCTTCACGGTCGCCGAACCGCACGAAGTCTTCGCGCTGTTCATTTTCCTGGTCGCGGCTGCGCTTGCCGGTAGTCTGGCCTCCCGGGTGCGCGAACAGGCGAAATCAGCGCGACGCCGTGCCGCGGCGACGCAGGCGCTCTACGATTTCTCCCGCAAGCTCTCGGGTACCGCCAATGTCGACGATGTGCTCTGGGCGGCGGTGACCCAGATGCAGACGACGCTGAAGCGCAATGTCGCGCTGCTGTTGCCGGAGGAGGGCGATCTGCAGCTCAAGGCCGCGTGGCCTCCGGACACCGAGCTCGATGTCACCGATACCATGGCAGCGCGCTGGGCGATGGACAAGCAGGAGGCGGCCGGCAACGGCACCGGTACGCTGCCGAACAGCCCCTTCCATTTCCGACCGTTGACCAGCCCGCATGGCGTCGTCGGCGTCTGCGGTTTCGCCCAGGCCGGCAAGCCGCTGGAGATCAACGAAGAGCGGGCGCTCGCCGCCATCCTCGACCAGACGGCGATCGCCATCGACCGGGCGCGCCTTTCGCGCGAGAGCCTCGATCACGCCGCCAAGCTGGAGGGCGAGCGGTTTCGCGCTGCCTTGCTGTCATCGATCTCGCACGATCTGCGCACGCCGCTTGCCACCATCACCGGCGCCGTCACCAGCCTGCGCCAGCTGGGCGACCGCATGCCGCCGGAAAGCCGCGACGACCTGCTGCAATCGATCGAGGAGGAGGGCGCACGGTTGACGCGTTTCGTCGCCAACCTCTTGGACATGACCCGCATCGAAGCGGGGACAGTCAATGCCAAGCGCGACTGGGTGGATGTCGCCGACGCCGTGCGGGCAGCCGTCGATCGGGCGCGTAAGTATTTTCCGGACCGTGAGATCGAAACCAGCATCGCGCCCGAACTACCGTTGATGCGCGGCGACAGCGTGCTTCTCGGCCAGGTGCTCTTCAACCTGCTCGACAACGCCAACAAATACGGCGGCGAGGAGCCGGTCAGCATCTATGCCAGGCGGGACGGCAACGAGATTGTGCTGTCGGTCACCGATCTCGGCAAGGGGATTGCTCACGGTGATCTCGAACACGTATTCGAAAAATTCTTCCGGCGGGGCAAGGTGGATGGCCGCACGCCGGGCACCGGCCTCGGACTGTCGATCGCCAAAGGCTTCGTCGAGGCCATGGGCGGCCGCATCAAGGCTGAGAGCCCGGCTTTGAGGCGTCGCGGAACGCGCATTTCCATGCGTTTTCCCGCCGCCGAAGCAGAAATTTCTGAAAAGGACCGTGCATGAGCGTGGAGCGCATCCTCGTTGTCGACGACGAACCCCAGATCCAGCGTTTTCTGCGACCGGCGTTGAGTGCCGCTGGCTATGACGTGCTTGAGGCGCTGACGGGCACCGAGGCGCTGAAGGCGGCGGCGACCACCGCGCCCGATGTGGTGATTCTCGATCTCGGCCTGCCCGACATGGACGGCAAGGATGTGATCGCCAACATCCGCGCCTGGTCGCAGGTGCCGATCATCATCCTGTCGGCTCGCGACCGCGAGAGCGAAAAGATCGCTGCCCTCGACCTCGGCGCCGACGACTATATCGAAAAACCTTTCGGCATCGGCGAGCTGACGGCGCGCATCCGGGCAGCGCTTCGCCACCGCATCCAGATGGAGGGCGGCCACACCCAGCTCTCGGCCGATGGCGTGGCGATCGATACGATCAAGCGGCTGGTGACGCGCGACGGCGAGCCGGTGCGTCTGACGCCGAAGGAGTATGATCTGCTCGTCATGCTGGCGCACCATGCCGGACGCGTCGTCACCCACAAGACGCTGCTGACCTCGGTCTGGGGCGCGGCGCATGGAGAGGACCTGCATTATCTGCGCGTCTTCATCGGCCAGTTGCGCGGCAAGATCGAGCGCGATCCGGCCGACCCGAAGATTATCCGCACCGAGCCTGGTGTCGGTTACCGCTTCGTCGGCGACGACGACTGAGGCCGACCGGTTTTTCCGGTCGGCCCTCGAAACGTCCACTCAGTTGATCACCAGCGGCTTCGGTTGGTCTTCGGACAGCGTGTCGCCGACCACCTGCCGCTTTTTCGTCGGGCGTGGATTCTCGATGATGCTGACCGGCGCGGACAGCGTTGTCGCAGCGACGTTGCCGACGCCTCTGGCTGTGCCGGCGACGACGGCCGCAATGCCCGTGCCGACCGAAATGTTGGAATCGGTCAGAGTCTGGCCCTTGATCAGCCGCTGGCCGATCAATTGCACGATCTCCGGGCTTTCGGCGAACTTGCCGTGATGCAGCCCGTCATCGGTCTCAACCTTGGTCAGGTCGATGGCGGTGATGCCGGATTTCTCCAGGTCCGTGCGATAGGGTTCCTTCGATGGGTCGATGGCGCCGAGCCTAGAAACGTCACCGGAAATGAAACTCGAAAGCGCGAGCGCACGGTCGTCCTGCGAGACGAAGATCGTGAACTTCGGTTTCTTCTTGCCCATCTCCACCCATTGCTTGGCAAAGACGTCGAGGTCGATATCGGGAGAGGCTAGGATCACGTTCTGGATCTTCGAGGGGACGTTGCCGTCGCGAATACCCATCTGCCTGAGCGATTCCATCGTCAGCCAGGTGCCCATGGAATGGGCCAGGATGGTGATGTCCTTGACATCAGGCGCGTCGGCGAGGATGCGCAGCGTATCCTCGAGTGCGGTGCGCGAGTAGTTCGTGCTTTCCTTGTCGTAATTGTATTCGAACACATTGGCGCGCGACGGCCAGGTGAACAGGATCGGCGTTGTCTGGGCGCCGGAATCATGGATGATCTGCGCAAGCCGGAAGACGGAATCCTCGTAGCGGTTGTTGAAGCCGTGAACGAAAACGAAGGTGTGGCCGCCGACACTGTGCTGCCTGAACCAGGCCTTGCCGTCGGCAAGTGTGTCGAGTTCCCGCACCCGCGTTACCGCAAAGTCGGTCGCCGGATTGGGCGGCAGCTTGCGCGGCCATTGCACGGTGCCGGGCTTGCGCACCGAATCCGGAGGGATCGATACCGAAACATCGGTCATGAAGGTGTTGACGTCTCTTTCGCCTGAAAACAGAGTCGCAGGATCGCCGGAAGGCTGCCGGGTCGTTGCGACCAGCATGTCCACCTGTGAGGTTTTCGGTGTTTGTGCCGTCAGGGCGACCGGCGTCATCACGCCCTTGGGCTTGCCACCGCACCCGGCAAGCCCCAGCGAGAGGACAACGGGGAGGATGATCGTCATCATTGCCGGCATCCGCGCCGTCGAGATCTTAATACGCGCATTCTCAATCATCGGCGCCCCACGCAGAAACAAAACGAGCCGCATCAGACTGTGCTTTCGCGACGGCGCGATGACAGCATTCCGGGCCGGCGGATGCAAGCGGGTACTTCCCGGGTTCTCGCGTTATGGTGGCGCTGTGCAGATAGCGGCTGCTTAGGCGGCGGCCCAGCCGGCGGACCTTGGCGCTTCTCGCAGGCGCCGATCCGTGCTAGGAGCGCGGTCAAAGGGATAACCGAAGCTCTGCCTCGAAACCCGGTGTGCAACCAGTCGCCACACCGGGAAGACCTTTTCCGATCGTGGCGTCCACCGATCGGGAAAGGCAACATGAACATCCCCCTTCTTCTCCTCGCATTGGCGACCTTCGCCACCGGCACGGCGGAAAATCTCGTCATCGGCATCCTGCCCGATGTGGCGTCAGGGCTCGGCGTCTCGATCGGCCTCGCCGGGCAGCTGACGTCGGTCTTCTCCGTGACATTCGCGTTGGCGGCGCCGGCAGCCCTCATGCTGACGGCGCGCCTGGAGCGCAGGACCCTGCTTTTAGTGACGCTGGGGCTCTTCATCACAAGCAACGTCGTGGCCGCTGCCAGCCCGAATTACGGCGTCCTGGTTGCCGCCCGCATCGGCATGGCGGCCGCGAGCGCAGCGTCTTTATCGGCCTTGAGCTGTTTGCGGCCTGCGTGATGTTGGCATGTGGCTGGTTCGTACCGGGGGGCGGTCGGTCGAAGCCGGCGCACGGTGGCTCCTATGCCGGCCATCTGCGCTCGCTACCCTGCGTCTGCGCGCAGCTCGTGTCGGTGCTGATGATCGGCGGTCACTTCATCCTGTTCGCCTATCTCGCACCCTATCTGGCCGAGATCGTCGGGATGCGGGGCGATGAGGTCGTCACAGCCTTTTTCGCCTTCGGCGTGGCCGGCGTCTGCGGTGGATATCTCGGCGGCCGGT
This sequence comes from Ensifer sp. Root31, assembly GCF_001424825.1. Lineage (NCBI taxonomy): Bacteria > Pseudomonadati > Pseudomonadota > Alphaproteobacteria > Hyphomicrobiales > Rhizobiaceae > Ensifer > Ensifer sp. Root31. Next base: position 149,904 of record NZ_LMCO01000001.1, on the reverse strand, counting down.
TCAGCGATGCCGTTCCGCCGCGGCTGGCGATCCGGTTGACGCCGCTCGCCTACCTGCTTGCGCTGATCGCCGTACCCTTCATGTCCGAGATGCGCCTGCTGTTCCTAGTGGTGATGATGCTGTGGGGCTGCATCAGCTGGATGATTTCGCCCGTGGTGCAGAGCTTTCTGATCAGCCAGAGCCCCGAGACGGCGGAAGCCGGCATCGGTCTCAACCTGTCGGCGATGCATGTCGGCGTCGGGCTGGGCACGGGCATCGGCGGTCTGCTTGTCGAAGCGGCCTCGCCATCTGTGCTTCCGGCCGCAGCCGCGATTCTGGCGGGCCTTGCCGTGGTCGCGGCATTCGCGCGACATGGCGTGTGCCAGCGCCGGAAAGGGCCGATCGCCAGCCGGCGGCGTGAGCGAGCGGTCGACAGCGCCGCGCGTCTTATTAGACGCGCAAAGGTCGCTGTAGCACTTTGAATTGCTGCATGTCTTTTGTCCTTAAATCGAATAGGATTTAAGGAAACATGCAGTAGGCTGTCGTTTGACTGCAGATCAGGATGTGGCGCCGGGTAGCGGCAGGTTGAGCGCCGGGCCGGGGCTGACGCCGTGCTGTCGGCGGACCTGCCGCGATGCGCTGCCGTCGAACAGCGACATTGGCAACGTCCCTGTCAGGATCCAGCGATAGGGCGAGCCGGCATCCGGTTCGCGCGATTGATGCGGTATCGACGCCAACGGCAGCACGTATTCCGGACGGCGCAGGCCCGCGTCCTTGTTTCCGAGCCAGGTGAGCACGACAAACACCTCGCCGCCGATCTCCAGCGCCGACAAGGAACAGGTCCGGCCGGAGACATTGGCCTGGACGGCATCCTCGTGAACTTGAAAACGGCTGACTTTAAGCGACATCGATCGGCTTCCTCGAAATGGACCTCTTGCCGGCCGCTCATGCGTGGCAAGACGAGCTGACCTTCGGCCAGCTTCAGACTTTCATCCCGCTACAGTGCTCATTTCTTTGAAGGAAAATGGTGCCGCTTAGCAGACTCGAACTGCTGACCCCATCATTACGAATGATGTGCTCTACCAACTGAGCTAAAGCGGCCCTGAGGCGGTTCCGCGAAAAGTCCGCGGAACGAAGTGTGAGGCGCTGATAAACGCAAAGCGCCAAGATTTCAAGCCATCAGTTTCGAGAACTTGAAAATTCCTTGTTGGCGGCGATCGTGGGGGCGGGGCGGAGCCCGAGGCGGGCGCGCGCGGCGTCGTATTCGCGCTCCCACCGATCGACCATATGCGCGACCGAAGTGACCTCGCGGACCGCGCCGATGCCCTGGCCGCAGCCCCAGATGTCCTTCCAGGCCTTGGCGCCCTCGGTGGCCTGGGCGAAGTCCATCTTCGACGGGTCGGCTTCCGGCAGGCTTTCCGGGTCCATGCCAGCCGCCAAGATCGATGGCTTCAGGTAGTTGCCGTGAATGCCGGTGAAGTAGTTGGAATAGACGATGTCGGCGGCATTGCTGTCGACGATCATCTGCTTGTAGGCGTCGCTGGCGCGCGCTTCTTGCGTGGCGATGAAGGGCGAGCCGATATAGGCCATGTCGGCGCCCATCGCCTGGGCTGCCAGGATGGCGCCGCCATTGGCGATCGCGCCGGAGAGAAGCAAGGGGCCGTCGAACCAGGAACGGATTTCCTGGACGAGGGCGAAAGGCGAGAGCGTGCCCGCATGGCCGCCCGCGCCCGCTGCAACGGCGATCAGGCCGTCGGCGCCCTTGCGGATCGCCGAATTGGCGTGGCGGTTGTTGATCACGTCGTGCAGCACGATGCCGCCGTAGGAATGAATGGCGGCGTTGACCTCGGGCACGGCACCGAGCGATGATATCACCACCGGCACCTTATACTTGATGCAGAGCATCAGGTCCTGTTCGAGGCGGGTGTTGGACTTGTGGACGATCTGGTTGACGGCAAAGGGGGCAGCCGGACGGCCGGGGTTCTTGGCGTCGTGGTCGGCCAGCGTTTCGGTGATTTCGGCAAGCCACTCGTCGAGCTGCGATTGCGGGCGGGCGTTCAATGCCGGGAAGGACCCGACCACTCCTGCCTTGCACTGCGCGATCGTCAGTTTGGGATGCGAGACGATGAACAAGGGTGCGCCGACAACAGGCAGTCTCGTCGTTCCGGAAAGAATTGGCGGCAGCGACATCGAGTTCTCCATCCCATGAAATTTTTGACGTTTGCGTAAACGTCAAAATAGATAGCAGCAAGTTGCGCGCTTGCAAAGATGCGGATTTTCGAAGCGAAGCGACGGTTCGGAAGCAGTTTTCCCCGCCGTTGCCGGGGCTGCCGGCGCGTCGGACTTGCGGATTTTGAAAGCAGCGGTTACGCAATTGTTAACAAAACCAACGGCGTGCATCCGGAATTAACCGATAAGAGCTTGCGGATGATGAAAAAGGCACCGATCGAATGCCGAGCGCCGGCGGGGGCTACTGCATAATCCTTTAAATCGGATCCGATTCAGGGATAGGATTATGCAGCAGATTTAAGGCGTTACAGCGTCCTTTACGCGTCATATTTGACGCGCGGCGCTGTAAGGCCCGGTGTGCACAGAAGGATTTGACGTGAGCGGACTCGAAACTGCAATCCGAAATGCGCTGGAGCGCTCCGACAGAACCAACGCCGAAACGCGGGCGCGCATCTATCAATCTGCGCGACAGGCGCTGGAAACCGGGCTGCAGAAGCAGGGAATCGAGGATCAGAACGTCGTCGCCCAGCAGCGCCATCGGCTGGAAGCGGTCATCCATGCGATCGAAACCGAGGAGCGCGCGGCGTTGAAGGCACGCCCGGCGCCGACCCCTTCGGTCAGCCTCGACGACGCGGTCACGCCACGCGATACAGCAACGAGCAGGCCCGAGCTGCAGCCGTCCGCGCCCGCTAGCGGCCGCCGCGAGCCGGCTTTCGCCGGCCAGGCACCGCGCGATGCGCCGAATGACGGTGGGCTTGGCAGCCTTCGCGCCGACCGCGATGGCCCCGTTGTCTCGACGGCAGCGGCCGGCGAGGTCGCGGCCAGGCAGTCGCATGAAGGCCGAGGCGCAGTTGCGCCGGAAGCGCGCGCGACGGACGGTCGCAAGCGTCGACGCAAGCGGGGGCGTCTGCTTTCGCTCGCCATGGTCGTTGCGACGCTTGCCGCCGCGGTCGTGGCTGCCGTCTGGTGGGTCGAGACCAACAATCTGCTGCAGTCGCCGGCCGCGCGCGATACCAATGTCGCCAACCCGCCGGCAACAGTGGCATCGCAGGATTTCGACGGTGCCGCCGGTCTGCAGACCCTCGGTGCCCAGGAAGGCTTCACCGGCGACTGGGTCGAGGTGTATGCGCCCGGCAAGACAGGCGCGATCACGCCCGGCCCGCAGGCGACCGCCGAACAGGTCAACGACGATGGCGGACCGCGCGCCCTGCTGACATCTGGGAATGCCGATGCCGACGGTGACGTGACCATCGAGATCCCGGCCGCGATCCTGGCCGAGCTTTCAGGCAAGACGTCGACACTGGCGTTGACCGTCCAGGCCGCACCTGGCAAGTCGACCGAGTTTGCGGTGGAGTGCAACTTCTCTTCGCTGGGCGAGTGCGGTCGCCACCGTTTCACCCTGCATGACGAACGGGTCGACATGCTGTTCAAGGTCACCTTCGATCGCAGCCTTGCGCCGAGTGCTGCCGGGCAGATCGTCATCAACAGCGACATCAGCGGCGGCGGCAAGGGCATGAACCTTTACGCCATCCGCGTCCTGCCGGGTCAATAATCCCAACGCAGGTGGGTATAGACCGACGGGCGGCCGGCTGACGCTAAAGCGCGTCCCGATCTCAAGTGTTCTCTTGTTGCGCTTTACAGCGCCGCGCGTCTTTTCTTGCGCATGTCGTTGTCGCAAAATCGCTGCGCACTTTTGCGCGACAGGCCGCGGGCCTATTTCAGGAAGCCGGGGCCCGAGCCGATGATCTTGTCATCGACCTCGCCGATGGCGTCCTTGTCCTTGCCCTCATAATCGAGCTTGGAAAGCATGTGCCGAATGAGGTTGAGACGGGCGCGCCGCTTGTCGTTGCCACGCACCACGGTCCATGGCGCCTGGTCCGTATGGGTCTCTTTCAGCATCTGGTTGCGCTTATCGGTATAATCGTCCCATTTGTTGAGTGCGGCGATATCCATCGGCGACAGCTTCCAGATTTTCAGAGGATCATGGCAGCGGTCGTGAAAGCGCTTGAGCTGCATCTCGCGGCCGATGTTGATCCAGAATTTGAAGAACTGAATGTCTTCGTGCACGATCATCTTTTCAAAGCGCGGCACCTGCTTCAGGAATTGCTCGTGCTGCTCGGGCGTGCAGAAGCCCATGACCGGCTCGACGCCGGCGCGGTTGTACCAAGAGCGGTCGTAGAGAACGAGTTCGCCTGATGTCGGCATCGTCGCGATGTAGCGCTGGAAGTACCATTGCCCACGCTCGGTTTCTGTCGGCTTCGTCAGCGCGACGACGCGCGCCCAGCGGGGGTTCAGGTTGCCGCTGGTCGCATGGATCGCGCCGCCCTTGCCGGCCGCGTCGCGGCCCTCGAACAGGGCGATGATGCGCTTGCCGGTTGCCTGCTGCCAGAGTTGCAGCTTGACCAGTTCGATCTGCAGCTTTTCCAGCGTCTTCAGGTATTCATCGTCGTCGAGCTTCTTCTTGTAGGGGTAGTCGTCGGAGGAGAACGCGGCCTCGTCGATCCACTTCGGCAATTCGGGATTGTCGATGTCGAAGAGCCGCTTCTTGCCGCCGATATCGAGTTCTACCGCCCGGCTTTCGGTCTTCGTTGCTGCCTGCGTTGACGCCATTTGGTCTTCCTCCAGCCCGAGCGATTTCCTGTGAGGAGGCCACAATTGCATTGCGGATTCAAGCGCGTCGTGAAAATCATGTCATGAACGGTCGCTATCTCTCGACCATTTAGGGTCGGGAGGAAGACAAAGTGATTCATGAGGATATCGTGCTGGACGGTTCCAAGGCGTTCTGGCGGATGCTCGTGCCGCGACTGAAGGCAGAACGTTGGCTCCTCGGCCTGACGGCGCTGCTCGCCGCGCTTGCGACCGTCGCCGGCATTCATTTCCTCGTCGTGCTGCCGTTCTGGATCGTGCTTGCCGCAGCCCTGCTCAACCGCAGCGCGCCTTCGGTGCTACCGAAGGCCGCAAAAGCGGCAAAGGTGGCCGCGGTTGCGGGCGCGGCCAGCGACGCCCTGATCCCAGCCCTGAACGCGCTCGATATGCCGGTGCTGGTGGTGGCTGTCGATGAAACGGTCGTCTTCCAGAACATCGCTGCCGAAAAGGCTTTCGGCACCATCCCGCCCAACAGCTATCTTGCCGCCCGCGTTCGCTCGCCCGGCATTCTCGATATGGTCCGCGAGACGATCGCGACCGGCAAGATCAACCAGATCGAGCACACCGAGCGGCTGCCGTCCGATGCCGTCTATGTGGTCCGGGTGGCGCCAGCCGAAATCGGTGGCGATGGCCCATGGCGCCGGATCTTTCTCTTGACCTACCGCGATATTTCGCAGGCCCGCCGCATCGATCGCATGCGCTCTGACTTCGTCGCCAACGCCAGCCACGAGTTGCGCACGCCGCTGGCGTCGCTGCGCGGCTTCATCGAAACCATGCAAGGCCCGGCGCGCAACGACGCGAAGGCGCAGGAGAAGTTCTTCGGCATCATGCACGAGCAGGCGACGCGCATGAGCCGCCTCGTCGACGACCTCCTGTCGCTGTCGCGGCTGGAGCTGAAATCGCACATCGCGCCAGACGATACGATCGATCTGCGGCCGCTGCTCGGCCATGTCCGCGACAGTCTTGCTCCGCTTGCGGGCGATCTTGACGTGACGATCACGCTGACAATGCCCGAGACGCCTGTGGTCGTTCAGGGGGATCGCGACGAACTGATCGAGGTTTTCGAGAACCTGATCGAGAATGCCTGCAAATACGGCCAGGAAGGCAAGAGGGTCGATGTCGAGCTTTCCGGCGACGACGGCGGGCAGGCGGAGGTCGTGGTCAGAGACTACGGCCCCGGCATTCCGGCCGAGCATGTGCCGCGCATCACCGAGCGGTTCTATCGCGTCAATGTGGAGGCCAGCCGCTCGAAAAAGGGCACCGGTCTCGGCCTTGCGATCGTCAAGCACATCCTGACCCGCCACCGCGCGCGGCTCCTGATCCACTCGGAGTTGGGCAAGGGCACGGTGTTTACCGTGCGCTTTTGACATATTGGCGCGGGATAATGCCGCTGTGTTCATTTTTCATTATTATTTTCAATGACATGAGCTGTCATAAATGTTTCGCGAAACTGACATAAAAGGTGTGGCTATCGGCGGCTAGTTAGGGGCAGCCGATCAAACGGCGAAGAGCGCTGCAACGCTTGGCGCACTCAACACCAGCCCATTCCGGGAGAACTTTTATGAAAGCTCTTAAACTCACCGTAGCGGCGCTTGTCGCATCCGCCGCATTCGCCGGCGTGGCTGCCGCGCGCGATCAGGTTCAGGTCGCCGGCTCCTCGACCGTTCTTCCCTACGCAAAGATCGTCGCCGAGACGTTCGGCGAAACGTTCCCGGACTTCAAGACCCCGGTTGTCGAATCCGGCGGCTCCTCGGCCGGCCTGAAGGAATTCTGCAAGGGCGTTGGCCCTGATACCATCGACATCGCCAACTCCTCCCGCAAGATCAAGGACAGCGAAGTCGAGGCCTGCAAGGCCGCCGGCGTCACCGAGATCCAGGAAATCCAGATCGGTTATGACGGCATCGTCTTCGCAACCGACGCCGGCAACGCCGACCTCGCCCTGAAGCCCGTTGATCTCTACAAGGGTCTGGCTGCCGAAATCGTCGTCGACGGCAAGCTCGTTGCCAACCCTTACAAGAAGTGGTCTGAAGTCAACTCCGCTCTGCCGGACGCCGACATCGCCGCCTTCATCCCGGGCGAAAAGCACGGCACGCGCGAAGTCTTCGAAGAGAAGATCCTGGCCGCAGGTTGCAAGGAAGCTGGCGCCATTGACGTCATCAAGGCCGCCGTTGCCGATGAGAAGCAGCAGCACAGCAAGTGCGTCGCAGTCCGCAAGGACGGCATGGCTGTCGACATCGACGGCGACTACACCGAAACGCTGGCCCGTATCGCTGCCAACAAGAACGGCATCGGCGTATTCGGCCTGTCCTTCTACGAAAACAACGCCGACAAGCTGAAGGTCGCCACCGTCAACGGCATCGTTCCGTCGACCGAAACGATCGCTTCCGGCGAATACCCGGTTTCCCGCCCGCTGTACTTCTACGTCAAGAAGGCACATCTCGGCGTTATCGCGGGCCTCAAGGAATATGTTGAGTTCTTCCTCGACGATCAGATGATCGGCCCGGAAAGCCCGCTTGCAGAATACGGCCTCGTCGCTGCTCCGGACGCCGAGCGCGAAGAAGTTCGCAAGGCTTTCGCAGCCGGCAACATGCTCTGATACTGACAAGCCCCGGCGCGATGGTCTCGCGCCGGGGCATGCCTCCATCCGAACTGCCGGCAGCGCATTGAGCGTCACGCCGCGGAGACGTGCCGATGAGTACTTCATTTCTTCTTTTGCTCATTGTTGTAATTGGTTTTGTTTCTTATTTTGGGGGTCGTGCGCGCTCCTTCGCACAGGCTGGCGGCAAGCTCTCCAATCTGCATTCCTTACCCGGCTATCACGGCAGCTATGTCGCCATCTGGGCGATCCTTCCAGCGGCGCTCGTACTCGGCGCCTGGCTCGTCGCCGCGCCCATGTATATCGACTCCAGCACCCGGGCGACCTTGCCCGAGACGGTGCAGACGCAGGGCGGCGCCACGGTCGAGCTGGCGCTTGGCCAGGTCAAGTCGGTCGCCGGCGGCCTGAAGCGGTTGACGGCCGAAGAAGTTTCGGCGCTTGAAAGCGGTTCGGCCAATCTTCGCTCGACGCTTGCGGCCAAGGGCGTGGCTCTTGCCGGCGAGGGCGAACCCTACATGATCACCGCCGCCCAGCATTTCAACGCGATGAGCGCCACCAATCGCTGGCTGATGAGCGCCGTCGTCCTGCTGATCGCGATTGCCGGCGGCTTTTATGCCATCCGCAACATCGCCACCCGCTTCCGCGCCCGCAACCAGGTCGAGCGCGTCATGCTCGGCGCGCTGATCGTAGCGTCCTCGATCGCCATCCTGACGACGGTCGGCATCATCGCCTCTATGCTGTCGGAAGCCGGCCGCTTCTTCACGATGGTTTCACCCTTCGAGTTCTTCTTCGGCACGGTCTGGGACCCCCGGTTTGCTGCCGCCGGAAGCGGTGGCTCCTCCGGCCAGTTCGGCCTGATCCCGCTTCTCGCCGGTACGCTCTACATCGCCTTCGTCGCCATGCTGTTTGCGGTGCCGATCGGCCTGTTTGCCGCCATCTACATGGCGGAATATGCCAGCCCACGACTGCGTTCGACGGCAAAGCCCCTGCTCGAAGTGCTCGCCGGCATCCCGACCATCGTCTACGGTTTCTTCGCACTTGTGACCGTCGGCCCATTCCTGCGCGATATCTCTGCCCAACTGAACGGTCTCGTCACCGGCAATTATCAGAACTTCATCCAGGCACAGAGCGTCGTGACCGCCGGCATCGTCATGGGCATCATGCTGATCCCGTTCGTGTCCTCGCTTTCCGATGACATCATTACCCAGGTACCGCGGGCCCTGCGCGACGGTTCGCTCGGCCTTGGTGCCACCCGCTCCGAGACAGTCAAGAAGGTCATCCTTCCCGCAGCACTTCCGGGCATTGTCGGCGCTCTGCTTTTGACCGCCTCGCGTGCCGTCGGCGAGACGATGATCGTGGTGCTTGCCGCCGGTGTCGCGGCCCGCATGCAAATCAATCCTTTCGAGCCGATGACCACGGTGACGGTGAAGATCGTCAACCAGCTGACGGGTGACCTTGAGTTCACCTCGCCGCAGACGCTGGTTGCCTTCGCACTCGGCATCACGCTCTTCGTTATCACGCTCGGCCTCAACATTTACGCGCTCTACATCGTGCGCAAATATCGGGAACAGTACGAATGACCGACATCGCTTCCCCGGCCGTCCGGATCTCCGTCCGCCCCGCATCCGCCAAGCGTGATATCGGCATCAAGCGTCGCTACGCGGCCGAGCGTCGGTTCCGTGCCTATGGCATCAGCGCCATCAGTCTTGGCCTGTTCTTCCTCGCTCTGCTGCTGTGGACGGTGATCTCCAACGGCTACACCGCGTTCCAGCAGACGACGATCACGCTGCCGATCGAATTCACCGAAAAGGTCATCGATCCCAAGGGTGAGCGCGCGACCGACGGCAAGGTGCTGGTGGCGGCCAACTATCCGCTGCTGGTCCGCGATGCGCTGATCAAGCAGCTCGGCATCGATCCGAGCAATCGTCCGCTGGTCAAGCGGGCCACCGACATGGTGTCTGCAAGCTCCCGCACGCTGTTGCGCGACATCGTCGTCGCCGACCCGTCGGTTATCGGCAAGACCATACCGGTGACACTGCTCGCCGAAGCCAATGTCGACTCCGCCTTCAAGGGGCAGATCGACCTGAAGGTCGATGAGAGCAAGCGCAAGGTCAAGGACCAGCAGGTCACCTGGATGAACGAGCTTGCAAGCGCCGGCGTCCTGAAGAAGAGCTTCAACACCGGCATCTTCACCTTCGGTGCCTCGAGCCGTCCGGAAGCGGCAGGCGTCGGCGTTGCCGCCCTCGGTTCGCTGTTCATGATGCTGATCGTGCTCGTGCTGTCGCTGCCGATCGGCGTTGCCGCCTCGATCTATCTCGAAGAGTTTGCGCCGAAGAACCGGCTGACCGATCTCATCGAGGTCAACATCAACAATCTCGCCGCCGTTCCGTCGATCGTCTACGGTCTCTTGGGGTTGGCCGTATTCATCAACTTCGCCGGCATGCCGCGCTCGGCCGCCCTCGTCGGCGGCCTGGTGCTGACGCTGATGACCCTGCCGACGATCATCATCGCCACCCGTGCAGCGTTGAAGGCGGTCCCGCCGTCGATCCGCTCGGCAGCGCTCGGTCTCGGTGCGTCGAAGATGCAGACCATCTTCCACCACGTCCTGCCGCTGGCGATGCCGGGCATCCTGACCGGCACGATCATCGGTCTCGCCCATGCACTTGGCGAAACCGCGCCGCTGCTGTTGATCGGCATGGTCGCCTTCGTCGTCGATTATCCCGGCTCGCCGATGGAGCCGTCGACCGCGCTGCCGGTGCAGATCTACATGTGGGCCAACGAGGCGGAACGCGCCTTCGTCGAGCGCACATCCGGCGCGATCATCATTCTTCTCATCTTCCTCGTCGTCATGAACCTTGGCGCCATTCTGTTGCGACGTCGCTTTGAGCGCCGTTGGTAGTGAGGTAATTACTATGAACATCATGTCAGAAGCAGCAGTCGAAAAAGCCTTGGATCAGAAAATGAACACCGTGCCCTACAAGATGATCGGCAAGGATGTGTCGGTCTACTACGGCGAGAAGCGTGCGCTTTTCGACGTCAATCTCAATATCCGCGAGAACACGGTGACAGCGCTGATCGGCCCTTCGGGCTGCGGCAAGTCGACCTTCCTGCGCACGCTGAACCGCATGAACGACACCATCGAGAACTGCCGCGTCACCGGCAAGATCACGCTCGATGAAGACGACATCTACGACCCGACGATCGACGTCGTGGAACTGCGAGCCCGCGTCGGCATGGTGTTCCAGAAGCCGAACCCGTTCCCGAAGTCGATCTACGACAACGTCGCCTACGGCCCGCGCATCCACGGGCTTGCCCGCACCAAGTCTGAGTTCGACGAAGTCGTCGAGACCAGCCTGCAGAAGGCTGGTTTGTGGAACGAGGTGAAGGATCGCCTGCAGGAGCCGGGCACCGGTCTTTCGGGCGGCCAGCAGCAGCGTCTGTGCATCGCGCGCGCCGTTGCCGTCAGCCCTGAAGTGATCCTGATGGACGAGCCCTGTTCGGCGCTCGATCCGATCGCGACGGCCAAGGTCGAGGAACTGATCCACGAGCTGCGTACCAACTTCACGATCGTCATCGTCACCCACTCGATGCAGCAGGCGGCGCGTGTTTCGCAGCGCACTGCCATGTTCCACCTCGGCAATCTTGTCGAGGAGAACGACACCGACAAGATGTTCACCAATCCGGATGACCAGCGTACCCAGGACTACATCATGGGCCGGTTCGGTTGATGGCCGAAGCTCCTCTTCACCCCGTTTCCTGAACGCGCCCGCAAGGATCGAAGACTATGTCCATGCACATAATGTCCGCCTACGACGAAGAACTGAAATATCTCACGCGCCGCATCTCCGAGATGGGCGGGCTTGCCGAGCAGATGGTGGGCGAATCCGTTCGTGCGCTTGTCAATTCTGACCTCGCCTTGGCGCAGAAGGTGATCTCCGACGACACCATCCTCGATGAAGCCGAACGCCAGATCGGCGAAAAGGCAATCGTCACCATCGCCAAGCGCCAGCCCGTTGCTGCCGACCTGCGCGAGATCATGGGATCGATCCGCATCGCGTCCGATCTGGAGCGCGTCGGCGACCTCGGCAAGAACAACGCCAAGCGTGTCATCGCGGTTGCCGGCTCCGGCATCCCGCGCAAGCTGGCGCGCGGTCTCGAACACCTGGCAGAGCTTGCGCTGGTGCAGCTCAAGGAAGTCCTCGACGTCTACGCTTCCCGCTCGCCGGAGAAGGCCAACAGCATCCGCGAGCGCGACGAGGAGATCGACGCGATCTACACCTCGCTGTTCCGCGAGCTGCTCACCTACATGATGGAAGATCCGCGCAACATCACGCCCTGCACGCATCTTCTCTTCTGTGCCAAGAACATCGAGCGTATCGGCGACCACGCCACCAATATCGCCGAGACGATCTACTACATGGCGACGGGCGCGCAGCCGGAAGGCGAGCGTCCGAAGGACGACAATACGTCGACGCTGGGTGCCGTGAAGGACTAACGCATGTCGCGCAAAAGTGCGCAGCGGTTTTGCGATAACGACATGTGCAAAAACAAGAACTTAAAGCACAACAAGCGCATCTTAGAGATCGCGACGCGCTTTAAGACCCGGATACGTTCGAGTGCCTGCTTATGAACCTGCTCCGGTCGCAGCCCTGGTTGCGGCCCTGCTCTACTGCGTCTGAAGCTATACGTTTTCGCGCGTGCCTATGAAAACGCGCGGAGTGCTCCAGATTCTATATGTTCGAGCATCTCTTTGCGTTCGATCGAACGCGAGACGCTCTGGGTAAGGAGACGTTGCCTGATGTTGCCGAAAATCGCCGTTGTCGAAGACGAAGAGGCGCTGAGTGTCCTGCTGCGTTATAACCTCGAAGCCGAAGGGTTCGATGTTGATACGATCCTGCGCGGAGACGAGGCGGAGATCCGCCTACAGGAGCGCCTCCCGGATCTCCTGATCCTCGACTGGATGCTGCCGGGCGTTTCCGGCATCGAGCTTTGCCGCCGGCTGCGCCAACGTCCGGAAACCGAGCGCCTGCCGATCATCATGCTGACGGCGCGCGGCGAGGAGAGCGAGCGGGTTCGTGGCCTTGCCACCGGCGCCGACGATTATGTCGTCAAGCCGTTCTCGACCCCGGAGCTGATGGCCCGTGTCAAGGCGATGCTGCGGCGCGCCAAGCCCGAGGTCCTCTCGACGCTGCTTCGCTGCGGCGACATCGAGCTCGATCGCGAGACCCATCGCGTGCATCGCCGCACCCGCGAGGTCCGCCTTGGTCCGACGGAATTCCGCCTGCTCGAATTCCTGATGTCGTCGCCGGGCCGGGTGTTCTCGCGCTCGCAACTCCTTGATGGCGTCTGGGGCCACGATATCTATGTCGACGAGCGCACCGTCGACGTGCATGTCGGTCGCTTGCGCAAGGCACTGAATTTCTCGAGCATGCCTGATGTCATCCGCACCGTTCGCGGTGCCGGCTACTCGCTCGAAAGCTGAGCCAGCCGGCCACTGCAGCGCCGCGCATCTTAATGGACGCGCAAAGGTCGCTGTTGCATCTTGAATTGCGGCATGTTTCCTTGAAGCGAATACGAACCAGGGAAACATGCAGCAGCCAATAAAAAAGGGGCCGTGCGGCCCCTTTTCTGCATGTGGTTTTCGGTCGTCTCAGCGAGCGCGACGGCGCTCGGAGGTCGGCTGATAGGCAAGCCGCGCATGGAATGTGCAATAGGGCGAAGCTTCCGGGGAATCGTTGCCGCAGAAGTGGAATTCTTCCTTGAGCGGGTCGCCGATCGGCCATTTGCAGGTGCGCTCGGTCAACTGCGTCAGCTCCAGGCGGCGCGACATTGGCACGACCACATCCGTCTGGATGCGGAAATCCTGTTCGGCGACGAGATCGACTTCGACCTCTTCCTTGAGCACGGTCGCGCCGGCCGCACGGGTAACCGTCCGTGTCGTGACGCGCGAAGCGTAGTTCGGAGCGCGCGGCGCCGAAGTCGGGCGCTGCTTCGGCCGGGTCGCGGCGGTGGTTCCGCCAGCCTTGGCCCTGCCGGGCAGGCTCAGCCGGTGAACCTTGCCGATGACCGCATTGCGGCTGACGCCGCCGAGCTGTGCCGCGATCTGGCTCGCGCTCAGGCCCTCGGACCAAAGCTTCTTCAGTTTTTCCACCCGCTCGTCAGTCCAGTTCATTTCTGCACTCTCCGTTCTCAGCGTTGGCGATGACAGAATCTCTCACCACGCTCCGGACAGGCTCCGGAGCTGCAACGCGATAACACTTTTGGTGACTAGGCCCGCCGCATGCGTCTAGTAATTGAACATTAACCTACTGACCGGCGGACTCCGTGGCAAGAGTCCCGCGAATCGCGCCGAATCGATTTCTTGGTTTTCCCCAACTTGCTCGGTGGGCGTTGCATTTTTGCAAGCCCCGTCGCGTGATTTTTTCGTCGCATGGATCAGACCCGTCCGACCGCACTGCAAAGCTTGGTTTTGTTGACATTGCGCTGCGAAATAGGAATAGTGCCTGCGCCGCCGCAAGGCGGCATTTTTAATTTTTTGCCGCGCTCAACAGGGGCTCGGATCGATGCCGATAGCAATGAAGGAGAGGCTCGCCATGACTGCAACCACGCCGCTTTACGACACCTACATGCGTGCGCCGTTGCGTTTCGAGCGAGGAGAGGGCGTCTGGTTGATCGCCGAAGACGGCTCGCGCTATCTCGACTTCGCCGCCGGCGTCGCCGTCAACTCGCTTGGCCATGCGCATCCGCATCTGGTCGAGGCGTTGAAGGCGCAGGCCGAGAAGGTCTGGCACCTGTCCAACCTTTATGAGGTCCCCGGCCAGGAGAGCCTTGCACGCCGGCTGACGGCCGTCACCTTCGCCGATCGTGTCTTCTTCACCAACTCGGGTGCCGAGGCGCTCGAATGCGCGATCAAGACTGCGCGTCGCTACCACTATGCCAAGGGCAATCCGGAGAAGTTCCACATCATCACCTTCGAGGGTGCCTTCCACGGACGCACGATCGCGACCATCGCGGCGGGTGGTCAGCAGAAGTACATCGAGGGCTTTGGCCCGAAGGCCCCGGGTTTCTATCAGGTTCCCTTCGGCGATATCACGGCGCTCAAGGATGCGATCACCGACGAGACGGCGGCGATCCTGATCGAGCCGATCCAGGGCGAGGGCGGCATCCGCCCGGTCACCAAGGAATTCATGCAGGAGCTGCGCGCGCTTTGCGACGAGTTCGGTCTGCTGCTGATCCTCGACGAGGTCCAGTCCGGCGTCGGCCGCACCGGCAAGCTTTTCGCCTATGAATGGGCTGGCATCCGTCCGGATATCATGGCTGTCGCCAAGGGCATCGGCGGCGGCTTCCCGCTCGGTGCCTGCCTTGCGACCGAAGAGGCGGCTGCCGGCATGGTCGCCGGTACGCACGGTTCGACCTATGGCGGCAACCCGCTTGCCATGGCTGTCGGCAACGCCGTGCTCGACGTCATCCTGGCCGACGGTTTCCTGGAGCATGTCCGCGACGTGGCCCTGGTCTTCCGCCAGGGCCTCGCGTCGTTGAAGGACCGTTTCCCCGATGTGATCGAGGATATCCGCGGCGACGGCCTGATGCTCGGCATCAAGGCGAAAGGCCCTTCGGCCGATCTCCTGAAGGCGATCCGCGCGGAGAAGCTGCTGGCTGTTCCGGCCGGCGAAAACGTCCTGCGCCTGTTGCCGCCGCTGACGGTGACCGCCGCGGAAGCGCGCGAAGGCCTGGCGCGGATCGAGCGCGCGGCCGAAGCCGTGAGAAGCAGCAGCGGTACCGCCGCAGCCTAATTTGTGAACCCGGAGATCGGCAGCGATTTTCCCAAGGGTCCATGCGCGAGCCCAAGGTGTCGAGCGTTCTTTTGGCTCTTCGACACCGGTCGCGCTCCACGGGCCATTCTGAGACAGGAATTGACTACGATGGCAGGCACAAGACATTTCATCGATCTTTCGGCCATGACGGCAGCCGATCTGCGCACGATCATCGATGACGCACGCGTGCGAAAGACGGCGACGAAGGCCGGAACCGCCGAAAAGCCGCTCGCCGGCAAGATGTTGGCGATGATCTTCGAAAAGCCTTCGACCCGCACGCGCGTCTCCTTTGACGTCGGCATGCGCCAGCTCGGCGGCGAAACCCTGTTTCTCTCGGGCACCGAAATGCAGCTCGGCCGCGCCGAGACCATCGGCGACACTGCCAAGGTGCTGTCACGCTACGTCGATGCGATCATGATCCGCACCACCGATCATCGCCGTCTTCTCGAGCTTGCCGAGCACGCCACGGTGCCCGTCATCAACGGCCTGACCGACGACACCCATCCCTGCCAGATCATGGCCGATATCATGACCTTCGAGGAGCATCGCGGCCCGGTGAAGGGCAAGACCATCGCCTGGACCGGCGACGGAAACAACGTGCTTCACTCGCTGATCGAGGGCTCGGCCCGTTTCGGCTACCGCATGAACATGGCGGTGCCGCTCGGTTCCGAGCCGCACGACAAGATCCTCAACTGGGCGCGCAACAATGGCGGCGAGATCCTGCTTTGCCATGAGGCCGAGCAGGCCGTTGCCGGCGCGCATTGCGTCGTTACCGACACCTGGATTTCCATGAACCAGGAGCATCGCGCTCGCGGCCACAACGTCTTCCAGCCCTTCCAGGTCAACGACGCGCTGATGAGGCACGCCTCGCCGGACGCACTGTTCATGCACTGCCTGCCGGCGCATCGCGGCGAGGAAGTGACCGACGAGGTCATCGACGGGCCGCAGTCGGTGGTATTCGACGAGGCGGAAAACAGGCTGCACGCACAGAAGTCGATCATCGCCTGGTGCATGGGGCTCGTCTGATCGGCGCGTCTGCCTATTGAAATTTCCCGCATGCGACACGATTTAGGCCGAATGCGGGACGTTCCGGGGTGGAAACAACGGACGTTACCTGACGACAGGCAGCGCATGATCGGCCGGCAAAACGGCACATGCCTGCTAGACAAATCCGTTTATGGCGGGATCGAATAGGATAACGGGCAGGCTGCACCGGAGGATGTTTATGTTCTCTGCGCGGCCCTCTCCCAAGCATGTCGCGGAAAAGTGCGCAGCGGTTTTGCGATAACGATATGCACAAGAACAAAAACTTGAAGCGCAGTCAGCGAATCCTGGCGATCGCGACGCGCTTTAGTGACGTAAGGAGCAGCAGATGACTGAGATGGCACCAGGACTTGGCGAATTCGACTTTGCCGGTGACGATCATGTCGTGCCCTTCCAGGTGGAGGGCCTCGATGTGCGTGGCCGCGCCGTTCAGCTCGGCCCGATGCTCGATGCGATCCTCGAGCGCCACAACTATCCGCTTCCGGTCGCGCGGCTGGTTGCCGAGACCGTGGTGCTGACCGTGCTGCTCGGAACGTCGCTGAAGTTCGACGGCAAGCTTATCGTCCAGACGAAGAGCGACGGCCCGGTCGATCTTGTCGTCGCCGATTTTGCCACGCCCGATCGGGTGCGCGCCTATGCCCGTTTCAACGAGGAAGCGCTGGAGGAAGCTCTGAAGGACGGACGCACCCAGTCGCATGAGCTGCTGGGCAAGGGCGTTCTCGCCTTCACCATCGATCAGGGTGCCCATACCCAGCGCTATCAGGGCATCGTTGCGCTCGATGGCGCCACGCTCGAGGAGATTGCCGGCGTCTACTTCCGCCAGTCGGAGCAGATCCCGACCAAGGTGCGCCTCGGCGTTGCCGAACTGCTCGACCGCGACGAGAACGGCAAGCCGCGCCATCGCTGGCGCGCCGGCGGCATGGTCGCGCAGTTCCTGCCGGATGCGCCGGAGCGCATGCGCCAACCGGATCTTTCGGGGGGTGACGGCGACGACAACGAGGATCTCTTCGACGAGGACGATCTCTGGGCGGAAGCCAAGGTCATGGTCGAGACGATCGATGCCGACGAACTGACCGACCCGATGGTCGGCACGGAACGTCTGCTCTATCGGCTGTTCCACGAGCGCGGCGTTCGCGTCTACGAGCCGCAGGCGGTCTATGATCGCTGCAGCTGTTCGCGCGAAAAGATCCGCTCGGTGCTCACCGGACTGCACGCCGACGATATCGAGAGCACCATCGAGGACGGCTTGATCAAGGTGACGTGCGAGTTCTGCTCGACCACCTATCGCTTCGAGGCAAGCGAGGTCCGCCAGCAGTAGGATGCCTCAATTCAGGGTTCGAACGAGCCCTGGTGAATCAAGCGAGAAGGCGGGGATTGCCACGTTGAAGTGTTCTCCGCCTTCCGATTCCATGCTGTAGTGGCCGAACATGACGCCGGACGGCGTATCGAGCGGGCATCCGGAGGAATATTCGTAGGTATCGCCGGGGTTCAGCAACGGTTGCTCTCCGATGACACCGGGCCCGCTGACTTCGTCCACCTGGCCGTTCTCGTCGGTAATATGCCAGTAGCGTGTCATCAGCCGAACCGACTCGGCCGAATGGTTGGCGATGACGATGCGGTAGCCCCAGACATAGCGGCTGTCATCCGGATCAGATTGCTCTTCCAGATAATAAGGCTCCACCGTAACTTCTATGTCGCGAGTGAGCGCGCGATACATGAGCAACACCTTGTTTCAAGTCTTTCAGGGTATTCTACAGCAAGATGGTTTCGTCAAGAATAACGGCAGGATTGCATGCGTCGGCGGCAAGTCTGCGGAAAGGCGAGGCCGATGCTTGATGGCGCGGTGAGAAAACATCTGGATCCGATACTGGATCGGCTCGGTGCAGCACTTGCCCGCGGGGGTGTCGGTGCCAATGCGGTCACGATCACCGGCCTCGCGCTCGGCCTCGTTGCCGCTGTCCTCATTGCCGGACAATACTACCTTGCCGCCGCCATTGTTATCGTCGTTAGCCGGCTTTGCGATGGACTTGATGGTGCGGTGGCACGCGCCACGCGCAAAACCGATTTCGGTGGTTTCCTCGACATCGTGCTCGACTTCGCCTTCTACGGTGCCATCCCGCTCGGCTTCATCGGCGCCGATCCGCAGGCCAACGGTCTTGTCGGCGGTCTGCTGCTCTTCTCGTTCTACGTCAACGGATCGAGTTTTCTCGCCTATGCCATTATGGCCGAAAAGCGAGCGATGACGACGGATGTGCGGGGGGCAAAATCGCTCTACTTCACCACCGGGCTTGCCGAGGCGACGGAGACGATCGCCGCCTTCCTGGCCTTCTGCCTGTTCCCGACGTGGTTTCCGCTGCTGGCGGCGCTGTTTGCGGTCGTCTGCCTCTACACCGCGCTATCGCGCATTGTGCTCGCGCGAACGCGTTTTCGCGACGTCGAGTAGCGGCCGCCGCCGATCTCGGGGCGGCCGTCTTGTTCGTGGGTATCAGGCCTTGACGGTCTTCAGCGCGCGGGCGAAGTCCTCGACGATGTCGTCGCTGTCCTCGATACCGGCGGAGAAACGAACGGTGCCGGCGGAAATGCCGAGCTCGTCGCGAGCTTCGTCCGTCAGGTTCTTGTGCGTCGTCGTCGCCGGATGGGTGATCAGGCTTTTGGAATCGCCAAGATTGTTGGAGATGCGGGCGATCTGCAGTGCGTTCTGCAGTGCGAAGGCCGCATCCTTGCCGCCCTTGAGTTCGAAGGCGACAAGGGTCGAACCGCCGGTCATCTGCTTGGCGATGATGTCGGCCTGCGGATGGTCCGCGCGGCCGGGGTAGATCACCTTGGCGATCTGCGGCCGCT
Organism: Ensifer sp. Root31; assembly: GCF_001424825.1. Classification (NCBI taxonomy): domain Bacteria; kingdom Pseudomonadati; phylum Pseudomonadota; class Alphaproteobacteria; order Hyphomicrobiales; family Rhizobiaceae; genus Ensifer; species Ensifer sp. Root31. The sequence goes on along the minus strand of NZ_LMCO01000001.1, from coordinate 130,755 downwards.
CGGCGAGGAAGTCGGCGACGCGACGGGCGTTTTCGGTCTGCTGCTTGACGCGCAGCGGCAGCGTCTCGATGCCCTTCAGCAACGTCCAGGCGTTGAACGGCGACATCGCCGGGCCGGTGTGGCGGAAGTAGTCATGCAGATGCTCGTTGATCCAGTCCTTGTCGGACAGAACCACGCCACCGAGGCACCGGCCCTGGCCGTCGATATGCTTGGTGGCGGAATAGACGACGATATGCGCGCCGAGTTCCAGCGGCTTCTGAAACAGCGGCGTGGCGAAGACGTTGTCGACCACGACCTTGGCGCCGATCTGGTTGGCGAGCCGAGAAACGCCTGAAATGTCGATCACTTCCAGCGTCGGGTTGGTCGGGCTTTCCAGGAAGAAGACCTTGGTGTTCTTCTGGATCGCCTTTTCCCAGTTCGCGAGATCGCGTCCGTCGACCAGCGTGCATTCGATGCCGTATTTCGGGGCCAGCGTCTCGACCACCCAGCGGCAGGAGCCGAAGAGGGCGCGGGCGGCAACGATGTGGTCGCCGGCCTTCAGCTGGCATAAAATGGCGGCAGTGACGGCAGCCATGCCTGATGCCGTGGCGCGCGCGTCTTCGGCGCCTTCCAGCATGCACATGCGCTTTTCAAACATGTCGTTGGTAGGGCTGCCGTAACGGGCATAGATGAAGCCTTCGGTCTCGCCCTTGAAGCGTGCTTCCGCCGCCTCGGATGTCTCGTAGACGAAGCCCTGGGTGAGGAAGATCGCCTCGGACGTCTCGCCGTGCTGGGAGCGGGTCGTTCCGCCGTGGACGAGTTGGGTTGCCGGGCGCCAGTTTTTGCTCATGTGACGATCACCTTCAAAAACAAAAAAACCGGCCGCGTGAAGGGCCGGTTTGAAACCCGGCCTTTTTAGCTACTTGTTTAACGTGGCTGCAAGCCGACCGGCCAAATCACCACGGGATAAAGCTCCAATACTGCTTGGGTGCGCTTGCGTCAATTCCTGGAGTTTGGTTTTGTCTCGCAACTGAAAAGAGGATCGAAATGGGCCGCGAGACTGGGATTTTGGCCGACCGCGCGATCGCCGCGCTGTTTGCGACCGGACGCTTGAAAAGCGAAAAGGCGCTGGATACCGATCAGATCCAGCCGGCAAGCCTCGACCTGCGCCTCGGCGCCAAGGCATTTCGCGTGCGCGCGAGCTTCATGCCGGGGCCGGCGCATCTCGTTGCCGACAAGCTCGACCGGCTGAAACTGCATGTCGTCGATCTCTCCGACGGCGCCGTGCTGGAAACCGGCTGCGTTTATATCGTGCCGCTGATGGAAAGCCTCGATCTGCCGGAGACCATGTCGGCTTCGGCAAATCCGAAGAGCTCGACCGGTCGCCTCGACATCTTCACCCGCGTCATCACCGATCGCGCCCAGGAGTTCGACAAGATCCCGGCTGGATATCGCGGACCGCTTTACCTCGAAATCAGCCCGCGCACCTTCCCGATCGTCGTGCGGCGCGGTTCGCGCCTGTCGCAGATCCGCTTCCGCACCGGCCAGTCGCTGCTCTCCGAGCAGGAACTGCTGGCGCTGCATGAAAGCGATATGCTGGTTGCGAGCGACAAGCCCAATGTCAGCGGCGGCGGGATCGCGCTCTCGATCGATCTCAAGGGTACGGGCCCGGACGGACTGATCGGCTACCGCGGCAAGCATCACACCGCGGTCGTCGATGTCGACAAGAAGGCGCAGCATGCCGTGTTCGACTTCTGGGAGCCGCTCTATAGCCGTGGCCGCGACGAGCTGATCCTCGATCCCGACGAATTCTACATCCTCGTTTCGCGCGAAGCTGTGCATGTTCCGCCGCTCTACGCTGCCGAGATGACGCCGTTCGATCCATTGGTCGGTGAATTCCGCGTGCATTATGCCGGCTTCTTCGATCCGGGCTTCGGCCATGCCTCTGCCGGCGGCAGCGGCAGCCGAGCGGTGCTCGAAGTCCGCAGCCACGAGGTTCCCTTCATCCTCGAGCATGGCCAGATCGTCGGCCGGCTGGTCTATGAACATATGCTGGAACGCCCGGAGGGACTTTACGGCCTCGGTCTTGGCTCCAACTATCAGGCTCAGGGTCTCAAGCTCTCCAAGCATTTCCACGCGGAGTAACAGAAAAAGTGCCGTTGCGCGGCAACGCGGCGCAACGGTCCTTGACAGATGCATGCGGTTGAGGAAGTTTCCGAAGCGCTGCGGGTGTAGTTCAGTGGTAGAACGCCAGCTTCCCAAGCTTGATGTCGTCGGTTCGATCCCGATCACCCGCTCCACTTTTTTCTTCAATGTCAGCCCATCGCGCTTTGAGCCGGCACTCCTGCGTGCGACGGCCCGAACCGTCGGACGCCGAAGCCAGTAGCCAGCCCGGTTCCATCCGGCTAATCTTGTCATCACCCATGAATCATCTGCGGCCGCGCTGGCCGTGCGGTACCACCAAGAGACGCGCTGGCCATTGCCCATGAAAATCCACCGACTGCTGGCTCTGTGCGTGTATCTGATGGCCGGTTCGCTTGCCGCCCAGCCCAGGGATCTGCCCAATCTGTTCGATGCGCGCGAGCGCATTGCCAAGCCGGATCTGACCGGCCTTGCGCGCCTACGGTTCCTGACCACGGTGGATTTCCCGCCGTTCAACTTCATCGACCAATCGGGCAAGCTTTCGGGCTTCCATGTCGACCTGGTGCGCGAGATCTGCCGCGAACTCGATATCGAAGCCAAATGCCAGATCCAGGCGGTCACCTATGCCGAGCTGCTCCCGGCGCTGGAAGAGGGACAGGGCGAGGCGGTCGCCGCCGGCATCTCCGTCAGTCCGGAACTGCGTCAGCGCTTCGGCTTCTCCAGGCCGTTCATACGGCTTCCTGCGCGCTTCGCCGTCAACACCAAGGCAGCCGGCGCCGTCTCCGATCCGTCGGGCCTGAAGGGCAAGGCGGTGGGCGTCGTTTCCGGCACCACGCATGAGGTGATGTTCAGGGCCTTTTTCCCCAAGCTTGAAGCCAGGATCTTTCCCGATCGCGATGCCATGCTCGCCGCTCTGCAGAAGGGCGAGGTCGCAGCCGTCTTTTCCGACGGCATGCAGCTTTCCTTCTGGGTGTCCGGCAGCGCTGCCGCCGGATGCTGCGCGCTTGTCGACGGCGCCTATTTCTCGCAACGCTTTCTTGGCGAGGGCCTGACGATCATGAACCGCAAGGCCGAGCCGGCGCTGACGCAGGCGATCGATCACGCCTTGCTGGCGCTTTCGCGCAGTGGGCGGCTCGACGAGATCTACCTGCGCTATTTCCCGAACGGAATTTACTAGGAGCGTTTCAGCGGCTCCTCTGAGACAGAAACGCTCTGCAGTTTATGTCGCCAAACCGCCGCACACTTTGCGCGGACATGCTCCAAATCAACTGCGACGGAAGGGCAGGAGTAACGACCACAAAAGCTTGGTCGGCTCGCTGCGGCCATAGGCGGTCAACCCCGTTTCGATCGCATCGTCGCCCCGTCGCGGCCGATCCGTATAGGTCGAGAACAGCCGGTCCCAGATCGCCAGGTTGAAGCCGTAGTTCGAATCCGTTTCCGAGCGCTCGGTCGAGTGGTGGATGCGGTGCATGTCGGGCGTGACGATCAGCGGCCGCAGCGCCCGGTCGAGGCGGGGTGGCAGCCGCAGATTGGCATGGTTGAACATGGCAGCGGCATTCAGCACGATCTCGAACATCAGCACGGCGACGGCAGGTGTGCCGAGCGCGACGACGACGGCAATCTTCCAGATCATCGAGACGACGATCTCCAGCGGATGAAAGCGCAGCGCCGTGGTCAGGTCGACGCCCGGGTCGGCGTGATGAACCCGGTGCATTCGCCATAGGGCGGGGACCTTGTGAAAGGCGACATGTTCCAGCCAGACGGCGAAGTCGAGCAAGACGAAGGCGATTGCGCCGGCCACGAGCGGAGGAACGCCCAATGCCGGCAGCAGGCCGTATCCCCGCGCTTCAGCCCAGAGTGCCGCGCCCGTGGCAGCGGCCGGGAAGATCAGCCGCAGCGAAAGCGAGGACAGAACCAGGATAGAGAGGTTGGTAAACCAGCGGCGCGCCTTCAGCGCCTTTTGCAGTTCCGGCCGCTCCAGCCTCGGGTGCAGAAGCTCGAGCGCCGCCATGGCGGCAAAGACCGAGAGAAAGGCCAAAAGGCGCCACATGGGTTCGGTCACGCCGAAAAGCTGCATCCCTCAGGCCTCGCTGCCGTTTTTCGGTGAAGCGATATCACGCTTCGGCAGGAGAGCGCCAAGACACGTTGACGTGAACCGGCCGGATCGGCCCGCCGTTACCTGCGGAAGCGGGCGAGCGCGCCGCGTTCGATTGCAGCGCAGGTAAGCTTGTCGAGGCCGAGGCGATCACGCAGCAACTGCAAAAGGCGGATCTCCTCGTTGCGGATGCGCTGGTCGGCGGCCGCAATCTCGACGGCGAGCGCATAAGCCGTCTCGTAAAGCCTCTCCGGCAGCGCCTCGCGAACGATCTCAAGCACGATGTCGAGGCCTTCAGGGGCGGCAAGCTGGGCTGAGCATTCGTGGCCGACGAGCACAAGCTGGTCCTCGTCGAAGCCTTCGAAGGCGGGAAGAAACTGCACGAGCCTGCCGATGCGCGCGAACTCGTCGTCGCTCATCTCCCGGTCGACCGCCGACATCATCACCATGACATAGACAAGGGCTTCGTGCTGGCTGAGGTTGGGTGGCATGGAGGCTTTCCGCAAAGTGTCTGCTGCAGCGACGTCTGCGCGTCTAATAAGACGCGCGGCGCTGTAGGAAGAACTGGTGTGTTCCGCCGTTCCTTACAAGTCCGGTGCCGCTTCGTCCATCGTTGCAGCGGCGCTCGGATCGTCGAACGGCATCGGCGTTTGGCGAAAATCGCGCGGGTCATCGCCGTAGAAGCCAAGCCTTGACTTGCGTGCCGCTTCGGCCTGCTCTTCAAGCACCGAGCCCGGCAACGGTGTCGCCCAGCCATTGGCAACCAGCCAGGCGGCAGGATCCTGGCCGCCGACGGTGCACCGGGCGGTGACGGTCTCGCCCGTTCCGTCTCCGGGGATGTCGCAGTTGACCGCACGGGCACGCAGGAAGTTGCGGAAGGCGGTCCGGGCGACCATGCCGCAGGGCCAGCTTTTGCCGGCGCTTTCGCAGGTCCGTTCCGCCGCTTCCGGCTCGATGCCGTCGAGTTGCAGTGTTATCTTGCCGAAGCGGATGAGCCCGGCGGCGAGCGCCATCGGCTGTTGGAGGACCGTCGGCGCCTTCGGCTTGTCCCTGTCGGTATCCGACAGCGGCGTTCGCGGTTCTATGCGTTCGAGTGGCTTCGTCGTGACTTCGTCGGGCAGACCAAACTGTTGCGGTTCGATGGCGCGGGCAGTGGTCTCGGTCGAGTGGGAGCTGCTTTCGCTCTGGCCACCATCAGGCACCGTGTCGTTCTGTTCAGGGGCCGTCATGTCGAACGGCACGTCTTCGGCGCCGACCTCAGGCTGCGTTTCCCCCATGTCGGGCGTTTCGAGCACGAAGTCCGGCGTGGCGCCACTTTCCCGGTCGCGGATCGTCGTGGCGCCGGCATAGAGGATGCCGGTATAGAGCGCTATGGCGGCAATCCCGCCTGCCAGGGTGACCAGTTGCTGCCGCATCAGGAAAGATGTCCTATTGGCTGGCCCAGATGATCCGGGCAATCCATTCGACTTCGCTCATCTCGAAACTCCGGTTGGGATGTTCCGGATTGAGCGATAGCAGTTCGATATTGCGTGGAGTATGCCGCACCAGGATTTTCGCCATAACCTCGCCTTCGCGGGTCTTGACCACGACACGGTCGCCGCGCCGGACCTGCGCGCCCGGGTCGACGATCAGAACGTCGCCGTCGCGATAGAGCGGCAGCATGCTTTCGCCCTGGATCTCGAGCGCATAGATGCCGGCGCGTCGCTCGGCCGCCGCCGGGAAATCGACGACGTCCCAGCCCTGGCCGGCCGGAAACCCGCCATCGTCGAAGAAGCCGCCAGCGCCAGCCTGGGCAAAACCGATCAGCGGTATGGCGGGTTTATACGGCTCGGTTCGGGCGGCGTCAGGGCGCATCAGCGCCATGAACTGGTCGATGGTCGCACCGGTCGCATCCAGCACCTTGGCGATCGATTCCGTCGACGGCCAGCGCTCGCGGCCATCGGCGGACTGGCGCTTGGATTTGTTGAAGGACGTCGGGTCGAGCCCGGCGCGGCGCGCAAGCCCGGACGGCGAGAGCTGGTGGCGCTCGGCCAACGCATCGATGGCGTGCCAGATGGTGTCGTGTGACAGCATGAATGTCTGTTCCGCGGCAGGGCGGCGACGGCCGCACGTCCTTATTCGACAGTAGATTAACCAAGCCGGCCAGGGTGGTAAAGAACAGGGAGGAAAATAATCCTTGGTCGTTCCGATTGAAATAGAGTGGCCCGCTTCTATAGTCCTTGTCGTTGCTTGAGTTTAGCCGGCGAGGGGGCTCATTTGTTGGCGGTGCTGAAATCCGAACGTCTGCTGTTCGCCGCCTTGGTTGCCGCGATTGCCGGTTTTGTGCTGGAGCACCCCTTGCTCGAAATGGGGCAGGTAGCTTCGCTCGTTGGGGCGGCCGCATTGGTGGGTGCGATCGTGCTGGCGTCGATGCGGGTCGCCCATCACGCCGAAGTCCTCGCGGCCAAGGTCGGCGACCCCTATGGCACGATGATCCTGACGCTGTCCGCCGTGCTGGTGGAAGTGATCATTCTGGCGATCATGATGACCGGCGAGAGTTCGCCGACGCTGGTGCGCGACACGATCTATTCCGCCGTGATGCTCGATATCAACGGCATTCTCGGTCTTGCCGCGCTGCTTGGCGGGCTGAAACACGGAGAGCAACCCTACAACGACAATTCCGCGCGCACCTACAGCGTCATGATCCTGACGGCGATGGGCATTTCGATGGTCGTGCCCGAATTCGTGCCGGCCGCGAGGTGGCACTTCTATTCCGCCTTCACCATCGGCGCGATGATCATGCTCTACACGCTGTTCCTGCGCATGCAGGTGGGGGTGCACAGCTACTTCTTCAGCTACAGCTACCCCCGGGCGAGGAGCGACGGGATTGATGATGCCGGTGAACCCGACGAGCCGGTGCTGCCGTCGATCGTGATCCTGCTCATTGGCGTGGTGCTGATCGGCGCGCTTGCCGAAATCATGTCGGGGCTGCTGACCTCAGGCCTCAAGGGGAGCGGCGCGCCGCCGGCCGTCGCCGCCATCGTCGTCGCCGCAATCTCGGCGTCGCCCGAGATCATGACGGCGATGCGTGCAGCACTTGCCAATCGCATGCAGGCGGTCGTCAACATCGCGCTCGGAGCATCGCTGTCGACCGTGATCCTGACCGTGCCGGTGATGGAGGCGATTGCGCTTTACACCGGCCAGCCTTTCATCATGGCGATGTCGCCGGTGCAGACGGTGATGGTGGCGATCACGCTGATCGTTGCAGCGATCAATCTCAACGACGGTCAAACCAATGCCATCGAGGGCATGACGCATTTCGTGCTGTTTTCCACCTTCGTCATGCTTTCGGCTATCGGTTTGTAGTCCTCAAGCGACCGCGTTTTCCCTGGTCTTGCGGGCGACGACATCCTCAAAGGCTGCCTGCAATGTCGCGCGCACGCGCGGCGGACCATCGAGGGCCAGTCCGAGATGCTCGTAGCGAAGCTCGTCCATGAAGCGGTTCCAGAGCTCAGGCCCGCCGGTTTCCATCAGTTCGGCCCGGATGCTGAGCTCTTCGCTGACGGGCAGGTAGCGCCGCCCCCAGGCGCCGAGATGCGCCATGATCGGCACCAGCGCGATGGTCATTTCTGTGAGGCTGTAGATGGCCTTCTGCTTGTGCGTCGGGTCATCCGTCTTGGTCAGCATTCCCTGCTCGACAAGCATCTTCAGCCGATCAGCAAGAATGTTCGACGAGATGCCCTCCTGCGATCGCAGCAGTTCGCGGAAGTGCCTTTTGCCCCCGAAGATCATGTCGCGGACGATCAGCAGGCTCCATTTGTCGCCAAAGACCTCGAGCGAGAGATTGATCGGGCAGCCGGAGCGATGATCGTCTTTCATTGGGGTCCTTTCAAAACTGCTTGCATTATTGCATCAGTGGAATTATCTTGCAACTGCTTTCAAAATGAAATCAGTTATCTGGCTGCGCGCGGAAGCGCTGGTGCGTCTGCGCAAATGGATCGAAGAGGAGAAGATCATGAGTGCCAATTCCGTGGAACATGCGAGCTTCACCATCGAACGGGTTTTCAACGCGACGCCCGAACAGGTCTTTCGCGCCTTCGCCGATCCGGCGGCGCACGACCGTTGGTTCGTCAAGGCGGACGGGTGGCCGGTCGCCGAATATGGCCACGACTTCCGCGTCGGCGGGCGCGAGAGCGGCCGCTTCAGCAAGGACGGCAAGACCTTCTATCACAACGACACTGTTTACCTCGATATCGTCGAGAACCGGCGCATCATCTCGGCCTATACGATGGCTGAGAACGAGCGGCGGATTTCCGCTTCGGTGGCAACCGTCGATATCCAGCCGCACGGCGCCGGCACGCGTATCGTCTTCACCGAGCAGGCGGCCTTTCTTGATGGGCTCGACCAGGTCGCCTATCGGCGTGAGGGCTGGGAAGAGTTGATCGCCGCGCTTGGCACCGAACTCGGCGAGACGGCGGAAGCCGCCTGATCTGCCATCGCTGCGGATCTGCGGCATTAAAGCATCGTTGCCAGCGCGCTGCCGGCGATGCCGAAGGAGAACACCGCGAGACAGACGGCGGCAATGCGGCGCGGCAGATTGGACATGTGCGCGCCGCGCGACAGCCGGATGAGCATGGCGCCGGCGCCGATCCAGAACGAGCCGGCGACAACGACGAGCAGCGAAAACCCTGTGATCCACGGTATCGTCGCCACCAGTCCGGTCTGCGGCAAAAGCACCAGGGCTACGATCAGGGCCTTGGGATTGAGAAGCGTCGTAACGAACACCCGTTGGGTGGTGATCTCGGGCGAAGCCCGGTTGTCGTCACCGGTGGTCCACAGTGCATAGGCGAGGAAAAGGACCCAGAAGGCAGCCACGATCCGGAGCGCGAGCCCGATCTGCGGATGCGCCGCGAGAAATGGCGCAAGCAGCGCCACGGCTGGAATGATCACCGCGAGATAACCGCCGAGTTCGCCTAGGAGCAGCTGCGCCGAGCGCCGAAAACCGACCGCGGCGCCGGAGAGCCAGAGCAAGGTGTTCGTCGGGCCCGGCGTCGCCAAGAGGACGAGGGCGGAAAGGGTGAAGGCGAGCGGTTGCATCATCGAGGATCCGGTTTCGCGGCGATATTGCGGTCATGTACAGCATCGCGCATCAATCTGGATACGCTCCTGTTGCCGCCGCACTGAGACTTTCTGCATAACTCCCGGGACCGACCCCGACCTGGTTGCTTCATGCGTAGCGAAGAGGCCGGTCCGGGGCCTTGATCTCCATCAAGCGAAAGTACGAACACACTCCAAGATTTCGCCACAGCGCAGGCTGCCGCCACCTCTTCCGCCTTGAGCGGCGGCGCGCTATCAGACGGGCGCTGCCGCCTTTTCTCCCGGCTGCCATCGGGGCTTTCCATGAACAAGACAGTGCTTTCCGGCATCGTGATGACGACGTTTTCCTATTTGCTGTTCTCGCTGCAGGATGCGTCGGTCAAATGGCTGGTGGTCGGCTATTCGGTCTGGCAGATCCTGTTTACCCGCAGCATCACCATTCTCCTCCTGTGTCTGGTGATCGGCCGGGGCAGGCTCGTGCGCCGCGCGATCTCGTCGCCCGTCGTCAAGCCGCTGTTCGTGCGCAACCTGTTGCTGCTGGCCGCCTGGCTTTCCTATTTCAATGCGGCCCGCGATCTCGCCCTTGCCGAAATGACCACGCTTTATTACGCCGCGCCGATCGTGGTGACGCTGCTGGCCGTCCCGATCCTCAAGGAAGACGTGCCACCAATCCGCTGGTTCGCGGTGCTGCTCGGCTTCATCGGCGTGCTGATCGCCTGCGATCCGCTTGGAACGGGCATGAGGCTCTCGCTGCCGGTTTTCCTGGCGCTGATGGCCGCCGTGTTCTGGGCGATCGGTACGGTGATGCTGCGCAAGACCGCGCTCCAGGAGACGACACTGACGCAGATGACGATCTCCAACGTCTTCTTCATCGCAATGACCGGGCTTGCCGTCGGCTTCTACTGGACGCCGCCGGCGCTGTTCGATCTCGCGCTGATGGCGGGCACGGGGGTGATCGCCGGCATCGCGCAATATGCGCTGTTCGAGGGCATGCGCCGGGCGCCGATCTCGGTGATCGCACCGTTCGAATATACCTCACTCGTCTGGGCCTTCGGCCTCGGCTTCCTGATCTGGGGCGATATTCCGGCGAGCAACGTCTTTGCCGGCGCCGGCCTTATCTTCGTCGCCGGACTGACGATCATTGTCGGCGAGCGCTTGGCCCATCGGCGGGTGGTTGCCGAGGTTTAGCCCGCCTCAAGCAGCGGTAGCTCGATTGTCCAGCTGGCATGATGCCATCGGCCCGGTCTGCTCCAGCATTGCTACACCGAATTCGGCCACCTCGCCAAAGTCCTGACGTCGCTTTACTGGGCCGATCCGGCCAATCGCGCCGATGCGCCGGTGCTTTGGTAGCGCCCGACGGCAGCAGTGACTGCGCAGAAGATTGCCGGCGCGCGGCAACGTTCTCTCCTCCGCGCTCCTCGGGCTTGACGCAAGGACCGATCGGTTAGCGCCGCGAACGGGTCTGGATCCTCGGGTCAAGCCCGAGGATGACGGGTGGAGGGCCGGCTGAAGACAAATGCTACCGAAGTGATGCTCAAAGTGCGTTCAGTGCCCCATGTCGCGGTGCCGGAACGCTTCATTTTCCCCGACGGGAAGACGTTTCTCTGCGCCAGCGTTCGCGACGCGGACAGGCACCAAGGGAAGCCTGCCAGAGTAGAAGACGCACCTATTCTCGGATCAAAAGGAAATCGGCTCGTCCTCCGACAGTCATCCTCGGGCTTGACCCGAGGATCCATGCGCCCGAGCAATAACGCAAGGGTGTATTGCGAGGATCATTGGTCCTCTCTTATCCCGGTTGTTTTCCCGCATCACCAATGCATCTCGCCACTCCGATCTGGACTTGACCAGAACGAGCAGCGGCCATCACTATTCGCGCGCATGGCGGGCTATGTCTACATCGTGACCAATCAGAAGAAAGGGACGCTCTACATCGGCGTAACATCCGATCTTGCGCGCCGGATCTATGAGCATCGCGAAGGCTTGATGCCCGGGTTCACTTCAAAATACGGGTGCGCCCGGTTGGTTTGGTACGAAGAGCACCTTCAGATCGGCTCTGCAATCCAGCGTGAGAAATCTCTGAAGCGCTGGTATCGCCAATGGAAACTCGACCTGATCGAGCGCATGAATCCGGACTGGCGCGATCTCTATGAGGAATTGTGGTGACAAATTGGCGAGGGTCGCTTCTGCGGCACCTTATGTCGCGATGTAGCCAACTCATCTGAGATTTCCAACAAACGAAAACAGGCTCCGTGAGGAGCCTGTCTGCATGTTCGGTGGGATCTTTTACGCCGCCTGCTTCTTCTCGCCGTAGGGGTCGAAGCGGCCGTAGAAGGTTTCGCCGCGTTCGGCCATTTCCTTCAGCAGTGCCGTCGGCTTGAAGTGGCTGCCATAGTCCTTGGCAAGCTTCTCGCACATCTTGACGAAGGCCTTGGCGCCCATGCCGTCGATGTAGGAGAGAGTGCCGCCGGTGTAGGGCGCAAAGCCGAAGCCGAGGATCGAGCCGACGTCGGCTTCGCGCGGATCGGTGACGATGCCTTCTTCCATGGTGCGGGCCGCTTCGAGCGCGATCGTTGCCAGGAAGCGCTGCTTCAGCACCTCGACGTCGATCTTGTCGGCATTCTCTTGCGGATAGAGCGTCTTCAGCTCCGGCCACAGGTACTTCTTCGCGGGCTTTGCCGGATATTCGTAGAAGCCCTTGCCGTTCTTGCGGCCGCGACGGTCGAGGTCGTCGACCATCTTGTTGATCAGCGCCATGTGCTTGGGATCGACGGCCTTTTCGCCGAGATCGGCGACGGTGGCTTTCAGGATCTTCTGGCTGAGGTCGATTGCCACTTCGTCATTGAGCGACAGCGGGCCAACCGGCATGCCGGCCATCTTGGCGGCATTTTCGATCATCGCCGGCGGCACGCCCTCGATCAGCATGTCATAGGCTTCGTGGATGTAGCGGAAGACGCAGCGGTTGACGTAGAAGCCGCGCGTGTCGTTGACGACGATCGGCGTCTTCCTGATCGCGGCGACATAGTCGAGCGCGACGGCGAGCGCCTTGTCGCCGGTCTCCTTGCCGAGGATCACTTCCGTCAGCATCATCTTCTCGACCGGCGAGAAGAAGTGGATGCCGATGAACTGGCCGGCACGCTTCGAGTTCTTCGCAAGGCCGGTGATCGGCAGCGTCGAGGTGTTGGAGGCAAAGATCGTGTCTTCGCCGATCACCGCTTCCACCTTCTCGATCACGTCCTTCTTGACCTGGCGGTCTTCGAACACGGCTTCGACGACGAGCCCGACATCCTTCAGGTCGTTGTAGTCTGCGGAGGGCGTGATGCGCGCAAGCAGCGCTTCGCCTTCTTCCTTGGTCAGGCGGCCCTTGCCGACCGAATCCTTGACCAGGCCCTCCGAATGGGCCTTGCCCTTGGTCGCCGCTTCCATGTCGCGGTCGATCAGCGTGACGGCGATGCCGGCGGCGGCCGTCACATAGGCGATCGAGGCGCCCATGAAGCCGGCGCCGACGACGCCGACATGCTTGAACTCGGACTTCGGCACGCCGGCCGGGCGGCGGGCACCCTTGCCGAGTTCCTGCATCGAGACGAACAGCGAGCGGATCATCGAGAAGGCTTCGGTCGTCTGAAGGATCTCGGTGAAGTAGCGCTGTTCGATCTTCAGAGCCGTGTCGAAGGGGACCTGCAGGCCCTCATAGACGCATTTGAGGATCGCGATCGCGCCTGGGTAGTTGCCTTGCGTCTCGCGGCGCAGGATACCGGAGGCAGCCGGCCAGAGCTGGGCCGAGGCCGGGGTCCAGATGCCGCCGCCGGGTACCTTGTAGCCCTTTTCGTCCCAGGGCTGGACCGGCTTCAGGCCGTTCTTGATCATCGCCTTGGCAGCCTCGACCAGCTTGTCGGCGTCGACGACTTCATGCACCAGGCCAAGCGCCTTGGCGCGCGCCGCGGTCAGCGACGAGCCGGTGGTCATCATCTGCAGCGCGTCCTGCGCGTTGGTCAGGCGCGGCACGCGCTGGGTGCCGCCGGCGCCGGGGAAGATACCGACCTTGACTTCAGGCAGGGCGATCTTGACCGACTTGGAGTTCGAGGCGACGCGGCCGTGGCAGGCGAGCGAAAGCTCGAAGGCGCCGCCCATGCAGGTGCCGTTGATCGCCGACACCCACGGCTTGCCGGAGGTTTCGAGCTTGCGGAACAAGCCGGTCATGCGGCCGACGAGGTCGAAAAGCTTCTGGGCGGCGTTATCAGGGTCCTTCTTCTTTTCTTCATGCTGGAAGGTGAACATCGACTTGATCATCGAGAGGTCAGCGCCGCCGGAGAACGACGACTTGCCCGACGTGAAGACGACGCCCTTGACGGCGGCATCGGCCGTCGTCTCGTCGACGATGGCGTTCAGCTCTTCCATCACCTCCTGGGTGAAGACGTTCATCGACTTCTCAGGCATGTCCCAGGTGACCAGGGCAATGCCGTCGGCATCGGTCTCGATCTTGAAATTGGTATACTTCGTCATGGTTCTCCCCCTCAGTAGAGAATGGGTTCGATGCGCAGCGAGATATTCGATCCGCCGCTGTAACTTTGTTTGGTGGTGTTGGTGGCGATCAGCCTGCCGTCGCGCTCGACGCTGATGGTGAAGCCGGCATCGGCGGCCTTGTCGAGTTCGGGCTTCGGCACCTGCAGCACGAAGGGCACACGGTTTGCCTTGCCGTCGCTCGAAACGGACGTTTCGGCGATCAGCTTGGCGGCCACATCCATCACGCCCTGCTCCTCGAGCCGGATGGTGACGGTGCCTGCCGGAACCGGGCCGTTGGCGACATTGGAGATCGCACCGGTCAGCGTGAAGCTGTCGCCGCCTTCGTCTTCGGAGACGCAAGCTGAGACTGCAAGCAGCCCCAGCCCCATCAGCCCGAGAAGCGTGCGGCGCGTGGCTACCATCGTCAGACCCTTTCGATGATCGTTGCGGTGCCCATGCCGGCGCCGATGCACAACGTCACCAGCGCGGTGTTGAGATCGCGCCGTTCCAGCTCGTCGAGCACCGTGCCGAGGATCATCGCACCGGTAGCGCCGAGCGGATGGCCCATGGCGATCGCGCCGCCGTTGACGTTGATCTTGTCGTGCGGAATGTCGAAGGCCTGCATGTAGCGCAGCACGACCGCGGCAAACGCCTCGTTGAGCTCGAAGAGGTCGATGTCGGAGAGCTTCATGTCGGCGCGCTTAAGCAACTTCTCGGTCACGTCGACCGGGCCGGTCAGCATCAGCGCCGGGTCGGAGCCGATATTGGCGAAGGCGCGGATGCGGGCGCGGGGTTTGAGGCCCATGCTTTCGCCGCCGGCCTTGGAGCCGAGCAGCACGGCCGCGGCGCCATCGACGATGCCCGACGAGTTGCCGGCATGGTGCACGTAGTTGATCTTCTCGATTTCCGGATGCGCCTGGATGCCGACGGCTTCAAAGCCGCCCATCTCGCCCGGCATCTGGAACGACGGGTTGAGCGAGGCGAGCGCCTGCATGTCGGTGCCGGGACGCATATGCTCGTCGCGGTCGAGAATGGTCAGCCCGTTCTGGTCCTTCACCGGCACGACCGACTTCTTGAAGTAACCCTTTTCCCAGGAATGCGCTGCGCGCTTCTGGCTTTCGACGGCGTAGGCATCGACGTCGTCGCGGCTGAAGCCGTACTTGGTGGCGATCAGGTCGGCCGAGACGCCCTGCGGCATGAAATAGGCCGGCAGGTTGACGGACGGGTCCATGAACCAGGAGCCGCCGGACATGCCGAGGCCGACGCGCGACATGCTCTCGACGCCGCCTGCAATGACGATGTCGTCGGCGCCCTGGGCGATCTTCGCCGCGCCGAAGTTGACGGCATCGAGACCCGACGCGCAGAAGCGCGAGATCTGCATGCCGGGCGCGCGGGTGGAATAGCCTGCTTCGAAGGCGGCTGCCTTCGGGATAACCGCGCCGGCATCCATCACCGGATCGACGCAGCCCATGATGATGTCGTCGACGGTTGACGTATCGAGCCCGTTGCGATCGCGCACGGCCTCCAGCATCTTGGCCGCAAGGCGAACGGACGGCACTTCGTGCAGCGAGCCGTCCTTCTTGCCACGGCCGCGCGGCGTGCGCACGTGGTCGTAAACGAAGACTTTCGTCATGTCTCATCTCCCTTTCGGCAGCACCTGATGGTGCCGCCCGTCAAACACTTACAGCGCGGCGCGTCAGACGCGCTAAGGACGCTGTAACACTTTAAACTTGCTGCATAATTTTACGCCTAGATCGGATCCGATTTAAGGAATCATGCAGTAGAAATCGGAACGCGGCGAAATCAGAACGCCGCCGCGTCGAGCGCCATCAGCGTGTCGGCGCCAGTCTCGATGCGGGCCTTGCGCAGCGCCGTTTCCGGCAGAATTCTCTCCATGAAGAACGTCGCGGTAATCAGCTTGTTCTTCAGATAGTCCGCGCGTGCCGTTTCGCCAGAGGCCAGTTTTTCCTCGGCGGTCTTGGCGATCTTCGCCCACATGTAGCCGAGCACGACCAGACCGAAGAGGTGCATGTAGTCGGTCGAGCCGGCGCCGGCATTGTCGGGCTTGGCCATGGCGTTCTGCATGAACCACATGGTGGACGCCTGCAGGTCGTTGAGGCCTTTCTTCAGCGCCTTGGTGTAGGTGGAAAGCTTCTCGTTACCGCGGTTTTCCTCGCAGAAATCGCCGATTTCCTTGAACAGCGCCATGACGGCACGGCCGCCGTTGAGGCCGAGCTTGCGGCCGACGAGGTCGAGCGCCTGGATGCCGTTGGCACCTTCGTAGATCATCGCGATGCGGGCATCGCGGACATACTGGCTCATGCCGTGTTCTTCGATGTAGCCGTGACCGCCGAACATCTGCTGCGCCATGACCGCGTGGTCGAAGCCCTTGTCGGTCAGGACGCCCTTGAGGATCGGCGTCATCAGGCCGAGGATGTCGTCGGCCGTCTGGCGGTCGGCGTCATTGTCGGAGCGGTGGGCGATATCGGATTTGAGAGCAGTCCAAAGGGTAAAGGCGCGTCCGGCCTCGTTGAAGGCGCGGATCGTCATCAGCGTGCGGCGCACATCCGGATGCACGATGATCGGGTCGGCCTTTTTGTCCGGCGCCTTCGGGCCGGAAAGCGAGCGGCCCTGGATGCGGTCGCGGGCATAGTTGGCGGCGTTCTGGTAGGCGATTTCGGCGACCGACAGGCCCTGCAGGCCGACACCGAGACGGGCTTCGTTCATCATCACGAACATGGCGTTGAGGCCTTTGTTCTCCGTGCCGATGAGGTAGCCTTCCGCCTCGTCATAGTTCATGACGCAGGTCGAGTTGCCGTGAATCCCCATCTTGTGCTCGATGGCGCCGCAGGAGACGCCATTGCGCTCGCCCGGCTCGCCGTCGGCGGTGAGCTTGAACTTCGGCACGATGAACAGGGAAATGCCCTTCACGCCATCCGGCGCGCCCTCGATGCGGGCAAGCACCAAATGGATGATGTTCTGCGACATGTCGTGTTCGCCGGCGGAGATGAAGATCTTCTGGCCGGAAATCTTGTAGGCGCCGTTGCCATCGGGCACGGCCTTGCTGCGCAGGAGGCCGAGGTCGGTGCCGCAATGCGGCTCCGTCAGGTTCATCGTGCCGGTCCAGGTGCCGTCCACCATCTTCGGCAGATAGGCCCGCTTCTGCTCATCCGAGCCATGGACGAGGATCGCAGCGATCGCGCCCTGGGTCAGGCCGGGATACATCGTCAGCGCCATGTTGGCCGAGGACATATATTCGCCGACGGCGGTGTGCAGCGTGTAGGGCAGGCCCTGGCCGCCGAATTCCTCTGGCACCGAAAGCCCGAGCCAGCCGCCTTCGCGGTAGAGATCAAAAGCCTGCTTGAAGCCCTTGGGCACGCTGACCGAGCCGTCGTCGTGCCGCTTGCAGCCTTCCTGGTCGCCGGAAAGATTGACCGGAAACAGCACTTCTTCCGCAAGCTTGGCGGCTTCGCCGACGATTGCTTCGATCATGTCGGGCGTCGCATCGGCAAAGCCGGGAAGGTTGTTGTATCGCTCGATGCCGAGCACGTCGTTCAGAATGAAGAGAGTATCGTCGACCGGTGCCTTGTAGGTGGGCATTCTTTCCTCGCCTTTTTCGCTTTCGGATCGCCGCCTCCAAGCGGCCGACGTCCGGTTGCAACATGCCGAATGCGCCGCCATCTGAGGGCGGTCTCGCATCGTTGGCAGGATGCTACAAAATTTTGACGTTTGCGTAAACGTCAAAAATACCGCCCGATCGAAGTTTCGCTTGCGGATAAAAGGCGCGGTGAAATCGCCGCCGCACAACACTCTCCATCAGCTAGCACTGTCAAATCGTTAAAAAATCCGCGCCGGTTAACGGCTTGTTTACCACGTTTAATGAAAGGTGCGTGTTGAGATGGTCAAAGCTGCAACCGGTCCGGTCCTCGCATTGTTGTAGCTTTGCCCACGTCGCAAGTGCCGCAGGGGTGAAGGAAGCCGTTTCCTTCCGTGGCGACTTTCGAGATGGCCGACGGACAGGGGCGAAGAGCACAATGAATGGATCGCGATCAAATCCTCAGCGCGCTGGTAGCCAGAGCTATGGCGAGCGGCCCTCTCTGGACGCCCTGAACCGCACGATTGAAGGGCTTGAAGCCCGGATCGAAGGCCTGATGAACGGAGCGGGACGCGAGCCGCCGGCCCGTCCAGTCGAGCGCGAGCGTGTCGCCCCCCGCGATATCCCATCCCCGCGTGATGCCGTCTCCGAAATCATGCAGCGCCAGCGGGCGCTTAGCACGTCGCGCGAGCGGCCACCCTTGAGAGACCGTTTGCCGCAACGCGAGCCGGATCGCCTGGCCCAGCGCGAGCCCGAGCGTTACGTCGACGATATACGGCCCCAGCCGGTACGTGCGCCCGTCGCCCGGCCGGCGGCGGCCGTCAACGATATCGCCGAGGCACTCGTCGGATTGCGCCAGGACCTCAAGCGCGACATCACCGAAGGCGTCACCCGCGAGATGAACTCCCTGCGCGCCGAAATTCGCGGCATCAAGGTGCAGGCCCAGGACCACAGCTTCGCCGAGGACGTGCGCGGCGACATGCAGCGCCTTGCCGACAGCATCCAGCAGCTCGGCCGCCAGGCGTCGCCTGCCCAGGCGGATGCGCTGCGCAGCGACTTTGACGATCTGCGGGCGATGATCGACGGCTTGGCGCGCGAAGACAGCGTTCGCCGCATGGAAAGCCGCTGGAACGGCGTCGAGGATCGGTTGATCGCCTTTGACCAGAACCGCGACGACGAGCTGGTGGCGCTGGCCTACCGTCTCGACGAGATCAAGTCGCAGATCGGGGCGCTGGGCAACAGCTCTGCGGTCGACGTGCTTGAAGACAAGATGATTGCGGTCGCCCAGGCGATCGAGATGCTCGGCCGCCAGATACAGCCGGACGACCGGCGCCTCGTGTCGCAGTTCGCTGACCTCGACGCGCGGCTTGACGAAATCAGCCGGGCGATTGCCGCCAACAGCCGCAGTGCCAGCGGCCTCGAGGGCGGGTTCGCCAATCGCCTGGAGACCAGGCTCGGCGACCTCTCGCGGCAGATCGACGGATTGTCCCGCCCTGTTGATTCCGGTCTCGGTGCCCGCCTCGAAGCCTTGGCCGCACGGGTTGAGGATCTCGCCGGCGAGAAGGCTGCGGCCGGACTGGAAGAACGCCTCGACCAGCTTTCCATGCTGATGGAGCGCAGCCACCGAAATGTCCAACCGGACCTGACGAACTACCTCAACGACATCTCCCGCAAGATCGAAGCGCTCGATCAAGGCAGCGTCAACGATGCTCTGGCCGAGCGGCTCGACTATCTCGCCCGCCGCATCGACGACCTCGACACGCTCAGCGCACACCCCGTCGCCGATCCGCGTTTCGACCGTCTTGAAGATCGCCTCGCTGGCATCGCGCAGCGGCTGGAAGAAACCTATGCGGCGCCGTTCGACGACCGCGCCGCGCTGCACAACCTCGAAGCGCAGATCGCCAACCTGTCGACCCTGGTCAGCCAGCCCCGCAGTGAGGCGGGTGCCGCCATGCCGGTGGAATTCGAGAGCCGCATGAATGCGCTCGAAGACTATTTCGCCACCAGCGACGAGTACATCGTCGAGGCCGCGCGGCAGGCGGCCGAGGCGGTGATGGAGGCATATTCCAGGAAGGGCATGCCTCAGTCGGCCGGTGGCGGCGATCTCGCGGCGATCTCGGCGCTGGCGGAAGACCTGCGCACGCTCGAAGATCTGAGCCGCTCCAGCGACGAGCGCACGGCGCGCACCTTTGAAGCCCTGCATGAAACCCTCGTTCACATCGCCGACAAGCTCGAGCGTATCGAGGGCCGCGAGCCCGCCATGGCCGCGGCGCATTACGAGGCGCCGGTGGCGCGCGAAATTGCTGCGATGCCCAAGGCAGCTCAACCGGAATTCAACGACCCGTTCAGCGGCGCCGATCTCGATGACCGCTATCAGGATCTGCAGCGCAACGTCCGCGCGCTCCAGGCGGAAGACGACGGCGTCATTGCCGCCGCCACCGCATCTGCGCATGCGACTGCGTTCGCCGGTGACGAAGGTCAGGTTTCGACCATCGAGCCCGATGGCGCGCGCGAACGGCCGGCTACCGCCCGCACGGGCCTGCTTGCTGGCCTGACCCGGCGCTTTTCCGGGAAGCGTGCCGAGCCCGCACAGGAGCTGGCACGACAACTGGTCGAGCCCGCCCCCTCCATCGACCCATCCGAAATGCTGGCACCCGAAGAGGCCAATCAGCTGCTCGAGCCGGGCTCTGGTGTTCCCGACGTCAAGAAGATTCTCGAGCGTGTTCGCGCCGGCCAGATGAACCGCGGCGGCAAACAGGCGGCAGACGGCGACAAGGCGGACTTTATCGCCGCCGCCCGCCGGGCAGCGCAGTTGGCGGTCGAGGAAGCCGATACGCTCAACAAGACCAAGGACGGTGGCGTTGCCAGCGGCGTTGGTGGTGCCTTTGCCCGCCATCGCCGCCCGATCTTGATGGCTGTCGGCGCCGTGCTGCTTGCGATCATGTCCTATCCGCTCGTCGGCGCCATGCTGAAGGGCAGCGATGCGCCCGTTGCCGAACCGGTGGCGATCATCGAACAGCAGTTGGCGCCCGTCGCTGAACAGCCGGCGATCGCCAACGCAACCAAGGTCGCGGGCGACCAGGCACCGGCGGCAGCCGCCGTAGCGACCGAAACACCGGTCGAAGCGCTGCAGCCCATTCCCGAAGCGCCGCTCGATTCCGTCGAGCAGCCGTCAAGCGCCGTTGAGACGCCAGCCGCCGCGACGCCACCGGCCGACACATCCGCATCGACGAAGGCGGTAAACGAAACGCAGGCGCCGTTGCTCCAGCCCGTGCCGGAAGCCAAGGGGCCGGTCGCCGCTTCGACGTTCCAGGCCGCCCCAGTCGATGCCGCGCAGGCCGGAACCTTTGCGCCGGTCGCAAAGGCTGCCGAAGTCGTCCTGCCCGATGGTTTCGGCCCGGTTGCGCTGGTGACGGCCGCCAAGGGTGGCGATCCCCTGGCTTTCTACGAGATCGGTGCGCGCTACACAGAAGGCCGCGGCGTCAATGAAGATCTGGCGGAAGCCGCCAAATGGTATCAGCGCGCCGCCGACGCCGGCGTCGTGCCGGCCGAATACCGGCTCGCCAGCATGTATGAGAAAGGCTCGGGTCTGACGCGCGACGCTGCCAAGGCCAAGGTTCTCTACCTGAAGGCCGCCGAGCAGGGCAATGCCAGCGCCATGCACAATCTCGCGGTCATGCTGGCCAGCGGCCGCGATGGCTCGCCGGATTTCGCCGAGGCGACGAAATGGTTTGCCAAGGCAGCCGAGCTCGGCATCCGCGACAGCCAGTTCAATCTGGCTGTCCTCTATGCCCGCGGCAACGGCGTGCCGCAGGATCTTGAAGCATCCTACAAGTGGTTTTCCGCCGCCGCCCGCGAGGGCGACATGGATGCTGCGGCCAAGCGCGACGACGTGGCCAAGGCGATGAAGCCCGAGCAACTTTCGAGCGCCAAGGCCAAGGCCGACGCATGGAAGCCGCAGGCGGTCGACGCCAAGGCGAACACGGTCGACGTGCCGGATGCCTGGGTAGGACCGGCCAACAAGACCGCCTCGATCGACATGAGCAAGGCCATTCGCAACATCCAGGCGATCCTCAACAATAACGGCTTCGACGCCGGCAAGCCGGACGGCCAGATGGGCAAGAAGACGGTTGCCGCGATCAAGGCCTTCCAGACATCCGTCGGCCAGGAGCCGACCGGTGAAATCACCGACCAGCTGGTGAAGGAATTGCTCAAGCGCAATTCCTGATCCGGCAGGGTCTGCCGCCGCAATAAAGCCGCAGAACCGGGTGACACGGTTCGCGGAGCCGAAGCTGTACGCCATGTGGCTGAAAAGGTTGACAGCTCCGGCCCAGGAGCGCATGACGGAAGCCTATGCCACCTCGCCCTCGGGAGGGGTGTCGGCTTTCAGAGATAATCCCCCCTCCGTGGTGAATTACTTGCCACTGTGACGTTTTTTGCCCGCACCGCGGGCCGTTGGCATATTGAGGTCCGGCGTGACGATTTATCTGCCCATCGCAGAGTTGTCGGTGAACATACTCATCATCCTCGGCATGGGTGCGGCCGTCGGCTTTCTATCGGGCATGTTCGGCGTCGGTGGCGGGTTCCTGATCACGCCTCTCCTGATCTTCTACAACATTCCCCCCGTGGTTGCCGTTGCGACCGGCGCCAACCAGGTCGTGGCCTCCTCGATCTCGGGTGCCATCACCCACTTCCGGCGCGGCACGATCGACATCAAGCTCGGCACGGTGCTTCTGTGCGGCGGCCTTGCCGGGGCAACGGTCGGCGTCTGGCTGTTCTCGCTCTTGCGTCGCGTCGGTCAGCTCGATCTGGTCATCTCGCTGCTCTATGTCGTGCTTTTGGGCTCGGTCGGCAGCCTGATGCTGTGGGAGAGCGTGCGCGCCATGCGCAAGGCGGCCAAGAACCAGGCGACGCCGCTGCGCCGTCCCGGGCAGCACAACTGGGTTCACCGGCTGCCGCTGAAGATGCGATTCAAGAAATCGAAGATCTATCTGAGCGTCATTCCCGTCGCTGCCCTCGGCTTCTGCATCGGTGTCCTGACGTCGGTCATGGGTGTCGGCGGTGGCTTCATCATGGTCCCGGCGATGATCTACCTCCTGCGCATCCCGACCAATGTGGTTGTCGGCACCTCGCTGTTCCAGATCATCTTCGTCTCCGCCTACACGGTCATCGTCCAGGCCTCGACCAACTATACCGTCGACATCGTGCTCGCCTTCGTGCTGATGATTGCCGGCGTCGTCGGTGCGCAATACGGCGTCCGGGTCGGCCAGAAGCTGCGCGGCGAGCAGCTGCGCGCGCTGTTGGCGCTGCTGGTGCTTGCCGTCGGCATTCGTCTGGCAATCGAACTCGTCATTCCGCCGAAGGACATCTATTCGGTCGTGTCAGCGGGGTTCGGCTTCTGATGCGCCGCCTCATCAATATCGCCCTCGCAGCCCTGACGCTCTCCTTCGCCGCTCCGGCCAGTGCCCAGCTGCAGGACGAGAACGCCAACGACTTCACCGAGAAGCTGGAGATCGGCATCTCGACCGACGAGATCGCCATCACCTCGGATTTCCGCGGCGCGGATCTGACGATCTTCGGCGCGGTCGACGGTTTCAATCCCAATCTCCTGGCGCAGGGCAAATACAACATCATCGTTTCGCTCGAGGGGCCGAAGGATAATGCGACGGTGCGCAAGAAGGAACGCGTCTTCGGAATCTGGGTAAACACCAGCTCCATGACCTTCGAGCTGGTGCCGGAATCCTATTCGCTGTCGAGCACGCGTGACATCGAGACGATCGCCCCACCGGGTGAAATGGGCAACATGGGCATCGGGGTCGACCACATGCGGCTTGTGCCCCTCGGCTTCGTCGGCGACGGCAGCAATCTCGGCGAGTTCCGCAATGCCTTCCGCCGCATCCGCGAGACGAGCGGCGTCTATGAGCGCGATCCCGGTGGTGTGCAGTTCATCAGCTCCAGCCTGTTCAAGGCGTCGGTGCGCCTGCCTGCCAACGTGCCGAACGGGGTGCATGTTGTGCGCGCCTATCTCTTCCGCGACGGCACCTTCGTCGCCGCCAAGGCGCTGCCGCTGCGCGTGGTCAAGACGGGTTTGGAGCAGGTGATCACCGAGACGGCGCATGGGCAGCCGCTGTTCTACGGCGTTTTTGCCGTGCTGCTCGCTGTCATCACCGGCTGGGGCGCGAGCCTGCTCTTCCGCAAGGAATAGTCCTCGGCGGCAATCGGCCGACGTTCCCTTTTGGGCGCCGGACGGGTAAAGAAGGCCTACTGAATAGTTCCTTAAATCGGAATCGATTTAAGGAGAAAACGATGCAGCAGTCTAAAGCGTTGCAGCGGCCTTAGCGCGTCATTCTTGTCGCGCGGCGCTGCAAGGCAGAAACAGAGGAAACTCCATGAAAGCGATTTTCGTCCAGTTGCAGTGCGCTCCCGGCAAGACCTACGAGGTTGCCGACGAGATCTACCGCAAGGAGATCGTTTCGGAAATGTATTCGACGAGCGGCGACTACGACCTCCTGCTCAAGATCTACATCGAAGAAGGCCAGGACATCGGCAAGTTCATCAACGACAACATTGCCACGGTTGCGGGCATCTCCCGCTCGCTGACGACGCTGACCTTCAACGCGTTCTGAGCTAGCGGGCGGCCCCGCTTTACCCGGCAGGCCTCACGCTCGACGGTGAGGCACGCCTCTCGCGCTGTACGAAAACAATCCGCGATCATTGCACAGCCCGTCGGCGGAGCACCCACGGCTGTTCGATTTTTCCGAAGGTCAAAACTGCTTGCAATTTGATATCAGTTTGATATCGTCAAACTGCTTCAATTATGCAACCAGTTTTGAAAGAGCGGAAAAATGGAAAACTCATCGTCTGGAATCTGGTGACGCTCGACGGTTACTTCGAAGGCGCGAAGAAATGGGATCTCGATTTCCACAACAGTGCCTGGGGTCCTGAACTAGACGAACTCAGCCGTGAGTTTGGACAAAAGACCGAGGCGCTGGTCTTCGGTCGCGTGACCTACGAAGGCATGGCCGCCTATTGGTCGACGACCGAGGAGGAGGGCGAGGTCAAGACCTATATGAACGCTCTGCCAAAGATCGTCGCATCGCGAACGATGGATAGGGCAGAATGGAACAACAGCCGTGTCGTCAGCGATATCGCCGGCGAACTGCGGCGGATGAAGCAGGAAGCCGCGAAAGACCTCTATATTTTCGGCAGTGCCGAACTGGTCGATTCATTGCTGCCGGAAAATCTGATCGACGAGATCATGCTGTGCGTCGTTCCGCTCCGGCTTGGCAAAGGCACGCCGTTCTTCAAGAGTGCCGAAAACGCGATGTCGATGGCGCTTCTGGAAGCGCGACCGCTTTCTACCGGCAGCGTGATCCTGCGTTACGCGCCGCAACCTGTTGCGGCCTGAAACACCGAACGTCGCCGGCGTGAAGTCCGGTGCGCCTCAGGCGATCAGGTTTGTGAAGCGGACCGAGTAGATCCGATCGCGACCAAGCATGTGGGCGACCAGCTTGGCGCGATCGAAGAGGCCGGTCATTGCCCGGTGGCGCAGATCGAGGCCGCCGGTGGTGACGCCGAAGGCCGGCATCAGCAGCCGTTTCCCATCGGTAGCAAAGCAGGCGCGGCGCACCGATTTCTCGCGCCGGACGACCGTCGCTGCCGGGTGCAGGTGGCCGGCAACTTCCCCCGATGCCTCGCCCCTCGATGGTTCATGACGAAAGGTGAGGCCGGCGTGTCGGAATTCGTCCAGCGATATGCCGGGCAGACCCGAGGCGCCATCGGGGTCGTGATTGCCATTGATCCAGACCCATTCCCGTCCCATCGCCATCGCGGCGATCATGTGGCGGAAGGTATCGGGCATCGCCGCGGATCCGACCCGGTCATGGAAATTGTCGCCGAGGCTGATGACCAATCTGGGGTCATGGCGGGTTATCGCCGCTTCGAGCACGCGCAAGGTGGCAAGGGTGTCGTAGGGCGGCAGCATCATGCCGCGCCGGGCAAAGGCCGATCCCTTCTCGAGATGCAGATCGGAAACGACAAGCGTTCTCGTCTCCGGCAGATAGAGGCTGCCGAGCGGATCGCAGACCGCTTCGACGCCGTGGACGATGGCGCGCGCGGAAGCCGCCGTGCCGTCTGTCGGAGCCGATAGTGCGTGAGCGAGCCTGTGCATGCGTCTCTTCACCGTCCTTGTCGTGTTCGCATGAACACGGGGCTATTCTATAGCGGCTCGCCGCCCATCGCTTCGTTGATCAGGTCGTCTGCGGCTTCGGAAAGCAGGAAATCCTGCGCCTCGCCCTGGATCGCCTCCTTGCCGATCTCCAGCATGACGGGAACGGCAAGCGGCGAGATCCGGTCGAGCCGGCGATGGGTGATGTGGCCCTTGATTCGCTTCAGCATATCCCCAAGACGGCCGATGTCCAAAAGCCCGGTTGCCGCATCGTTGCGCGTGGCCTCCAGCAGCAGGTGGTCCGGCTCGTGCGCGCGCAATACGTCGTAAATGAGGTCGGCCGATACGGTCACCTGGCGGCCGGTCTTTTCCTTGCCAGGGTGTCGCTGGTCGATCAGCCCGGCAATGACCGCGCAGTTGCGAAAGGTCCGCTTCAGCAGAAAGGATTCGTTCAGCCAGGCCTCAAGGTCGTCGCCAAGCATGTCCTCGTCGAAGAGATCGGCGAGCGCCTTGCGGCGCAGTTGGAATGTCGCGCCGAGATCGTCCAGCGCCCAGACCGCCAGCGAGTAGTCGGTGGCGACGAAACCGAGCGGTTTCAGGCCGGCACGGTCGAGCCGGCGGGTGAGCAGCATGCCAAGCGTCTGGTGTGCAAGCCGCCCCTCGAAGGCGTAGATCACCATGTAGTGCCGGCTGCCGCGTGGAAAGGTCTCGATCAAAAGTTCGTCCTCGCGCGGCAGCATCGATACGTCCTTCTGCAGCGACAGCCAGTCACGGACCTGTTCGGGCAGTGCCGCCCGCCGGGCCGGGTCGGCCAGCATCTTGCGCACCTGTTCGGCGAGGTAGGTCGACAGCGGAAACTTGCCGCCGGCATAGCTTGGTACCTTCGGGTCGAAGGAAAGCGCCTGGCTGACGAGGCATTCGCTTTCGCGGATGCCTTCGAAACGCAGCACCTTGCCGGAAAACAGGAAGGTGTCGCCCTGCGACAGCATTTCGAGGAAATATTCCTCGACCTTGCCGAGCGACATGCCGCCGCGGCCGAGCGAACCGCGCTGGTTGCGCTTGACCATGCGCACGTTCAGCATCGGCGATTCGACGATGGTGCCGACATTGAGGCGGTATTGCTGCGCGACCAGCGGATTGGAAACACGAAAGAGCCCCTCCTTGGTCTTGCTGATGCGGGCATAGCGCTCGTAGGTCTTCAGCGCATAACCGCCGGTCGCGACGAAATCGACGACGCGCTCGAAGGTTTCCCAGGTGAGCGACGCATAGGGCGACGCGCTGGTGATTTCCTCGTAGAGCGACAGGGGACCGAACGGTGCGGCACAAGCCATGCCGAGCACATGCTGGGCAAGCACGTCGAGCGCGCCCTTGCCGACCGGCGGCGTATCCTGCGCACCGATGTAATTGGCGTCGAGCGCCGCCTGGCACTCCATCACCTCGAAGCGGTTGGCCGGCACCAGGATCGCCTTCGAAGGCTCGTCCATGCGGTGGTTGGCGCGGCCGATGCGCTGAGCGAGCCGGCTTGCCCCCTTGGGCGCGCCGACATGCACGACGAGGTCGACATCGCCCCAGTCGATACCGAGGTCGAGCGTCGAGGTGGCGACGACGGCGCGCAGCCGGTTCTCCGACATAGCCGCCTCGACCTTGCGCCGCTGTGCGACATCGAGCGAGCCATGGTGAAGTGCGATCGGCAGGTTGTCGTCATTGATGGTCCAGAGTTCCTGGAACAGCAGCTCCGCCTGGCTGCGGGTGTTGACGAAGAGCAGGGTGGTGCCGTGCTCCTTGATCGCGGCGTAGACGTCGGCGATGGCGTAGCGTGCCGAATGTCCAGCCCAGGGGACGTGTTCGTCGGTGCGCAGGATGGAGATATCAGGCTTGGCCCCACCCTTAACGGTCACGAGGCCGGCATGGTCGCTTCGATCGGGTGACTGCGGCGCCAGCCAGCGCTGCAGGTCCATCGGGTCGGCGACCGTCGCCGACAGCCCGATCGTCTGCAGCCTGGGCGCCAGTCTGCGCAGCCGGGCAAGGCCGAGCGACAGCAGGTGCCCGCGCTTCGAGGTGACCAGCGAATGCAATTCGTCGAAGACGACGTAGCGCAAATCCCGGAAAAAGCGCTCTGCCTCGCCGTTGGCAAGCAGCAGCGCCAATTGCTCCGGCGTCGTCAGCAGGATGTCGGGCGGGTTGAGCTTCTGGCGCTGGCGCTTTCCCTGCGGCGTGTCGCCGGTGCGGTTTTCAACGCGAAGCGGCAGGCCCATTTCGTCGACCGGCTTCATCAGATTGCGCTCGATGTCGACGGCAAGGGCTTTCAACGGCGAGAGGTAGAGCGTGTGAATGCCGGTAAAGGCGGAGCCCGGAGGGATTTTTCCGCGCCGGGTGAGATCGACGAGAGAGGGGAGAAAGCCGGCGAGCGTCTTGCCGGCCCCGGTCGGCGCGATCAGCAGCGTGCATTCGCCGGCCTCCGCCCGCGCCAGAAGTTCCAGCTGGTGGGCGCGCGGCTGCCAGCCCTTCTCGCCGAACCAGCGAAGGAAGGGGGCGGGCAAGGCCAACGCGTCGCCTTGCGGGCGCGGGGAATCGATCCTGTTCACGGAGAACAAAGGTAGATCAAATCCGGCAAAAGAGAAGCCCGCGGCCTCGGCGATCCCAGGGCGATTGACTCTTCGGTAAATCGTGGATAAAGAATATCCACGATATGGAGGCGGCGAATGAAACTCGGGGACGGTGTCGAGCAGGCGATCCACAGCATGACGATGCTGAGCTGTCTTCAGCCCGGCAGCACGCTGTCGGCGGCAGCGCTCGCCGAATTTCACGGGGTTTCAACCAGCTATCTCCTGAAGCATCTCCAGGCCATGTCCGGGGCAGGGCTGCTCGAAGCGGTTCCCGGCCCGAAGGGTGGCTACCGGCTCGCCCGCCTGCCGGAAAAGATCAGCCTGCTCGATATCGTGCTTGCGGTCGAAGGGCCGGAGCCGGCGTTTCGTTGCAACGAAATCCGGTTGCGCGGCCCCCATCCCTATGCCTGCAAGCCGAAGGCGGCGTGCACGATCAACGTCGCGATGCTGAAAGCCGAGCAGGCCTACCGCGCCGAGCTTCGGCGCGTGACCATTGGTGACATCATCGCCGATCTCAACGCCATAGATGACGGCAGCATCTCGGCGCGGACCAACACATTCCTGGCGGTCAACGAACGCAAGTCGACCGCCGGCGCCTGAAACAACGATCCCAACCACCTGAAGGAGAAGACATGCATCCGCGTTTGAACTTCGTCAAAGCCGCTCCCGACGCTTACAAGGCTGCGGCAGCCTTCGACAGCTACATCATCAAGGAATCCGAACTGGAGCCGCGCCTGATCCACCTGATCAAGTTGCGTGCCTCGCAGATCAACGGCTGCGCCTATTGCATCGATATGCATGTGAAGGAGGCGCGTCATACCGGCATGAGCGAGCAATGGATCCACCTGATCTGCGCCTGGCGCGAATCGCCGATCTATGATGCCCGCGAACGCGCGGTGCTCGCCTGGACCGAAGCGCTCACCAACCTTGCCCAGACCGGTGCGCCCGACGCGGACTTCGAGCCGCTGAGAGAGCATTTTGACGAAGCCGAGATCACCAAGATCACCATGGCCATCGGCGTCATCAATGTCTGGAATCGCGTCGCCGTCGGCCTGCGTTCGCAGCATCCGGTCGATGCGCCGGCAAAGGCCGCCTGATACCTTCGAGGCGGGCCGAAAGCACAGCCCCGAAGTCTATTCGGGGCTATCGGCAAGTGATGTTCTACAGGGCGATGTAACGATCGGCGCGGTGGTTGATGGCCACGAACAGGTTCAGGACCACAGCGCCGAGCACCGACCAGGCAACCACTGCGGGGGACGTCACGCCGAAGGCGGCGACCAGCACGACCATGTCGATGGCAAGCTGCACCAGCCCGGCGCGAACGCCGAAACGCTCCTGCAGGTAGATGCCGAGAATGCCGACGCCACCGAGGCTCGCGCGGTGGCGATAGAGCGCCAGCAGGCCATAGCCGAGAAGCAGGCCGCCGATCAGCGCCGCCCAGGCCGGGTGGATATCGCCGATGTGGAACAGGCGCGACTGGATGTCAGTCAGGAACGAGGTCACGCCGATGGCGATGAAGGTCTTGACCGTGAAGGCCGGCCCAAGCCTCTTCAGCGAGAGATAGAAGAACGGCAGGTTGAGCAGGAAGAACGCGAGGCCGAAGTTCACGCCGGTCGCGTAATGCAGCAGGAAGGCGACGCCGGCGGTGCTGCCGGTGAGCAACCCGGCGCTTGCCAGGAAATACAGGCCGAGCGCGGCGATCAGGCTGCCGGAGAAGATGCCCTGCAGGTCCTCGATCGGCGTGTGCCGGGTCGGGCTGGTGTTCCAAAGACCGAAAACGCTGCTGCTCAGAGCCATGGCAAAAACCTCGATTGCGATGCGCCAAGCAATGCTGCAACGCACAAAAACAATCAAGAAAAATATGTCAGCAATGCTGACGTAATTTTGCGAACCAGCCCTGCGTTTTATGCAGGCTTGCGGGCCAAAAACAGGATGCCCGAGATCGGCTGGCCAGCATCCATGCGGATGATCGTGCGCTCGACAGCCACCATTTCCAAGCCGTGGGATTGGAGAAGCTCGCGGATATAAGCCTCGCTATGGGCGTAGCGCAGCGACGGGCGCAGGACGAAACCATCGTCCGTGCCGGCATCCTCCACCGAGAAGGCAAACAGGCCTCCATCGGAAAGCAGCTTGCCGACGATCTCGGCGACGCCATCGAGGCTGCCGAGATACATCAGCACGTCCGCGGCACTGACGAGATCGGCGCGGGCTGCCGCGAAATTCCCGAAGACATCAGATTGTTCCGGAGGCAGCGATAGGTCGGCCCGCGCCAGCCGGTCATAGACGGCTTTCGTCTCTGCCTTCGACAGCATGTTGGCGGAAATGTCGAAGCCTTCGAGAAATGCCGCCCGCTCGCGGATGCGCTCGCCGAAGAGCCCGGTGCCGCAACCGAGGTCGACGACATGCTCGAAATGCCCGCCGGCCGTTGACGTCTCGATCAGCGCAGCGAGCTTTTCCGGCACGCTGTAATCGAGCTTCTCGACGAGCGCCTGGTCGAACCGGTCGGCGTAGTCATCGAAAAGCCGCTCGACATAAAGGCTCGGCGGTTGTTCCGGCATCTCGGTCGCGCCGAGCAGCGCCAGCTTCAGCCCCGCGCCAAAAATGTCTTTCGGATTGAGGCGCAAGGTTTTGCGCAGCGCGTCGATCGCCGCCTCTTTCCGGCCCGATTTTTCCTCATAGTCCGCCAGCCGGAACCAGCCGGCAGCCCATTCCGGGACACGCTCGAGCGCCTGGGCCATGAGATCGGCCGCGCTCTCGGGCTCGCCGGCCTCGGCAAGCATTTTTGCGTAGTCGGCGCGGCGATCGGCGATCAGGTCGCCGGAGGAGAGCTGGTTGAGCGTCATCAATGTGAGATGTTGGTTGCGATCAGCGCTTCTGACGCCGGACCGGGCAAAACACAAGCGGAATCTGAAAACCGGGCATAATACCAACCTGCGCTGATATTGACCTATTGCGTGGGACCGTCTGCGGTCATCCGGCGAGGAGCATACCGCAAGAGCGATGCCTTGGCATCGGTCGAGGATTGCGACGCTGCCGCTGGCCGACAGACGGCCCACCCGAAGGGCCGGGCGCTTTTGGCCTCCGGATAGCGTCGATAATCCTCACCGGACCACTTGGTCCGGTTCCGGTTTTCTCCTTGCCGGAAACCAAAATCGCTCCGGCGCAATAGGTCAATATCAGCGCAGGTTGGTATAAGCCCGCCTTTTCCGGTGACTTGCGAGGGTGCGAATGGCAGCTTATGTGAAGGGAAACAGGAGTATTTCGCCGATGTCGGACGGAGTGAACAAATTCTTGGGGGATTCGCCGCTGCGCGTCCTCGTCAAGCTCGTCGTGGTGTCGATCCTGGTCGGGTTCGTCATGACCGTTTTCGGCTGGTATCCCGCCGACATCTATTTCGGCATCCGCAACTTCCTGCTCGACCTCTGGCACACGGGCTTCTCCGCCCTTGGCCGGGTCGGCGACTATCTGCTGCTGGGCGCTGCGATCGTCATTCCCGCCTTCGTCATCCTGCGTGTCATGAGCTACCGGCGTTGAGCATGAAGGATCAGCTTTTCCTCATCGAGCGCCGCGGCTTTCTGCGCGCCGGTGCCGTGCTTTCGCTTGGCGCTCTCGCCGGCTGCACCACATCCAACGTGCTGTCGCCGGCAACTGGCACCGGCAGCGACCAGACCGCGGCGAGCCTCGGCTATGTCAACGTCCTGCGCAAGAACAAGGGCCTGTCGCCGCTGGTGGCGGACAAGGCGGCTTCCGCTGCGGCCATGAGCCAGGCGGCGAGAATGGCCAAGGTCGGCAAGATGCAGCACCTGATCGGCTGGAACGACAGTTTCTACGACAGGATGAAGAGCCAGGGCGTGGTCCTTCCGGCTGCCGAGAACATCGCTGTCGGCCAGGACGACGCCGAACGCGCCTATGACGCCTGGTACAAATCGCCGAAGCATCTGGAAAACATGCTTGGCAACTATCGTGGTCTCGGCGTGGCCGTGGCGCAAAACGCCGCTTCGGGCAACCGGCCCTATTGGGCCATGGTGCTGGCGGGCTGATCGCTCGTTTCTCTGTCACCGCGTTCGAGGCCGCCCCTCATCCCCCGGACCTTCTCCCCGCGGGCGGGGAGAAGGGACGACGCTCTACCGTTTTGCCTTCCATCGGGACGTTGCGTTTTCCCGCGGGCTTGCCGGCAGCTCCAATCTTGCCTGCAAACCTACGAGGCATTCGGCATCTGTCGCCCGTGTGCGTCCTCTCTCCCCGCAAGCGGAGAGAGAGTTAGGGTGAGGGGCCATCGTGGCGCTGAGGTATCGACTGCTGTCACCAACCGCAGTCTCTTGCGCCCGCCTATGATCTTTCCCTAAAACGGTCGTCACGCACTCATTCCCCTGGACCGTTCGATGACCGCCATTTCTCCCGCCGCGCAGACCGAAACCGCCGGCCCCTTTGAGGTCACCCACCGGCTGATCCTGGCGATTGCGCTGCCGATGACGCTGGGCTTTCTGACCACGCCGTTGCTCGGCCTCGTCGATACCGCGGTGGTCGGCCGCATGGGCCAGGCGACGCTGCTGGCCGGACTTGCTGTCGGGGCGATAATCTTCGACCTGATCTTCACCACCTTCAATTTCCTGCGCGCCGCCACGACGGGCCTTGTCGCGCAGGCCTATGGTCGGGGTGACCGGCGCGAACAGCAGGCCGTGTTCTGGCGCTCGCTGGTGATCGCGCTTGCGGCCGGTGTTACGGTTGTCGCCCTGTCGCCGCTTTTGCTCGCCGGTGGTCTCTGGCTGATGGACCCACCGGCAGAAGTGGAAGCTGTTACGCGCACCTATTTCCTCTGTCGCATCCTCTCGTCCCCGGCGGCACTTGCCAATTATGCTATCCTCGGCTTTGTGCTCGGGCGCGGCCAGGGCACGACCGGGCTGTTGCTGCAGGCTTTGATCAACGGGGTCAACATTGTGCTGTCGATCCTACTCGGATTGATCCTGGGCTGGGGTGTCGCCGGTGTCGCGATCGCAACCGTGACCGGCGAGGTCATCGGCGCTCTGGTCGGCTTTGCCATCGTCTATGGCCGCTTTGACAGGACGGACGCGCCGAGCTGGGCGATGATCTTCGACCGCGAACGGCTCCGGCCGCTGTTCGGGCTCAACCGCGACATCATGATCCGGTCCTTCGTTCTCGTCGCGGCCTTCGCGCTGATAACGCGGATCGGCACAGCTTTCGGCCCGGTGACGCTGGCGGCGAACGCGGTGCTGATGACCATTTTTCTCGTTGCCGGCTATTATCTCGACGGGCTTGCCAATGCGGCCGAGCAACTGATCGGCCGTTCGATCGGTGCCCATTACCGTCCGGCTTTCGATCGGGCACTGAAGCTGACGATGGCATGGTCGCTCGGTCTCGCCGCCTTGACGACGATGGCGCTCCTGCTTTTCGGCCGCGGGATGGTCGATCTCTTGACCACGGCGCAAGACGTTCGCATGGTCGCTTACGAATATCTGCCCTGGGCGGCCCTGACGGCGATGACCGGCGCGCTCGCCTTCCTGATGGATGGGGTCTTCATCGGCGCTACCTGGTCGCGCGACATGCGCAACATGATGCTGGCAGCCCTGGTCGGATACATAGCCGCCCTGGGGATCCTTGTCCCCGCCTTCGGCAATCACGGCCTATGGGCGGGGCTCAACCTGTTCCTGCTGATGCGTGGCCTGTTCCTGCTCGCCAGAATTCCGGCAAAGGCCGGTCAGACCTTTCGTTCGGTCCAGTAGTCGAGGCGGCTGTCACGAAGGTCGCGGATCGATGTCAGGCCCTGGCGATCGCAGAGCTCGGAAAGCCCGCGCACGATCCGGCCGGGCAGCGCCGGACCTTCATAGACCATGCAGGAATAGAGCTGGACCAGGTCGGCGCCGGCGCGGATCTTCTCTGCAGCCGTTTCGGCCGAACTGACGCCGCCGACACCGATGATCGGCAGGGCCGGGCCGACGCGCTTGCGCATCCGGGCAAGAACGGCCGTCGATTTCTCGAACAGCGGCTTGCCGGAAAGGCCGCCGGCTTCCTTCGCCTGGGCCTGGTCTTTGAGGCCATCGCGCGAAAGCGTCGTGTTCGAGACGATCAGCCCGTCGAGATCTTGGGCGAGCACTTCGGCCGCGATGTCATCCAGGCCTTCCTCGGTCAGATCGGGAGCGATCTTGAGGAAGACCGGCACGCGCCTGTTGCTGCGCGAGGCTTCCTCGTCGCGCGCGGCAAGCACGGCCGAAAGCAGCGTCGCCAAACTTTCGCGCGCCTGCAGGTCGCGAAGACCGGGCGTGTTCGGCGAGGAGATGTTGGCGGTGAAATATCTGGCGACGGAGTAGAAGGTGTGGATGCCGCTGACATAGTCGCCGATGCGATCGGCACTGTCCTTGTTGGCGCCGATATTGACGCCGATCAGCGCGTCGCGCGAGCAGGCCTTGAGGCGGGCCAGGGCTGCGCCGTGGCCCTCATTGTTGAAGCCGAGGCGATTGATCACCGCTTCGTCTTCCACCAGGCGGAAGATGCGCGGCTTGTCGTTGCCCGATTGCGGACGCGGCGTCACCGTTCCGATTTCGGTAAAGCCGAAGCCGATCTTCAAAAGCGCTTCCGGCACCTCGGCATTCTTGTCGTATCCAGCTGCCATGCCGAGCGGATTGGGGAAGGCAATACCGGCAACGGTCTGGGCAAGCCGCTTGTCCTGTCTGGACGGACAGCTCGGCACGAGGCCGGTCTTCAGTGCCTTGATCGACAGTCCGTGGGCTGCCTCCGGATCGAAGAGGAAAAGGCCGCGGCGGGCAAGATTGGCAAAGGGATTGGTCATGCCTCGAGTTCCGGGAAGACGTGAAGGCCATCGGCGCCGAGCGGCAGCGGCTTTTCCCACAGGACGGCCGAAAGGAACAGCGGTGCGTAGAGATGCGGGAAAAGGGCACCGCCGCGTGACGGCTCATAGACCAGCTCTTCGCCGAGCGCATCGCCATCGATCGCCACCAGCAGCAGGCCTTCCTGCCCTTCGAAGTGGCGGGCGGCGGTTTCGATCGCCTGCTCGCCGGTCGAAAAGTGGATGAAGCCGTCCGCGAGGTCGATGGGCGCGCCATCAAAACGGCCGGTGCGTTTGGCTTCCTGCCATAGTGCGGCCGGAACGATCTTGTATATGATTGAGCTCATGATGCCCGCTTGTCCGTCGTGATATCCTGTCGTGGCCTTGCCGCAAATATCGGCGATTGTCCATTGCTGAAGATCTTTCACCGGCGGATTTCCGCCCGTATGTCCGCAACGGAGAGGAAATCATGAGAAGAGCAATTGCAGTCATGCTTATAGGCGGCAGCCTCGGCCTTGCCGCAGGCGCACGCGCCCAGGAACCGGCGCCCGGTCGCTACGCCATGCAGAAGTCGGACACCGGCATTGCCCGGCTCGACACCCAGACCGGCGAGGTCTCGCTCTGCCAGGAGAAAGACGGTCAGCTCGTTTGCCGCATGGCTGCCGATGAGCGCACGGCTTTCGAATTGGAGATCGATCTCCTTACCAAGCGGGTGGAAGCGTTGGAAAAGGCCGCTAAATCCGGTGGGGCCGTCGCAAAACCGGACCTTCCGACCGACGAAGAGATTGACCGGACAATGGGCATCATGGAAAGAATGATGCGCAAGTTCATGGATATCGTGAAGGATCTTGAAGGCAGCAGCGACGGAACGTCGCCGCAGAAGACCTGACGGGTCGGACGGACTGTGCGGCTACAACCGGCGTGGGGACGCGGGCTGCAGCCGAAGCTCTTGGGAGGGAGCGACATGACGCCGGACATGACCATCATCATCGCAGACGACCACCCGCTCTTTCGCGGCGCCATGCGGCAGGCATTGAGCGGCATGGCCGGCGCGCCTGCCATCGTCGAAGCCGGCGACTTCGCTGCCGCGCGCAAGGCCGCCGCCGATTGTCCCGACGCAGACCTGATGCTGCTCGACCTCACCATGCCCGGCGTCAGCGGCCTGTCGGGCCTGATCGCCCTTCGCGCCGAATTTCCAAGCCTGCCGGTCATGGTGGTTTCCGCACATGACGACCCGGCGACGATCCACCGGGCGCTCGATCTCGGCGCCTCCGGCTTCCTGTCGAAATCGGCGGGGATCGAGGAAATCCGCGATGGCATCGAGAAAGTCATGGCCGGCGAAGTCTTCGTGCCGGCCGGCTACGAGCAGGGGCAGGAATACGAGCCGGAGGTCGCCGATCTCCTGCAGCGGCTGCAAACCTTGACGCCGCAGCAATCGCGCGTTCTGAGCATGCTCGGCGAGGGCCTGCTCAACAAACAGATCGCCTATGAGCTCGGGGTTTCCGAGGCGACCATCAAGGCGCATGTCTCGGCGATCCTGTTGAAGCTCAACGTCGACAGCCGCACGCAGGCCGTCATCCAGCTTTCGAAGATCGGTACTGTGGCGGCGGCCTAGAGCATCCCGCGCAAAAGTGGGCACCCGGTTTTGCGATCGCGACATGCGACGGAACCAGCGCTTTGAGTTCGAAAAGCGTTCCTAAAAGAACGCAGCGCGCTTTATGCGCGACACCGCATTAGCGACTATTCCGCAGCCGTCTTTGCCGCCGTCGAGAGCTGGGTCAGCCATGCCCGCATGGCGGCTGGCCGCACCGGCTTGTTCTGCAGGCCGACGCCGTCGCGCTCCGCCGCGCCGCGCACTTCCGGCGACCGGTCGGCGGTGACGAGCAAAGCCGGTATGTTGTCGCCGAACAGCGCCCGGATGCGCGCGATCGCCTCGATGCCGGTGCCGTCGTCGAGATGGTAGTCGGCGATGATGGCGTGCGGACGCTCCTGCGTGGACGTCGACATCTCGGTGCAGGCGTTAAGCGATTCCGCCGTCGTGACGACGCAGCCCCAGCCCGATAGCAGCACCCGCATGCCTTCGATGATGCGCGGCTCGTTGTCGATGCAGAGCACGCGCAGGCCGTTGAGCGCCTCGCTGGCCTTGGTCGTCGGCACGGGCGGGACGGCGACCCGTTCTCCCGCCGTTGGATCGAGCGGCACCGTGACCTTGAAACCGGTGCCCTTGCCGGGCTTGGACTGCAGGCTGACGGGATGGTTAAGCACCCGCGAAATCCGGTCGACGATCGAAAGCCCGAGGCCGAGCCCGGATGCGGTGCGGGCGCCCTCGTCGAGGCGCGCAAACTCCTTGAAGACGGTGCGGAACTTCGATGACGGGATGCCGATGCCGGAATCCAGCACTTCGATCGTCGCCATCTTGCCGCGCCGGCGCACGCCGACGAGCACCTTGCCTCGGAGCGTGTATTTGACGGCGTTCGAGACCAGGTTCTGCACGACGCGCCGGAGCAGGTTCGGATCCGTGCGCACCACCAGCGACGTCGGCATCACCACCAGCTCGAGGTCTTTCGCCCGTGCCATCGGCGCGAAATCCGTCTCGACCCGGCGCAAGAGGTCGTTGAGCGGGACCGACTGCAGGCGCGCCTTCATCGCGCCGGTGTCCAAGCGGGATATGTCAAGAACGGCACCAAGAATGGCTTCTACCGATTCCAGCGAGGAATCGATGTTTTCCACCAGCGTGCTGTTGTCCGATTCCCCGAGGCGTTCGACCAGCGAGGAGGAGTAGAGCCGGGCGGCGTTGAGCGGCTGCAGGATGTCGTGGCCGGCGGCGGCAAAGAAGCGCGTCTTGCCGATATTGGCCTCTTCGGCGGCGGCGCGAGCCTCGGCGAGTTCGTGGTTCACCCGGGTCAGTTCGCCGGTGCGCTCGGCCACCCGAAGCTCGAGCGTCTCGTTTGCCTGCTTCAGCGCCATGTCGGCGGCGACCCGCTGGGTGATGTCGGTGTAGGTCGTGACGATACCCTTGTCGGGCATTGCGTTGGTGCGCACTTCAATGATCTGCTGGCCGTTTCCAAGCTCCATCAGGAATGGCTTGTCGAGCGTCAGGAAGTTGGCGATCAGCCGCTTCTCGTCCTCCTTGCGGATATCGCCCCGCTTGGTGAGGATCGCGACGATGTCGGCAAGCGGGAAACCCACCTGGCCGGCGGCTTCCGGCAGGTCGAGCAGCTGGCGGAAACGCCGGTTCCAGATGATCAAGTTGTTGGCGTTGTCGAAGACGGCGATGCCCTGGTCCATCTGCGAAAGCGCGGTCTGCAGCATGTCCTGATTGTACTGCAGCGCTTCGCTTGCCTGGTCCAGCAGCCAGGCCGTATCCGACGAGGTGTCGTCGACCCGTTGCAACACCAGCGAAAACACGAGGCGGGCCGAGGACGAGCCGATGGCGCTGCCGAGCAGCTGCTCGGAAAAATGCACCAGCGCCATGTCGGCGGGCGCATTGTCGTCGAGCCAGCGGCCGGACTGGCGCTCATAGGTATGGAACGAACGCTGCATGCGCTCGTCGCCCATATAGCGGGCGATCGTCGCCTTGAGGTCGCGGACGGTGATCTTGGTCTTTCGGCCGCGAAACGCCCTCTCGCTGCGCGAGCGCCGGGTGATGAAGACCCCCGCCTGAAAACGTTCGAGCGGCTTGGGTGCCCGGGTCAGCGAGGCGAGCACGTACATGGTCAGATTGACGAGCAGGCTGAGCGCGGTGGCGTTGACCAGAGGATCGGCGTCAGTGCCGGAAAAGACCTCGGTGAAGGGTAGCAGGAAACTGAGGACCGTCGTTGCGACATGCGAATTATCCGGTCCGCCGAGGCTCGGCAGGAACAGGAGATAGGCCCAGACGAAGAAGCCCGAGACCATGCCGCAGATGGCGCCGCGGGCATTGGCCTGACGCCAGACCAGGCCGCCGAGCAGAGAAGGTGCCATCTGCGAAATGGCAACGAAGGAGAGAAGCCCGAGCGAGGCGAGGCCGGCGCTGATATCGGCCGAACGGTAATAGGCATAGCCGAGCAAAAGCACGACGAAGATCGCCGTGCGGCGAATATTGAGCAGTGTGCCCGCGAGATTTTCCTGCAGCCCGCCGCGCTGGCCGAGATTGCGGCGCAGGAAGACTGGCATGACGATGTCGTTGGAAATCATGATCGACAGCGCCACGGAGGCAACGATGACCATGGCCGTCGCTGCCGAAAAACCGCCGATGAAGGTAATCAGCGTCAATAGCGGCAGGCCGTTGGCGAGCGGCAGCGTCAGCAGGTAGAGGTCGGCGTCGCCGGATCCCGAGAAGGTCAGGATGCCGGCAATGGCGATCGGCAGAACGAAAAGGTTGATGGCGACGAGGTAGAGCGGAAAGAGAATGCCGGCGGTGCGCAACTCGCCTTCGGTGCGGTTCTCGACGACAGTGACATGAAACTGCCGCGGCAGCATGATGATCGCAAAGGCCGAGGTGACGATCAGCAGGATCCAGCGCGCGATCGGCGTTTCGTAGGAGAGCGCCTTTTCGACCGCCGGGCTTTGCTGGGCGAGGGTCCACAGATGCGTCGGCCCGTCGAAAATCACGAATACGATGTAGAGGCCGGCGGTGATCAGCGCCACCAGCTTGACCACCGATTCCATCGCGATCGCGAGGATCAGGCCGTCCTGGTGTTCGGTTGCATCCGTATGGCGGGTGCCGAAGACGATGGCGAAGCAGGCGAGGAACAGGGTGACGAGGAGCGGCAGGTCGATGAAGCTTTGCCCGGCGCCGATGCCATAGTCGCTGGTGTTGATCATCGCCGCGACCGAGCTCGAGATCGCCTTCAGCTGCAGCGCAATATAGGGCACGGCGCCCACCAGCGAAATCAGCGCAACGATCGCCGCCACCGCCGGGTTCTTGCCATGGCGGGCGGCGATGAAGTCGGCGACCGATGTCAGCTTCTCGGTCTTGGCAAGCCGGATGATCTTGCGGATCAGCGGCATGCCAAGCGTGAACATCAGGATCGGGCCGATATAGATGCCGGTGAACTCGAGGCCACGCTCGGCCGCAAGGCCGATGCCGCCGAAATAGGTCCAGGACGTGCAATAGATCGCAAGGCTCAGCGCATAGACCAGCGGCCTGCCGTTGACCGCAGTGCTTTTTTTCCTGGCCCGCCGGTCGCCGTAGCTTGCGACTGCGAAAAGCAGCAGCAGATAGGCGAAGGCCGAGGCGAAGATGACCGAACCCGAGAGCATGCCTCATTCCTCCGGGGGCAAGCATAGGCCAACTGCAAGAGGTTGAGAATTGCCTCGGCATCAGTCTTAAGTTCAAGGCGGCGTTGAAGAAAGCGCGCGGCCCGCCGGTGTCGTCAGCGGGCGATCGCAATCGGGCAACTCGCTTGCATACGATTTGATCAAAGGCAAAGAATGGTTTCCCCCCTGCCCGCTTTGGTTTAGTTTCCGTAAACGGTTGCAGCGCGGGACAGCGCCAGCGGTCGCTTTCAACGGGGATAATACGGAGAGACGTATGCTGAATGAGTTCAAAGAGTTTGTTGCCCGCGGGAACGTGATGGATCTCGCGGTGGGTGTGATCATCGGCGCCGCTTTCAGCAAGATCGTCACGTCGATCGTCGAAGACCTGGTGATGCCCGTTGTCGGTGCGCTCACCGGTGGCGGTTTCGACTTCTCCAACTACTTCCTGCCGCTCTCGGCCAACGTGACGGCGACGTCTCTTGCCGCTGCCCGTGAACAGGGCGCCGTCTTCGCCTATGGCAACTTCATCACTGTCCTCATCAACTTTCTGATCCTCGCTTGGATCATCTTCCTGATGATCAAAGCGGTAAACCGCGTGCGTGCATCGGTCGAAAAGCAGAAGGAATCCGAGCCGGCCGCTCCGCCGCCGGAAGATGTCCGGCTGCTTTCGGAAATCCGCGATCTCTTGAAGCAGCGCGCCTGAGTTTCCTCTTCCCGCGGGCTCCGGCGTCGTCGACCGAAGCCCGCGAAACATCACAGAAATCAATAAACCGGTCAGATAAAGTCGCGTGATCGCCGCTGCGAAAGCGGCTAGAAGCGACGGGCGATCCGGAGCGGGATCAGGAAAAGTGTGGGCGGTTTTCCGCCCGCATCCCGCTCTAACTCATGAAAATCGATCACGTTTTTGATTTGGGTCGAGCCAACCCGACCAAATCAAAAACGTGATCCAGGAGCCCGTCGATGACCATCATCACCACCCTCAGTCCCCGTGCACTCTCGGCGCCGGAAAGCGGCATCGTCGAGGTCGTGAACTATGCCCGTGGGCGCGACGGTCTGATCCCGCTCTGGGTCGGCGAAGGCGATCTTTCGACCCCGACCTTCATTTCCGAGGCCGCCAGCGAAGCGTTGCTCGCCGGAGAAACCTTCTACACCTGGCAGCGCGGCATCCCGCCACTGCGCGAAGCGCTGTCGCGCTATTACCAGCGCCGGTTCAAGAAGACCCTTTCACCGGAGCATTTCTATGTCACCGGCTCCGGCATGCAGGCAATCAAGCTTTCGATCGAGGCGATCACCTCGCCGGGCGACGAGATGGTGCTTTTGACCCCGGCTTGGCCGAATTTTGCCGCGGCTGCCGAGCTGTCGGGCGTCAAGCCCGTCTCCGTTGAGCTCCGCTTCGAAAACGGCACGTGGCAGCTCGATCACGAGCGGCTCGAAGCGGCAATCGGTCCGAAGACCAAGGCTCTCTTCATCAACACGCCGTCCAACCCGACCGGCTGGACCGCCAGCCATGACGATCTTCGCGCCATTCTGGCGCTGGCGCGCAAGCACGGCCTCTGGATCGTCGCCGACGAGATCTATGCGCTTTATCACTACGCAGGCGGCCGGGCGCCTTCTTTCCTTGATGTGATGGACGACGACGAGCGCATCATCTTCGTCAACTCCTTCTCCAAGAACTGGTCGATGACCGGTTGGCGCGTCGGCTGGATCGTCGCCCCGCCGGCAATCGGCCAGGTGCTTGAAAACCTGGTGCAATATGCAACCTCAGGCGTGGCGCAGTTCATGCAGCGCGGCGCCGTCGTGGCGTTGGAAGAGGGCGATGCTTTCGTCGACGCCAACATTGCCAAGGCCGCACAGAGCCGTGACCTCTTGTGCGACGCGCTGATCGCCACCAATCGGGTCGAAACGCTGAAGCCGGACGGTGCGATCTATACGTTCCTCAAGATCGACGGCGTCACGGATTCGCGCGCTGCGGCGATCGACATCGTCGACAAGACAGGCGTTGGCCTTGCGCCGGGAACCGCATTCGGCGATGGCGGCTCCTTGTTCATGCGCGCCTGCTTCCTGCGTGATCCGGCGCAGGTCGCGGAAGCGGCACACCGCCTGCAAAATTACATTCTCGGTCGGTAACGGTCGCCATCGCTTAGGTCGGCGTGCGCTCCTGCATAATTCCTTAAATCAGGATAGATTTAAGGCAAAAATTATGCAGCAAGTTTAGAATGTTACAGCGTCCTTAGCGCGTCAGATTTGACGCGCGGCGCTGTAAGTGCCCCGCCGACCTTTCGGCGTGACTATTTCTTAACTCTACACCAAGGAATTGTGGTCCCGCGGCCGCGCAGACGTGCGGCCCTTACCTATTCCGAAAGCATCTGTGGGTTTTGCTGTCTCCTATGTTCCAGGGAACGGGAAGCAGTAAATGGCTGTGTTGGTAACGGGCGGTGCCGGCTATATCGGCAGCCACATGACGTGGGCGTTGCTCGACGCCCACGAGGATGTGGTCGTGCTCGATCGACTGTCGACCGGTTTCCGCTGGGCCGTGCCATCAGAGGCGCGTTTCTACCGTGGCGATGTCGGCGACAAGGTATTGCTGGCACGCATCTTCGACGAGAACAGCATCGATGCGGTCGTGCATTTCGCCGGTTCGGCGATCGTTCCTGAATCGGTTGCCAACCCGCTTGCCTATTACGAAAACAACACCGGCAACACGCGTACGCTGATAGAGGCCGGCGTGAAAGCGGGGATCGGCGGTTTCGTTTTCTCGTCGACGGCGGCCGTCTATGGCAGCCAGGACGGCGCGGAACCCGTGCGCGAGACGACAGCCCTCCACCCCGAAAGCCCCTATGGGCTATCGAAGCTGATGGCCGAATTGATCCTGCGGGATGCCGCTGCAGCCCACGATTTCAGCTATGTGGCGCTGCGCTATTTCAACGTCGCCGGCGCCGATCCCCTGGGTAGGACAGGTCAGTCGACGACCGGCGCAACCCATCTGATCAAGGTCGCCTGTGAAGCCGCGCTCGGCAAGCGGCCGAAGGTCGATATCTACGGCACGGATTATTCCACGCCCGACGGCACCGGCATCCGCGATTACATCCACGTGGCCGACCTCGTCGAAGCCCACATGCGTGCGCTTGCCTATCTCAGGGCCGGTGGCGAGCCGTTGATCAGCAATTGCGGCTACGGCGAGGGTTTTTCGGTGTTGCAGGTCATCGACACCATCAGGCGCATCTCTGGCCGTGACATTGCGGTTAAGCATGGGCCGCGGCGACCGGGCGATATCGCTCGCATCGTTGCCGATCCCGCGCTCGCACGGCTGAAGCTTGGATGGGTGCCGGCCCATGCAAGTCTTGACCAGATCGTAGAGAGCGCCTTCGCCTGGGAAGAGCATCTTTCACGCAAGAACAGCTACGACCTGCCACGCCCGCAGATGCGATTGGTCTGAGGCCCTCGATCAGGGCGTTTGATCGTCGCTCGTTTCGCCCAGTATCTTTTGTTCATGCGCGATCGCGTGGTTGATCAGCCGTGCCCAGATCTCCTCGTAGAAATCCGGGTCCAGGTTCTGGCTCTCGGCATTCTTGCGGGCATTCTCGCGCACTTCCATGACCCGCGCCGGGATATCGGCCTTCAGCTTCAGCGGTCGCTTGATCTCTGCGGCGCGGTCGATATAGCCCCAGCGCTCGGCGAAAAGCGCCATCAGCGCCTGATCGAGCCGATCGATCTCGGCGCGCA
Source organism: Ensifer sp. Root31 (assembly GCF_001424825.1). NCBI lineage: Bacteria > Pseudomonadati > Pseudomonadota > Alphaproteobacteria > Hyphomicrobiales > Rhizobiaceae > Ensifer > Ensifer sp. Root31. The sequence goes on along the minus strand of NZ_LMCO01000001.1, from coordinate 86,829 downwards.
CATCGGCCATATCAGTGCATTCGGCTGGGGTCTTTTGCATCTGTCTCGTCCGGTTGCGGCAGGGATGCCTTGCGCCCGCAGGGGCACGCGGCGCTCTTGCGGCGCACTGCTAACAAACGGCGGGGGATCTGAGAAGAGGCAACAGGGTCGCACGGTCCCAGTGTCAGCGGAACGGTGATCACGAGGTGACACCGGGACCGTAATCACCAGGTGCCACCGGGTTGGTGGTCACCTCAGCAGGCGATCGCTTGGCGAGGGAGGAGGGTGCGGTCCTGTCTCCGTCCGCGGCGATCGCCTGCTGACGTGTTGGGAAAAGCTAACCCGCCAAGCTTGAGCGAGGCTTTATGCCCTGTCACCGAACCATCATGATCAGGTGCCGATCATCAGCTTGATTATCAGGCCGACGACGGTGACGGTCACCACGCCCGCACACCAGAGGCCGACAAACCACAGAAGCTTGCGACCGGTTCCCGTTTCGCTTTTCAATGGTAGCCCTCCTCCGGGTCGATCTTGCCGCGGAAGACCCAATAGGCGTAGCCGGTATAGGCAAGGATGATCGGCACCAGCACCAGCGCGCCGGCAAGCAGGAACGACAGGCTGGCGTCAGGTGCCGCCGCATCCCAGATCGTCAGCGATGGCGGCACGATATAGGGAAAGAAGCTGATGCCGATGCCGGCATAGCCGAGCACGAACAGCCCCAGCGCGGCAAGGAACGGCCGGGTGTCATGACGGGTCCTGATGCCGGTTATCAGAAGATAGAGGCAAGCGAGCACCAGCAGTGGCACGATGATGCTGAAGATTGCCGTCGGCCAGCCGAACCAGCGCTGCAGATAGAGCGGTTCGAGGAAGGGCGTCCACAGGCTGACGATGCCCATGGCGGCGATTGTGCCGAACGAGCATTTGAGGGCAAGGCTGCGAGCCCGCTCCGCCAGATCCCCATGGGTCTTCATGACAAGCCAGGTGGCGCCGAGCAGTGCATAGCCGACGACGACGGCGATGCCGGTCATGATCGAGAATGGCGTCAACCAGTCCCACCAGCCGCCGGTATAGGCCCGGTTCTCAACCGGAATGCCCTGAACCAGCGCCCCCAGCGTGATGCCTTGGGCAAATGCGGCGAGCATCGAGCCGCCGGCAAAGGCCCAGTTCCAGAGATACTCGGCCCGCTTGGTGCGCCAGCGATATTCGAAGGCAACGCCACGGAAGATAAGGCCGATGACCATGGCGATGATGGGCGCGTAAAGTGCCGGCAGGATGGTGGCGTAGGCGAGCGGGAACACCGCCATCAGGCCGCCACCGCCCAGCACGAGCCAGGTCTCGTTGCCGTCCCAGACGGGTGCGACCGAGTTCATCATCACGTCGCGATCATGCTTTTGCGGAAAGAACGGGAAAAGGATGCCGACACCGAGGTCGAACCCGTCGAGGATGACATAGGCGAGCACCGCAAACGCGATGATGCCGGCCCAAATCAGCGGCAGATCAATGTCCATGATGACCTCCATGGGGGTTGGCGAGGGCGGCACCGGCCGTGCGGATCGGCCCCTCGTCGAGATCCGGCGTCGGATCACGCGGCAGCCGCGCCATCAGCCGCAGGATGTAGAAAGTGCCTGCGCCGAAAACGAAGAAGTAGACGATGATGAAGGCCAGCAGCGAAGCGCCGACGGCAGGGGCCGCAATCGGTGCGACCGAGTCTGCCGTCAGCAGATGGCCGTAGACCGTATAGGGCTGGCGGCCGACCTCCGTGGTGATCCAACCGGCAAGCACGGCGACGAAGCCGGCCGGGCCCATGAGGACTGCTGCACGGTGTAGCCAGGCATTGCTGTCAAGCGTGCCGCGATACCGACACCACAGGCTCCACAGCCCGATACCGAGCATGGCGAAGCCGAGGCCGACCATGACGCGGAACGACCAGAAGATGATACCAACAGGCGGATGCAGTTCGTCGGGAATGGTGTCGAGGCCGGCAAGCGGCGCATTGAGATCGTGCTTGAGGATGAGGCTCGACAGCTTCGGCACGTCGATGGCGTAGTCGACGCGCTTTTCGGCGGAATTGGGAATGCCGAAGAGGATGAGCGGCGCGCCGTCCGGGTGGCTCTGGTAGTGGCCTTCCATCGCCATCACCTTGGCCGGTTGATGTTCCAGCGTGTTGAGGCCGTGCATGTCGCCGGCAAAGATCTGGATCGGCGCAACGATCGCCGCCATCCACATCGCCATCGAGAACATCTTTCGCGCCCGGCGCGGCGCCGTCTTGCGGATGAGGTGCCAGGCGCCGCAGGCGCCGACGACGAAGGCGGTCGTCAGATAGGCGGCAAGCACCATGTGCACCAGGCGATAGGGAAAGGACGGGTTGAAGACGATAGCCCACCAATCGACCGGCACAAACTGGCCGACCGCATTGATCTCGAAGCCCCTCGGCGTCTGCATCCACGAATTTGCCGAAAGGATCCAGGTGGCCGAGATCAGCGTGCCGATCGCGACCATGGCAGTCGCCAGAAAATGCAGTTTCGGGCCGACGCGGTTGAGGCCGAAGAGCATGACGCCCAGGAACCCCGCCTCGAGGAAGAAGGCGGTCAACACCTCGTAGCCCATCAGCGGCCCGATGATCGGCCCTGCCTTGTCGGAAAAGACGCTCCAGTTGGTGCCGAACTGGTAGGACATGACGATGCCGGAGACGACGCCCATGCCGAAGGCGACGGCAAAGATCGTCTTCCAGAAATTGAAGAGCTCGAGATAGACCTCGTCCTTCTTCCACAGCCACAACGCTTCGAGCACCGCAAGGTAGCTCGCAAGCCCGATCGAAAAGGCGGGGAAGATGATGTGGAACGAGACGGTGAAGGCGAACTGGATGCGGGCAAGTATCGTCGCATCGAAATTTTCAAACACGGCACAATCCTTTCAGACGTGCAGCGCCGCGTGTCCATTTGGACGCGCAAGGCTCACTGCAGCTCTCTGGTCTGCTGCGCACTTTCGGCCTCGGATCGTTTCCGACCTAAGGCGTTACGCGGTGCCTTTCGGGCCGGGCCAATCCTGTGGTTGCACCCGAATTTCAGCATGTGATTGAATCTGAGCCAAAATTGCCAAAGGTCAATGATGGGCCGGCCGCCACGTTGTCACACTGCGGCAATGTCGCGCTTGCGGCAAAAGGGAGCGGGCGCGCCGGTCATCGATGGCACGAGCACATGGGGGCGCTTGGTGTTGTGTCGCCGTTTTCAGCGCGTCGGCAGATAGGCTTCCGCAAGCTCCGTCCAGAAGGCGGCGCCGACGGGCAGAAGATCGTCGTTGAAGTTGTAGGCGGGATGATGGAGCGGCTTCTCCTCGCCGCTCACTTTCGAGCCGAGGAAGAAGTAAGTCCCCGGCCGCTCCTGCAGCATGTAGGCGAAGTCCTCGCTGCCCATGAACGGGCGGGCGAGATCGATCACCTTGTCGGCACCGGCAAAGCGGACGGCAAGATCGCGGACAAAATCCGTCTCTGCCTTGTGGTTGATGGTCGCGTCGTAGCTGCGCAGATAGTCGACCGTTGCGCGCATGCCGAAGCTTGCGGCTTGCGCCTCTGCGATCATGCGGATACGGCGCTCCAGCTCGTCGCGCACGGCGGGGTCGAAGGACCGGATGCCGACGACGATCTCGGCGCGCTCCGGGATGATGTTGCTGGCGGAGCCGGCATGGAAGGCGCCGACGGTGACGACGGACGGATCCATCGGGTGAATGTTGCGCGAGACGATCGACTGCAGCGCCATGATGATCGAAGCGCCGCAGACGATCGGGTCGGCGGTGTCCTGCGGTTCGGCACCATGGCCGCCGCGTCCGTGCACGGTGATCCGCGCTTCGTCGACCGCCGCCATGATCGGCCCTTCGCGCAAAGCGAACTGCCCGAAGGGCAGGCCCGGTTCGTTGTGAAGCGCAAAGACCGCGTCGCAGGGGAATTTTTCAAACAGCCCTTCGTCCATCATGATCTTGGCGCCGCCGAAATTCTCCTCGGCCGGCTGGAAGATCAGGTGAATGGTGCCATCGAAATTGCGGCGTTCGGCAAGGGCGCGTGCCGCGCCGAGCAGCATCGTCGTGTGGCCGTCGTGGCCGCAGGCATGCATCAGCCCCGGTGTCTTGCTGGCGTAGCCGAGGCCGGTTTCCTCAAGGATCGGAAGCGCATCGATATCGGCGCGAATGCCGATCGAACGTAACCCGCTGCCATTGCGCAACGTCCCGACGACGCCGGTCTTGGCAAGCCCCGTCGTCACCTCGTAGCCGAGTTCGGCGAGGTGCCGGGCGATGAAGGCGGAGGTGCGCGTCTCCTCCAGGCCGAGTTCGGGGTGGGCATGCAGATCGTGCCGGATGGCGACGAGGTCCGGCATGGCGTTGTCGATGGAGGAGGAAAGCTTCATGTCATGCACCACGGGTTGGTATGCGATTCTCGAACGTGCGGAAGGCCACCACCAGAATGCCGGTGAGGCACATGTAGATGAGCGCGAGCAGCAGCAGCGGCTCGTAGGTCAGGAACGTTTCCTGGCGGACCTTCGAAATCACCGCGTAGACGTCAACGACGGTGATCGTCGCCACCAGCGGCGTTGATTTCAGCTGCAGCACTGCCTCGCCATTGAGCGTCGGCAGGGCACGGTGGATGGCGCGCGGCAGCCAGATGCGGCGGAACATCGTCCAGCGGCTCATGCCATAGGCCTTGGCAGCTTCCAGTTCGCCGGCGGGAACGCCTGCAAAAGCGCCGCGCATCACTTCGCCCTCGTAGGCTGCGAAGGATATCGTCAGCGCCGCGACGCCATAGGGCCATGCTTCGCGCAGATACGGCCAGAGAAAGGATTGGCGGATGGCAGGAAACTGCGGGAACAGCGAGCCGAGCCCGTAATAGAGAAGCCAAAGCTGGAGGAGCAGCGGCGTGCCGCGAATGACGGTGCAGAACACCTTTGCCGGCAACTTGAAGAACCACGGGCCGGTCACCTGCGCCAGGCCGATCGGTACGGCGAGCAGGAAGCCGAGGATCGATGTGCTGAACAGCATCACCAGGCTGATGAGAATGCCCCAGCCGAGACGCGGCAGGTAGCGCGGCAACCAGTCCCAGCGCATGAAGACGGCGACGGTGACGACGAACGCGGCAAAGACCAGCATCATCACGATGCGATGCGGCTGGAAGAAACTGCGCGCGGTCGGCAGGTCCTCGGGCGTGAAGGCGATGGCGTGGGTGGTTTGATCCGTCATCGCTGCTCCGCGAAACCGCGCCTCGCATGTCGTTCCAGCATGCCGATGAAGATGTTGGAGATGAGCGTCAGCGCCAGATAGAGCGCGCCGGCCGCAAGGAAGAACAACAGATAGGCCTTGGTCGTGCCCGCCGCCTGGCGCGTGACGAGCGTCAGTTCGCTGAAGCCGACGACGGCCAGAAGCGCCGTGTCCTTGGTGGCGATCAGCCACAGATTGGAAAGGCCCGGGATGGCGTAGGGCAGCATGGCCGGCAAGGTGACACGCCGCAGCACCTTCAGGGGCGACATGCCATAGGCGCGGGCGGCTTCGATCTGCCCGGCCGGAACCGCCTTGATCGCGCCGCGAAGCACCTCGGTCGAATAGGCGCCCTGAACCACGCCGATGACGAAGATGCCGGCCATCAGGCCGCTGATGTCGACCGGGCCGATGCCGAACAGCGCCAGCAACTGGTTCAACAGATCGGTGCCGGCGTAGTAGAGCAGAAGGATGAGCACCAGCTCGGGCACGGCCCTGACGACCGTGGTGTAGCATTCGAGCAGGTCACGCAGGATCGGACCGCCATAGAGTTTGCCGAAGGCGCCGCCGACGCCGAGCGCCATGCCGAGCGCAAAACCGCCGACGGCGATCTGGATCGAGTTGAAGAAACCCTGCAGCAGCACGCCGCCCCAACCGGGTGCGGACAGTGCGAGCAGGCTCCAGTTGACGATAGAATCCGATGCCATGCGTCTTCGACCTCCGAAGGCACCGGCCGGCAGCCCGAGGGCTGCCGGCCGGTTGCGCCTTATTTGCCGTAGATGTCGAAGTCGAAGTACGTCTTCGAGAACGTGTCGTAGGTGCCGTTGTCGCGGATCGCCTTGATCGCGGTGTTGAGCTTGTCCTTGAGTTCGGTCTCGCCCTTGCGCAGGCCGACGCCGACGCCCGGGCCGATCACGGCCACGTCCTCGGCCACATCACCCTTGTAGTCGCAGCACTCCTTGCCCTGGTCCGTCGCAAGGAAGGCCTTGAGCGCGATCGCGTCCGCCTGGACCGCGTCCACGCGTCCGGCGGCCAGATCGTTGTTGGCCTCGTCCTGCGTCTGGTATTCCTTGACCTCGATGCCGGCCGAGGCGAAATGCTTGGCGGCATAGGCCTGGTGCACGGTCGAGACCTGGACACCGATCGTCTTGCCAGCAAGGCCTTCAGGCGTCGGCTTGAAGTCGACGCCCTTGGTGCCGATGACGCCGGTCGGTGTGTTGTAGTACTTGTCGGAGAAGTCGATCGTCTTCAGCCGCTCGTCGGTGATCGACATCGAACTCATGATCATGTCGATCTTCTTCGAGGTCAGCGCCGGGATGATGCCGTCCCAGGCGACGGGGGTCAGCACGCATTCGAGCTTCGCCTCGGCACAGACGGCCTTCATGAACTCGACTTCCCAGCCTTCCCAGTTGCCGTTCGCATCCGGCGCAGTGAAGGGCGGGTAAGGCTCGGCGGCGACGCCGACCTTCAATGCTTCCGCCGAAGCGGCGATGCCGCCACTGACGGCGATGGCGGCCGCAACCGCCAGGACTTTCAATGTCTTCTTCATGCTGTTCCCCTTTTTTGGTTGTTGAGCATTGTTGAATTCAGTGAATGGAGCTGATGAACTTCTTGAGCCTTTCGGATCTAGGCGCGCCGAAGATGGCCTCAGGCGAGCCCTGTTCCTCGATGACGCCGTTGTGCAGAAAGATGATGTGATTGGCGACGTCGCGCGCGAACTTCATCTCGTGGGTGACGAGGATCATCGTGCGCTTCTCGCGAGCGAGATCGCCGATCACCGAGAGCACTTCGCCGACCAGTTCAGGATCGAGCGCCGAGGTCGGTTCGTCGAAGAGCATGACCAGCGGCTGGATGGCGAGCGCGCGGGCGATGGCGGCACGCTGCTGCTGACCGCCCGACAGGAAAGCCGGATAGGCATCGCGTTTTTCATAGAGCCCGACGCGCTTGAGCAGCGATTCGGCGGTGGCGATCACCTCGGCCTTCGGTTTGCCGAGCACATGGATCGGCGCCTCGATGACGTTTTCGAGGATTGTCATGTGTTGCCAGAGATTGAAGCTCTGGAAGACCATGCCGAGCTGGCTGCGGATGCGCTGGACCTGTTTTCGGTCTTCCGGGACAAGTCCGCCGCGGCCGTCCGGTTTCATCCGGATCTTTTCGCCGTGTACGCTGACAGTGCCGGCGGACGGCAGTTCCAGCATGTTGATACAGCGCAGGAAGGTGGACTTGCCGGAGCCGCTGCCGCCGATGATGGCGATGACGTCGCCCTGTTTCGCTGTGAGCGAAACTCCCTTCAGCACTTCCAATGGCCCGAAACGCTTGTGCAGGTCAGTGACCGCGATTGCCTGGGCCGCATCCGTCATCGACGCGCCGATCCAATGGCTCTGCGAGCTTTCCGTGAAGGCATGAAACAGTTCCCCTGTCGTCTTTCCGTGCAGCATCTTTGGCTTGTCACGGTCTTTGTTGGCAGGCATGGTTGCACTTGTGCCGCTATTGTTCAAGCGTATAATAACACGTATCGTCGTTTTTTTATCGCCCGCCGCGTGCCCGATTTTCCCTGAAGGAGCTCCCATGCATCCGTTCCGCTCGAAGGATTTGACGAACCCGTTCGCCGACCCCCGTGCGCGGATGATGGCACGGATGACGGCATGAATCGTCGCGCGTTTCACCGGGCCCCTGAAGGAGAACGCCGCCAGGAGCTGATCGAAGCGACGCTCGATTGCATCGCCGAATTCGGCCTGAAGGGTGCGACAGTGCGCCAGATCGCTATCCGCGCCGGGGTGACGGCTGGGCTGGTCCGGCACTATTTCGAATCGAAGGACCAGATGGTCGCCGAGGCCTACCGTGCGGTGATCGCGTCGCTGACCGACAAGGCCGCCCATGTCGAAGGCGACCCGGAAACGCGGCTGAGGGACTTCATCGCCATCAACCTGACCGAGCCGGTCGCCGACAGCCGCAGCATCTCGCTCTGGGCGGCTTTCATCAGCCAGGTCCGCGTCGACCCGATCCTCGCCGAAATCCACCGGGACGGCTACCTGACCTTTCGCAACACGCTGCAGGACCTGCTTGCCGATTTCTTGGCGGTGAAGAACAAACCGGCCGACGCGGAAACCTGCCGCGCCTACGCGATCGCGATCAACGGCCTCGTCGACGGCCTGTGGATCGAAGGGTGCCTGGCGGGAGATCTGTTTCGGGAAGGCGAACTGGTCGCCATCGCCATGGCCTCGGTCGAGGCGCTGCTCGGCACCTCGATTGGCAGTGACAAACAATGAAAACGGGAGAAAACACCATGCGCTATGCATCGATCACCGAACGCCTCGCCGACCTCGGTTCGGGAAAATGGTCGCTGCACATCCGTGCGCGGCAACTGAAGGCGAGTGGTGCCGATATCATCGAGCTGACGATCGGCGAGCCGGACGTGCCGCCGGACCGCGCTCTGCTCGATGAATGCCAGCGTGCCATGAATGCCGGTCGCTATCGTTATTCCAACGGCCGCGGCGAGCATGCGGTCGTGGCGGCGCTCGTCGAGAAGTACCGCCGTCGCCGCGCCGATGTCACCACCGAAAACGTCATGTGCTTCCCGGGCACGCAGACGGCGCTCTTCGGCGTCATGCTGGGCCTGGTCGAGGCCGGCGATGCCGTTCTCGTCGGCGATCCGCTCTACGCCACCTATGAGGGCGTCATCCAGTCGACGGGCGCCCATCACGTGCTGGTGCCGCTGAAGCCGGAGTTTGGTTTTCACATGCAGGCCGCCGATATCGAGAAGGCGATCACGCCGGAATGCCGGGTGCTGCTGCTCAACACGCCGCACAATCCGACCGGGGCCGTACTGACCGCGGCTGAAATCGCCGAGATCGGCGAGGTCGCGCGCCGCCACGATCTCTGGATCGTCTGCGACGAGGTCTACGAGGAATTGGTGTTCGACGCCGTGTTTGCCTCTCCGTTCGACAATCCGGATCTGGCCGAGCGCACTATCGTCGTGTCGTCGATCTCCAAGTCGCATGCAGCGCCAGGCTTCCGCAGCGGCTGGGCCGTCGGGCCGGAGGAGTTTACCAATAGGCTTCTGCCGGTGTCGGAAACCATGCTGTTCGGCGTGCAGCCGTTCATTGCCGATATGACGGCTTACGCGCTGACGCATGACATCGATACGGCGCGGCGGATGCGCGAGACCTACAAGTCTCGCTCGCGCCGCATCGTCGAGGGCCTCGCCAATGCGCCAGGCATCCTGGTCTTGCCACCGGAGGCTGGCATGTTCACGCTGATCGACGTGTCGGCCACCGGCATGACCGGCGAAGCCTTCGCCTGGGCGCTTTTGGAGGAAGAGGGGGTCGCGGTGATGCCGGGATCCTCCTTCGGTGACGAGGCGCAGAACTTTCTGCGCGTCAGCCTGACCGTGCCCGACAAGGACATCGACGAGGCTTGCCGTCGCATCACCGTGCTTGCCGAGCGCGCCACACTGCGTCAGGAGCGCCGCGCATGACCACGAAAACAGTAGGCGAAGCCCTGGTCGATCTGCTCGAGGCCAATGGCGTCGAGGTGGTGTTCGGTATTCCGGGCGTTCATACGGTCGAGCTCTATCGCGGCCTGGCGGCATCGAAGATCCGCCACGTCACCCCCCGTCACGAGCAGGGCGCCGGCTTCATGGCCGATGGCTATGCCCGCGTCAGCGGCAAGCCGGGCGTCGCCCTTGTCATCACCGGACCGGGCTTGACCAACACCATCACCGCCATGGCGCAGGCCCGGCAGGATTCGATCCCGATGCTGGTAATTTCAGGCGTCAATCGTCGCGATTCGCTTGGGCACGGTCGCGGGCTGCTGCATGAGCTTCCCGACCAGCACGGCATGATCAAGACGCTGGCGCTCTATTCGCACACCTTGCTCAATCCCGACGACCTGCCTTTTGTCGTCGACCGGGCTTTCTCTGTGCTGCTGTCCGGCCGGCCAGGGCCGGTGCATATCGAGATCCCGACCGACGTCATGACGGCACGGATCGAGCCGAAGACGATCCGCTCGGCCGCCGCGACCCGTCCGCGCTCCGACAGCGAGACGCTACAACGCGCCGCGATCCTCTGCGCCGACGCGACCCGCCCGGTGATCATCTGCGGCGGCGGCGCTCTGACTGCCGAGGCGGAGGTCAGGGCACTTGCCGAGCAGATCGGCGCGCCCGTCGTCACGACGGTGAATGCGCGCGGCATGCTGGCCGGCAGCCCGCTGCGCGTTCCGGCAAGCCCCAGCCTCAAGGCGGTGCGATCGCTGCTCAAGGAGGCTGATCTCGTGCTGGCGCTTGGCACTGAGATGGGCCAGACCGACTACGACATGTATGCCGATGGCGGGTTCCCGGTGCTGCGCAACCTGATCCGTACCGACATCGATGCAGCACAGCTGGCCCGCGGTCCGCATGCCGCACTTTCGATCCTCTCCGGCGCCAAGACGGCGACGGCGAGCATTCTGGCTTTCCTGCCGGGACATGCGCCGAAGGATGGAGCGGCCCGCGCCGAGGTAGCGCGTAAGGCGGCGCTGAAGGAGCTGACGGCGAAGATGCGGGCCGAGATTGCCGTGATCGATGCGGTCTACAAGGCGCTGCCGGACTGCACCATCGTCGGTGACTCCACTCAGGCCGTCTACGCCGGCAACCTTTATTGCGACGCGCCGCGCCAGCGCAGCTGGTTCAACTCGGCGACGGGGTACGGGGCATTGGGCTACGCGCCGCCGGCAGCCGTCGGTGCTGCCGTGGCCGACCCGTCGCGGCCGGTCGTCTGCCTTGTCGGCGATGGTGGTTTCCAGTTTTCGCTTGCCGAGATTGGTTCTGCCGTCGATGTCCAAGCGCGGGTGATCTTCCTCGTCTGGAACAACGACGGCTATCAGGAGATCGAGTCCTACATGATCGATTCCGGTGTGACGCCGGAGGGTGTGAGGCCGTCTGCGCCGGACTTTATCCTCGCCGCCAAGGCCTATGGCATCGAGGCGGAAAGGCTGACGTCGGTCACTGACCTTTCGCGGGCACTTGCGGATGCCGTCGCGCGCAGCGGGCCGTCGCTGATCGAGATTCATCAGGTGAAAACCAGCGGCGCAACCGCGTAACCTGCAAATCATGTCACCGTTTGAGCGGCGCGAAATTTGACATTTCGCGCCCGCAATGGTGTTAAGAGCGCCTCGTGCTCGATTCCGGCCATGTTCTTCGGCTAGATTTGTTGCATTCCGGCTGAATTGAACTTTCAGGCGCCAAGCGCCGAGGAAGGGGCGGCGTCCCGAATGGACCCAGTGTGTGGTGGCAACAGAGGCAAGTTTGCCGGCCGGCTAATCGCCGTGCTGTGGCTCTTCTGTGCCTCGCTCGCCATGCAGCTGATCGTCGTCGGGCAGGGCTTCTCCTCGCGTCTTTCAGCCGAACAGCAGGCGGGCAATTTCTCCGCGCCTGACACCGTTCCTTCGGATCACCCCGCCGCGCGCCAGATTTCGCGCGCCACCCCGGTTTCGGATCTGCGCTTTACCGCCGAACGCAAGGATGGCAAATCCGCGACCGGCGACGGCGCGGTGCCGATGCTGCTTGCGTCGGTCCAGTTTCTTGCTTTCGAGCCGTCCGGCGAAGACCTCGCTTTCGGCCGTACGCCCTTCGCCGATGGTTTGTCGAACCGCGGCCCGCAAATCCGTGCGCCTCCGCGCGCCTCTGGTGATTGCTGATATTCGGGCACGATGATCGCTGCGATCGTGTTCATGCCCTTGATGAAACAAAGTCCTGATCACGCGGCTTTCGCCCGTACAGGCTCTCTTGGAACCACAACATGCGTACATCCAAATGGGCGATTTTCGCCTATGTCGTCGTTATCATCTTCGGATGCATAGCAGCGCTGCCAAACGTTCTCTCGCCGGCACAACGCGAGCAATTCGGCGCCTGGCTGCCGGTGAAGCCCGTTACCCTCGGCCTCGACCTGAAGGGCGGCTCTCACCTCGTCCTCGAGGTCGACGCCGCCGGCCTGCGCAAGGCGCGGCTTGAAACCCTGCTCGACGATACGCGCAGGGCGCTTCGCGGCGAGCGCATTCCCGCCTCGTCGGCGCGCATCAGCGGCGATGCCGTCACCGTCAAGATCGACGATCCGGCCGACCTCGAAAAGGCGCTGCCGAAGCTCAAGGAGCTCGCAGCCCCTGTCGGCACGCTCGGTTTCGGTGGTTCGGCCTCGGATATCGAAGTCACCGAGAACGGTGGCAACATTAGCCTGGCAATGACCGAAGCCGGCCTCAACGACCGGATGACCAAGGCGGTCGAACAGAGCCTCGAGATCATTCGCCGGCGCGTCGACACGGTCGGCGTCGCCGAGCCGTTGATCCAGCGCGTCGGTTCCAACCGTATTCTCGTCCAGCTTCCGGGCCTGCAGGATCCGACCGGGCTCCGCCAACTCCTGGGCTCGACCGCCCAGATGAGCTTCCACATGCTGGATCAGACCGTCGACGTGACGCAGCCGGCGCCCCGTGGCGTCGACATCCTGCCCGGTGCCAACGACGGCAACAGATATCCGGTCGAAAGCCGCATCGCCATTTCAGGCGAGCGTCTGGCCGATTCCAAGGCCGGCTTCGACCAGCGCACCAATGAGCCGATTGTCTCGTTCACCTTCGATTCGCTCGGCGCCCGGCAGTTCGCCGAAATCACCCGTGACAATGTCGGCCGGCCCTTCGCCATCGTGCTTGACGGCAAAGTCCTGACCGCGCCCGTCATCCGCGAACCGATCATCGGCGGTAACGGTCAGATCAGCGGTAATTTCACCGCACAGGAAGCAACCGTTCTTTCGGCACTGCTGCGCTCGGGCGCACTGCCCGCACCGTTGACCGTGATCGAAGAGCGTTCCGTTGGCCCGAACCTCGGCAGCGATTCCATCCGCATGGGCATCTTCACCGGCCTTGCCGGTTTCGGCCTCGTGGTTGCCCTCATGGTCGTGCTCTACGGCGCATGGGGCATGATCGCTAACGTCGGCTTGGTACTGCACACCATTCTGACGATCGGCGTGCTCGCAATGCTCGGCTCGACCCTTACGCTTCCCGGCATCGCCGGTATCATCCTCGGCATCGGCATGGCGGTGGACGCCAACATTCTCATCAATGCCCGTATTCGAGAAGAAACCGAGGGCGGCGCCGGCGCCATGAAGGCGCTCGATATCGGCTTCAACAAAGCCTATGCGACGATCATCGACTCCAACGTCACCACGCTTTCGGGCACCGTGCTGCTGTTTGCGTTCGGCTCCGGACCGGTCAAGGGCTTTGCGGTGACCATGATGCTCGGCATCGTCATCTCGATGTTCACGTCGGTGACCGTCGTGCGCCTGATGATGCGTGAAGTCGTCATCCGCCGGAAGATGAAGAAGCTCGAGATCCCCTCGCTCTTCGGACGTGTTCCGCATCTGCCGTCCTTCTCCTTCATGAAGGGCCGTTTCGTTGCCATCGGCATGTCCGCCTTCCTGTCGATCAGCTCGGTCGTGTTGTTCTTCACGCCCGGCCTCAACTACGGCATCGACTTCGTCGGCGGTATCCAGGTGGAAGCGACATCCAAGCAGAAGCTCGATCTGCCGGCGCTGCGCCATGGTCTGGAGTCGCTCAACATCGGTGAAGTCGCCCTTCAGGAATTCGGCCAGGACAAGTCGGTCCTGATCCGCGTTCAGCGCCAGCCCGGCGGTGAGCAGGAGCAGACGGTTGCCCTGAACAAGATCAAGGATGCAGCCGTTCAGACCATTCCCGACGTGACCTTCGAGCGGACGGAAGTCGTCGGCCCGACGATCAGCACGGAACTCGCGCGTTCGGGCTTCCTTGCCGTCGGTCTCGCGATGGTGGCGATCCTGTTCTACATCTGGTTCCGCTTCGAATGGCACTTCGCCGTCGGCGCGATCGCGGTCCTGCTGCTCGACATCACCAAGACGATCGGCTTCTTCGCGCTCACCGGCATCGACTTCAACCTGACGGCCATCGCCGCACTGCTGACGATGATCGGTTACTCCGTCAACGACAAGGTCGTGGTCTACGACCGCATGCGCGAGAACCTGCGCAAGTACAAGTCGATGCCGTTCTCCGACCTCATCGACATGAGCATCAACCAGGTGATCGCGCGATGCATCTTCACCTCGATGGCCACGGCGCTGTCACTGGTGCCGATGGCAATCTGGGGCGGCGATGCCGTCAAGAGCTTCGCCTGGCCGATGATCTTCGGTGTTATCGTCGCGACGACGTCGTCGATCTACATCGGCGGCCCGATCCTGCTCTTCCTCAATCGTTGGTGGAAGGATCGCGAAGCGACCCGCACCGGCACCGGAACCACGCAGCCGGGCGCACCGGCCGCCTGATATCAGGGCTGAGGTTATAAAATGTGAAGGGGCGGTCCTATGGGCCGCCCCTTTTTTGTCAGAAAGTGCTGTCTTTATCGCCCCCGTACCTTGCAGGTTGATTCGTCGCTTCCTAGATAGCGAGGGTCTCCGGTTTCGGATCGGGAGAACGGATATTGCATCCGGGACCCCTAAAATTTGATGGGTTGAGAAATATTTTTCGCGTCATCATGTTTTTAATTGACGGAATTGGTAGATTATTCTAGTTTGCAGCTCTGTGACGCGGGCGAGTCCGCCTCACAGTTGTTCATGAACCGCTCCGGCATTGCGATGCCGGACCAAGCCAAAGGAGTGTGACATGTCCGAAACCGTCTCGACCGCCGCCTTCTTCGGCACGCGTTCCCATTGTCGTGCAACAGTGAAGAAACGTCTCATTCGCCTCTGCCGAATGTGATCCTCGAACTCTCGAAATTCATCCTTTGCCGAAATTGAAATGTCCGCGCCTCCGGGTGTGGAAGGAGCGTTATTTGCATGAGCAAGCAGGTTATCGAATATGGCGGCGAAGCCGTCGGGGTCGTCGTCCCGGACGACGGCCGGTTCAAGTTCCTGGCAGTCAAGTACCATGTCTGGGATCTGGACGCTCAGCGGTTCCGGTCGGCTGACGAAGCACGCGCGGCAATTCGCCATCTGCTCGCGCGTCAGGCAGTGCCTGCCGAACGCCATGGCGATGCGGCCGCAGCATAATGTCTGGGGCGGCCGCCCCCTTATTCCGAGTATAATCCCAGACCAAGCTTTGCATTGATTCTGTGCCACAATTGTGTGTTTGCCGCACGATTCTTGTGCTATGCCAAAACAAGATTGCGTTTGCGCGGATGATTCCCGTTCTCAAGGGAACCGTAGGGAAAGCTTGCCGGAATGCTGACGAAGAAGGGAAAGTACGGATTGAAGGCTCTTGTCGACCTCGCTCGACTGGAGCCGGGAGAGACGGCTTTCATTACCGAAATCGCCCAGCGCAACAATATCCCGAAAAAATTCCTGGATACGATCCTGCTCGAACTGCGCAACGCCGGCATGCTGCGTTCGAAGAAGGGGCCAGGCGGCGGCTATTCGCTGTCGCGCCCGGCGGCGGAAATCCGCATCGGCCATGTCATCCGGACGCTTGACGGTCCGCTTGCGCCGATCCGCTGCGCCAGCCGCACGGCTTACGAGGTCTGCGAGGACTGCAATGATCCCGAGACCTGTCAGGTCCGTGTGTCGATGACGACCGTGCGCGACGCGGTTGCCGCGATCCTGGACTCCATGACGCTCGAAGAGTTTGCGGCCGACAAGTCGATGCCGCTCGAAGCGCCGGAAGAACAGCGCGTCGGCTGACGAAACCGTCGTCTTTGTGGGATTTCCTGCCGAAACTCGATGGCTTTGGCTTGGTTTGCCAAGAAAAAGCGCCTATCTGCCTGCAATGGGTCTGAGAAACGCCGCTTCTAACCGGCGCAAACGTCTTCGCGGGAATGGAAACATCATGGGTTTGAGACACGCATCAGCGGATGAGCGACGCGGTTCTGCCGCATTGGAGTCGGTCGGCAGGACGCTGACGACGGCGATGGCAGGCATCAAGGCGCTGGCCGATCATCTCGGTGCCGATACGGCGTTTGCGCAAAGCATGGTCGAAGCGATCGAACTCATTGGCGAAAGCCAGGGGCGCGTTGTCGTTTCCGGCGTCGGCAAGAGTGGCCATATCGGCCGCAAGATGGCGGCGACCATGGCATCAACAGGCACGTCCGCCTATTTTGTCCATCCGACCGAGGCGAGCCACGGCGATCTCGGCATGGTCACGTCGCAGGACGTGCTGATCCTGTTGTCCTGGTCGGGCGAAACGGCGGAACTCGCCAACATGCTCACCTATGCCAAGCGCTTCAAGGTGCCGGTCGTTTCGATTTCGTCCAACCGCGACAGCGTTCTCGCTCGCAACTCCGAAGTGCCGATCGTGCTGCCGAAGGTTCAGGAAGCCTGTCCGCATGGGCTGGCGCCGACGACGTCGGCGATGCTGCAGCTTGCGGTCGGCGACGCGCTTGCCATCGCCCTGCTCGAGCGCCGCGGTTTCTCCGCCGAAGATTTCAAGACCTTCCATCCCGGCGGCAAGCTCGGCGCTCAACTGCGTCTCGTGCGCGAACTGGCGCATGCCGGGGAACAGGTGCCGCTCTTGAGCGTCGGTCGCCCGATGAGCGAAGCCGTCATCGAGATGTCTTCCAAGGGCTTTGGTGTCGTCGGCATCGTCGACGAGGATGGCAAGCTGACCGGCGTCATCACCGACGGCGACCTCCGTCGCCACATGTCGGGCGATCTGCTTGCGCAGACCGTCGAGGCGGTCATGTCGCGTAACCCCCGTGTCATCAGGGGAGATGTTCTGGCAAGCGGTGCAATGGAGTTCATGCAGGATCACAAGGTGACCGTGCTGTTTCTCGTCGACGACGACGGGCTTCCCGTCGGCATCCTGCACATTCACGATCTGCTTCGCGCCGGCGTTGCCTGAGTTAAGCCGTCTTGGAATTTTTACGGCCAGCCTATGCCGATCGCGAGGCTGGCCGTTGTCTTTTCTGCGGCTTCCGGCGCGGTGGCGGATCGATGAACGCGCCGGGCTGGTTGACCGTGTTCTCGTGCAGGCGCTCGGCGATTGCCCGGGCGCCTGCGTCGGTTCCTGTTCTTGAATAGAGATTGCCCCGCACCTGGATCGAAGCCGCAAGCAGCCGGAACATGGCGCTGCTCACCTCGGCGTCGGGTGCTGTCGGCCTTTGCCAGAAATCCTCCAGCGGCTGCTGGTCCGTCAAACCGGCAATGTCGAACACAGCCGTGCCCAGCACCCTGACCGGGCGTCCCTGCTTTAGCGCGTGCAGACCGGCGGTCGAGTTGACCGTGACCATGCCGGCGCTGGCCTCTGCCAGCACATCGAGATTGCCGCCATCGAGATAGAACACGCGACCGGTCAGCCCGAGTTCCGCTGCCTTGTCGTCGATGAATTTGCGCCAGGCGATCAGATCGTTGTCGAGCGGATGAACCTTGAAGACCAGTCTGGTTGCCCTAGCCGCATCGGCTGCAAACGAGTGCATGACCTCGTCGATCGCGTCCTTCTGGCTGTGGAACGGCGAGTGGGCGCGCAGCTGGAAATCGGTTTCGAGCTGCAGCGGATAGACGAAAAAGGGCACGCGTTCCGAAAGCAGGATGCGGACCGTTTCCTCGGCCTCGGCACTGCGTCTTTTGCCGGTGAAAAGGCGGCGGATCCAGCCGGCATATTCGGCAAGTGGATGAAAGATCGCGTGACGGCGATAATGCGGAAAGAGGAACCACAGGAAGACGTTGGGCAGGTTGTAGAGAAGGTCGTAGCTGGCATCGGCGAGAAAGGTCTGGCTGTAGTGCTTGCGCCAATCCGGCTCCGGCAGGGTCTTCGCGGCTTCGACGATATGGGCGGCGTCGGCGGGAAAGTGGGAGTTCGACGACATGCCGTCGCGCTCGAGTGTTAGCCAGTCGGGTCGGAGATAGCCCATCTCGACGATGGCGATCGCGACCCCGGTCCGCCGGGCGACCGCAGTGGCAGCCTGATGATAGGGGCGCTCTTCGCCAAGCAGGATCATGTCGGTGACCTGGTGCAGGCCGATGAAGCGTGCCAGATAGTCCGGCCAATCCTCCGCTCTCCCGCGGTAGTTGGATGCGCCTTTGCGACGCCAGATGATCTCGTCGCCGACATTGAGGTTTATCCGCAGGCAGGTGTGGCCGTAGCTCTCAAGCCGATCGGCGATCTTGCGGAAGATCGGCGATGACGGGCCTTGCAGGAACAGGAAGACCCGTCGGCTTGGCCGATCGGCTGACACACGGGTGTTCAACGCTGCGTTTTCCATCGTCTCGCCGCCGCTAACGCAGCGTGTCCTTCTTGAGGTTGGCGTGGTTGAGCAGCGCCTCGATCAGATCCCAGGCAGCGACATCCCGTGGTTCGACCGGTCGATGATGCGTCGATTTCGCCTTGGAAAAAGGCACGATGAGATAATCCGTGCGTGGGTCGGGGAAGGGGTCTGCGAACGATTTCAGCAGCGGCGCATGATCGCCATAAAAGACGAACCAGACAGGCCGGTCGAGCCTGTCGAGCCGATCGGTCAGCTGCTTCAGTGCTGCGTCGGATTGCTCAAGGATCGCCAGATAGATGTCCACCGGGTTGGCAAGATCGCCAACGCGACCCGGTTCCCAAGGTCCGTGGTTTGCCATCGAGGCGACGAAAACGAAACCGCTCTTGTCTTCCGGCAGGTTCTCGCAGGCATCGATGACCCTGGCGGCGAGCTTCTCGTCGGAGACGTAAGGCCCGTCGCGCGCCGGCACGTGGTCGAATCCATCGAGCATCGTCAGCTCGGCAAAGCCGAGCTGCGGCATCGCCTTGTGGCGCAGGAAGAACGTGCGGTCGTAAGGATGCATGAAATGGGTGTGCCAGCCGGCGCGTTTCATCTTTCCCGGCCAGACGACGTCGGAATAGTGGGACGCGCGCAGATAAGGGTAGCTTGCATCCACGTGGATATCGTCGGGCACGAGCCCGCTGATGACGGCAAACTCGGTGCGCAGCGTATAGCCGCCTTCGAAGACGCTGCTGAGGCGTCCCCACTGGGCGGCCTGACGCCGCAACCGGTCGAGTGTCGGCATCTTCAGCGTGTCGACACCGAAATGGCGCATGTCGATGAAGGACTCCGACTGCCAGACGACGATGAGCGGCGAACCGTCGTCACCGATCAGGTCCTGGACGGCCGCCCGAACGATTTGTGAGAGTTCGGCGACGATCTTCTCCCGCTTGACGCCGAGCCAGATGATGAAGCGGAAGATCACCGACCCGAAGGTGCCGAAGCGCACCGTATTCATTTTGACGTCGAGCACTTTGACGAGCCTCTGAACGAGGGCCGCCGTGGGTCGGTTCACCGGGCCGTAGAACAGCAGGAGCCATGGGCCTGCGGCGACTGCCACCATCACCAGGATCCAGAAGGCCTTGCCGCTGTTGGGCAGAACAGACGGTTCGAAATAGAGGTAGAGCCCGGAAACGCCGAAGACATAGAGAAATGCAACGGTCCAGAACACGATGTTCAGCGAACTGGCATAGAAGATCGTCTTGTATTTGAAGACGTCGACGACGAGGGCGATGTCGGAAAAGATCAGCGGCTCGCGGATGAACTTGAACTTGGCCCTAGAAATCCCGGTGAAGATGATGAAGAAGCTCATCGTGCCGGCGGCGGCATAAAGTGGCCGCCAGGAGCCAGCGAAAAAGCCGGCGAACACCAGCGCGATGACCGGCAGGCGGGCAATAACATCGATGATGTCCTGCTTGCGGCCAAAGGGAGACGGGTTTTTCCGGCGTTCCCGTTTCGGCAGAGCGAAGCGGTCGGTGAAGAAGATCACCGCACAGGACAAGATGAAACAACAGATCGTCAGCGTTATCGGATAGTCGTGCAATTGAAAGGGGAGCAACGCCAAGCGGAAACCTTCATGCTTTCTTGCACACCGGCGCCGCCTCATGCAGCACGGCATCCGCCTGACACTTAGATCCTATCGCCGGCGCGCACAAGCGCCGTCACCTGCCGCCCTTTGATACTCCACCGCTACTGCGGGCGATTGCGCGGTCGAACCACCAGTTGAGGAGTGGTCTGACGGTGGGGCCGAACCGACCGAGAAGAAAAAGCGTCATTCCAAAATAGACTTCGAACCGTCCGCGCTCGATGCCGTAGACGATCTTGCGGGCAACTGCTTCCGCCGGCCAGGGGCTGACCGTACCCATGACGGCGGCGGCTTCAGGGGGACGGAAGGCAAGCTCGCGCTGGAACTGCGGCGTCTGGGTGTCCGGCGGGAAGCAGATCGAGACGTCTATCCCATGCGCGCGCGCCTCGGAGCGGAGTGCCTGGGCAAAGCCGTGCAGTGCGAACTTCGAGGCGCAATAGGCCGAATAGCCATAGATGCCGAGAAGGCCGGCACCGGAGGAGATCATCATGATCTTTCCGTGCCCACGCTGCTTCATGCCGGCGTAGACGGCGCGAACCGCATGGACGGTACCGGAAAAATTCGTTTCCATCTGACGCCGGAAGGCGGCGCTGCCGAGTTCGTCGAACCGGCCCGGCTCGACGACGCCGGCAGAGGTCACCAGGATGTCGCAGGGCCCGAATGCCGCTTCGCAGCGATGGATGGCGGCGATGATTTCCTCTTCCCGCGCGACATCCGCCGTCTCGATCCGGATGTCGCCGGCTGTTGCCGACTTGGAGGAGAGTTCATCCTGGGCACGCTTCAGGATCTCGGCCGAACGGGCGATCAGCGAAAGGCGCGCGCCACGACCCGCATAGATCGATGCGATCGCCAGCCCTATGCCGCTCGAGCCGCCGGTGATGATCACATGGGTCATGCTGGTTTCCGCCTGCGGCATCCGGCCCGTGAAGGGCGCCTGCACGTCATCCTCAGCGCGCCGAGAGCGCCTTCATCATCTGATCGATATCGATGCCGCCGAGGCCGAAGTTGCGTTCGGTCAGGTCCTTCAGGCGTTCCGCCGTCAGGGCCACCGTCTTGCGGATCTGCTCTTCGGTATGGTCGCTGGTGATGAAGAAGCGCAACCGCGCCAGTCCTTCGGGAACGGCGGGGTGGATGATCGGCAGCGCATTGACGCCGGCCGCAAGCAGATCGTTGGACAGCTGAACCGCGCGCAGGGAATCCCCGACCAGCACCGGCACAACCGAAAAGCCGCTGCTGAGGCCGGTGTCCAGACCCGCTTCCTTGGCAAGCTTGAGGAAGAGCGCGCCATTGCGCCGGAGGGCGGCAGTGCGCGACGGCTCGCGCGCAAGCACGTCGAGGCTGGCGGCCGCCGAGGCGGCCAGAACCGGCGCCAGGCCGACGCTGTAGACGAAGCCGCCGGCAGAGGCCTTGAGCACGGCAACAAGCGCCTCGCTGCCGGCAATGTAGCCGCCGCAGCTGGACGTCGTCTTCGAAAGCGTTCCCATCCAGATGTCGATCTCATGCGGATCGACGCCGAAGTGCTCGGCAAGACCACGACCATGCTTGCCGACGACCCCCAAGGAATGGGCCTCGTCGACCATCAGCCAGAAGCCGTATTCGGCCTTGAGCTTCAGGAGGGCCGGCAGGTCGGCGATGTCGCCGTCCATCGAGTAGATGCCCTCGACGATGACAAGGATACGACGATAGTCGCCCGAGACCGTGCGCAGCACGTGTTCCAGGTCGCTCGCGTCATTGTGCTTGAACAGCCGGCGCGTGGCGCCGGAGAGCTTGATGCCCGCAAGCGCGCTATTGTGAATGAACTCGTCGTGGACAACCAGATCCTTCGGGCCCATCAGGCAGCTGATGGCCGCGACATTGGTGAGATAGCCACTGACGAAGCAGACCGCGGCATCGACGCCGTAGAAGCGCGCGATCTTTTCTTCGAGCTCCACATGAACAGGGCGCTCGCCAGCGACAAGCCGGCTGGCAGAAGCCGAGATCCCGAAGGCGTCGACGGTTTCCTTTGCCCTTGCCAGCACTTCCGCGTGCCGGTTGAGGCCGAGATAATCATAGGAGGCGAAGTTGATCAGCTTGCGCCCGTCGATGACGGTGGTGGCGCCGGCTGCGGTCTGATGCGCGCGGTAGAACGGATTGGCGATCCCCAGCTGTTCGCTGGCAAACTTCTGGGTCAGAACCTGCTTGTACTCCGGCAGGTCCTCGAAACGGGCCTGTTGCCGGCGGGCCGGCGGCGGCATCTCCCGCTCCGAACGCGCCATGCGGTTGCGCTCGGAGGATTGATGCGTGTTTCTCATCCGGTCCAGCAGGTTCTCCTTGAGGCTGCTGGTCATCTTGGATGAGCCGGGACCATTTCCGTTCGTGCTCATTGGCTCTGTGCTTTTTCCTTTGCCGTGCCGACATGCCGTTGCGCCAGTTCTGTGACCAACTTGTCGTCCGCACCGTCGCTCTCTTCGCCCTGGTCGCGCTTGCTGACCTTGTCATAGAGCTTGCGGGCGACGTCGCCAACCGTCGTGTTGTCTGCGACACCACTGAGCGGCATGTCGAAACCGGTATTCTGCTGGAAGCTCATGCCGAGTTCCACGGCCATCAGGCTGTCGAGGCCGATTTCCTTCAGGACCTTGCTGCGCGTGACCGTATCCTTCGAGACCCGAAGGATGGCGGCAATTTCGCCTGCGACCAGTTCGAAGAGAATATCCTCGGCTTCCTGCGCCGACTTGCCCTCGATCATCGCGACGAGGTCCATCTTGGTGCCTTCGCCGCCGGACGAATGCTGATCGGCGCTACGCAGGATGACTTCGAAGAGCGCGTTGCGCGCGACCGGCAAGTTGCGGGCGGCCGACCAATCGATCTCCGATATCATCACGACGGCGGCGTCGACTGTGCCGGGATCGCTGGCGAGATGGCTCTCGACCATGTCCAGCGCCGTCTGCGCCTTCAGTGCCGTCTTGCCGATGCGCTTGGCCAGCAGATCGTTGACGTCGGTGTTCTGCACGAGATAGCCCTTGTCGGCGATCGCGCCGAAACCGACCGCCAAACCGGCAAGACCTTCCGCGCGCCGGGCGCGGGCAAGACCTTCGAGGTAGCCGTTGGCCGCAACGTAGTTTGCCTGGCCGGGATTGCCCACCAGCGTCGTTGCCGACGAGAACAGGATGAAGTTGTCGAGCGCATCGTTGCGGGTCAGCTGATCGAGAACAGCGGCACCCTTTGCCTTCGTGTCGATAACCGGCCGGTTGCGCTCGCGATTGAGATTGCTGATCAGCGCGTCATCCAGCACCATCGCTGCATGAACGATGGAGCGTAGCGGTGCGATGGCTCGCAATTCGGTGAGCAGGAGATCCGCAGCGGTTGCATCGGTGATATCGCAGGCGTGAACCGTGGCCGAAATGCCGGCCTTGGCCCAAAGCTCGATCATCGCCGTCGTTTCCGCGTCGGCAAGGCCGCGCCGCGAGCAGAGCGCGATCGTCTTGGCGCCCTTTTCCGCAAGCCAGTTGGCGGCGGCCAGGCCGAAGCCACCGATGCCACCGACGACCAGGTGCATGCCTTCGGGGTCGACCTTGACGCCACCGTGCGGCCGGGTCGCGACCTGGTGTTTGCCGGCCACCGGCGGCAGCACGACGATCTTGCCGATGTGACCCGCGTTCTGCATCAGGCGGAACGCATTGCCGATCTCGTCGAAATCGAAAGCACGGTACGGCAGCGGCGTAAGCTTGCCGTCCTCGAACAGGGCGCCGATCTCGGTGAAGATGCGCTTGGTCAGGGCCGGCGCGTTGACCAGCAACTGGTCCGCGTCGATGCCGAAGTAGCTGACATTGCGGCGGAACGGCCTGAGGCCGATCTTGCTGTCTGCGTAGTAGTCACGCTTGCCGAGTTCGAGGAAGCGGCCGAACGGTTTGACCAGTGCCAGGCTCTGCTCCATCGCCTCGGCGAAGAGTGAGTTCAGCACGAGGTCGACGCCCTCTCCATCAGTCACGGCGCGCACGTCGTTGACGAAACCGAGCGAGCGCGAATCGAACACATGATCGGCACCGAGCATCGAAAGGAAGCGGCGCTTCTCGCGGGTGCCGGCCGTGGCGATGACTTTCGCGCCCTTGAGCTTGGCAACCTGCAGCGCTGCGAGGCCGACCCCGCCGGCCGCACCATGGATGAGGATCGTTTCACCGGCCTGGATGCGGCCGAGCTCGACCATGGCGTAGTAGGCCGTGAGGAACGCAACAGGCACGGTGGCCGCGGCAACCGGGCTGACCGATTGCGGCAGCCTGGCGACGCCGGCGCGCGAAACGACGGCATGGGTGGAGAAGGCCGCAGACGCGATCGCCATGACCGCATCGCCGACCGAAAGGTCGTCCACGCCTTGACCGACGGCAACCACGTGACCGGACAGTTCCATGCCGATCGTCGCACCGGCAAAGCCGTCCTCGAGGGCTTCTTCAGGCAGAAGACCCATCGCCCACATCACGTCGCGGAAGTTGAGGCCGGTGGCCGCAACCTTGACGACGACGTCGCCGGGGCCCGCGGACGGCACGTTGCTTTCTTCCCAAACGATGCTGCCGACCTGAGAGGCGACACGCTGGCGGATGGTGGCGGCCTCGAAGGAGGCCGTCGAGCCATGGGCGTTGTCGGTCGGACCGGGAACCGCACGGATTTCCGAAAGCGATCCGTTCGGTCCTTCCAGCAGCCATTCGCGATTGCTGCCGGAAACGGTGAGCAATGGAAGCGATGCGGCAATCTGCTCGTCAGACGTCGAGGCGTCTGCGGCCAGATCCAGAGCATGAACGTCCAGGAACTCATATTCGTTCTGCAGCACCCGGGCGAAAGCCCAAAGGCCGGCATTGGTGCCGGAGCTTGCGGCCGTCGTGCCTGAGACACGGCTGGCGACCGGCGCCCCGCCAGGCGCGACAAGAACGAGCCTCGGACGTGCGTCGCCACTTGGATCGGTATCGCCGACATGCCGCCGCAATACTTCGGCTACGGCGCTAAACGCCAGAACCTGGTTTTGCAGCGAGGCAGAATCGTCCGTCCGGCTCTTCGGCGCAGGCGACGAAAGGAAGACGGCGCGAACGGGGCGATCGCGGAAGGCCTCAAGTGCATCGCGAAGCAAGGCCGCATCCGTCGCCGCATCACCCGTCAGGTCGACGGGGATGGCGCCGGTGGACGACTGCTTTGTCTTGGGCGCGCCGATCTGCAACAGAAGGTAGGAGCCCGCCGCTGAGGCAGCAGCATTCGCACCGGTCTCGACAGCCGCCGGCGCTTCCACGCCGCGTGCTTCAAGAACGATGACATTGCCGGACGCGCATTCACGGTCGGTGACGTCAATCTCGCGAAGATCGAGGTCGGCCAGACATTTCTGCCAGTGAGGAACGGCGGCGAGGTTGCCGATCGGGAACTCGGCCGCCTGGCTGCGGGCAAACCAGCCATCCGACAGTCCAAGCGCAAAATCGTTGAAAAGGGATGGCGCGCCGACGCCAGCGACGAGACCACCCGTCCGGCGCAGCGTCGAGCGGAGTGCCGTGCGTACATCGATGTCGTCTTCGATCAGGCCGTAGAGCCGGTCGGAGGCACTGATGGCGAGATCGAACGGCGCCTGTGTCGCAAGCTCACCCTTCTTGAGAATGCGCACATGGGCATCGTTTTCGAAGGCGAGTTCAAGGCCGCGTTGGGCATTGTCACGCGGCTCGACCACACCGAGGCTCGCGCCGTGTTTGGCTGCAAGCGTCGCGATGCGGCGCGTGAACCCGGCAGACACGCTGCCAAGCTCGAGAACGCGCAGACGTGTTCCCGTCGGCTGCGCCCGTAGCGCGCTTTCGACCGCATCAAGCACGAGCGCCATACGCTGGCGGCTTACTTCAGAATGCACGGCCTGATGATCGAGCGTCGCATCGCTGATGAAGCCGGCATTGGCAACGATTTCGGCATCGCCACCGGCTGGGGCCGCCAGCAGGACGTCGAGGCGTGCGAGCGCTTCCGCATAGGCGTTGTTGATCAGCACCGCCTCGACGGCACGATCAGGACGTTCGCCATAGAGTTCGCGCAGGATTTCTGGAACGCTCGGCAGGCTGAATTCCTGGGCGACGACCCAGACTCCATCCTTGTGCTCGCAGAGGCCGGCATCCTCAAGCACGTAAAGGCAGCTCGCCAGGAAACACTGGAAGGCGAAATCACCGGGCAGGCTATCGCTGCGCACGATCGATCGGCCCTTGCCGAGCTTCAGCGCAATCTCCTGGCAGGCGCGGTAGATCGCCGCGTTGAACAGCAACGTCGTGTTGTCGACGCCGGCATCGGCCGCCGTCTTGACGCCGAGGGTTACCGGCGTGCGGACGTCGGCCTCAACTGTCGGCAGGAACGTTTCGGAAAGGACTGTTTCGTAGTGGAAAGAGAGAGCGTCCAGCGCCTTGTGCTTGCGCAGATAGGTGCGTCGGAAACGGCAATCCTCGAAATGAGCGATCGGGTCGCCCGACTTGTCGAAGAAATGGAACTTGGCCTTGATCGAATTGGCGCTGACACGTTCGATCTCGATCGTGGCGCGCGCGATCGGCTTGCCGGCATTGACGACGCGCACGGAACCGAAGCGCACCGGAATATAGGGTGCGCCGCTCTTGTCGCCGGTGAAGCGGTCAAAAAGCGCGACGAGGCCGTGGAACGTGGCGTCGACCGAGATCGGATTGAGGGCATAGGTGACGAGCGGATGTCCCGGTTTGTCCGGGCTCTTCAGCTCGACGTCGACGATCCGGTCGTTATAGGCAACCGCCTTTGCCAGCAGCTGGAAACGCGGACCGTAGTCGAGGCCGAATTGCCGTGCGGTATCATAAGCCTTGGCCGGAGCGACGGTTGCCGTCTTCTGCATGCCGGCAAAGGAAGGCAACGCGCGTTCTTCACTCGGCAACGGCTTGCGGGACCGGGCGACCGCATGAACGGCCCAGTCGTCTTCGGACAGGCGCTCGCGCGAGCGGATCTCGATATCGCCGGTTTCCGGCGACAGGATGGTCGACAGTTCCATGATGCGGCTGTCGCTGAGCTCCAGCGGCCGGACGATTTCCAGATTGGTGATCTCGACTTCGTCTGTCCCGTAAAACTGCTGTGCCGCTGCGACGGCAATCTCGATGAAGCCGCTGCCCGGCAGGATAGCCTTGCCATCGACAACGTGCTCGGCCAGATCCGGGAAGAGGGGCGCATCGATGTGGTTCTTCCAGCTGCCGCTGTTCGGGTCGCTGCGCCATCCGATCAGGCGATAGGGTTTGGCGGTGCGGCCAAAGAGATCCGTGGCGTCGGTCGTGGCCGCCGGTCGCAATTCGACCGGCTCGAACGGCAGGCTCGGCAGCGAAATCGCCGCATTGCGCTTGCCGAATACGCGCGCGGTGTCGACGATTGCGCCGTGGGCGACAGCACGCGCCATAGCGGCCGAGATCGGATCCTGACCGGTCTCTCCGACATCTCGAAGCAGCGTCGGCACGACCATGCCTGGTGCCGCCGCCTGCTTGATCGTCTCCTTGACGTAAGAGGACAGGATCGGGCGCGGAGAAATCTCGATGAAGAGCCGGCAGCCGAGCTCGATCGCCGCCTCTGCCGCCGCCTGGAAGCGAACCGGCTCACGAACATTCTTCCACCAGTAGTCGGGGTCGAGTTGCGTGCCATCAAGGGCAGCACCCGTAACCGTCGATAGGTAGGTAACGTCCGCACGACGGGGCGCGATATCGGGAATATCCGACAGGAATGCGTCCTTGGCCCGGTCGATGATCGGGTGGTGGAAGGGATAGTTGATGTCGAGGATCTGAGCAGGGATCTTCGCCTTGCGTGCCGCGTCGCGGAAGGCGGAAATCTCATGGGCCGGGCCCGAGATCGTCACCGAATTGTGGGCGTTGACGGCAGCGACGCAAAGCTCATCGAGGCCGTGCGCCTCGGCGAAGGCGCGCGCGGCGTCTTCGCCCAGCATCACGGCGGCCATCGTGCCGTGGCCCGCGAGCAGATCCTGGTGCAGCGACCGCTTTGCAACGATCGAGACGGCGTCGACCATCGACAGCGCGCCGGCTGCATAAGCAGCGGCGATCTCGCCGACCGAATGACCGAACACGGCGACTGG
Organism: Ensifer sp. Root31; assembly: GCF_001424825.1. NCBI lineage: Bacteria > Pseudomonadati > Pseudomonadota > Alphaproteobacteria > Hyphomicrobiales > Rhizobiaceae > Ensifer > Ensifer sp. Root31. The sequence continues at coordinate 58,731 of NZ_LMCO01000001.1, read as the reverse complement.
CTTGACGCCCATGGCGACAAGCGAATCGGAAAGAGCTGCCTGGACGGCAAAAAGCAACGGCTGGGCGATCTTCGTGTCGGACAGCTTCTTGTCGAGGTCAGGATCGGTCAGAAGCTCGATGAGCGAGATGTCCGAATGGAACTTGAAGAGCGCGCTGACAGATGTGAAACACTGGCGGAAATGCAGGTTCTCACGGAACGCTTCGACGCCCATGCCGGCCCATTGCGAACCGTTGCCCGAAAAGACGAAGGCGACCTTGGCATCTCTGGTGACGGCTTCGCCGACTTCGCCGATATCGGAGCCCGGCTTTTCCACATGGCTTGCGATCGCACGGACGATATCTTCGGGATGATCGCTGCGGGCCGCGAACCGATAGCGCATATGGGTGCGGTTGGCGCCCGACGCTGCGACCATCGAGCGGATTTCGCCCTTGGAAGCGTTGGCAAAACGCGTCTTGTAGTCCTTCAGCAGTGCTTCGAGGCTCGACGCGGTATGGGCGCTTGCAAGGAAGACGTGACCGGACGACGGCGGATTGTTGATCTTGTCTTCGGAAACGGGCTCCGGATCGCTGATGACCACGTGGGCATTGGCGCCGCCGAAGCCGAAGGAGTTGATGCCGGCAAGCCGCGCACGCTTGCCGCGCAGCAGTTCGATCGGGCTTGCCGTGACGCGCACGTTCAGGCCATCGAAATCGATATGTTCGTTCGGCGTGTCGAAGTGCAGCGACGCCGGCAGGTAGTTGTTTTCGAGCGCCAGGATCGCCTTCATCATGCCGAAAAGGCCGGAGGCAGGCTCCGTGTGGCCGATGTTCGACTTGATCGAGCCGATCGGAACCGGTGCCCGGCGATTGGCGCCGATGACCGTGCCGATGGACCAGACTTCCGCTGGGTCGCCGACCTTGGTGCCGGTGCCGTGGCCCTCGACGAAAGCCACCTGATTGGCATCGATGCCGTTGCCTTCGTAGATCGCCCGCAGCAGATTTGCCTGGGCTTCGCGCGAGGGCAGGGAGATGCCGTTCGTGCGGCCGGCCGAATTGACGCCAGTCGCAACGATCCGGGCATAGCTCCGGTCTTTTTCGCGGCGCGCCCGGTCCGAGCGGCGCAGCACGAACACGACGCCACCTTCGGCGCGCACATAGCCCGCGCCATCGTTGTCATAGGCGCGGCAGAGCCCTTCAGGCGACAGCATGCGCGCCTGCGCAAAGCCGACGAACGGCAGCGGATGGGCGAGAATATTGACGCCGCCGACGATCGCCGTGTCGATTTCGCCGGCGTTCAGTGCGCGCATCGCCTGATCGAGCGCGACGAGCGAGGACGAACAAGCCGTATCGACCGTCATGCTCGGACCGCTCAGCCCGAAGATGTGCGAAATGCGGTTGGAGACGATCGACAGGGTGTTGCCGGTCATGAAATACGGGCCGGCCGCCGCCGGGTCCTCAACCGTCAGGTTGGCGTGGTCGAGGCTCGATGCGCCGATGTAGACGCCGACATTCTCGCCGTGCAGCGACGTCGTCGAGATATTGGCGTCCTCGAGCGCGCGCCAGGCGAGCTGCAAGAGCACGCGCTGCTGCGGATCCATATACATGGCTTCGCGCTGCGACATGCCGAAGACGGCCGGGTCGAAGTCATAGAGCTGATCCAGCACGCCCGCGGCGAAGGAATAGGTCTTGCCCTGCGTGCCCATGACCGGGTGCCAGAAACGCGCAACGTCCCAGCGATCGGACGGGATGCTGGTGACTGTGCACTTGCCCTGACGAAGAAGTTTGAACAACGCCGAAGGCGATTCTGCTCCAGGGGCGAGGCATGCACGCCCAATAATTTCAACAGCCATATATGATCGAACGCTCTAAACTGACGTTAAAGTTGCATCTGCGATTGCGCTTCCAAGCGGAAAACGCAACTGCCAATCATTCCGCCCCAGGGTTATCCCCACGTATATTCGTTCCGCCTCATTAGTCAGCTTTTAACTTAAAGTACCTAGCTTTCAAGTCCAATGGCCTAACATATACATGCCCAGAACCTTCATCCAAGACAAATCGGGCCGCAAACCCGTCAAGGTGTAGGAGGTATGACCGGAAAGGCGCAGGGCCAATTATTTTGCTCGTCTTCGTCTGCAAGTGACTTGTTGTGAGACGGCTATTGTGCTTTTCAGAGACCGGCGGATTCCCGACCGGGAGATCATGCGGTGCAGAACTATGAACAGAATCATGGCTGTGCCGAATTCGGAGTGTCTTAGTTGAAACGTGTAGCTGCCCTTCTGCTTTCTACCGCGCTTGCGGGATGTCAGGCTGTTCCGGGCGAGGGGCCGCTGGCCGGGGCCATTGTTGCGGATGCCGGCCAATCCGGCGCCGAAATCGGTCGAAAGAACGCCACCGTATTTGATATCGTCGATGTGACCGGTCAGTCCGCACGCCTTGTTTCCGACTACGTGTCGTCGACGCTCAACCGCCGGTTCGGTATCGGCGGCGGTGTGGGCCGGGTCGTCATCGGTGTTGGCGACGCTCTGAAAGTATCGATCTTCGAGGCCGGCAGCGACGGTCTGTTCTCGACGCAGGACTCCAAACAGACAAGCATCGACCTCGTCGTCCAGCCGGACGGCAAGGCAGCCATCCCCTATGTCGGCTCGGTCCGATTTGCCGGCCTGACGCTGGAACAGGCGCGCCAGGAAATCCTGGAAGCGCTGAAGCAGAAGGCGGTCGAGCCTGATGTCATCGTCACGAGCATGAGCACCGCCTCGCGCAACGTCACCGTTTCGGGCGCTGTCGGCAAGTCCGCAGTCGTCCCGCTCAGCCTCGTCGACGAGACGATCAACGAGGTCATCGCCAAGGCGGGCGGCCCCGTGGCGCAGCCCTACGAGACCTATGTCACGCTGGTGCGCGGCAAGAAGACCGGCACGGTTCTCCTGAAGTCGATCATCGAGAACCCGTCTGAAAACATCCATGTGAAGCCGGGAGACCAGATCTTCGTTGCGCGCGATCCGCGCCGCTTCACTATCCTTGGCGCCGTCAAGGCCAACCAGCGCGTCGAGTTCGGCGCCAACGACCTCAACCTGCTGGAAGCCATGGGACTTGCCGGCGGCGGTTCCGACTATGCGCTCGACATGAAGGGCTACTTCATCTTCCGCTACGAAGAGCCGGATGTCGTCATGAGCCTTCTCGGCCAGCAGCGCTTCAACGAGATGTTGCGCAAGGGCATGCAGACGGACAGCCAGGGGCGCTATCCGATCGTCTACCGCTTCGACATGAGCAAGCCGGACAGCCTGATCGTCGGCCAGACCTTCCCGATCAAGAATCGCGACGTGATCTATGCCTCGCGTCATCCGTCGGTGGACTTCTCGAAGTTCCTGAACTTCGTGGCGCAGCCGGTCGGCATTGCCAATTCCGGCTTCTCCATCGCCGACAACCTCAACGGCAACTGATCCAATTCAGGCTGCAGTTCTTGAGAGGGCGCCGACCGTGGTCAGCGCCCTTTTTCTATGTGCGTCAAGGATCGTGCCGTGGGGTGTCGAAGCGGGTTGCCGTCGCTCAAATTCTGTGATTGATCTTGGACTTAAATCGATTTTGGTGATCGATAGGGATTGGTCCGCTCAAGGGGAAAGCGATGGCTGGTGAGGCGTTGATCGTCGTCGACGTGCAAAACGATTTTTGCCCGGGCGGAGCGCTTGCCGTTTCCGGCGGCGATGAGATCGTGCCTGCGGTCAACGATCTGATCGGGAGGTTCGAGCATGTGGTGCTGACGCAGGATTGGCATCCGGTCGGCCATTCGAGCTTCGCATCCGTCCATTCGGGAAAAGCGCCGTTCGAGACGGTAACGATGTCCTATGGCGAGCAAACGCTTTGGCCGGACCATTGTGTTCAGGGCAGTACCGGCGCCGACTTTCACCCATCGCTGAAATGGACACGCGCCGAACTGGTGATCCGCAAGGGCTTTCGCACCGGCATCGACAGCTATTCCGCCTTCTTCGAGAATGATCGCCGGACGCCGACCGGGCTGACTGGCTACCTCAGGGATCGCGGTATCGGCAGCGTTACCTTGTGCGGCCTGGCGACCGATTTCTGCGTCGCCTTTTCCGCGCTCGACGCCGTGGCCCAGGGGTTTTCAACCTCCGTCGTGCTTGATGCCTCCAGGGGTATCGATCTCAACGGTTCGCTCTCCGCCATGATCACGCGCATGCGGCAAGCCGGCGTGCGTATGCTTTAGCCATGCAGCAATTCAAAGTGCTACAGCGACCTTTGCGCGTCTCATAAGACGCGCTGCGCTGTAAGAGGAGCAATTCCTAAGATGACCAAGACCGATATCGCCAGGCGCGTCTACAATCATGCCTGGAAGCTCGACCCGATCGTGCGCAGCCTGCTCGACACGGATTTCTACAAGCTTTTGATGCTGCAGATGATCTGGCAGCTCTATCCGGATGTAGACGCGACCTTCTCGCTGATCAACCGGACCAAGACCGTGCGCCTGGCCGACGAGATCGACGAAAATGAACTGCGCGAGCAACTCGATCATGCGCGCGAGTTGCGGTTCTCCAAGAAGGAGATGATCTGGCTTGCCGGTAACTCGTTCTACGGTCGCAAGCAGATTTTCTCGCCGGAGTTCCTCGCCTGGCTCGCAAAATTCCGCCTGCCGGATTACGAGCTGTCGCGACGCGACGGCCAGTTCGAGCTGACCTTCCGTGGGCGCTGGGCCGAGACCACCATGTGGGAGATCCCGGCGCTGGCGATCATCAACGAGCTGCGCTCGCGCTCGGCCATGAAAGGGCTCGGCCCCTTCACGCTCGATGTGCTCTATGCCCGTGCCAAGGCGAAGATGTGGTCGAAGGTCGAGCGCCTCAGGCAGTATCCCAACCTGCGGATTTCGGATTTCGGCACGCGAAGGCGCCACAGCTTCCTGTGGCAGCGCTGGTGCGTCGAGGCATTGAAGGAAGGCATCGGTGCATCCTTCTCCGGCTCCAGCAACGTGCTTCTGGCGATGGATACGGACCTGGAGGCGCTCGGCACCAACGCGCATGAATTGCCGATGGTGGCAGCTGCACTTGCCCGCACCGATGCCGAACTCGCCGCCGCACCCTATAAGGTGCTGCAGGACTGGAATCAGCTCTACGGCGGCAATCTCTTGATCGTGCTTCCCGATGCCTTCGGCACGGCCGCGTTCCTGCGCGATGCGCCGGCATGGGTGGCGGACTGGACCGGCTTTCGTCCGGACAGCGCCCCGCCGATCGAAGGCGGCGAGAAAATTCTCGCCTGGTGGAAGAAGATGGGGCGCGACCCGCGTGAAAAACTGCTCATCTTCTCCGATGGTCTCGATGTCGAAACGATCATCGAAACCTACAGGCATTTCGAGGGACGCGTGCGCATGAGCTTTGGTTGGGGAACGAACCTCACCAATGACTTTGCCGATTGCGCGCCGACGGAGATCAAGGGCCTCAATCCGATATCGATCGTCTGCAAGGTCAGCGACGCTGATGGCCGGCCGGCGGTCAAGCTGTCGGACAACCCCCGCAAGGCGACCGGCGACGCGGCCGAGGTGCAGCGCTATCTGAAGTTCTTCGGGAGCGAGGATTTCGTCGAGCAGGCCGTCAAGGTCTGACGGCGGTCGTTTGGACAAAAAGAAACCGGCGCGAGCCGGTTTCAAAAGGGGATTTAAGCGTTGCGATTGTCCATCATCGCGATGTCAAATCTAGGGACAGAATCTTAAGGTTGCGTTAAGGCGCATCTTTCGATGTCTGCAACTACAAATTAAATCTTCCGCTTGAGCGTTTCGATCGAGCGATCTCCTCAGGTTTCCTGAGCGACCCATCAGAACACGAACATGTAAAGCAGAACGATGACGATCAGGGGTACGCCCATGAGCCAGAGAACGATGCCTTTCATTTCAAGACCTCCACGTCGTTGCCGTTGAATTGGTAACGCAGGCTGGCGGGAAACGTTCCCTGTCTCAAGCAGGTCACGCAAGAGTGCCCAGCGGTTGGCGATAACCGCTGAGAGGCAACTGGACTTTAAATTGCGACGAGCTGATCTTGGAGATCGCGCCCGCATTTTGGGATTGAAGCGTTGCCGCGCGGAATATCAAACAGGGTCGTCTGACGACGCCGTAACATCGAGAAATCGCTTCATAATTCCACCTCGATGCGTCGCCGGTTTGAGGTGGAATTATCCAGTCGCCGGTGACAACAGGGCAATAAAAAAGGCCGGGCGAACCCGACCTTCCCATTCGCTGCACTGCCGCTGCCCGCAAATCTGCGTCCGGCGACGACGCGCGAAAATGACTTGGCCTAATTACTTGGCCTGCAGGTTGTCTGCAGAAGACTTGCCGGTCTTGCGGTCGCGCGTCAGCTCGTAGCTGATCTGCTGACCTTCGTTGAGGCCGGAAAGGCCTGCGCGCTGAACGGCCGAAATGTGAACGAACACGTCCGGGCTGCCGTCGTCAGGCTGGATGAAGCCGAAACCCTTGGTGCTGTTGAACCACTTTACTGTGCCTGTAGCCATGACGATTCCCTTTCAATCGCTCGTAATAGACATTTCCGGAAAAAACCTCCGGATCAGGATAACCGATTTTGAAGAGGGAAGTCCGTCTCTCACGCGCTTAGGGCGCCGACACAAAGTTCGTCAGCAATATCGATTTCCGCCAAATAGGAGCTGAATGTGACGATTGCAAGGCTTTGTTCGCCCATGTCTGGACGGGTTGAGCGGCTATGCACATGTGCGTGTTCATCGCGGTGCAACGGTGGCGAATAGCGCCATGGTTTTGAGGCAAAATAGAAGGAAAACTGGTGCTGCTAGAGAGATTTGAACTCTCGGCCTCTCCCTTACCAAGGGAGTGCTCTACCCCTGAGCTATAGCAGCATCTCGCGGCCGGTTCGTTGACAAGCCGCATCAAGCGAGGCGCCTATTGCCATAGCTGGACGGGGAGCGCAAGCCGCATTTCGAAGTTTTCGCTGTTGTTCCGTGAGAAAATCGGTTTCGGCTTCCGAAGCCCCTGCTTTTGCGCTAAAGCATCGCCCATGCAAACAGACGACAAGAAAAGCGCCAAGGGCGAGGTTTCGCCGCAGGAGCAGCAGGCGACTGCGCCGACGCGCAAGAAGAAAGATACGACCGAGTCGGATCTGAGAAAGGCGCGCCTTGCCAAGACCCTGCGCGACAATCTCCAGCGCCGTAAACAGCAGATGCGCGCGCGCCGTTCCGGCGCCCCCGACGAAGCGATTGGTCTGCCTGCCGCAAAAACGGACGAATCCGAAGATTAGTACGACGAGGGAGGGGCTGCCGTTCGGCATTCCCCCACGCATGCAGGCGTCTGCCTTGCGTTCAAGGCACTTCTAATTTCGCGGCGTCTCCACTAAAGAGGCGCCTTCAGACACACTTCATTTTTTTGGAAAGGCGGGCCAAGCCCGTTCGAGAGGCCTCATGGATCGCATCAGGATTGTAGGCGGGAATGAACTTCACGGGGTCATCCCGATCTCCGGCGCGAAGAATGCGGCCCTGCCGCTGATGATCGCATCGCTTTTGACCGATGACACGCTGACGCTGGAAAACGTTCCGCATCTGGCCGACGTCGAGCAGCTGATCCGCATCCTCGGCAACCATGGCGTCGATATCTCGGTCAACGGCCGGCGCGAGCGCCAGGGCGAAAGCTACGCCCGCACGATCCATTTCACCTGCCGCAACATCGTCGACACCACCGCGCCTTATGAGCTGGTGTCGAAGATGCGCGCAAGCTTCTGGGTCATTGGCCCGCTGCTCGCACGCGAAGGCAAGGCCCGCGTGTCGCTGCCGGGCGGTTGCGCCATCGGCACGCGCCCGGTCGATCTGTTCATCGAGGGTCTTCAGGCGCTGAGCGCCAACATCGAGATCGACAGCGGCTACGTTAACGCGACGGCGCCGGCAGGTGGCCTGATCGGTGCCCGCTACACCTTCCCGAAGGTTTCCGTCGGTGCCACCCACGTGCTGATGATGGCGGCGACGCTCGCCAACGGCACCACCGTGCTCGGCAACGCCGCGCGCGAGCCCGAAGTCGTCGACCTAGCCAATTGCCTGAACGCCATGGGCGCCAAGATCACCGGCCAGGGCACGGCGACGATCACCATCGAGGGCGTGCGCTCGCTGTCCGGCGCGCGTCACCGCGTGCTGCCCGACCGTATCGAGACCGGCACCTACGCCATGGCCGTTGCCATGACCGGCGGCGACGTCATCCTCGAAGACACGGATATGGCGCTGCTTGACACCGCACTCGAGGCGATCCGCCGGGCCGGCGCTGAAATCACGCCGACCAACAGCGGCATCCGCGTCGTGCGCAATGGCGCCGGCATCAAGCCGGTCGATATCGTCACCGATCCGTTCCCCGGATTCCCGACCGACCTGCAGGCGCAGTTCATGGGTCTGATGACCAAGTCGAACGGCGTTTCGCACATCACCGAGACGATCTTCGAAAACCGTTTCATGCACGTGCAGGAACTGGCGCGCCTCGGCGCCAAGATCTCGCTGTCGGGCCAGACGGCCAAGATCGAGGGCGTCAGCCGGCTGAAGGGCGCCCCCGTGATGGCGACCGACCTGCGCGCCTCGGTGTCGCTGGTCATCGCCGGTCTTGCGGCGGAAGGCGAAACCATGGTGTCGCGCGTCTACCATCTCGACCGCGGTTTCGAGCGGCTGGAAGAAAAGCTCACCCGTTGCGGCGCTCACGTCGAGCGTGTCAGCGACTGATTTTAGCCGTCGCGCCTGATGCCGTTGCGGTTTCAGGCGCGACGTCCTATGTCCATTTCAATTGTGGCACGCAAAATGTGCGACGAAAGCGAAAGGAATGGATCGCATGGATGGTCTGAAGCTGCTGGCGCTCGATGAAGAGGACCTGGCCGTCGTCTCCGCCCACGTCCAGGATGCCGTGTTCAAGGTTTCCGGACTGGAATACGACGCACGCCGCAAGCAGTTTTCGCTCATCGTCAACCGGTTCGTCTGGGAGATGGCCGACGGCAAGCGGCGTTCGTTCGAGCGCCGGCGCGCCGTGCTCCTGTTCAAGCGGGTGAGCGCCGTGCGCTCGCTTGGCTTCGACCGCCGCAACGGCGAGGCCGTGCTCGATCTGCTGGCGGTGACGTTCACGGTCGCCGGCGAGGGGCCGGAAGGCGCCGTCGAACTGGTGCTTGCCGGCGAAGCTTCGATCGCCCTTGATGTGGAATGCATCGAGGTGCAGCTTGCGGATACCGGCGGAGCATGGGAAACCGCTTTCAAGCCCCGGCATCCCGAAGGCGTTTGAAACCCGCGACACAGGCATACCACAAGGACATTTTGCGTTGGCAATCAGGCTGAACTATCTCGACGGTAACTTCGAACAGCAGTTCGCGGCATTCCTGACCACCAAGCGCGAAGTTTCCGAGGACGTCAACGCCGCGGTCAAGGCGATCATCGACGATGTTCGCCTGCGCGGCGACGAGGCGGTGGCGGAATATTCCGCCCGCTTCGACGGCATCGACTTTGCAACGACCCCGATGGCCGTCAGCGCCGAGGAAATCGATGCGGCGATCCAGGCCGTTGAGCCGGAAGTGCTGGGCGCGCTCAAGGTTGCCGCCGTCCGCATCGAGGCGCACCACGCCCGCCAGCGGCCGAAGGACGATATCTACGAGGATACGATGGGCGTCGGCCTCGGCTCGCGCTGGACGGCGGTCGACGCCGTCGGGCTTTACGTGCCTGGCGGCACGGCGAGCTACCCAAGCTCGGTGCTGATGAACGCGCTGCCGGCCAAGGTCGCCGGCGTCGAGCGCATCGTCATGGTCGTGCCGGCAAACGGCGGCAAGATCAACCCGGCGGTGCTGGCAGCTGCGCGTCTGGCCGGTGTCGAGGAAATCTACCGTATTGGCGGCGCGCAGGCGATCGCCGCCCTTGCTTATGGCACCGCGACCGTCGCGCCGGTGGCAAAGGTCGTCGGCCCGGGCAATGCCTATGTCGCCGCCGCCAAGCGCCAGGTTTTCGGCACCGTCGGCATCGACATGATTGCTGGCCCGTCCGAGGTGCTCGTCATCGCCGACCGCGAAAACAATCCGGACTGGATCGCCGCCGACCTCCTGGCGCAGGCCGAGCACGATGTCGGCGCCCAGTCGATCCTGATCACGGATGACGCGGCCTTCGGCGAGGCGGTCGAAGCGGCGGTCGAACGTCAGCTGAAAACCCTGCCGCGCGCAGAGACCGCATCGGCGAGCTGGCGCGATTTCGGCGCGATCATCCTGGTGCCGGACCTCGAAAAGGCCATACCGCTTGCAAACCGCATTGCCGCCGAGCATCTGGAGCTGGCGCTTGCCGATCCCGAGCCGATGGTCGCCAAGATCCGCAATGCCGGCGCCATCTTTGTCGGACGCCACACGCCCGAAGTCATCGGTGACTATGTCGGTGGCTCGAACCACGTACTGCCGACGGCGCGCTCGGCGCGGTTCTCCTCCGGTCTCGGCGTTCTCGACTACATGAAGCGCACGTCGATCCTGCGCCTCGACGCGGAGCAGCTTCGCATCCTCGGCCCTGCAGCAATCGCGCTGGCGCGGTCGGAAGGCCTTGAGGCTCATGCGCGCTCCGTCGCCATTCGCCTCAATCTCGGGGATGCGGGATGAAGGCAGACCGCAACCAGCGCCTCTGCGACGTCGTATTGGACGAGACGATCGGCCGTTCGACGCCCGACGTGGAGCATGAGCGCGCGGTTGCGATCTTCGACCTTCTCGAAGAAAACCTGTTCGAACCGGTCGGCCACCCGGGCGGCCCCTACAAGCTCAACCTTTCTCTCATGGACGCCAAGCTGGTCTTTGCGATCTCCACCGAGAAAGGATCTGACGTCGCCACCCATATTCTCTCGCTGACGCCGTTTCGCCGGATCGTGAAGGACTACTTCATGATCTGCGAGAGCTATTACGAAGCGATCCGCTCGGCGACGCCGAGTCAGATCGAAGCGATCGACATGGGTCGCCGCGGCATCCACAACGAGGGCTCGCAGACGCTGATGGACCGCCTGTCGGGCAAGATCCGGCTAGATTTCGACACCGCCCGCCGCCTGTTCACGCTCGTCTGCGTGCTCTACTGGCGCGGATGACGGCGGAGACCGGGATGACGGCAACCGCGACGCCTCAACCGACAAGGCCCCGTTCCGTTCTCTTCATGTGCGGCATGAACGCAATCCGCTCGCCGATGGCCGAGGCACTCGCCAAGGCCGCCCTGCCGGCGGGAACCTATGTCACCTCCGCCGGCGTGCGCCACGGTGAGCGCGATCCCTTCGTCGATGTCGTGCTCGACGAGATCGGCCTGTCGATCGGGCGGCATCAGCCGCGCACCCTGGACGAGCTCGAGGACGACTATTTCGACCTCATCGTCACGCTGGCGCCCGAGGCCCATCACATGGCGCTGGAATTGACTCGCTCCATGGCCGTCGACGTGGTCTATTGGCCGACACCTGACCCGACGGTTGCCACCGGCACGCGCGAACAGATTGTCGATGCCTATCGCGCCGTTCGCGATCACCTTGCCACTCTGATTAATCGCCGTCTGGTAGTAGCGCCCGCGGGCGAAAAAGCTTAATACCAACCTGCGCTGATATTGACCTATTGCGTGCGACCGTATGCGGTCCTCCGGCAAGGAGCATATCTGAGAGCGATGCCTGGGCATCGGTCGAGGATTGCGACGCTGCCGGCGGCCGACAGACGGCCCACCCGAAGGGCCGGGCGCTTTTGGTCTCCGACAGCGTCGACAATCCTCACCGGACTGCTCGGGTCCGGTTGCGGTTTTCTCCTTGCCGGAAACCAAAATCGCTCCGGCGCAATCGATCAATATCAGCGCAGGTTGGTATAAGGCAGTACAAAAGCTGAAAAGCCGGCGCAAAGCGGTTCACAAATCCTCGTCGATTGTGTAGTTTCCGGCGAATTTTTCGGGATGCGTGTCGTATCCCCGAACAAACACAGAAAGAACAGTCCTACATGGCGAAAGAAGAAGTCCTCGAATTCCCGGGCGTGGTCACGGAATTGCTTCCCAATGCGACCTTCCGCGTGAAGCTCGAAAATGAACATGAAATTATTGCCCACACCGCAGGCCGCATGCGCAAGAACCGTATCCGCGTTCTGGCCGGCGACAAGGTGCTCGTCGAAATGACGCCCTATGACCTGACCAAGGGTCGCATCACCTACCGCTTCAAGTAAACCGCCCGACAGGTGGCTTCATCATATTTCTGGGGTGACGGCGCGTTCCGATGACAACGGCTCAAAAACTGATACTGGCGTCCGGCTCGCCGCGTCGCGTCGAGCTTTTGGCCCAGGCAGGTATCGAGCCTGCGCGCCTGATGCCGATGGATCTCGACGAAACGCCGAAGCGCTCCGAGCATCCGCGCTCGCTGGCGCGTCGTCTCTCGGCTGAAAAGGCCAAGGCGGCGCTGGCTGCGATCAAGGGTGAAGCCGGTTGGGATGGCAGCTATATTCTGGCGGCCGACACCGTCGTCTGCGTCGGTCGGCGCATCCTGCCGAAGCCGGAACTCGTCAGCGAAGCCTCGAGCGCCCTGCATCTTTTGTCGGGCCGCAGCCACCGCGTCTATACCGGTGTTTGCCTGATCACACCCGACAAGACGTTGCGCCAGAAGGTGGTCGACACCAAGGTCCGCTTCAAGCGCCTTTCCGGTTTTGACATCGAGAGCTATCTTGCCTCCGGCCAATGGCGCGGCAAGGCAGGCGCCTATGGCATCCAGGGCATTGCCGGCAGCTTTGTGGTCAAGCTCGTCGGCTCCTACAGCAACGTCGTCGGCCTGCCGCTCTACGAGACGGTCGGCCTGCTGGTCGGTGAAGGCTACGACGTTCACAATCGCTGGCTGGAAGGCTGAAGGCAGTGACTGACGAAGACAAGAAAAGCGGCTCGAACGTAGCACCTCTGCGCGCCCCGCGTCCTTGCCCCGAATGCGGCCGCCCATCGCACCGCGAGCACTATCCCTTCTGCTCGGACCGCTGCCGCAATGTCGACCTCAACCGCTGGCTCTCGGGCTCCTACGCCATTCCCGTCGCAGACGACGAGGCGAAAGCGGACGACGACGATCGCTGACCGCGATCTGCCTGAATATCCACGGTTTTTTGGCTTTTTCCACTAACTTTGAAATTCCTGCCAAAAAACTTTCATTTGGTGCTGGACACCGCCGAACAAGATGTTATAACCCCGCTCGCTTCCGGGGCACAGACAACGCCCCGAGGGCTCCGAGAGGAGCCGCTGCCCGCAACGGCAGGATGCCCGGATAGCTCAGTTGGTAGAGCAGCGGATTGAAAATCCGCGTGTCGGTGGTTCAAATCCGCCTCCGGGCACCATTCATAATTGCATGGTTTCCTTTGATTTTTAGCCTCTTGATTTAGTCGGTCGCTTGCCGCGTCTAGGCAGGTCTTTTCAGCGTTCTGGAAGTTTCCGTTCTTCCTTCTGCTCACTTCCTTTTTGAAGTCAGCAATGGTGCGTGTCGCAGATGGTAGCCACGTCGAACCTCGCCGCCTCCTCCAACCGAATGTGGCGGGTCTCTAGGGCACGGTCACACTGGCAGGAGCATATCGGGGCAGGGGTGGCTGCTTCCCCTTGCCGATGCAAAGCCGGAGCCGAAGAAGCCGTAATCTTAGCGCTGACGCCCTTACAAGGGCTAGGGCGCGGTCTGTGACTGCGCTCTGATGCAAGCTGCTTCCGATACCCTGCCGCCACCTTATTCAGCCAAGCGGCGATTTTTTCACCTGGCTCTGTCGCCGCCATCCCGCCATGCGGCTGGTATTCCGCATGGGCCCGAAGGGCGCCGCGCCACCTATCCACCCAACACCGCAGACAATGAGATTAACCAATTGTTAACCATGTCGGCGCAACCTGAAACACTGTTGGCAGATTGTGCACCGATCTGGTGGGATCGTGTCAGTCAGGCGTTTCGAGCTTGGAATATACCGGGCATGCCGCGCCCCAAAAGCAGACGAATTCGTTCATTCCTGAGGGAGTAGAGGCAAGGGTGTACGAAATGGCAGATCACATGATGAAGATGCTGATGAGCATCATGGCAGCGCTGTCGCTTGGCTCGCTGCTGTTTCTGATGGCCGTTCTCTAAAGCGCGTCGCGATTTCCAGGATCCGCTTGTCGCGCTTCAAGCTCTTGTTCTTTCGCATGTCATCGCGAAAGCGCTGCACATTTTTGCGCGACATTTCTGGTGACGGCGAAAAGCTCGGGCGTTTGCGCGCACCCGCGGTCCGGTCTGTCAGGGATAGAGGTAGAACTCGTCCCAGTTCTCGCGCGGCACGAGATCGCCGATCTTATATTCGAAGGACAGGATGCCCAGGTGCTCCGCGTCGGTGCGGCACTTGAATTTTAGCTTGTACCATTCCCCCTTGCTGCGGAAAACCGCGCCCGGCGCCTTCATCTTGTCTTCCTTCATGACCGGTTCGGCGAAGGTGTAGGCGATCACCTTGTCGGGCTTGAAGGTCGTCTTGTCGGCGTTGATGCGCTCCATCGCCTCGGTGTCGCAGCGCTGTTCCAGGCGGGTCTGCGGGTCAAGCTTTTCGAACTGGCGCACCAGGGACTGATCCATCGCCAGCGCCGGGGAAAATGTGGCGGCGAAGATGAGCGGGTACGCGACTATCTTCATGCTCGACGGACTCCTGATTCTGGAAAGGGCCGCGCCCGGCAAATCACTGCCGGAGTGCGCCTGCGGTTTCAGTTAAGCTTTGTGGCCATTCCAAGGCACGGATTACGTTTCCGAAACGTCGATCCATTCGGCGCCGGTCAATTCGACGATACGCTGCGGATTGATGTGAACGGCGGCATTGGTGGCGCCAGCGGCAGGAACGACGATGTCGTAGGCTTTCAGCGACAGGTCGCAATAGATGCTGTGGGGCTTGGCAAGGCCGAACGGGCAGACGCCGCCGACTGGATGACCGGTCTCCGCCTCGACCTCGTCGAAGCCGAGCATGCGGGCCTTGGTGCCGAAGCGGGCTTTGTATTTCTTGTTGTCGAGCCGCGCGTCACCGCGCGTGACGATGAGGATCACGTCGTCGCCGACGCGGAGCGCCAATGTCTTGGCGATCTGTGCCGGTTCGACGCCATGGCCCTCGGCGGCAAGTGCCACTGTTGCCGTGCTCTGCTCGAGTTCGATGACGTCGATGTCGGGGGCGTGCTGCGAGAAGAACTGTTTGACGGATGTAAGGCTCATGGTGGGTCTTCAGGCTCTGGAAATGGCTTCATGAAAAAAAGTCGAGCGGACGAACGCTTGGAGAGGCGTCGAGCGCCAAGGGTGCTGCCGCCGGCAGGAATGCCTCAATCGTCGTTGGAGGCGTCAAGGTCTTCCGGGCGTCTGCCTTCCTGCTGCGGCGGCAGGTAGCCATGGGTCGTGAACCAGTTTTCGAGGATCGCCGCGATCGCCTGCTCGCGTGTGAGCTTGCCGGGATGGTCGGCCATGAACGCCTTCAGCGCCGTTTCGATATTGTCGGAGTTCGGCTCGCTCATGGTGATTTCCTTCCGTTGGACTGGCACGGCCCGCCGGGTCGGCGAGCCATGCGGTATGGTCGCGTGGCGGTGGTTCGTCACGCCTGTTTGACGATGCGGATCAGCACCAGCAGGATCACTGCGCCGATCGTCGCGTGCAGGATCGCCGAAAGCACGCCCGATCCAAGGCTGATACCGATGGCGGGAAAGAGGAAGCCGGCGATGAAGGCGCCGATGATGCCCACGACCATGTTGCCGATCAGGCCGAAGCCGAACCCCTTGACGATCAAGCCGGCAAGCCAGCCGGCGATCGCTCCGACAATCAGGAATACGAGAATGCTTTCGATACCCATGAATGGTTCCCTTTCCGTTGGACCTAGAAGGGAAAGATAGACCAGGATTTCAAATCAGATAGGGGGCAATTTCATCGCGCGATGATTTTTTGCAGGAATGCGAAGCATTTGTGCGGGACAATCCGGCGCCGTCCGTCAAACAGGGCGCACAAAAGGCCGCGGTCACGCTCGCTTTATGATCCGCCTACGAGATCGGAGCCGATCCGCGAGACGATATCAATCGTGCGTGAAAATGCCGGGCAGCAATCGCTGCCCGGCATTTAGATTGTGGGATGGGGGAGTGGATCTCAGACGATGCCGCCGCCACCGCCGGCAACGGCCGGCCGCTCGCCGGCCACCTTGGCGCGATAGCCGCTCGCCCGATAGGTCGCAACCGGCGCAATCGCCCCGCCGCTTTCGAAGCGCGCCATCGCCAGGATCGGCTCGACGTCGGTGCGAAACGCGGTCTTCAGCGTTTCCGCCGCCATCAGTGCATCATTGTCCTGCTGGAAGCTGTCGAGCGCTGTGCGGTCGACGATGAGGGCCTGTGCATAGGCGCGGCAGACCTCCATCGCGCTCGTCATCAGGCTTTCGATCGGATCGGTGACATTGTGGCTCTGGTCGAGCATATGGGCCGGATCGAAGCCTTTGGCACCCCGCGTCTCGGCATCGACGAGTTCATTGAAGACGAGGAACAGGCGATAGGGGTCGATCGAGCCGGTATCGAGGTCGTCGTCGCCATATTTCGAATCGTTGAAGTGGAAACCACCGAGTTTCCTGAACTGGATCAGCCGGGCGACGATCATCTCGATGTTGACGTTCGGCGCGTGGTGGCCAAGGTCGACCAGGCAGAAGGCCTTGGGTCCAAGTTCCTGGGCGATCAGGTAGTTGGTGCCCCAGTCCTGCACCACGGTCGAATAGAAGGCCGGCTCGAACATCTTGTGTTCGGTGAAGACGCGCCAGTCCTCGGGCAGTGCGGCATAGACCGCTTTCATCGCATCGAGATAACGCTCGAACGATCTGGTGAAGTTGCTCTGGCCGGGAAAGTTGGAGCCGTCTCCGACCCAGACCGTCAGTGCCTTCGAGCCGAGCTGTCGGCCGATGTCGATGCATTCGAGATTGTGCTCGACCGCTTGGGCGCGCGTGGCCGCGTCGCTGTGCGACAACGATCCGAACTTGTAGGAATGTGCCTGTCCGGGCGCATCCGAGAAGGTGTTCGAGTTCATCGCGTCGAAGCCGAGGCCGAGGGCGGCACCTTTCTGCTTCAGTTCCTGGAGATCGCTGACCTTGTCCCACGGGATGTGCAGCGAGACGTTGGGCGTTGCCCGTGTCAGCTGCTGGATGACGGCGCAATCCTCCAGCTTGTCGAAGATATTGCGCGGCTCGCCCTTGCCGGGGAAGCGGGCAAAGCGGGTGCCGCCGGTGCCGACCCCCCAGGAGGGGACTGCGACGCCATAGGCCGCAACCTTGCGCTTGATGGCGTCGACGTCGATGCCGCGGCGCGCCAGCCTTTCGCCAAGGCTTTCATAGTCCTGGCGAAGTGCCGCCTCGCGGCGCTCGTTCTCTGCGTCAAGGATGGTCTTGCCGATCATGGTGGTGCTCATCAAAATCTCCGGATCAGCGGGTGAACGACTGGGCATTGCCCGCGTCGACATTGACGATGTTGCCGGTCGATTTCGCCGACATGTCCGAGGCGAGGAAGTAGATCGCCTCGGCGATATCCTCCGGGAAGACGCTGAGCTTCAGCATCGAGCGTTCGCGGTAGTGCGCCTCGAGGTCGTCGACATCCATCTTGTAGGCGGCGGCGCGCTGCTCTTTCCACTCGCCGGTCCAGATTTTCGAGCCGCGCAGCACGGCGTCCGGGTTGACGACGTTGACGCGGATCTGGGCGGACGCGCCCTCGAGCGCCAGGCAACGGGCGAGGTGGATCTCGGCTGCCTTTGCGGTGCAGTAGGCCGATGCGCCGGGCGACGCGGCAAGACCATTTTTGGAAGCAACGAAGACGACGTTGCCGCCGGCCTTCTGGTTGCGGAAGACCCGGAAGGCCTCGCGCGAGACGAGGAAGTAGCCCGTCGCAAGGATGTCCATGTTCTTGTTCCAGAGCGCCAGCGTCGTATCCTCGACCGCGGCGGAGGAGGCAAGGCCGGCATTCGACACCAGGATGTCGAGACCGCCGAAGGCTAAAAGCGTATCGCCGAAGCCACCTTCTACCGCCGCCTCGCTGGTCACGTTCATGCTGAGCGAACGCACGAAATCCTTGCCGTGGCGGGCCGCAAGCTCGCTTTCGGCGCTAGCAAGCGCCGTTTCGTCGATATCGGCGATGACGACGCAGGCACCTTCCTGCATCAGCCGGTGTGCCGTTGCCTTGCCGATGCCGCCGGCGCCGCCAGTCACCAGCGCGATGCGTCCCGCAAGGCTTTTTGGCTTCGGCATGCGCTGAAGCTTGGCTTCCTCGAGCAGCCAGTATTCGATGTCGAAGGCTTCCTGTTCCGGCAGGCCGACATAGGTCGAGACGCCGGATGCGCCGCGCATGACATTGATGGCGTTGACGTAGAATTCGCCGGAGATGCGCGCCGTCGCCTTGTCCTTGGCAAAGGTGATCATGCCGACGCCGGGCACCAAGTAGACGACCGCGTTCGGATCGCGCATGGCGGGGCTGTCTGCATGTTTGCAGCGCTCGTAGTAGGCGGCGTAATCGGCGCGATAGGCAGCGATTGCGTCGGCAAGCCCGGCAAGGGTCTTTTCGATGTCTGCAGCGGCAGGATCGAAATCGACGACAAGCGGGCAGATCTTGGTTCTGAGGAAATGATCCGGGCAGCTGGTGCCGAGCGATGCCAGCGGCTTGAGATCCTTGGCGGTCACGAAGTCGAGCACCGCCTGGCTGTCGTCGAAATGTCCGACCTTGCGCTCGTCGGCGCTGATCAGGCCGCGGATGACCGGCATCAACCGTTTGGCAATCGCCACCCGGTCGCTCGCATCGAGCGTCGGCTTGGCCACGCCGCCGAAGGCCGGCCTGGTGTTTTCCGTCTCGAACCAGGCGATCGCCTTGTTGATGATTTCGACGGTGGTCTCGTAAGCTTCTCTGGCCGTGTCGCCCCAGGTGAAGAGGCCATGGCTTTCAAGCACGACGCCGCGGGCGGACGGATTCTCCAGGCAGAACTTTTCCAGCCAGAGGCCGAGTTCGTAGCCCGGGCGCTTCCAGGGCAGCCAGCCGATGTCGTTGCCGAAGATTTTTGCCGTCAATTCCCTGCTGTTTTTGGAGGCCGCTATCGCGATGATCGCATCGGGATGCATGTGATCGACGTGCTTTTTCGGAACATAGGCGTGCAGCGGCGTGTCGATCGAGGCGGCGCGCGGGTTGAGGTTGAACGTGCAATGCGGAAGATAGCCGACCATCTCGTCTTCGAAGGCGACGCCGCGATAGATGCCTTTCAGGGCATTCAGCTTGTCCATGCAAAGCGTGGCGAAGCCGTCCATCTTGATCGTGCCGACGTCGCCGCCAGAGCCCTTGACCCAGAGGACTTCGACCGTGCCGCCGCCGAGCGGGTCCTTCTCCATCACCTTGGCCGAGGTATTGCCGCCGCCGTAGTTGGTGATGCGCTTGTCGGAGCCGAGCAGGTTCGAACGATAGAGAAGACGTTCGGCCTCGCTCATGCCGGCCGCCTTCGTCTCATCCCATAGATTGGCAAGCCGCGCGCCCTGTTGCTTGTCGAGCATCTCGAAAATCCTCCCGGTCCGTTGCCACGCGGCTTGGCGGCCGCGTGGAGATGTGGTTGGCATCAGATCACATGGCCCGAGAGTCATTGTCAATCAAAAACGATCAAATTCGCGCATGTCGCACTGCACAATGAAAAAATATGATTGATTGTGATTGACAATGTTTGGTCGTGATGGAAGCATGCAAATTATCGGAGGAGCGAATGCACGAGAAAGAAAGACATCGGATCATTCTGTCGGCGGTTCAGGAAAAGCCCGTGGTCACGGTGCCGGAACTGGTCGATCTGACCGACAGTTCCGAGGCGACGATCCGGCGCGATATCGCGGCGCTCCACGTGCAGAAGCGGTTGCGGCGCGTGCGCGGCGGGGCGGAAGCGATCAATCCGCCGCAGTTCGTCGGGCTGGCCGGGCGACCCTTCAAGGTCAATGAAAGCCTGCATGCGCGGGAGAAGCAGGCGATCGCCAAGGAGGCGGTGGCGCTGTGCGAAGATGGCGAGCCGATCATCATCAATGGCGGCACGACGACCTTCCAGATGGTGCACTTTCTCACCAATCGCCGGATGCAGGTCTTCACCAACTCGTTTCCGATCGCCGAGCATCTGCTCAAGCACTCGAAAAACACGGTGATGCTGTCGGGCGGCACGATCTACCGCGAGCAGAACATCATCCTCAGTCCGTTCGACAATGACGTGACGCGCAATTTCTATGCGCGCCGCATGTTCATGGGCGCCCAGGGGCTTGGTCCGCTCGGTCTGATGGAGGCGGATCCGCTGCTGATCCAGGCCGAGCAGAAACTGATCGATCAGGCCGACGAGCTCGTCGTGCTCGTCGACTCGTCGAAATTTCACAAGCGCTCCAGCCTCATCCTGTGCGGATTGAAGCGGATCGCCACTGTGATCACGGATTCGGGCATCGAGGACAGGCATGCTGCGATGCTCGAAAATGCCGGCGTGCGATTGGTGATCGCCAACGCCAGGTCCGGCGCTGACGCGGAGAATGCATCCTCGACCGCTTGAGACGGCCGAGGGGAGGGGAAGGATCGGCACCGGTCGGAAAAGACCGGGCCGGTTGCGAATTCGAGAAGGTTAGTACCGGACGATGCGGTCATCCCGATCGCGTTCCGGTCCATGGGAGGAGTGGAAATGAAGATCCTGAAATCATTGATGGTCACGGCCGCCGTGTCGTTGGCGCTGATGGCCAATGCCGCACATGCGGAAAACAAGAAGATCGCCCTGGTCGTCAAGGCGCTCGGCATCGGCTTCTTCGAGGCTGCCAACAAGGGCGCGCAGGAAGCCGCAAAGGAACTGGGCGACGTCGAGGTGATCTACACCGGTCCAACGACGACGACCGCTGAAGGCCAGATCGAGGTGATCAACTCGCTGATCGCCCAGAAGGTCGATGCCATCGCTGTTTCCGCCAACGACACCGATGCTCTCGTTCCGGCGCTGAAGAAGGCGATGGATCGTGGCATCAAGGTGATCTCCTGGGATTCCGGGGTCGCCAAGGACGGCCGCCAGATGCACCTCAACCCGTCGTCAAATCCATTGATCGGCAACATGATCATCAAGCTCGCCGCCGACAACCTGCCGGATGGCGGCGATGTCGCCGTGCTCTCGGCTTCGGCGACAGCCACGAACCAGAACACCTGGATCGAGGAAATGAAGAAGGTTCAGGGCAACTACAAGGGCATCAATGTCGTCGCGACCGTCTACGGCGATGACCTTGCCGACAAGTCTTACCGCGAAACGCAAGGGCTCATTCAGTCCTATCCCAACCTGAAGGCGATCATCGCGCCGACCTCGGTCGGTATCGTTGCTGCGGCACAGGCCGTCACCGATGCCGGCAAGATCGGCCAGATCAATGTCACGGGCCTCGGCCTTCCCTCGGAGATGGCCGGTCACGTGAAGTCGGGCGCATCCAAGTCCTTCGCGATCTGGAACCCGATCGATCTCGGCTATTCCGCAACGATGATCGCCTATGATCTCGTCAACGGTGCCGAAGCCAAGCCCGGCGCGGAATTGAAGATGGGCCGCATGGGCGCTGTGAAGCTCGACGACAACAACGAAGGCGCCATGGCCGACCCGTTCGTCTACGACGCCTCGAACGTCGAAGAGTTCGCAAAGATCTTCTGATCGACGAGGGGCGGTTACCTCTCACCCGGCCTGCCGGCCACCTTCTCCCCGTTTGACGGGGAGAAGGGAAACATGCGGCGATGCTCCGCTCCTAATGGGCGTCGGCGTAAGCGGCGACACGCCAACGGGTCCCCTCTCCCCGCGAGCGAGGAGAGGGTTAGGGTGAGGGGCAATTTTGCAGACGTGGCGCCTTGGATGTCAGGCCCACAAATCAGGCGGATGGAATGTGTTGCAGGATACGATCAAATCGCGGATGAAGCCCGCCATTGCGCTTGAAGGCATCTCCAAGTCCTTTCCCGGCGTCAAGGCATTGTCCGACGTTTCGCTGTCGCTCTATCCGGGCTCCGTGACGGCACTCGTCGGTGAGAACGGTGCGGGCAAGTCGACCCTCGTCAAGATATTGACGGGCATCTATCAGCCTGATGGAGGCAGCATCCGCGTTGCGGATGCGGAAACCGCCTTCCCGACCGCGCTTTCTGCTGCAAGGGCAGGCGTAACCGCCATCCATCAGGAAACGGTTCTGTTCGACGAACTGTCCGTCGCTGAAAACATCTTCCTCGGCCATGCCCCGCGCAACCGTTTCGGCCTGATCGACTGGAATAAGCTCAATGCGGATGCACGTGCGCTCTTGCATCGCGCCGGCGCTGATTTCGATCCGACGATCCGGCTGCGCGATCTCGGCATTGCCAAGAAACATCTGGTGGCGATCGCCCGGGCTCTGTCGGTCGATGCCCGCGTCGTGATCATGGACGAACCGACGGCGGCGCTGTCGCACAAGGAAATTCACGAACTCTACGCGCTCGTCGAACGGCTGAAGGCCGACGGCAAGGCGATCCTCTTCATTAGCCACAAATTCGATGAGATCTTCCGCATCGCCGATCGCTACACCGTGTTTCGCGACGGAACGATGGTCGGCGAGGGGCTGATCGCCGATGTCAGTCAGGACGATCTCGTGCGCATGATGGTCGGCCGCGCCGTCGGCTCCGTCTATCCGAAGAAGGACGTAGCCATCGGCGACCCCGTTCTGACAGTCTCCGGCTACCGTCACCCGACCGAGTTCGAGGACATTAACTTTGAACTGAGACGTGGCGAAATTCTTGGCTTCTATGGGCTGATCGGCGCGGGCCGCTCCGAATTCATGCAGTCGCTGATCGGCATCACCCGCCCGTCGGCAGGTGCCATCAGGCTGGATGGCGAAATCCTGGTGATCCGCAATCCGTCCGAGGCGATCAGGAGCGGTATCGTCTATGTGCCAGAGGAGCGTGGGCGTCAGGGCGCGATCATCGGCTTGCCGATCTTCCAGAACGTGACGCTGCCGTCGCTGTCGCGCACCTCGCGCTCCGGCTTCCTCAAACTTGCCAACGAGTTCGCGCTTGCGCGGGAATATACGTCTAGGCTCGATCTGCGGGCCGCCTCCCTCGATCAGGACGTCGGCACGCTTTCGGGCGGCAACCAGCAGAAGGTGGTCATCGCCAAATGGCTGGCGACCAAGCCGAAGGTGATCATTCTTGATGAACCGACCAAGGGCATCGACATCGGCTCCAAGGCCGCGGTGCACGCCTTCATGAGTGAGCTTGCCGCACAGGGCCTCAGCGTCATCATGGTCTCATCGGAAATCCCCGAAATCATGGGCATGTCGGATCGCGTCATCGTCATGCGCGAGGGCCGCATTGTCGGCCGCTTCGAGCGGGAAGAATTGACGGCGGAAAAGCTGGTGCGTGCCGCCGCCGGCATTGCGGAGGCCGCATGATGGCCAAGCTCCTGAAAAACCGTGAACTGCTGCTTGTCGGCGCGATCCTGGTGCTGGTCGTCCTGATCGCCTGGCGCTTCCCGCCCTTCATTGCGCCGACCAATCTGGCACGCGTCTACAACGACACCTCGATCCTCATCATCCTGGCGCTCGGCCAGATGGCCGTGATCCTGACGCGCTGCATCGATCTGTCCATGGCGGCAAACCTGGCGCTTTCCGGCATGGTCGCGGCAATGCTGAACGCCGCGTTCCCCGGCCTGCCGATCCCCGTCATCCTCCTGTCGGCCATAGCGCTCGGCGCGGTGCTCGGGATGATCAATGGGGCGCTGGTCTGGAAACTCGACATCCCGCCGATCGTTGTCACTCTCGGCACGCTGACGATCTATCGCGGCCTGATCTTCCTCTTGACCAACGGCAAGTGGATCAATGCCCACCAGATGAGCGATGCCTTCAAGAGCTTTCCGCGCACTGATCTTGCCGGCATTCCCGTGCTGTCCTGGCTCTCGGTCGTCACGGTCGCGGCGATCTTCCTGGTGATAAGCCGCACGCCGCTCGGGCGGGCCTTCTTCGCCGTCGGCGGCAATCCGCATGCGGCTGTCTATACCGGCATCGACGTCGGCCGGACGCGCTTCTTTGCCTATTGCCTCTCGGGGACGCTTGCCGGGCTGTCCGGCTATCTCTGGGTGTCGCGCTATGCCGTTGCCTATGTCGATATTGCCGCCGGCTTCGAACTCGACATCATCGCCGCCTGCGTCATCGGAGGCATCTCGATCGCCGGTGGCATCGGTTCGGTGCCGGGAGCGGTGCTCGGCGCGCTGTTCCTCGGTGTGATCAAGAACGCTCTGCCGGTCATCAACATCTCGCCCTTTGCCCAGATGGCGATTTCCGGCATGGTCATCATAACGGCCGTTGCCGTCAATGCGCGTGCCGAACGGCGCAAGGGACGCGTCATCCTCAAAAAGGCGGAGGCTGTCTGATGGCAGAAACGCATCTCTCCCCCCGCAACATTCCCGATCGCCTCGAAGGGCGCGGCGCGCGCCTGCTGAAGAGTTGGGAAAGCCTGCTGTTCGTCGTCGCCTGCCTCATCTTCATCGGCAATTCGCTGGCCTCACCCTATTTCCTCGACCCGTGGAACCTGTCCGACGCCACCTTCAACTTCACCGAAAAGGCGATGATCGCCTTCGCCATGGCGCTGGTGATCATTTCAGGCGAGATCGATCTCTCGGTCGCCTCGATCATCGCGCTCGCCTCGACGGCGATGGGTTATGCCGTCCAGCTCGGCTTCGACACGCCGGCGCTGGTGGTTGTCGGACTTTCGGTCGGGCTCGCCTGCGGCGTCGTCAACGGCCTGCTGATCACCGGTCTCGGCCTGCCGTCGATTGTCGTCACTATCGGTACGATGAGCCTGTTTCGTGGCCTCTCCTTCATCATCCTTGGCGATCAGGCCTTCACCGGCTATCCCGGAAGCTTCTCCTGGTTCGGGCAGGGCTATGTCTGGTGGGTGTTCTCGTTCGAGTTCACGCTCTTTGTCGTCCTGGCCGTGATCTATGGCGTCGTGCTGCACAAGACCAATTTCGGCCGCGCCGTCTACGCGATCGGCAACAACCAGACGGCCGCGCTGTTCTCCGGTATCCGCGTCGGCCGCGTGAAGTTCACGCTGTTTCTGCTCACCGGCCTGATGGCGGGGCTTGCCTCGATCTGCCTGACCTCGCGCCTCGGCTCCACCCGACCGTCGATCGCGCTTGGTTGGGAGCTGGAAGTCGTGACCATGGTGGTGCTTGGCGGCGTCAGCATTCTCGGTGGCTCCGGTACCATACCGGGGGTCGTGCTTGCGGCCCTGATCATGGGCATGGTCACCTTCGGCTTCGGGCTCCTGAACGTGCCGGGCATCGTCATGTCGATCTTCATCGGTTTGCTGTTGATCTCGGTGATCGCCCTGCCCATCCTGTGGCGACGCGCCCGCCGCCGTCTTGCCCACTGAGGTTTCCATGGAAAAATACGCCTTCCGTATGCGGCTCAATCCGGGAATGGCCGCCGAATATACCGCACGTCACGATGCCATCTGGCCGGAGCTGGTGACCCTGTTGAAGGAGGCCGGTATTTCGGACTACTCCATCCATCTCGACGAGGAGAACGATCTGCTCTTCGGCGTCCTCTGGCGAGCGGACGACCACGGCATGGCCGATCTGCCCTCCCATCCGGTGATGCGGAAGTGGTGGGCTTATATGGCCGACATCATGGAAACCCGCGAGGATAACGATCCGGTCGCCGTACCGCTCAAAACCGTTTTTCACATGAGCTGACCCGATGCGGATCGTGGGCGTCATTGACATCGGCAAGACCAATGCCAAGGTCGCAGCGGTTGATCTCGATCGCTTCGAAGAGGTTGCCGTGCGCAAGACCGCAAACCGTGTCGTCGCGGGCGAGCCCTATCCGCATTTCGATGTCGAGCGTCTCTGGGCCTTCGTGCTCGATAGCCTGACGGCGCTCCAGGCCGAGCATCCCTTGCAAGCGATCTCGATCACCACCCACGGCGCAACCGCGGTTGTCCTCGACGAGGCCGGCGACCTTGCCTTGCCGGTGCTGGACTATGAATTCGGCGGGCCGGATACCCTGTCGGAAGCCTATGAGGCCGTTCGTCCGCCTTTTGCCGAAACCGGCTCCGCGCGCCTGCCTATGGGCCTGAATGTCGGCGCGCAGCTGTTCTGGCAGCAGCAGACCTTTCCCGACGCCTTCGCCAGGATCGCAACGATCCTGACCTATGCGCAATACTGGACCTTCCGGCTGACCGGCGTGCGCGTCAACGAACTGACCTCGCTCGGTTGCCACACCGACCTCTGGAACCCGACGGAAGGCGCCTTCTCGACGCTGGTGGAAGGCCAGGGCTGGCGGCACCTGTTTGCGCCCGTCCGCAAGGCAGACGATATCGTCGGCAAGCTGCTGCCCGAGCTTTGCCTCGCCACCGGCATTCCCGCGGGTACGCCTATCTACTGCGGCATCCACGATTCCAACGCGTCGTTGCTGCCGCATCTGCTGACCCGAACGACGCCGTTTTCCGTGGTGTCGACCGGCACCTGGGTCGTGATGCTGGCGGTTGGCGCCGCCAAAGTGACGCTCGATGAACATCGCGACACACTGATCAACGTCAACGCTCTCGGCGACCCGGTTCCCTCGGCGCGTTTCATGGGCGGTCGTGCCTTCTCGCTGCTGCTCGGCGACGGCACGACGCCCACCGCGTTTGAAGACGAGGAGGCCGTCATTGCGGCAGGGCACATGCTGTTGCCTTCGCTTCCCGAAGGCTCCGGACCTTTCCCATCCGCCAAGGCGCGCTGGACGGTGGACGAGGAGAAGCTGACGCCGGCCGGCAGGGTCGCCGCCGTTTCTTTCCATCTGGCATTGATGACGGCGACATGCCTCGATCTCATCGGGGCGCGAGGGGATATCGTGGTCGAGGGACCGTTCGCTGCAAACGCCGCCTATTTGCGCATGCTTCAGGCGGCAACGGGGCGCCCGGTCCTTGCCGACAGCCACAACGTGACCGGCACCAGCCTCGGGGCTGCAAGTCTTGTCGACGGCCGCCACGTGCGGACCGGCGTGCAGGCCTTCGCCGGCCCCGTGCCTGAGAGCTTTGTGCACTATGCAGAAAACTGGCGGTCGCTAACGAAAAGCCATGTGCAACAGGCCAATGGCAACCAGTAACGGTGAAATATAGGAGAGTAACGGTGCCGCATGAAGTGCGCGGTTGACGACGATGGCGTTCGTTTTTTCGCTTAGAAAACCGAGCTGCGGTTCGTCGAGCGGTTATGCTCGAGATTGAGCACGATGGATACGGCCATCATTGTCAGGATTGCTGTGAGAGCGGCGCCAATTCCAAGAACAATCATTGTTCGTTTCCCGTCAGCGCATCGTCATGATGTCGCTTTGCTTGCTGCAAAGGTTTCTTCCGCGCGATCTGCGCCCACTTCACGTTCGCTTCGATACGCGAGCGCAAGTAGAAGTACAATTCTAAACTCTTGTGAGTGAAAACCTGTTGAAATTCGGGGTCAATAGTGCGGCATTGCTGCGCCGCAAAAACAGCGCCAGGAAACACCCGGCGAATTTTAGTGATTCCGGTTACAGGCCATCGACCGTTAACCTTCAAGCAAGGAATTAACCATAAACATTGTCCCACACGTCGGAATGGGAAAATTCACAGTCTCCTCAAGGCATGATGCCGCCCCGCCGTACCGGTTCCGGTCCGGTATCGATTCTTCACCGAATTTACTTGCGGGATGGACGATAGCAGACGCCCAAGCGGCGGGGGCTGATCTCATTGATGTGGCGTGCACGTCCGGTGGACCGTGGACCGTCCGGATACTCCCCAGGCAAATTCCAAGCATGCAAAGCCGGGGATTTAGCGTTGAGGCAGGAAGCATCGTCAGAACAGGCAAGGAAGGGCCAGGCAGGCAGTCTGCTGGAGCGCTTGCGCTTTGCCGGGCTCGACGACGAGAGTTGTTCCCGCGTCCGCGACACCAGGCAGAAACTTTCCCCTCGCATCGACGCAGCCCTTCGCGATCTCTTCCAGCGCCTGCAGAGCTATCCCGACGCAGCCCGCCATTTCGACAACGACCGGCAGCTCGATCGCCTGCAGGACATCCAGTCTTCGCACTGGAACGTGCTGACCGATGCCCGCTTTGACGGCCTCTATGCCGAGCGCGTCAAGGTGCTTGCCGACACATCGAACCGCATGGGCCTCGATCCGCGCTGGCAGATGGCAAGCCACGCCGTCGTGCTGGAACACTTGTTGGTCGGCCTCATCGAAGAGGCCTGGCCGAAGTCCTTCCTGCCGATGGGCAGGGGACGTCGCAAGGAACTGTGCGATCTGGTTGCGGCACTAGTCCGTACCGTTTTCGTCGACACCGAGATCGGCGTCTCGCTCCGCTTCAACGCCCTTCGCCAGCAGCATCAGCGCCAGCTCGCCGACCAGCACAGTGCCGACGAGCAGGCGGTAACGACCCTATTCGGCGACTTCGCCAAAGGCTTGAACGACGGCGACCTGGGCGTGCGCCTGTCCGAGAGCGCGCCGGATGCCTACCAGCCGATCGTCGCCAGCTTGAACGCGGCACTCGACACGATCCAGCAGAGCCTGCAGTCCGCCGATCAGCGCGGTCAGGCGGCGGAGACTTTCATTGGCCGTCTGCGCGACGGAGCGGCCGGTTTTTCCGACAAGGCGGCGGCTGAAGCCGATGCCCTCTCGGGTCAGCTCGCAGCGCTTGCCGACATGACCGAACGCATGGCGACGGGCTCGAGCCGCATCAGCGCCACCGAGATCAAAGCCACCGAGACAAGGGTTGCTGTCGAGCGCAGCGGCGAGATTGCCGGCCAGGCAATCTCCGCCATGGCCGACATCGAAGCGTCGGCCGAAAAGATCGGCCAGATCATCGGCGTCATCGACGAGATCGCCTTCCAGACCAACCTGTTGGCGCTGAATGCCGGCATCGAGGCTGCAAGGGCAGGCGACAGCGGCCGCGGCTTTGCCGTCGTCGCCCAGGAAGTGCGCGCGCTGGCGCAGCGCTCCGGCGAAGCGGCACGTGAAATCAAGCAGCTGGTGACGGGCACCAAGGCGCAGGTCGAGACCGGCGTCGAGATCGTCGGTCGCACTCAGGATGCGATCAGCAGCATCGTCCAGCAGGTCACATCGATCAATGCCGCCGTCTCCGGTATCGCCCGTGAGGCGGAACAACAGGTCGGCGATCTCAAGGGCGTTGCCTCTGACATCGGTGCGATTTCGCAGGCCGTGCAGGCAAGTGCCGCGATGGCGGGCGAGACGGTCCGGTCTTCCGACGACCTGCACAATGTCATCGTCGAGCTCGGCGAGACGATCCGCAGGTTCCGCGTTGAACGCCGCCACGCGGCCTCACCAACACCGGCCGCCAGCCAGGGACGCGGCCTCGTGGCTCCTGCGGCGATGGCCGACGATGAAATGGCGGCGCCATTGTTCGACGACGGTCCGCAACGTCAGTTCGCCGGTTGGCAACGCTGATCTCAAGGGCACTCAAGAGTTAGCAGTCGAGGAAAACAGGAATGGCCAGCAAAAAGACCGCTCAGAAGACGCTCAGCCTCGCTCCGGTGTTGGACCTGAACGAAGCGACAGCGCTGCATGAGAAGCTTTTGGGCCTGAAGGGCAGCGATCTCACGATCGACGCCTCGGCGGTCGAGCGGGTTGGAACGCTCTGCGTCCAGGTGCTGATGGCCGGCGCCAAGACTTGGGAAGAGGATCATTTGTCTTTCACCTTCAGCAAGGTGTCGGACGCTTTCGAGAAAACGACACAGCTAATCGGGGTCGATATCGATCACCTGATGGCAAAGGAGATTTGAAGAATGAAAAAGCGAGTTCTGACAGTCGACGACTCCCGGACGATCCGAAACATGCTTCTGGTCACGCTGAACAATGCCGGTTTCGAAACGATCCAGGCAGAGGACGGCGTCGAGGGCCTCGAGGTTCTCGAAGAAGCCAATCCGGATGTCATCGTCACCGACATCAACATGCCGCGTCTCGACGGCTTCGGCTTCATTGAAGGCGTGCGCAAGAACGACCGTTACCGCGCTATCCCGATCCTGGTCCTGACCACGGAAAGCGACGCCGAAAAGAAGAACCGCGCCCGTCAGGCCGGAGCTACCGGCTGGATCGTCAAGCCGTTCGACCCGACCAAACTGATTGATGCAATCGAGCGCGTAACGGCCTGAAGTCCGAGGATAGCCTCCAATGGATATGAACGAAATCAAAGAGATCTTCTTCCAGGAATGCGAGGAACAACTCGCCGAACTGGAATCGGGTCTGCTGAAGCTCAATGACGGCGACCGCGATCCGGAAACGGTCAATGCGGTGTTTCGCGCGGTGCACTCGATCAAGGGTGGCGCCGGCGCTTTCGGGCTCGACGACCTCGTCTCCTTCGCCCACGTGTTCGAGACGACACTTGATTGCGTTCGTTCCAACAGGCTCGACCCCGGTCCTGAGGTTCTGAAGGTGATGCTGAAGTCGGCCGACGTGCTCGCCGACCTGACGAACGCTGCCCGCGATGGCGGTAGCGTCGACGAGGCGCGCAGCCGCCAGTTGATCAAGGAACTCGAGGCGCTTGCCAACGGCGAGGTACCGCAGGCGTCGGCCGCTGCCGAGCCGGTCACCAAGGCCGCCCCGGTTGTAACGGCACCCGTCGCCAACGACGAAGGCTTCCAGCCCGTCGCGTTCTCCTTCGACGATTTCGAGGCAGACGAGCCGGCGCTGATGGAGATGCCGACCTACGAGATCGTCTTCAAGCCGAGATCCGATCTCTACGCCAAGGGCAACGAGGCAACGCTGCTTCTGCGCGACCTTTCCCGCCTTGGCGAGATGAGCATCCATTGCGACATGGACGCGCTTCCGGCGCTCGATCGCCTAAATCCGGAATCCGCCTACTTCTCCTGGAAGATCTCGTTGAAGACGGACAAGGGCGAGGACGCGATCCGCACCGTGTTCGAATTCGCCGAGTGGGATTGCGACCTCGAGATTTTGCTGGTCTCCGATGACACAGCCGCTCCGAGCGAAGAGCTGCCGATGCAGCCGGTGCCGTTCGACCTCTCGATCCTCGACGACGAGCCGGCTGTTTCGGTCGGCGTGATCGAGGAAGAAGAGCAGCTGGCAGCCCGGCAGGCGATCCGCGATGCGGCCGTCTCTGCCGCCGGCACGGCCAGCAACGTGCTGCAGATGGCCCAGTCGACCGCCCGTGCGCCTGTTGAAAAGTCGGCCGGTGCCGCCGCCAGTGCCGCGGCGCAATCCGCAGCCGCGCAGCAGGCAGCCGCATCCGCCGCGACACCGACCATCCGCGTCGATCTCGATCGCGTCGACCGCCTGATCAACCTCGTCGGCGAACTGGTGATCAACCAGGCGATGCTGTCGCAGAGCGTGGTCGAAAACGACGCCAACGGCACCTCGTCGATCAACATGGGCCTCGAGGAGCTGCAGCAGCTCACCCGCGAGATCCAGGACTCGGTGATGGCGATCCGCGCGCAGCCGGTAAAGCCGGTGTTCCAGCGCATGTCGCGCATCGTTCGCGAAATCGCCGACATGACCGGCAAGTCTGTCCGTCTCATCACCGAAGGCGAAAACACCGAAGTCGACAAGACGGTCATCGACAAGCTGGCCGAACCGCTGACGCACATGATCCGCAACGCCGTCGATCACGGCCTCGAAACGCCGGAGAAGCGTCTCGCCGCCGGCAAGAGCGCCGAAGGCACCGTGCGCCTGACGGCCAAGCACCGGTCGGGCCGCATCGTCATCGAGCTTGCCGACGACGGCGCCGGCATCAACCGCGAGAAGGTGCGCCAGAAGGCGATCGACAACGATCTGATCGCCGCCGATGCCAATCTCTCCGACGAGGAGATCGACAACCTGATCTTCCACGCCGGCTTCTCCACCGCCGACAAGATCTCCGACATCTCCGGCCGCGGCGTCGGCATGGACGTGGTCAAGCGCTCGATCCAGGCGCTCGGCGGCCGCATCAACATCTCCTCGAAGCCCGGCCACGGCTCGGTCTTCACCATGAGCCTGCCGCTGACGCTCGCCGTGCTTGACGGCATGGTGGTCACGGTCGCCAACCAGACGCTGGTGGTGCCGCTGACGGCGATCGTCGAGACCTTGCAGCCGGAAGCCGCCGCAATCCATTCGTTCGGCTCCAACCAGCGGCTGATATCGATCCGCAACTCCTTCTGCCCGCTGGTCGACGTCGGTCGCATCCTCAACTTCCGCGCCAGCCAGGCAAACCCGGTCGAAGGCGTCGCACTTCTGGTGGAATCCGAAGGTGGCGGCCAGCGCGCACTGATGGTCGACGCCATCCAGGGCCAGCGCCAGGTCGTCATCAAGAGCCTTGAGGCCAACTACACCCACGTGCCGGGCATCGCTGCGGCGACCATTCTTGGCGACGGTCGGGTGGCGCTCATCCTCGATGTCGACACGATCGTGGCCGCCTCGCGTGGCCATTCGCTGAAGGCTGAAATGTCTCTCGCTGCTGCTGGATGAATGCGATGACCTATGCCGCAAGGAATCTGACCACGGACGGACGAGAGCTGATTGCTTTCCGCGTCGGCGATCAGGAGTTCTGCGTGAACGTGATGTCCGTGCGCGAAATCCGCGGATGGACACCGGCGACTGCAATGCCGCATGCGCCGGCCTATATGCTCGGCATCATCAATCTGCGCGGCGCGGTGCTGCCGATCATCGATCTGTCGGCACGCCTCGGCATGAAGCCGGCCGAGCCGACCGTCCGCCATGTCATCATCGTCGCCCAGGTGAAGAACCAGGTCGTCGGCCTGCTGGTCGATGCCGTCTCCGACATACTGACGATTACCGATGACAAGATCCAGCCGACACCTGATGTCATCTCGTCCGAATTCGAAAGGAGCTTCGCCCGCGGCGTGCTCGCGATCGAAGGCCGGCTGATCTGCCTGATAGAACTCGAATCTGTCTTCCCGCAGGAAGAAAGGGAAGCAGCATGAGAAACCAGGCCATTCTGGAGCAGAAGCAGTCGCCCGATGAATGTTTGGCAAGCGGTGAGTATCCGCTGACGCGCCGCGATCTCAGTGAAATCGCAGCGATGATCTATGCCGATGCCGGCATCTATCTCAACGAGACCAAGGCATCGCTGGTCTATTCCCGCCTGTCGAAGCACATCCGCAACCTCGGTCTCAAGGGCTTCCGCGAGTACTGCCAGCTGGTCTCCTCGCCGGCAGGCGCTGCCGCCCGCCGCGACATGCTCTCGCATCTGACGACGAACTTCACCCGCTTCTTTCGCGAGAATCATCACTTCGAGCATCTGAAGACGGAGGTTCTGCCGGAGCTGATTGCCCGCGCCAAGGCCGGCGGTCGCGTGCGTATCTGGTCTGCGGCGTGCTCGGACGGGCAGGAGCCCTATTCGATCGCGCTGACGGTGCTGTCGCTGCTGCCGAACGCGGCCGATTACGACTTCCGCATTCTCGCGACCGATATCGACCCGAAGATCCTGACGCTGGCACGGGCCGGCGCCTATGATGCCACCGCGCTCGAAACGGTCAATCCGGCCATGCGCAAGCAATGGTTCGACGAGGTCAATGCCGGCGGCCGCTTCAAGTGGCAGATCGACGATCGCGTCAAGCGGCTCATCACCTTCAACGAGCTCAACCTGATGGCCCAATGGCCGTTCAAGGGGCCGTTCGATGTCATCTTCTGCCGCAACGTGGTGATCTATTTCGACGAGCCGACGCAGATGAAGATCTGGTCGCGTTTTGCCGGAATGCTCGGCACCAATGGACATCTCTACATCGGTCATTCCGAGCGCGTGTCGGGCGACGCCAAGTCGCAGTTCGACAATATCGGCATCACCACCTACCGCCATACCGGCAAGTTTCATGGAGGACGGGCATGACCGCACCCGCTCGCGTTCTCGTCGTCGACGACTCCGCCACCATGCGTGGCCTGATCACCGCAGTTCTCAATTCCGATCCCGGCGTGACCGTCGTCGGCCAGGCGGCCGATGCGATGGAAGCGCGCCAGGCGATCAAGCAGCTCGATCCCGATGTCGTCACGCTCGACATCGAGATGCCGAACATGAACGGCCTGGAATTCCTCGACAAGATCATGCGCCTGCGCCCGATGCCGGTCATCATGGTCTCGACGCTGACACACAAGGGTGCCGAGGCGACGATTGCAGCACTTGAAATCGGTGCGTTCGATTGCGTCGGAAAACCCCTTCCGGGCGATCCGAACCCCTTCGGCGATCTGATCGACAAGGTGAAGGCCGCAGCCCGCTCGCAGCGAAAGTTCATCATCACCGGCAACAAGGCGGCAGCGCCGACGGCGGCCAATGTCAACGGTGCCTCGGAATATCGGGCAGGGCGCAAGATCATCGCCATCGGCGCTTCCACCGGCGGCGTCGAGGCCCTGATCACCGTGTTGCAGAAGTTCCCGCCGAACTGCCCGCCGACTGTGATCACAC
Organism: Ensifer sp. Root31; assembly: GCF_001424825.1. Classification (NCBI taxonomy): domain Bacteria; kingdom Pseudomonadati; phylum Pseudomonadota; class Alphaproteobacteria; order Hyphomicrobiales; family Rhizobiaceae; genus Ensifer; species Ensifer sp. Root31. The sequence goes on along the minus strand of NZ_LMCO01000001.1, from coordinate 24,388 downwards.
AGCATATGCCGCACACCTTCACCAAGAGCTTTGCCGAGCGGCTCAATCGCCTGTGCGCACCGACGGTGCAGGAAGCAACCGATGGCGCACGCCTCGAAATCGGCAAGGTCTATCTGGCCCCGGGCGGCGAGCGCCACCTGCAGGTCTCCAATCCGACGGCGCCTTGCTGCCGTCTGGTCGATCGGGATCCGGTCAACGGCCACCGTCCTTCGGTCGACGTGCTGTTCGATTCGGTCGCCGAACTTGCCGGTCGCAATGCGATCGGCGTCATTCTGACTGGCATGGGCCGTGACGGCGCATCCGGTCTCCTGAAAATGCGGCATGCCGGGGCAAAGACCTTCGGACAAAACGAAAAGACGTGTGTCGTCTACGGTATGCCGAGAGTTGCCTATGAATTGGGCGCCGTCGAAACGCAGCTCCCCCTCGGTTCCATCGGGGAGGAGATACTGAAGACCGCGGCGTTCCGGAAGGAAGGAAGCGAATAATGTCCATCGCCGAAAAAATAAAAGTTCTGATCGTCGACGATCAGGTCACGAGCCGCCTGCTTTTGGGCGACGCCCTGCAGCAGCTGGGCTTCAAGCAGATCACCGCCGCCGGTGATGGGGAACAGGGCATGAAGATCATGGCCCAGAACCCGCATCACCTTGTCATCTCCGACTTCAACATGCCGAAGATGGATGGCCTTGGCCTGCTTCAGGCAGTGCGGTCGAACCCGGCTACCAAGAAGGCGGCCTTCATCATTCTGACGGCGCAGGGCGACCGCGCGCTGGTCCAGAAGGCGGCAGCGCTCGGAGCCAACAACGTGCTGGCCAAGCCGTTCACGATCGAAAAGATGAAGGCCGCGATCGAAGCCGTATTTGGGGCATTGAAATGAACATGGAAGCCGTCGGCAAGCGCGTGCATGTCATTCAGGGCGAGTACAAGGTCTTCAACGATCCCAATGTGGTGTTGTCGACCATTCTCGGTTCCTGCGTGGCCGCGTGCATGCGCGATCCCGTGGTCGGAGTCGGCGGCATGAATCATTTCCTGCTGCCGGGATCGGCGTCGTCGCCCGCTTCCGGCGGCGATGCGACCCGCTATGGGGTCCATCTCATGGAACTGCTGATCAACGGTCTGTTGAAGCAGGGCGCCCGGCGTGATCGGCTCGAGGCCAAGATCTTCGGCGGCGCCAAGACCATCGCCCGGTTTTCGAATGTCGGTGAGCAGAATGCCGCCTTTGCCCGGCAGTTCCTGCTTGACGAAGGCATCCGCATCGTCGGCGAGAGCACCGGCGGTGAACACGGCCGCAAGCTCGAATACTGGCCGTCGTCGGGACGCGCCCGTCAGTACGCACTGACAGGGGTGGAAACCCAGCGCACGGTCCAGCTGGAAGAGCGCCCGGTGATCGCGCCACGTCCGGTCGAAAGCTCCATCGAATTCTTCTGATCCTGCGGGGCATGCTCCGCAGGCGAACCACACGCCTGCACTATCGTCAGAAAAACCACGTGAGAACCGACAATGCAGACTGACTACCAGGGCCACATGCCGCACGTGGAAGAATCGCTGCCCGAAGTGTTGATGCGCGTCGTCACCGAACTTCACGACGTCGCCTATCTCATCGAACGGATCGAGCCTCAGCTGCTCGGCGGTCGGGGCGCCTCGGCACTCGACAATCGCGACGAGATGATGGTGCTGCAGGGCATCGATCTGGCCGTGCAGAAGACCCGCGGCCTGGCCGAGTTCATCGACACGATCACCGCCGTGATCCCCGATACCTGCCTCGTCGACGTGACCACGGCTGTTAGCCTGGTCAAGCTCGCCGACATGAAGAAGGCGCTGGGCAACGGCATGTTGCGTCACGGCCATTCGCAGCCGCTGACCAAGGCGGCGGGCGACTTTGAGGCGTTCTAAAGCCTTCCCAGGAAAAGTGCGGAGCGGTTTTCCGTCAGGGAACGCGTAAAAACAAAGAGAGCGTTTCCGCGCCCCGTTTAAGATGGACGCGCTCTTTTAAGATGGAAGCGCTCTGGCCTTTGGGCTGCATCGTCCGTCGGTGCAGCCAGATTTCTCTACAGCTATATCCCCCGATTTCCCCGAGACTGGCGGCGAAAGCCAAGTTCGCGCAAGTTTCGTTTCCTACGGTCCCGATCGGGGCTGATGGATTCGTGTGTGTTGGAAGTCGTTGCGGGGCACGCGACACCCACCAAACCCAAAATGTTGGAACTGCGCAGGGCGCTCGTCGGATGACCGGCTCGAATGTCCTGCGATACTGGGTGCGGAAACAGAATGAGTCTGTTGAATCAATTTTCGATGTTCACGAAGAACCTCGCCAGTCTGGGGCAAGGCAAGCTGATAGCGCTGGCGGCCGCCGGCATTGTCGCTGTCGGCATGGTCCTGGGGGCCGGTATCTACGTCAACAGGCCATCGTTCGAGACGCTCTATGTCGGGCTTGAGCGAAGCGACGTCACTCAAATCAGCATTGCGCTTGCAGAAGCCAACATCGACTTCAACGTCGGTGCGGATGGCGGCAGCATCCAGGTTCCCGTCGGCATGACCGGCAAGTCCCGTCTGCTCCTGGCCGAGCGCGGCCTGCCGAGCAGCGCCAATGCCGGCTACGAACTCTTCGACAATGTCGGCTCGCTCGGTCTGACCTCCTTCATGCAGGAAGTCACCCGGGTTCGCGCGCTTGAAGGCGAAATCGGCCGCACCATCCAGCAGATCTCCGGTATCGCCGCCGCCCGCGTCCACATCGTGATGCCTGAGCGTGGCAGCTTCCGTAAGGCAGACCAGAACCCGACCGCCTCGGTGATGATCCGCGCCAGCGCCACGGTCGGCCGCAATGCCGCAGCCTCCATCCGCCATCTCGTCGCCTCGTCCGTACCGGGGCTCGACTTCGATGACGTGACCATCCTCGATTCGACCGGCCAGCTTCTCGCCTCTGGCGACGATCCGGCCAACAGCGCCCTCAACCAGTCGCTGGGCGTGGTGCAGAATGTCCAGACCGAGCTTGAGAAGAAGATCGACAACGCGCTCGCCCCATTCCTCGGCATGGACAACTTCCGCACCAGCGTTACGGCTCGTCTGAACACCGACACGCAGCAGATCCAGGAAACGATGTTCGATCCGGAATCGCGCGTCGAACGCTCCACCCGTGTCACCAAGGAAGAGCAGAAGTCCAGCCAGCAGCAGCCGGACAATGCCGCAACCGTACAGCAGAACATCCCGCAGGCCGCTCCGCGCGGCGGTGCCGGCCCGCAGTCGAACGACCAGGCCGAGAAGAAGGAAGAACAGACCAACTACGAGATCAACAGCAAGACGATCGCCACCGTGAAGAACAGCTACACGGTCGAGCGCCTGTCGATTGCGGTGGTCGTCAATCGCGGCCGCCTTGCCGCCATGGTCGGTGAGCCGGTCGATCAGGCAAAGATCGATGCCTATCTTCAGGAGATGCAGAAGATCGTATCGTCAGCCGCCGGCATTGATGCGAACCGTGGCGACGTGGTGACGTTGAACGCCATGGACTTCGTCGAGACGCAGTTGCTTGACCAGGCCATCTCGGGTCCGGGTCTCATGGAGACGCTGACGCGCAATCTTGGCGGCATCATCAACGCGCTCGCCTTCGTCGTCGTCGCCTTCCTGGTGGTCTGGATGGGCATGCGGCCGCTGGCTCGGCAGCTCGGCCTTGGCGGAAGCTCCGGCCAGCTCGCCAACGAATCCGCCGGTCTCGAACTGCCCGATTTCTCCCCTGCGACAGCAGGTGCCGGTGGCGCCCTCATGGACGGCTTCGGCTCCGACTTCGGCTTCGACAGCACCGACGATCTGCTCAGCATGGGCGAAGACGCAGGCGCCTTCAACCGTCGCGTCAAGGAAGGACCGGAAAGGCGCCTTGCACGCATGGTCGAGATCAGCGAAGAGCGCGCCGCAAAGATCCTGCGCAAATGGGCTCTCGAGAAAGCCGCCTGATCACACACAGAAATCGTCTGATAGTGACAAATCCCGCCGCATCGGCGGGATTTTTCGTTTCGCAGGCGTTGCGGGTGCAGCGCTCTTGCCGTCGTGTCCCGTGCAAATATTGTGCGAGTCTCGGCGGTTGCCGGTATCGGCCGCTGAATCCACGGTAAGAATCGTTGTGCCGTCGCCCGAGTCATGGGTGCGGCCCGCGATTGTAATACTTTAACGAGATCTTAATTTTTAGATTCCGCCGTTGCTGCCCGGGTGCGGAAGGTGGGCCGGTTTACTGCGTCTGCCATCGTCAATACACAGATAAATTGGAATATAAATTGGGTTATTCGATAATAATTCTCGACGTATTCGAGTTTTATATATTGATAGACTGCGGTTGTTCGAGTGAATAATTGATGCATTTTCGCAACAGGCGTCAGTCGAAAGTAAAATTCGCCCCTGTTCGAAGCTTCTTCTGACTCTGGTGAATGACGAGATTTGGGCTGAATTTGTGCTCAGCGAGCCGCCCAGCGCTGCGCGAAATCGGTGCGTCAGCGGAGCAGGGGCAATTCGAACGGCAAAACTCTTTTAAATATCAACGCTATGTCAAAACATGTGCTGCGTGGTGCCCGGGATCGGACAATGCTGAAGCAGCATCTCGGCGAATCGTTTCATGAAAGGGTGGTGAAGTAAATAGCGAGAAGATGACGATGGTTTTTTTTGAGGACGGATGTACATTTTTAACATTGATTCGCGTCCTGAATTGCGACTGGTGGTGATATTCGGCTTGGGCCGGCTGTTGGCGGCGACAGTGCAAGCGCAGGTTCCAGGGCGGTGAATCCGGCACGGGGGCTGACATCATGGACATTTCGCAAGCAGACATAACTGTCTGGCCTTTGCCGACAGCGTCGACACGCCTACGCGGTGGTGGGCTTACGCGTGATCAGTTGTTTCGGCGGCTGGGCGACATGGCGGGGCGCGCCAACCTGGGAAGCGGGCTTGCGGCGCTGACCGAATATGTTGGCGCGAGCCATTATCTCCTGGCGCGATACGATCTCTCGCAGGATAACGGGCTCGACTTCGTCGTCTGCTCGGATTGGCCGTTCGACATCGTCAGACGGCTTTCGGGCATCATCATCGGACTTCATGCCAAGACGACCGAGCTTGAAAAATGCCTCTCGGTGCTGCAGCCAGTGTTCTATTCGCTGCCCGACGACATCGACCTGCCACGGGGCATCAGCCGCGAATATTGCGCGGTCACCTTCAATGTCGGACGGCTGCGCTTCTCGTTGATGCTGCTCGTTCCCGAGGATGTGATCCTGTCGCAGGAGAGCCTGCGCGATGTGACCCTGCTTGCTGGATACCTCGCAAGCTTCACCACACGCGCCGAAGTGCGGCACGATCGCGACTTCGACTTGACCGACCGTGAACTGGAGTGCCTGTCCTGGATCGCCGAGGGCAAGACGAGCGAAGAGATCGCCGTCATTCTCGGGATCTCCCGCAACACAATCAACAACTACATCACCAGCGTCATGCGAAAGACAGCCACGCGAACCCGCTCCGAGGCGATCGCCTATGCCGTCCGCAACAACCTGGTCTGAGGGGCGAGACTGATGACCCATTTCCTCGCCAGTGGACGCAACGACGACGACCAGCGGCACAGCCGTAGCGGCAGGGCGGCGCGCGCGGCCACTCTGATCACACGATTGCAGGCGATGCAGCGTCAGATCAACGCCAAGCATTTCGCCGTCCTGCGGCTCAACGGCAAGGGTATGGGCGCGGTGCGCAAGCTGACCTGCGTGCTCGACAACTGGGGAGTTTCCTCGGAAGCGAACGCGCATGATCTCATAACTCTTTACGGCGACGAGTTGACGGCCCATCTCGACACATCGCTGCTGCCGGTGCTTTGGAATGGCTCGGGCGAACATCAGGCGGCGGAGATGTTCGAGTTCGGGCACTTCGGCCACCGTCTGAAAGCGCGCAAGCTACCCTATTCCGGCATTGCCTTTCCCGTGCGGCTCGGTGCGCAGGGCAATGGATATGTGGTCTTCGCCGGCAGCTATGTCGAAGCGACGACCGAGCAGGTGGTTGATCTGCATGGCCGTAGCTGCACGATCATGACAGACCTTCTGGCGGCTGACGAGAAGCGCATGGTGCGGCCGGAGACGCTGAGTGATCGTGAGATCGCCTGCCTGCAGATGGCCGGCGACGGCCATATCAGCGAAGAGATCGCCGAACGGATGGGGCTCTCCGTCCACACGGTGAACGCCTATCTCGGCGCCGCCACGACCAAGCTCGATTCGGTCAACCGTATTCAGGCGATCGCCAAGGCTATTCGCCTCGGCTACATCAGCTGAAGATCGGGCGACCCGGAGCATTTCCAGGAAAAGTGCGTAGCGGTTTTCCGTCAGGAAATGCGTAAAAACAATAATATAGATCGTTTCTACGGCTCCGTTTAAACCGGAAGCGCTCTAACACGCCAGAGGCAGTTCATAGGATTTGATGAACTTCGCTTCGGTCAGGCTCTTTGCAAGGAAGGCCGTGTTCTCGTCTGGATCCGCCGACGGGTTCTGGAAGGTGATGTGGCTGATCTCGATGCCGGCGGTGTCGTTGCCCAGCGAGAGGCGTACGTAGATGGTGACGCCGCGCGGCTTGAGCTCGAGATCGAGCACGATTTCTGGCTCGCTGTCCCAATCCAGATTGTAATTTCCGCCGAGACCGAAATTGACCGTTCCGGGCAGGAAATAGAGCTCGGCGGCCGATTCAACGAGGTCAGCGAGGCTGGCATAGGATTCGAACCGCAGGAGAGCGATGAAATCCGCGGCGTCGATGAGACGCAACTCGGTCGCCACTGGGCGGATCGCTTCGGCTACTATCTGTTCCCGTCTCTCGGAGAATTCGCACTTTTTCATCGGCGTTACGTCATCCGTTTTGGTTGCGATTGCGCATGCACCCTGTGAATGAGTTCGGCAACTGCCTTGTAAAACACGGGTGGAATCACACTATCGACCGAGACTTGTGCAAACATGGAGCGTGCAAGCGGTGGATCCTCGAAGACGGGAATGCCGTTCTTCTCTGCGATCTCGCGGATTTTGAGGGCAACGAGGTCCTGACCAAGGGCAACGACCACCGGTGCGTCGCTTTCTTCGCGGACATAACGCAGGGCAACGGCATAGTGGGTAGGGTTGGCGATCACCAGGGTTGCCCGTGGCACCGATGAAATCATGCGCTTGCGCGCCCGATCGCGCTGCATTGAGCGCAGGCGCGACTTGACGATCGGGTCGCCCTGCGCCTGCTTCATCTCCTCTTTTACTTCCTGCTTGGTCATCATCAGTTCGGTGTACCAATGGTGACGGGACCAGAAGAGATCGGCGATCGCCAAAACGGCGGTGGCCAGCATGATGACGATCATCACCTGGTTGAGATCGGACGTCATCGTCGAGAAGATCATAACCGGATCGGAGAACATCAGATCGAGCGTCGCGAAGTAGTCGTTCCAGAGAACCAGCACGACGAAGATCGACACGACGATGATCTTGAACAGCGACTTTCCGAACTCCACCAACCCTTGAACGCCGAAGATGCGCTTCAGGCCCGCCATCGGCGAAATCCGGTTCATCTTCGGCTGGATGCGATCGAGCACCGGACGCGGCAGGTTCTGAAAGATCGACGAGCCGACGCCGAAGACGATGAGCAGCACGAAGACGGGAACGAGCAGTGCTGTCGACTTCCACGCGAGGTGCGTCATCAACGCGACGACATCCGTGGCGTTGTTCAGTCGCCAGGCTTCCGGCTGCTCGAAAATGTCCTTGAGCGCCGCGGCAACCGTGCTGGCGCCGTCGGTCAGGAAGAACACGAAGAAGATGTAGATCGCCACCGTCGAGGCAAAGGTGGTCGCTTCGCGGGAGAAGGGCACGTTGCCCTTGTCGGCGGCGTCGGAGATCTTCTTCTCCGACGGGGATTCTGTTTTGCTGTCCTTATCCTGATCGTCCGACATGCGACAGGAAATCTCCCGACCGGTTTCCACAAGACAGCGCTGATCTTGCGCTGTTTGTAGTGAACCCGGAAACTAGGGCAGACAAGGGCTTCGCGGGGGCAATCATGCCGGGTCAACAGGAAATGCGGGGGCCGTCGATCTCTCCAAAACAGGAACGCGGGCCAAGGGCCCGCGTTGTGGTTCTACGATCAGGCTTAGCGCCGGTCCTTGAAAGGATACCCGGCGACCGGATGGATCAGGCGGCCTGCGCTTCCTTTTCCTTCAGCTCCAGCTGGCCGCTTGCGGCAAGGCGGATCGCCTCCTGGGTGATCGAGCGGCGGGCGATGGCGATGTCGCGCGGGTTGATGCCGGCATCGCCCATGGCAAGATCGGATTCGATCATGCGGCGCTGGCGTGCGCCGATGGAGGCGAGCACCGATTCGCGCAGGTCCGAGGTCGAACCGCGCAGCGCCATGGTGATGATGTCGGTCGAGACATCGTTGAACAGCTGAACGCGGCTGCGCTGCGGCATGTAAAGAACGTCGTCGAAGAGGAAGATCTTCGGGCGAACCTTCTTGGCCGATTCGGTGCTGAGAGATTCGAGCGAAGCGAGCAGCGTGTCGACCTGCGGCTTGTCGAGCTCGTTCATCACCTCGGCGATCTTGGTCGGACCGGCGGAATTGCGCTCGGCTTCCATCTCGCCGATCATTTCCATGACGCGGTTCTCGATGATCGACGCAGCCTTCGGGCTGACGTCCTTCATGTTGACGGCGCGCTTCAGGATATCCGGCCTCTGCTCTTCGGAGAGCTGCAGCAGGACCTTCGCGCCGAAGCTCGACGGCATCATCGACAAGACATAGGCAATGGTCTGCGGATGTTCCTTGGCCAGCTGCAGCGCAACCGCGATCGGGTCGCATTCCTGCAGTCGGTCCCAGATGTTGGCTTCGTAGGACTGGAAGGTGGCGCGGCGCCCGAGCAGGCCGTCGACTTCGTCCGGGGTCAGGCCTTCCTCGAGAATGCTCTCGATCGCCTTGGCATTGTCCATGAGGCCGGCGCCCTCGGTGAACAGGTCTTCGAATTCGTTGACCAGCGCTTCCAGTTCGTGGGGAGGGATGGCCCGCAGCGACTGCGCCGAAGCGATGATCGCCTGCAGCTCGCTCTGGGTGAAGAACTTCAGCAGCTTTCCGGCGACGGTCTTGCCCATCGCGAGCAGAACGGCTGCTGCCTTGTCGGTCTGGTTGAGAGGTCTGGAGAGTGCCTGAGCCTCAAAACTTTCGAAATCCATCATGGATTCATCCCTCGCCCAATGATTGGGTTCTATGACTTCTTGCTGCCCTTGATCTCGATGAGCTTGACGCCGAACCGGGTGTCGTCGCCTTCGAGAACGGTAATTTCACCACGGCCGATGATCCGGCCGTTGACCATGATTTCGACCGGTTCGCCGATCCGCCGGTCGAGCGAGATCGTCGCGCCTTCGGTCAGGTTCATGAGACCCGATACCTGCATTCGGCTGGTGCCGAGAACGATCTGAACATCGATCGGAATATCCATGATCAGGTCGAGATTGGCGGTCATGCCGCTGCCGGGCGGCGTGTCGGTGACGGTTTCACCGGCATCGAAGTCCGATGCGCCGAAATCGCTGGCGCCGAAGCTGCCGCCGCCGAAATCCGTGGTGGCCGGGGTCTCCGACAGATCGTTGCCAAAGGTGTCCGAACCGAAGTCGCCGCCAAAGGCGCCAAGACCATCGGCCGGAGCGGCGAAGTCGCCGCCGAATTCGCCTGCGCCACTGAGCGTGTCTACGCTGCCGAACTCGGCGCCGAAGCCAGCCGGCGCGTCCGTGTCTTTCTTGAGAACACCGCGCAGATCGTCGATCGCCTGGTCGAGTTCCATGTCTCCGACAGCGAGTGCGGCCTGTTCGTTGATTGGTGCTTTCTTGGGTGCCATGTGCGAACTATTCCAGTTGAAGCTTGCCTCAGGCCTACTGCCTGGCGACGGCGAGCCGAATTAACTCATGATGTGGCGAAGGATGTCCTGTTCGGAGCCGTGGGTATCCTTGACCCGCACGGTGTATTTCGCACCCGATCGGCCGAACTCGCAGACGTAGAGATCGCGGCCGTTGGCGTTCACGTCGACGCGAACGTCCTGGGCATCGTGGAAGGGAATGACGTCGCCGGCCCGGAGGCGGCTGATCGTCTCGAGTGTCAGGCTTTCAAGCCGGATGCGTGCCTCGATGGTGACGGCGGAGCGGCGAACCTGCTCCTCCATCTGTTCGGTCCATTCGGACTTCTGCTTGCGGTTCTGGCCGGCACCCTTCGGAAAGACGATCTGCGTCTTCAACAGCACGCTTTGCGGCACGATGATCGAGAAGGTCGACAAAACAGGGCCGAAACCGATCGTCATGTCGATCGCTGCCGCATGAACGTCCTCGACCGCAGGGTCGGGCTTGCCGCGGGAAGCACTGTTGTGGGCGCGGGCAACGATCGGCTCGAAGCCGCCCGACGCGTTGACGGCGGTGCGAAGCACGTCGGCGATCTTCTCGAAGATCGGTTGGGCGACGTCGATTTCGATCGGGGAAAGTGTGCGCGGTTGCGGCTCTTCGATATCGGTCGGCTCCGCGCCCAACAGCGCCTCGACCATGGTGATGATGATCGGGCTGTCGCAGCTGATCAGAAAGTCGGGGCACCAGTTGCGCAAGCAGATGTCGCTGATCAGCACGCCGTTGCCGAGCTCGGCGATCAGGCTGTTGCGCAGGCCGGTGCGGAAGCCCGCATAGCCGATGGCGATGTCGAGGCCGGTTTCCGCCTTGCAGATGTCGGGAAGGAATTCGCCGAACACCTGGCCGAGATCGAGCGCCACCCGGCCGATCGCGCGGTCGTCGCCGAGCGCGCCGGTCATGCGCGCCAGCAGTTTCCTGTCGAAGGGATGAACGTTTGTCGGTGTTCCTGATGTCATGGGATCAAGCCGCCTTGCTTTCGCTGCCGCCGCCGGGGTTCATCATCTCCTGCTCGACGGCGTCGATCGAAGGACGCTCATAGGCCGAAATCGTCTTGCGGCCGTATTCAAGCGCGACCTGCGGAACCGAGCCGTTCATGTAGGCAAGCAGCGTCTGCTTGACGATGATGTAGAGCCGGTTCTGTTTTTCGCGGACGGATTTGATGTTCGCGACCAGCGGAGCGACGATCGAGTAGGAGAGGAACACGCCGAGCAGGGTGCCGACGAGTGCGGCGGCGATCTTGGCGCCGAGAACCTCAGGCGCTTCGCTGATCGCGCCCATCGCCTTGATGACGCCGAGAACCGCCGCGACGATGCCGATCGCCGGGAAGGCGTCGCCCATGATCGTCAGCGCGTGGTAGGACTTCATCTTGTCGTGGGTGATCGTCTGGATTTCTTCATCCATCAGCGCCTCGATCTCATGCGAGCGGGCGTTGCCGATGATGATCAGGCGGACGTAGTCGCAGATGAAGGCCGTCAGTTCCTTGTTTTTCAGCACGGTCGGCGCCGACAGGAAGATCGAGGATTCTTCGGGGTTGTCGATGTGGCTTTCGATCTCGTTGCGCGACTTGGTTCTCAGATCGCGCATCAGCGAGTAGAGAACGCCGAGCGTGTCGAGATACTCCCGCTCCTTGGGAACCTTATGGCGAAACGCTTCGCCGAGAGCCTTTCCGGTATCCTTCACCACCTTCATGGAGTTGGCCATGATGAAGCCGCCGATACCGGCGCCGCCGATGATCAGCAGTTCGAAAGGCTGGTTGAGGACTTCCATGTGGCCGCCCATGGCCACGTAGCCGCCGAGAATACAGCCGAAAGTCACAAGAAGCCCGATGATGATGTTCATTTTCGATACCTGACACGATCCCATTTTCGTCTAACGGGATAAGGTTTCTTCCTTGCGTGAGGCTGGCCGTCGAAGCGGCGGAAATCATTGCGGTGGAACAGGTTCGCGCAAGCCAATCCGGTCAGGATTTGCTATGGCCGGCTCTCCAGTCGCGCCCGTCTCACTCCGCTAAGGGCGACCGATCGTGACCACGACCTATACGAGCTACAAGCTGATTACGGCCGACTTGGGCAAGTCGCTGGAGCGCGTCGCCGAGGAACCGGACGTCGCCCGCGAGACCGAATATTATCTTTCGAAGATCGGCGACATAAAAACGATCGACCAGTTTTTCGCTGACACGCGCCTCTACAACTATGCGATCAAGGCGCACGGTCTCGAAGACATGGGCTACGCCAAGGCCTTCATGCGCAAGGTCTTGACCGAGGGCTTCGACAACGAGGATGCCTTCGCCAACAAGTTGACCGACAGCCGCTACAAGCAGCTGGCCGAATCGCTGAATTTCGCCCTTCACGGCGAGGCGGCCACCTCCTTCGATCGCGCCCAGAAGGGCGTCGTCGACAAATACGCCCGCCAGACGCTCGAGCAGAGTGCCGGCGAGGAGAACGCCGGCGTGCGGCTCGCGCTCTATTTCGCCCGCATGGCGCCGTCGATATCAAGCGGTTACGCCATCATTGCCGACGAGGCGCTGGCGCAGGTGGTGCGCACCACGCTGCAGCTGCCCGACGAATTCGCCGGCACCGAGGTCGACCGTCAGGCGGCCGCCTATGAGGACGCAATCGACCTCAAGGACTTCCAGGATCCGGCCAAGCTGACGGACTTTCTCGATCGCTTTACGGCGCTTTGGGAAATCAACAATTCAACGGACGGTTACGACCCGCTTGCGGTTTTCGGCGCGTCGAGCGGCTACGGCATCTCTTCCGACCTGCTCCTGTCCATCAACAGCCTGAAACTCGGGGGACGCTGAACGTGCAGACCGGTCTTTACGTTGCGATTTCGTCGCAGATGGCGCTTGAAAAGCGTCTCAATACACTTGCCGACAATATCGCAAACTCGGGCACCGTCGGTTTCCGCGGCACGGAAGTGAAGTTCAACCAGATGCTCGGCGATACCAAGCCGACCAAGGTTTCCTACGTCAGCAAGGGCGAAGAGTTCCTCAATAGCAGCAACGGTTCGCTGACGCGCACCGGAGGCATGTTCGATTTTGCCGTCAAAGGCGATGCCTGGTTTCAGATCGACACGCCCTCGGGTCCGGCGCTGACGCGCGACGGTCGCTTCACGCTGACCGAAACCGGCGAACTGGTCACCATTCGCGGCTATCCGGTTCTCGACGCCGGCGGCGCGCCGATCCAGATCAATGGCTCGGGCGGCGACGTGACCGTCGGCGCCGACGGTGCCCTGCACCAGAACGGTGTCGCGGTGGCCTCGCTCGGCCTCTACCAGGCCGACTTCAGCAAGGGCTTCATGCGCCTCGACAACAGTGCGGTGCTTCCGGCGGTACAGCCGGAACCGGTCGTCGATCGCTTCGATGTCGGCGTCATGCAGGGGTTCCTCGAAGAATCCAACGTCAACGCCATCGCGGAAATGTCGCAGCTGATCATGGTCACCCGCGCGTTCGACAACATCACCGCGCTGATGCGTGACAGCGAAGGGTCGCTCGACGAAGCGATCAAGACGCTCGGTGGCAGCCGCTAAGGCGTGACGGGAAACGGTATGGAACGCGAAGGCCTGAAGACGAGCGCCGCATCGACATCGCTGGCTGCCCTTGCCGGCCTGGTCGAACGCTACGCCAAACCTGAACATTCGATTGCGCCGGGCGGCCACGTCCAGACGATCTCTCCGGGCCACTATACGGTGACCGGCCTGTCGCGACATGTCCGGCTCGGCGATTTCGTCGCGCACAAGAGTTCGACTGGAACGCATCTCGGCGAAGTGGTGCGCGTCGAGCCTGAACGCGTGGTCGTCTGCCCGATCGAGCCGGGCGATTCGATCGGCATCCACGATACAGTCATCCGCAAGGGCGCCTTCCGCATCGCGCCGACCGACCAATGGTGCGGCCGGGCGATCAACGCGCTTGCGGAGCCGATCGACGGCCTCGGTCCGCTGCTGCAGGGCGACGTCCGCCGCTCGATTTCCAACACGGCACCGCCGTCGATGACCCGCAAGCGTGTGGAGCAGGGGTTCCGCACCGGTGTGCGGGCGATCGATATCTTTTCGCCGCTCTGCCTCGGACAGCGCCTCGGCATTTTTGCCGGTTCCGGTGTCGGCAAATCGACGCTGCTGTCGATGCTTGCGCGCGCCGATGCCTTCGACAAGGTGGTCATCGCGCTGGTCGGCGAACGCGGCCGCGAAGTGCGCGAATTCATCGAGGACACGCTCGGCGACAATCTTTCCAAATCGGTTGCCGTTGTCGCGACCAGCGACGAAAGCCCGATGCTGCGCAAGATGGCGCCGCTGACCGCCGTCACCATTGCCGAGCACTATCGTGACAACGGCGACAACGTGCTGTTGATCGTCGACAGTGTCACCCGTTTCGCCCATGCGATCCGCGAAGTGGCGACCGCATCAGGCGAGCCGCCGATCGCCCGCGGCTATCCGGCCTCGGTTTTTACCGAATTGCCGCGCCTGCTTGAGCGTGCTGGTCCCGGCGCTGAGGGCGCCGGCACCATCACTGCGATCATCTCGATCCTGGTGGACGGCGACAACCACAACGATCCCATCGCCGACTCGACGCGCGGCATTCTCGATGGGCACATCGTGCTCGAACGCAGCCTGGCGGAAGAAGGCCGCTATCCGCCGATCAATCCGCTGGCGTCGATCTCCCGTCTGGCACGCAAGGCTTGGACGCCGGACCAGGAAAAGCTGGTGTCGCGGCTGAAGGCGCTGATCCACCGCTTCGAGGAAACGCGCGACCTGCGCCTGATCGGCGGCTATCGCCCGGGTGGCGATCCCGATCTCGACATGGCGATCAAGCAGGTGCCGGTGATCTACGACGTGCTGACACAGACGGCGAGCGAGCCGCCGACGCAGGATGCTTTTTCCGATCTTGCCGGTGCGCTGAAGGCCGCGGCAATGGGCAATCAGCCGGGTGCTGCAGGGATGAGGCCGAGGTGATGGGTGTGACCGACTACGACGCCGACGAAACGATCCGCCAGCGCAAGCGCGAATCCGGCATGCCGATGATCGACAAGGCGCTGGCCGCAACCGGCATCATGCTGGCGGCCCTTGCGACCTTCTTTCCCTGGTACGCCTTTTTCAATCAGGACAAGTTCACGATGCCGCCGTTGTGGCAGGGCTCGACGCGTGATCTGCCGGAGAAGCCAGCGCGTAGCGTCCTGTCAGTATCGCCGTTGGCAATGTCCGATATGGACGGAGAAACCGTCGCGGCAATCGACCAACTGACGACGGCGACCGTTCCAAGCCTTGGCGGCGGCCCGGCCGTCGAGGGGACCGCTCCGAAGGAGGGGCTCGAGCAGCCATTCCCAGGCAAATCCGGCTTCAAGCTGATGCATGTCGCCAACGGTCGGGCTCTGATCGAGGATACGACCGGCATGTATATCGTGCGCATCGGTTCGATCCTGCCGGACAACAGCCGGCTGGCGACGCTTGAAGAGCGCGATGGCCGCTGGGTGATGATCACGTCGGGCGGCGAGGTCTACCAGGCCGACTGACCGGCCCCCATTTTCCGATCGTTCTTCTCCGTTGCGGGTTCGTCACTGTCCGCAATGGATAATGTCCTGCGTGTTTTGGATGCGTTCCGGCATCAGCACCAAGCTCGTTTCCGACGACAAGTCCCACGCAAGATTACCGACCTAGGTTCGCATCACCAAGCATGGAGCTTTTGATGCAACCGATTCAGCTTTTCGAACTCGCGTCCCGGCAGGCCCAGTGGCTGACCGTCCGCCAGAACGTGGTGGCCGGCAACATCGCCAACGCGAATACGCCGCACTACAAGGCCAAGGACGTCAAGCCGTTCGAAAGCGTGTTGGAAAGCACCGGCATCCAGATGGCCGCGACCCACAAGGCGCACTTCACCGAGAGCCTCGAAGCCTCGCAGGTGGCTGAGGTCGGCATGCTTGACGGCGTTCAGATCCAGCAATCCGGCAACAGCGTCGCGATCGAGCAGGAAATGATGAAGACCGGTGAGATCAAGCGCGACTACGAGCTCAGTGCCGGGCTCGTCAAAGCGTTTCACCGTATGATGCTCATGACGGTACGGAAGTAACAACCATGGATCCTTTGACTTCGGCCATGAAGGTCTCGGCCTCCGGTCTGCAAGCAGAATCGACCCGCCTGCGCATCGTTTCCGAAAACATCGCCAATGCACGCTCCTCCGGCGACGCACCCGGCGCCGACCCGTACCGGCGCAAGACCATCAGCTTTGCAGCCGAGGTCGACAGGGCCAGCGGCGCATCGCTCGTCGAGATCGAGCGGCTCGGCACCGATGATTCTGACTTCACCATCGAGTTCGACCCGGGCAATCCGGCCGCCGACGAGAAGGGCATGGTCAAGATGCCGAACGTCAACATCCTGGTTGAAATGGCCGACATGCGCGAAGCCAACCGCGCCTATGAGGCCAACCTGCAGACGATCAAGCAGTCGCGCGACCTGGTTTCCCAAACAATCGACCTGTTGAGAGCATCACAATAATGATCGACGCAATTAATTCTGTCGGCGCATTTTCGGTCATGAAAGAGGCCGAAGGTACCCGCCTTACGTCCTCTTCGTCGTCGGTCTTCGGTGCGGCCAGCGCCACCCCGGCGGCCCCGCAATCCCAGAGCTTTGCCTCGGTTCTCGGCGACATGGCGACCGACGCTATCGGCGCGATGAAGAAAGCCGAAGGCGCATCGCTCGACGGCATCCGCGGCCAGGCCAACACCCGTGAAGTCGTCGATGCGGTGATGAACGCCGAACAGTCACTCCAGACCGCAATCGCGATCCGCGACAAGGTGGTGACCGCCTACCTCGAAATCGCGCGCATGCAGATCTGAAGGAACGAGACATGAAGGCCCTTTCCATTGCCGCAACCGGCATGAACGCCCAGCAGCTGAACCTCGAAGTGATCGCGAACAACATCGCGAACATCAACACCACCGGCTACAAGCGTGCCCGCGCAGAGTTTTCCGACCTGCTTTATCAAACCGAGCGCGCCCAGGGCGTGCCGAACCGCTCCAACCAGGCGATCGTTCCGGAAGGTGCGATCATCGGTCTCGGCGTCCAGACGGCCGCCGTGCGCAACCTGCATATCCAGGGCAGCCTGGTCAGCACCGGCAACGACTACGACCTCGCGCTGGTCGGCCGTGGCTGGTTCCAGGTCGAAACGCCCGATGGCGAGACGGTCTATACCCGTGCGGGCGCCTTCAACAAGAATGCCCAGGGCCAGCTGGTGACGATCGACGGCTACACCGTCGTGCCGGGCGTCACCGTTCCGCAGGACGCCACCGAAATAGCCTTCACCAGCTCCGGCCAGGTAATGGTGCGCATCGGTAACGATCCGGCGATGCAGGAAATCGGCCAGCTGACGGTTGCCAACTTCGTCAATGAAGCGGGTCTCGAGCCGCAGGGCGAAAACCTGTTCAAGCAGACGCCGGCCTCCGGCGAGCCGATCGTCGGCACGCCGGCTGATCCGGGTTTTGCGCTGATCAAGCAGAAGTATCTCGAAGCGTCGAACGTCGATCCGGTCAAGGAAATCACCGACCTGATCTCGGCCCAGCGCGCCTATGAGATGAACTCCAAGATTATCCAGGCCGCCGACGAGATGGCGGCTACGGTGAGCAAGAACCTCAGATAACGGAAGAGGGGGCAAACATGACGTTTCGCCGAGCCGCAGGAATGACAGCTCAGAAGGACGGTTCCGCGCCAAGGGCGCGGCACGTGGTGGCGGGCATTTTGCTCGCCGCCGCTTTCCTGTCGCCTTCGGCAGGCTTTGCGGAACGGCTGACGGCAGTCATCCCCAAGCAGACGATTTACCCAGGCGAAGCGATCGACGCGAGCCGGGTCGAGATCGTTGATGTGACCAATCCCGATCTGACGGATGGTTATGTCAGGACGTTGAGCGAGATCGACGGCAAGGTAAGCAAGCGCACGCTGCTCCCCGGCCGCGTCATCCTGGCCTCCGCGCTGCGCGAGCAATATGCGGTCGAGCGCGGCTCCACCGTCCGTCTGATCTTCAGCAATGGTGGTCTCACCATCAGCGCGGCCGGTTCGCCCCTTCAGGACGCCGCGGTCGGCGATCTGATCCGGGCTCGCAACATTGATACTGGCGTTATCGTTTCCGGAACGGTGATGGCCGACGGCACGATACATGTGGTGGCGAAATGAAAATGCTTGCCTGCAAATGGTTCCTGACGCTGGCCGTCGCGCTGTCCACAGCGATGACGCCCGCCTTTGGCGCGTCGCGAATCAAGGACGTTGCCTCGCTGCAGGCCGGCCGCGACAACCAGCTCATCGGCTACGGCCTCGTCGTCGGCCTTCAGGGAACGGGTGACAGCCTGCGCGCGTCGCCGTTTACCGATCAATCGATGCGCGCCATGCTGCAGAACCTCGGCATTTCGACCCAGGGCGGAGAATCGCGCACGCGCAATGTCGCCGCCGTTCTCGTCACGGCGAACCTGCCGCCCTTTGCCAGCCCCGGCAGCCGCGTCGACGTGACCGTCGGATCGCTTGGCGATTCCACCTCCCTGCGCGGTGGTACCCTGGTGATGACCTCGCTCTCGGGCGCCGACGGCCAGATTTATGCGGTCGCGCAAGGGTCGGTCGTCGTCACCGGTTTCAATGCGCAAGGCGACGCGGCAACGCTCAACCAGGGCGTCACGACGTCAGGGCGCGTGCCGAACGGCGCCATCATCGAGCGCGAGCTACCGTCGAAATTCAAGGACGGCTTCAACCTCGTGCTGCAGCTGCGCAACCCCGACTTCTCCACCGCGGTCGGCATGGCCGCGGCGATCAACAAATATGCCGCGGCGCGATATGGCGGCCGCATCGCCGAAGCCCGGGATTCGCAGGCCGTTCTCGTCGAAAAGCCGAAGATGGCCGACCTTGCGCGGCTGATGGCGGAGATCGAGAACATCGTCATCGAAACGGACGTCCCTGCAAGGGTCGTCATCAACGAACGCACGGGCACGATTGTCATCGGTCAGGACGTGCGCGTCAACGAGGTGGCCGTCAGCTATGGCACCTTGACAGTGGAGGTCAGCGAGACGCCGACGGTGGTTCAGCCGCTGCCGTTCGCGCGCGGCCAGACGGCGATGGAGCCGAACACCACCATCGATGCTCAATCCGACGGCGGCACGGTCGCCATTCTCAATGGGTCCAGTTTGCGGTCGCTCGTTGCCGGTCTCAATAACATCGGCGTCAAGCCGGACGGCATCATCGCCATCCTGCAGAGCATCAAGACGGCCGGGGCCCTTCAGGCGGAGCTTGTCCTGCAATGATGAACATCGACCGCCTTCTCGGAAGATCCCGCAACATCCTGCTCGCATCGGTTGCCGTCGCGTCGATGCTGGCGATGCCCGGCGCCTTCGCCCAGGACGTCACCGCGCCGCCCGCCAGCAACGCCACAGCCAACGAAATCCAGCAGTTCTGCACCAACATCGCCGATGCTGCCCGCGACCAGCGCTACGTGCTGCAGCGCAAGGAACTCGAGGCTCTTCAGGCGAATGTCGACGACCGGATCGCGACGCTCGAAAAGCGGCGCGAGGAGTATGAAGACTGGCTGAAGCGCCGCAACGACTTCCTCAAGCAGGCCGAGATTGGCCTCGTCGGCATCTACAAGACGATGAAGCCGGATGCTGCCGCGGGCAAACTTGAATTGGTCCGTCCGGAGATTGCCGCCGCGATCGTCATGCAGCTGCCGGCGCGGCAGTCGTCGCTGATCCTCAGCGAGATGAGCGACGAGAAGGCCGCCATCCTGACCAACATCATCTCGAGTGCCAGCGATCCGAACACCTCGAAGGAACCATCATGAAAATGCGTCTAACGGCCATATTGGCCGCGGGCCTCCTCGCAGGATGTCAGAACCAGGCCATCAACGAGATCGGCCGTGCCCCCGCCATGAGCCCGATCGGCAGCGGTCTGCAATATACCCAGACACCGCAGCTGGCGATGTATCCCAAGGAGCCGCGCCATGTCGCCAACGGTTTCTCGCTCTGGAACGACCAGCAGTCGGCGCTCTTCAAGGATGCACGCGCGCTTAACGTCGGCGACATCCTGACGGTCGAGATCGCCATCAACGACAAGGCGTCGTTCGACAACAAGACCGATCGCAGCCGCAAGAACACCAGCGGCTTCAACATCGGCGCGAGCGGGCAGTCGGAAGCCAGCAGCTTTGGCTGGTCGGGTGACCTGAAATACGGCTCGAACACCAAGACCGAAGGCGACGGCTCGACCGAGCGGGCCGAAAAGCTCCAGCTGCTTGTCGCGGCAGTCGTCACCGGCGTGCTCGAAAACGGCAACCTTCTGATCAGCGGTTCGCAGGAAGTTCGCGTCAACCAAGAGCTTCGCATCCTCAATGTCGCTGGTATCGTGCGCACGCAGGACGTCGACTCCGAGAACGTGATCTCCTACGACCGGATTGCCGAGGCACGCATTTCCTATGGTGGTCGCGGCCGCCTGACCGAAGTGCAGCAGCCGCCTTACGGCCAGCAGATCATGGACCTGATTTCGCCGATCTGATCGGCAGGGAATGGCAAGATGGAAGAATTCGATACCGCCGCGCCCGTGAAATCACCGTCGAAGGTGATGACGATCGCCATCGTTGCCGTCCTGACGCTCGTCGCCGGCGGCGGCGGCTGGCTGGTCGGCGCCATGCTGGCGCCGCCGCCGCCCAAGGAGCAGGTGGAGGCGACCAAGGACACAGCTCCGAACGCAACCGGCGAGGAGGGCGTTCCGAAGATCGCGACGGAAGCCAACGGCGTCGTCCAGCTTGACCCGATCACCACGAACCTTGCCTACCCCTCGGAAAACTGGATCCGGCTCGAGGTGGCGTTGCAG
This sequence comes from Ensifer sp. Root31, assembly GCF_001424825.1. Taxonomy (NCBI): domain Bacteria; kingdom Pseudomonadati; phylum Pseudomonadota; class Alphaproteobacteria; order Hyphomicrobiales; family Rhizobiaceae; genus Ensifer; species Ensifer sp. Root31. The sequence goes on along the minus strand of NZ_LMCO01000001.1, from coordinate 3,671 downwards.
TTCGACGGTGTCCCGGACCCGGCGATGGCCGAGCAGATACACCAGGATATCGCCGCCTATCTGAAAACCGTGTCGCTGCAGCAGATCCAGGGGCCGCGCGGCTTTCAATATCTCCGGGATGACATTCAGGAGCGGGTTGACCTGCGCTCGGATGGGCGCGTAACCAATGTTATGTTCAGAACCTTCGTCATTCAATGATTCGCTAAATGATCCGGCTCATCGCCTTCATAGTCGCCATGATGGCGATGTCCGGAATTGCCGGCGCCCAGAGTTTTCCCTCTGACATCCTGAACACGCCCATCGACGGATCGGCCGCCTCCTGGATCATCCGGACGTTCGGCCTTCTGACCGTTCTTTCGGTGGCGCCCGGCATCCTGATCATGGTCACCAGCTTTCCGCGCTTCGTGATCGCCTTTGCCATCCTGCGCACCGGCATGGGCCTGGCGACGACACCGTCGAACATGATCATGGTTTCGCTGGCGCTGTTCATGACCTTCTACGTCATGGCTCCGACCTTCGACCGCGCTTGGCGCGACGGCATCGACCCGCTGATGAAGAATCAGATTACGGAAACGGAAGCGCTGCCGCGCATCGCCGAGCCGTTCCGCGAATTCATGCTCGCCAATACCCGCGACAAGGATCTGCAGCTCTTCATCGATATAGCCAAGGAAAAGGGCCAGACCGTCGTCGTCAACGACAAGGTCGACCTGCGCGCCGTCGTTCCCGCCTTCATGATCTCGGAAATCCGCCGCGGCTTCGAGATCGGCTTCCTCATCATGCTGCCATTCCTGGTGATCGACTTGATCGTTGCCACCATCACCATGGCGATGGGCATGATGATGCTGCCACCAACGGCGATCTCCCTGCCGTTCAAGATCCTCTTCTTCGTGCTGATCGACGGCTGGAACCTGCTCGTCGGCAGCCTGGTACGCTCGTTCAGCTGACCAGCGAACCCGCTCCTCTTCGTTCTTTCAGCCTTGGCTTGTCGCCACGCGCCGTCTCCTGTGCGTGGCCGCGGCTGCTGCAGAAATATCCTCAAGTGTCATCGACCCAGGCACCAGCCGGTGAGTTTGAAACGTTGTCTTGCCCTTGTCGCGCTGTGTTTGATGCGCTGAGCTAAGCTGTAAGCAACGCGCCGGTTCTTGCGTAAAGCCGAACGAAAAACCCCGCCGGATGGGCGGGGTTCAGGAGGGTTATGATGTGCCGGCGGTTGAGCCCGCCTTCTGACTTTACTGTGCGAACGATCCTGTACGTACCGGCAGTGCCGGCACGTCGATGAGAGCAGGCTCCAATCCCTTCTTCGCGCGGTCGGCCATCGCCTCATAGGCCTGCTCGAGGTGGCGGCAGAAGCGTTCCGCATCAAAGAGCGGCATCTGCAGCCGGTTGTCGGCGAGCTTCTGCTTGTATTCGGCTACCTTGCCGCGGGTCTCGTAAAGGGCGATCGCCTGCCCGACATAGTCGTCGACATCGGCGGCAACGAGTTCCGGCACGCCGATTGCGCGCAGCAGGCTTTCGCTGACGCGCGAGGCGAAGTGCGTGCCCTTTGGCGTCAGCACCGGCAAGCCCATCCACAACTGCTCCGACGTCGTGGTGTGTCCGTTACAGGGGAAAGTGTCGAGGCCGAGGTCGGCGACTGGGATACGCGCCAAGTGTTGTTCGTACTCGACCTTCGCGCAGAAGATAATGCGTTTTGTGGCGATGCCGTAGCTCTGGAAACGCCGAAGAATATGAGCCTGGGCTTCCGGCTTGGGGCACATCAGCCAGAGAACGCTGTCAGGCGTCCTGCGCAGGATCCCAGCCCATGCCTTCATGGTTTCGACGGTGATCTTGCGGTTGGCGTTGAACGATGCGTAGACGAAAGCATCTTCCGGCAGGCCCGCTTGCGTGCGTGTCATCGCTGCCGGCCGTGGCCGGCCGGCAGGGTCGTTCGGCTGGTAGGTCTCGGGCAACCGGCAGAACCGCTCGTAGTAGTGGTCCTCGCTGCCATCGGGAAGGACGTGACGGTCGCCGATGATGTAGTCGAGATCGACGTTGACGGTGGTGCCGGGGAAACCGAGCCATGTCGCCTGCACAGGTGCGGTCTTGTGGTTGAGTATGGCAACGCGACTGTTCATCGTATGGCCCTTGAGATCGACGAGGATATCGATCTGCTCGTCGCGGATCGTCTGGGCGGCCTGCTCGTCGGAAAGGTTTTCGATGCGGACGATTTTGCCCCAGGTCTGACGCCCTTCGCCAGCAACGGCGAGGTGTTTCTCCGGCGTGTAGCAGAAGAGCGTCACGTCGAATTTCTCGCGATCATGCAAGGTCAGCACGGCTTGCAGGAGCTTCATCGTCGCGTGCGGTCCCCAGAAGTCGTTCGAAAGGTAACCCAGCCGTATCTTCTTGCCCCACACGTGCTGCATCTTGCGGCGTTCCTCGGGCAATGTTGGTGGGAACGGCTGATCAAGCGCAGCGGCCAGGCGGTTCAACTTTTCATCGCGGCACCAGTGCACATTGTAGAAAGGCGTTTCCGCGCGCAGAAATTTGCGGTTGGTCGCCTGGATCGCACGCTCCAGCGCCTGCGCATAGTTTTCGATTTCGTTGAAGTTGTTCACTTCCTGCATGAAAACGAGATAAGCCGACAGCAGGACCGGGTTCGATGGCGTCCGCCGGAACAGGTTGGTGACGATCTCGCGATCATCGTTGTTTCCGACATCCGACGTCAGCAGCTTTGCCGCCAGCACCTGGTGTTCCTGCCGCGCGCTCGCCGAGAGTGTCGATTTGAAAGGGCTGAGAATGTCGGCCTGGTCGCGCTTCAGGAACAAGGTCACGATGATGTAGGCAAGTTCGGGATCGGTCTTTGCCTGCTCGAGCAAGGGCCGGCCGAGGCTTAAGGCCTGATCATCATTGCCGCAGGCGAAATGCAGCTTCATGGCCTCGGCCAGGAAATGCTCCGAACGCAATCCGCCTTCTTCGCCGGCCAGCTGATAGGCTTGTGCAGCATCGCTCCGGAAGCCGAGCTTCAGCAGTACCTTTGCCAGAAGCGCATAGGTCTTGGCATCACGGGTAAGATCGAGCAGCTGATTGAGGGTATCGAGCGCCTCGGTGTACTGGCCTTTTTGATACTGCCGCGAAGCGGAAGAGAAGATGGTGTGGGCGTTCAAGGGAAGCTCCATGGGATAAGCGCAACCGTTGTCACCGCGCGAGCCTGTGCAACGTCAATGTTCCAGGGTGTTGTTTTGAAGCAGAAACCTTGCCCCAAGCGGGATTGTTGAGCGATTTGCGTATTGTTTGCCAATAAACGCGATGTCGATGAAGTCATTCGCGGGCGACGGGGTGGCGGCAAAGTAACGTGCCGTTAACCATAGGATTTTGCTTAGAAAATATCCTTCCGCCTTAATGAAATCGCAAGCTTTGGGAGGGATATTCACCTTCACATGACGGGTTTGGTTTCCTTCACTTGAGTGAGCGGAGCCGAGTGGCATGAAGCCGGTCCGTCATTGCCGGTAGACGTATTCAGTCCGGCATGTCCCCAACCGTGTAACCTTGTAAATTTGAGGGACAGTCTCATGACTTCTATTATGACCAACAACTCGGCAATGGCCGCACTCTCCACGCTGCGTTCGATCAATTCCTCGATGGAAACGACGCAGGACCGTATTTCGTCCGGCTACCGCGTTGGTAACGCTTCC